>CAIOFV010000152.1 GCA_903857665.1 uncultured Myxococcales bacterium
CGTCTACGGCGAGAGTACCCTCCGGAAACCCGTCGCCTTCACCTCCGCGCGCGGGCAGGGCAGGCGCGCCCGAGTCGGCTTCGTCTACGGCGAGAGTTCCCTCCGGAAACCCGTCGCCTTCACCTCCGCGCTCGGGCAGGGCAGGCGCGCCCGAGTCGGCTTCGTCTGCGGCGAGGGTTTCGCGCGGCGAGGGTCTCGAGGATCCGTTCTGATCAAAGACGTTCGAAGGCGTTGCATCGTCGTTTGGAACCGGTAAGATACGCTTGGATTCTGCTCAACAACTCGACTCCTGAGGTTTGGCATGCGTAAGACGGCTTTGTTCGCTGGGATGCTGGCGTTCCTGTTGGCGGGTTGCGGCGGCGGCGGGTCGGCAGGCACCCCGGACGCGCTGGGTCCCGACTACGGCGACGGTGCCGGCTACAGCATCGACACCCAGGTTTCGACCTCCACGGTCGAGTCGGGCACGCCGGTGACGGTCACGTGCACGATCACGGGCCCGTCCGGGAACGTCCAGGCGGCGACCCAGTTCACCGTCGCCCCGATGGATGGCGTGACGGTCACCGACGCGACGGTGACGTTCACGAAGCCCGGCGACTACCAGGTGACCTGCGAAGCACCCGAGATTCCCGCGGTCGATCCGACCCCGGCCACGGTCACCGTGTCCGCCGGCAGGCCCGCAACCGTCGATACCGCGGTCGCCCCGGCGTCGATCGCGGCCGGCACCTCGGCAACCGCGACCTGCACGGGCAAGGACGCCCAGGGCAACGCGGCGACCGGCACGTTCCAGGTCAACGTCACGCCTGCCGACGGCACCGTGACCCAGGCCGGGACGGCGGACGGCACGTTCAACATCGAGGGACACACGGCGGGCGCCTACACGGTGGCCTGCGCGCTGGTCGGAGGCGCCGCGGACGCCACGCCTGCCTCCCTCACCGTGACCGCCGGCGCGGTGGCCAAGGTCGTCACCACGCTCGACGCCGACACGATGGCGGCCGGCGCGTCCGTCAACGGCAAGTGCAAGGCCTTCGACACCTACGGCAACGAGGTTTCCGGCGTCGAGTTCAAGGTGGACTTCCCGGCCGACGTGACGGTCACCACCTCGTCCATCGGTTTCTCGGTCACCGGCACGAAGGCCGGCGCCTACGACCTCACCTGCAAGCCGGCGGATGGCACGACGCCCACGCTGGAAAAGGGCACCCTGACGATCCAGGCCGGCCCGGCCGTCGGCCTCACGCTGAAGCTGATCCCCGCCAAGCCGGTCTACCGCATGACCGACCAGGTCAAGGTCGGCTTCGACCTCGTCGATCAGTACGGCAACCCGGTCCCGGGCGGCGCGATCACCACCCCGACCGTGGACCCCGCGGTGGGCGTCAGCCAGATCTCGGCCGACCAGTTCCAGTTCGACGCCGAAGGCAAGTACACGTTCCACGCCTGTGACACCACCAACGCGACGCTGTGCGGCGACGTGGTCGCCTGGTGCGATGGGACGGCGCCGGTCCTCGCGATCACCTATCCCGAGCGCGGGGCCACCATCAACGGCGACCGCCTCGTCGTCGTCACCGGCACCGTCACCGAAAGCGTCAGCCAGGTCGCGTCCCTGACGATCAACGGCAGTACCATCACCGTCGCGGCGGACGGCTCGTTCCAGTTCCCGGTCGTGCCCGACCAGGGCATGAACCTGATCGACGCCACGGCGACCGACACCTTCGGCAACGCCTTCCGGACGCTGCGCTCCTACCAGTACAGCCCCGTCTGGACCACGATGGACCTGCCGGACCCGCTGGCGTCCGCGATCCCCAACGCGCTGAAGGCGTACCTGGACGACAAGCTGTTCTGGAACGCCGACACCACGGACCAGGCGACCATTTCAGCGATCCTGGAAATGGCGGTCGCGAACCTGGACCTGTCCACGCTGATCCCGAACCCCGTGACCCACGTCTCGCAGATCGGCTGCGACTACGACATCTTCATCGACTCGATCACCTTCGACCCGCCGGCCGTCAAGATCGTGCCGGACTTCGGCGCGCTGAAGATCAACATCGTCATCCCGAACTTCAAGGCGACGATCCGGCTGGTCAAGACCACCACCGGGTTCAACATCTGCCCCGGCGATCAGAGCGGCGACGCCACCGCCACCACGGTCACGCTGAACTCGACCGTGCAGATGAGCGTGGACCCGGTGACGCACCTGATCGCCATGAACGCCTCGGACGCAGTACTGACCCTCGACGGGTTCGCGGTGCATATCAACAACTGGTTCTACAACCTCATCGTCGGCATGCTGCAGGGCACGCTGCAGACGATGCTCCAGGACCAGGTCAAGACGCTGCTGACCGACCAGATCAACAAGCTGCCGGCCACGCTGAACAACCTGCTGGCCAAGCCGTTCGCGTTCACGATTCCCGCGCTGATGACCGGCATGAATGCGGTGACGCTGCAGATCTCGCTGCAGCCGCAGGTCCTGAACTTCGACCCGGAGGGCGGCGCGCTGGACCTGAACGCCGCCATCACGTCCGATCACCTGATCGACCGCAACATCCTGGGGACGATCGGCCGCGCGTCCTGCCTGGCGGGCACGCCCGAAGCCTTCGGGTTCGACATGGCCAATCCCGAAAAGCTGATGCTGGCCCTGTTCGACGACGCGTTGAACGAAGCGCTGTACTCGCTGTGGGACGGACGCTTGCTGAACGTCCACCTGACCGCGGACGCGCTGAAGGACAAGGTCGATCTCAGCACGTATGGCGTGGAAAACCTGGACGCCACGACCGCCGCGCTTCTGCCGCCGATCATCACGTCCTGCAACCCGGCCGGCACCCTGACGGTCGAGGTGGGCGACCTGTACCTGGAAGCGACGATGGTGCTGATGGGCGAGCCGGTGAACCTGCACACGTTCCTGTTCCTGGAAATCGAGATGCAGTTGTCGCTGGCGGACGACCCGGTGAAGGGGAAGGTGATCAGCATCCAGATCGTCAATCCTCCGAAGCTCTCCGACATGGACATCGTGTACCTCGATTCCAACTACACCGAGGACGACATCCGGGGCCTGATCCAGGGCGCGCTGATCCCGGTGGTGTTCCAGCAGTTGGAAAAGCCGATCACCTTCGCGAGCCCGTCCTTCAACCTGAAGAGCCTGCTGGGCAGCGGCGGCAGCATGCCGATCTCGCTGCCGGACAAGGACCTGGTCATCGTCCCGAAGGCCATCGGTCACGACGCGGGCTACCTGCACGTCGCGGCCGGCCTCGAGCTGCATGACCCCGTCGTCACCCCCCCGACGACGCCCTGATCTCCGCCGCTCCTGTCGCTTCCAGTCCCTGACGTACCCGTACCCGTACCCGTCCCCGCTTTCCGCCCCTGACGTCCCCGTACCCGTACCCGTCCCCCACCCCGCCTTCCTGGCCGCTTTCGGGCACGGGACGGCTGCGGGGCTGCGGGCTCGGGTTCGGGGACGCAAAGGATTGAGATTGTGGAAGGTTCACCTTGCCGAAGGAACGGCCCTACCCGCGGGCGTTGCGTTCCCAGATCAGCCGAAGGCCCTGGAGCGTGAGGTCGGGCAACACTTCGTCGATCGCGGTGGAATCGCCGCACAGCAGCGACGCGAGGCCGCCGGTGGCGACCACCCGGACGGGGTCGTTCAGTTCGGCCTTCATGCGGGCCACGAGGCCCTCGACCATCGACAGGTAGCCGTAGAATGCGCCCGACTGGATGCTGTGGACCGTGTCGCGACCGATGACCGTGTCGGGCCGCACCACGTCAACGCGAGGCAGCTTGGCCGTGCGCATGAACAGGGCGTCCAGGCTGACCGTCACGCCCGGGACGATGACGCCGCCCAGGTAGTCGCCCGTCACCGTGACCGCGTCAAACGTCGTCGCGGTCCCGAAGTCCACGATCACGAGGTCCGCGCCCGGGTACCTCGCGTGCCCGGCTACGGCATTGACGATCCGGTCGGCTCCCACGTCCCGTGGGCTCGAGTAGTGGACGGCGATCCCGGTGGGCGTTTCAGGGCCGACCACCATGGGCCGCACCTTCAGCCAACGCTCGGCCCATCCGGAAAAGACCGACGTCAGGGGCGGCACGACGCTGGCGATGACGGCCGCCTCGACCCGGTCCTCCGTGAGCCCTTCCATCCGCATCAGGCCGAACAGCAGGCAAGCCACCTCGTCGGTCGTGGACGTCCGGTGGCTGGCCAGGCGGAACTGCGTGACCAGCCGCTCGCCATCGAAGAATCCGACCACCGTGTTCGTGTTGCCGACGTCAATCGCCGCGAGCATCGCTCACCTCTCCCATCGATATCCGGACGGAGGTCCCGCCCGGCACGTCCAGCACCAGTTCCCCTTCGGCCGTGATCCCGGCCGGCCACCCTCGCACACCCGCCACGGCGACCTCCCGCGAACGGTCCAGCCAGCGCGAGGCCCGCAGCGGGTCCAGCACCAGCCCCGTCGAGCCGTCGATGCAGGCCGCGGCAATCGCCGCCAGTGCGCCGGCACAGACCTCCGTGGCATCCGCCGTCGCCGGCACGTGCGAGCCGAGGTCGGTCGCGATGTCCCGGATGCCCGGCGGCAGGTCGCGATCCAGCAGGACGTTCAGCCCCAGCCCCAGCACGGCAAAGCCGTCTTCTGCATGCGACTCGGCCAGCAGCCCCGCCACCTTGCGTCCTCCGACCAGAACGTCGTTGGGCCACTTCACGGTGACGGCGAGGACCCCCGATCCGGACAACGCCTCGGCCAGCGCCGTGCCCGCCATCACGGCCAGCACCGGCCATCGCGACGGCGGCTCTGCGGGCCTCAGGACCAGGGACGCGTACATCCCCCCCGAGGGCGAGTGCCACGATCGTCCCACGCGCCCCCGGCCGGCGGTCTGGGCCGCCGCGACCACGAGCGTCCCGGCGGGTGCACCGGCTCGCGCCAGGCTCGCCGCCTCGTCCTGCGTGCTTCCCACGGTACCGAAGACGACGATTCGCTGAATCCGCCCGCCCGCCTCCGCGAGACAGGTGCAAAGCCTCCCGAGGTCAAGCGCCTCCATGGGAGGGCTCCACCGGCGTGAGGTACATGGCGAAGTCGAGCCAGGGCGCGGAATGGGTGAGGGCGCCGGCCGAAACGAAATCCACGCCGACATCCGCGACGGCACGCGCGGACTCGGGGGTCATGTTCCCGGACACCTCCACCGCGACCTTCCAGTTGCAGTAGTCCACGACCGCGGCGACCTCGTCGATGGTCATGTGATCCAGCAGCAGGACCTCGGCGCCGGCCTCGATGGCCCTCTTGGCCTCCTCCATCGTCCGGACCTCGACCTCGACCTTGCACAGGGATGGCGCGCCAGCGCGGGCGAGGCGGACCGTTTCCTTGAGGTCGCCGCGCATGGCGAGATGGTTGTTCTTGACCAGCACGCCGCCGGACAGGCTCGTGCGGTGGTTGCGGCCCCCGCCGACACGGACCGCGTACTTTTCCAGCGCGCGCATGCCGGGTGTCGTCTTGCGGGTGTCGAGGATGACGGTCCGGGTGCCCTCCAGGGCATCCACGAACTCCCGGGTACGAGTGGCCACGCCCGACAGGCGCATCACGAAGTTCAGGACGGTCCGCTCGGCGACCAGGACGGTCCGGGCGGGGCCCTCGATGCGCATCACGGCCTGGCCGGGCGAAACGACGGCGCCGTCGGCAGCCAGCGGCGTGGCCACGATCGACGGGTCGATGCGCTCCAGCACCATCAGCGCGATGGGGATCCCGGCCAGGATGCCGGGCGACTTCGCCACGATCTGGCCGACCACCCGGGCCTCCGGGGGTACACAGGCCTCGGTGGTGACGTCGCCCGTGCCGAGGTCCTCCTAGATCGCCAGTTCAACGATTCGCCGCACCTGAGGGTTGATCTTCAGCATGGGCCGGATGATACCCCAAGGACGCTTTGGAGGTCCATGTCGGCGGGGCCGTTTTCGCCGCATGACTGTCCCGCGTACCCGTACCCGAGACCGTACCCGAGCCCGATGGGGCCAGGACGGGCGGGCTCTGGGCGGGCACGGGGACGGGCACGGGTACGGGCACGGACGCGGTGCGCCGTTGGGGCGCATCGCGTTGACGCATCCCCACGACGCGACTATCCTTTGCCCCCGGAAAGCGCCCGGGAGGGGCCGTGAAGACGCATGTGTGTGTCGCCGTGATCGTCGCGGCCCTGCTGGGGTGCAAGACCAGCGGGCCGAGCGAACCGTCGCCCTACCTCGGTCGAGCCGTCGGGCCGGGAGGCGAACTCCCGAACGAACCGGCGCCCCCGAAGGGGGTCAAGCCAGCAACGGCCCCGGCGCCCGCGCTGGCCCTTCCGCCGGCGCAGGACGACGAGGCGGCCGCCAAGGGTCCCCTGGAAACCGCTCGCCGCCTCTGGACCGACCGGCAAGCCCTGCGTTCGACGATGGCCTCGGACCTGGCATCGACCGTTGTCGCCGACACCGCCTTCGCCGCCCTCACCGCCAAGGCCCTGGAGTCCCGCGGCAACGAACCGCTGTTCACGACGCCCGACGGCGCGTCCCGGGCGCTGGAAGCGCTGCTGGACGTCCTGCGCACCGCCCCGGACCACGGCCTGTCCGCGCCGCGCCACGATCCCTCCGCGCTGGAACAGTCCCTTGCCGAGATGAAGGCCGCCGCTGATGCCGCCGCGCCGATGCGTGCCGACCTGGATCGCGCGCCCGCCTGGGCAGCCTTGAAGCCCCTGGCCCTGGCCCGGCCGGCGCCCACGGACGTCGAGGTCGAAGGCCTGGACGACGCGGGCCGCCTGAAGGGCCTGGGACGGAAGGACTACGCCGAAACGATCGCGACGCACTCGCGCGTTCTGCAGGCCGAGGCCGCCGTCGGACGGGCGCGCAACCGGATCGAGGCCCTGGCCCAGGCCGCCTTCTTCCGATGGGCGCTGGACATGAAGGTCCGCGTGGTGGCAGAACCGTTCCGCGCCGACAAGGACGAGGCTACTGCCATCTCGGCCCGGGGCGACACGATGCTGGTTGCGTTCGAGGCGTTCGCGAAGGACCCGGTCGCGGGCCTGGCCGCCCTGCCCCCGAAGCACCCCGACTATGCCGTGCTGCAGGCCCGGCTGGCCGCGTACCGCAAACTGGCCGCGGCAGGTCCCTTCAGGACGGTCCCGGTCACCGGGTCGATGAAGGTGCGCCGCGGTTCCCGCGGGCCGATCGTGGAGGCGTTGAAGCAGCGCCTGGCCCAGGAAGGATACTACGCCGGCCCCACCGACAACAACGTGTTCGACGCCGGCCTGGAGGCGGCGTTCGAGGACTACGAATCGACCCACGGCTTCGAAGCCGAGGGGATCGTCGAGGAGCGCCACGCCAGGTCCCTGAACGTCCCCGTGGAACAGCGCGTCCGGCAGATCGAACTGGGGCTCCAGCGCTGGCGCGAAAGCCTGGTCCGGCCCGAGGAACCCCTGTACGTCCGCGTGAACCTGCCCGAGTTCGCGATGTCGGTCTGGGAAGACGGCAAGCAACTGACGAAGCACCGCATCGTGTGCGGCAACAACAACTGGGACACGGATCCCGGCGCCCGCCTGGAGGGCCGGATCAACCGCACCAAGCTGTTCGAGGCGAAGATCGAGCGCGTGATCCTGAACCCCCGCTGGTACGTGCCCAAGCGCATCCAGAAACTGGAAACCGACTACGAACTGCTGAAGGACCCGGACTACTACGAAAAGCACAACTTCGTCGTGAAGACGCTGGCCGACGGTCGCGAGGAAATCTACCAGGATTCGGGCGACGCGAACGCGCTGGGGCGCGTGAAGTTCGTCTTCCCGAACCCCTACGGCATCTATATGCACGACACCAACATGAAGGCGTTCTTCAGCCGCGAGATCCGCGCCTTCAGCCACGGGTGCATCCGGCTCCAGAAGCCGTTCGATATCATGGACCTCCTGCTGGAGAAGGCGGCGGGCATCACGCCGGAAAACGGTCGCGCGATCCTGGCGAAGGAGGAACTGCGCGAAATCACCTTGAAGACGCCGGTGCCGATCTTCGTCGAGTACAATTCGGTCGGCCTCGACGAAAAGGGCCGCGTCATGTTCTTTTCGGATGTGTATGGCTACGACAGGGACTACTTCGAGGGGAAGATCCCCTACTCCCCGGAGGAGCTCAAACTCCTCACGAAGAAGATCACGCGCTTCGACTGAGCCGAGCGCACCGGACGGCGACGCCGGGTTGATCCCGCCGACCGCGGTTTCGGTGTTCATCGACCGGGACGGCAGCGTGACGTTCTCCGACCTCCCGGCGGACCTGGCCGAGGTGGTCCGGACACTGGACCCGGACGCCGCCCCGGCCTGCTCCGCGCCCGCTCGCAGGGCCCGCAAACGCAAGGAGACCCGATGACGACGACGCTCGATGCGATCCACCCGGTGGCCTATGACGGGGACGCGGTCATCCTGCTGGACCAGCGCCTGCTGCCAGGGCGCGAGGAATACCTGCGATGCCACACGGCCGCCGACGTGGCCGCCGGCATCCGCGACATGGTGGTCCGGGGCGCCCCGGCCATCGGCATCACCGCGGCCTACGGGATCGCGCTGGCCGCGCATCGCGCGCCCGACGCCGCCGCAGGGTTCGCCACCGCGGTGGAGGATGCCGCGCGGATCATCGGCGCCTCGCGTCCGACAGCCGTCAACCTGCATTGGGCGATCGCCCGCATGATGGGCCGCTTCCACGCAATGGCCGGCGCAGGCGCGGACGCGATCCGCGCAGCGTTCGACGCCGAGGCCCGGGACATCCACGACGAGGACGTCGCGATGAACCGCGCCATCGGCCGGCATGGCGCCGCGCTGATCCCGGACGGCGCGACGGTGCTGACGCACTGCAACGCCGGCGCGCTGGCCACGGGAGGCTACGGCACGGCGCTGGGCGTGATCCGGGGCGCCCGCGAAGCCGGCAAGTCCGTCCGCATCATCGCGTGCGAGACGCGCCCCTACCTGCAGGGCGCACGGCTGACCGCCTGGGAACTGGTGCGTGACGGGTTCGACGTCACCCTGATCACGGACAACGCCGCGGGCGCGCTGATGGCCAAAGGGCTGGTGACCTGCTGCGTGGTCGGCGCGGATCGCATCACCGCGAACGGCGATACGGCGAACAAGATCGGCACGTACACGCACGCGGTGCTGGCGACACGGCACGCCATCCCGTTCTACGTGGCCGCGCCGTCCAGCACGCTCGACCCGACGCTGCCGGATGGATCCTTCATCCCGATCGAGGAACGCTCGGCCGACGAGGTGCTGTACCTGCAGGGACATCGCGTGGCGGCCGAAGGCGTGAAGGTGATCAACCCGTCCTTCGATGTCACGCCGTGGTCGTTGATCACCGCGATCATCACCGAGCGCGGCGTGCACCGTCCGGGCCCACTGGGATACGGGTTCACCCGCCAGCCCTAGTCCCGCTCCCGCACACCGGACGCACCGATACACAGCAGCCAGCGCGCGGTTTCCCGATGAATATGTGTGTGGATGGTGGCCCTTACGGGAATCGAACCCGTCTCCCAAGATTGAGAGTCTTGTGTCCTAACCGATAGACTAAAGGGCCGCTGGCCGACAAACCCCCGGGGTCTCACCCCCGCGAGCGGCACGCCTCTGGGCGCGCCGGGCCGATGTCAAATAGCTCGGGGACAGGGATTCGAACCCCGACAGGCAGATCCAGAGTCTGCAGTCCTACCGTTAGACGATCCCCGAAACGCAAAGAACGCCGTTGGCAGGCCACGCAGCGCGTTCCCTACCAACGAAACGCGGGGAGGATTATAGATTCTCCTCCCCGCTCGTCAAGATCATTCTTCGACGGCCGGCGAGGCCTTCGAAGCGGCCTTCGGCGCGTCCACCGCGGTCCCGGGATGGGCCCCGATGATCTCGACCAGGCACATCAGCGCGGCATCGCCCTTGCGCTGGAACAGTTTCACCGTGCGGGTGAACCCCGAAATGCGGTTCGGGAAGGACTTGCCCCACGTATCGAACAGCATCTGCAATGGCATCGCGCCGAACAGTTCGCCCGCCGCCATGCGCCGGTGGTGCAGATCCCCGATCCGCGCCCAGCCGATCAGGATGTCGGCACGCCGCTTCACTTCCTTGGCCTTCGCCTCGGTCGTGATGATGCTGCCGTGCTCGAACAGCGAGGACAGGAGGTTCCGGAACAGGGCCTTGCGGTGCGACGCCGTCCGGCCGAGCTTGACCTGCTTTCTATTGTGCCGCATCGTTCAACTCCTCCGAACACCCTCAGGCGCCCGCGTCCCTGCACGGGTCAACGCCCCAGGGCCGCACCGCGTCAGACCCGGTTCAACGGGTCGAAGCCTTCGAGCCGCATCCCCAGGGAAAGCCCCAGATCCTGCAGCACGTCCTTGATTTCCTTCAGCGACTTGCGCCCGAAATTCCGGGTCTTGAGCATTTCCTGCTCGGTCTTCTGGACCAGTTCGCCCACGTGGCGGATCCCCGCGTTCTGCAGGCAGTTCTGGGCACGGACCGACAGGTCCAGTTCCTCGACCAGGCGGTACAGCACGTCCGAGGTCGCGCCGTCAGCCGTAGCCACCGGGGCGTCGCCGTCCTCCAGCGAGGGCATCGCGACCGGACGCATCTCGTCCTCTTCGCTGCCTTCGTCGAAGTTGATGAAGACCTGGACCTGCTCCTTCATGATCTTGGCGGCGACGGCAACCGCTTCCTGCGGCAGCACGGCACCGTTGGTCCAGACCTCGAGGGTCAGGCGATCGTAGTCCGTCATCTGGCCAACACGGGCGTTGGTGATGCGGTAGTTGACCTTCCGGATCGGCGTGAACACCGCGTCCATCGGGATCGTCCCGAGCGGCGCGTTCGGGTCCTTGCTGCGGTCGGCCGGCTGGTAGCCGAAGCCTTCCTTGACGGTCATTTCGATGTCCAGGACCGCGCCCGGACCCATCGTGCAGACGACCACGTCGGGGTTCAGAACGGTGATCTCGGGCCCCTGGAACAGGTCGCCCGCGGTCACGATCTTCTCGCCTTCCAGGTGGACGTGGACCAGCTTCGGGCCGTCCACTTCCAGGCGAAGGTCCACGCCCTTCAGGTTCAGCACGATTTCCGACACGTCCTCGACGATGTCAGGAATCGTGGAAAACTCGTGCAGCACGCCTTCCACCTTGATGGCAGTGACGGCCGCACCGCGGATCGTGGACAACAGGATCCGGCGCAGGCTGTTGCCCAGCGTGGTGCCGAAACCCCGCTCCAAGGGTTCGGCAACAAACTTGCCGTAGTAGTCGGTCAACGAATCCGAGTCGACGAGGATCGACCGCGGACGAATCAGTTCCCGCCAATTCCTCTGCATCGTGGCGCCTCCTGGCTGAAGCCGGTTCGGACTCCCTTCCGGGGTCCTACTTGGAGTACAGCTCGACGATCAGCTCTTGCCGGATCGCCCGTCCCTCGACCTCCGCTGCCGGCAGCAGGTCGGACAGGTCGTCGTGCTCGGGCAGCGACGTCACGGTGGCCTTCAGCTTGCTCCGATCCACGTCCAGCCAACGGACCGTGCGGCTCCGCTCGGCCACGGCCGACGCTTCGGCCACGCGCTTGATGCCCGTGGACTTCGGCCGGACCTCGACCACGTCCCCCGCCTTCACGATGTAGGAGGGGATGCTGACGCGCTTGCCGTTCACGTTCACGTGACCGTGTCGAACCAGCTGGCGCGCGTCGTTGCGGTTCACCGCAAAGCCGGCGCGGTAGCACAGGTTGTCCAGGCGGGTCTCCAGCAGGCGCAGGAGGTTGTCGCCCGTGACGCCCTTCATCCGCTCGGCGCGCTCGAAGAACAGGTGGAACTGCTTCTCGAGCATGCCGTACATCCGGCGGACCTTCTGCTTTTCGCGAAGCTGCACGCTGTAGGGCGTCGGCTTCGAGCGCCGCTGGCCGTGCTGGCCCGGGGCATACCCGCGCCGCGCAAAGGCGCACTTTTCCGTATGGCACCGCTCGCCCTTCAGGAAGAGCTTCATGCCTTCCCGGCGGCAGATCCTGCACTGACCGTCCGTGTACCTGGCCACATCAACCTCCTGATCAGACCCGACGACGCTTCGGGGGGCGGCACCCATTGTGCGGAACCGGCGTCACGTCACGGATGTAACTCACGCGCAGACCGGCGGCCGACAGCGCGCGAATCGCAGACTCGCGACCGCCGCCCGGGCCCCGGACCAGGACCTGCACCGACTTCATCCCGACTTCCTGGGCGCGCTTGGCCGCGTCCTCGGCCGCCATCTGGGCCGCGAACGGGGTCGACTTGCGCGATCCCTTGAACCCCCGCCGACCGGCGGAGGACCACGCCACCACCGCGCCATTCGGGTCGGTGATGGTCACGATCGTGTTGTTGAAGGTCGCGCTGATATGGACCACGCCCTGCGGCACGTCCTTGCGAACCTTCTTCTTTCCCACCTTCGCCTTGGCCATGGTGTGGATCCTCCTACTTCTTCTTCCGGATCGTCGCGCCGCGCTTGCCCTTGCGGGTACGGGCGTTGGTGTGCGTCCTCTGGCCGCGCACGGGCAAGCCCTTGCGATGCCGAAGGCCCCGGTAGCACCCCATGTCCATCAGGACCTTGATGTTCGCCGACACCTCGCGGCGAAGGTCACCCTCCACCTTGAAGCCCGCGTCGATCACCTCACGGATACGAGCGATCTCGCCTTCCGTCAGGTCGTCCGTGCGCGTCCGGGGATCCACGCCCGCCTGGGCGAGGACCTTCAACGCGTTCGTCGGTCCGATGCCGTAGATGTACCGGAGGGCGATCCCAACCGGCTTCTTCCTCGGGAGGTCAACACCAGCGATTCGAGCCATGACGCCTCCAATCTCCCTGCACTCAGCCCTGGCGCTGCTTGTGCCGCGGGTTTTCGCAAATCACCCGCACCACACCGCGGCGCTTGATGATCTTGCACTTCTCGCAAATCTTCTTCACCGAAGCCTTGACCTTCATGGCCGCCTCCTTACCGCACCCGGAACACGATCCGCCCACGGGTGACGTCATAGGGCGACAGTTCCACGCGCACCTTGTCACCGGGCAGGATCCGGATGAAGTGCATCCGCATCTTGCCGCAGACATGAGCCAGCACACGATGGTTGTTCGCCAGTTCAACACGGAACATCGCGTTCGGGAGCGCCTCGACGACGACGCCCTCTACCTCGATGGCCTCTTCCTTCGGCATCAGGACCCCTTCGTTCTAGAAAACCTGCACATCGCCAAGCCCGTGACCAGGCCAAACGGCCTAGCCGTAGTCCCGACGTCCGCGAACCCGCGGGCCATGAGCCCCGGCGAAGCCCTCGTACGAACGGCTGATCAGGTGTGACTCGATCTGCCCGGCCGTGTCCATCGCCACGCCCACGACGATCAGCAGCGACGTCCCACCGAAGTAGAACGGCACCGAGTAGTGCTGCTGCAGGATGGTCGGCAGCACGCAGATCCCGCTGATGTAGATCGCACCGCCCACGGTGATCCGCGACAGCACGCGATCGATGTAGTCCGCCGTGGCCTTGCCCGCGCGGATGCCCGGGACGAACCCGCCGTTCTTCTTCAGGTTGTCCGCGACGTCTACCGGGTTGAACGTGACGGCCGTGTAGAAGAACGCGAAGAACACGATCAGGCCCACGTACACCACGTTGTACAGCAGGTGCCCCGGGACCAGCACGCTCTGCATCCAGGCAACCCACGACGCGCCCGGGAACAGGTTGGACAGCGTCGCCGGGAACATCAGGATGGAGGACGCGAAGATCGGCGGGATGACGCCCGCGGTGTTGACCTTCAGGGGCAGGTACGTCGTCTGGCCGCCGTACAGCTTCCGGCCGACCACCTTCTTGGCGTACTGCACCGGGATGCGCCGCTGGCCGCGCTCGAAGAACACGATCACGCCCATCGTCACCATGATCATGATGAGGATCATGACCAGGGTCAGGGGTTCCAGGCGGCCGCCGGCCATCGTGGAAAGCGAGTAGGTCTGGACGACGGCGTCGGGCAGGCGCGCCACGATGCCGGCGAAGATGATCAGGGACACGCCGTTGCCGATGCCGCGCTCCGTGATGGATTCGCCCATCCACATCAGCAGCATCGTCCCGGTGGTCAGCGACAGCACCGTCAGGAACTTGAACACGAACGCAGACATGCGGACCACGTTTTCCGTGCCTGCCTGGGTGTTCAAGGACTGCAACCACACCGCGATGCCCACGCCCTGGATCGCGGCGAGGCCGACTGCGGCATAGCGCGTGTACTGGTTGATCTTGCGACGGCCGGCATCGCCCTCCTTCTGCAACCGCTCCAGGGCGGGGATGACCACCGCCAGGAGCTGGAAGATGATGGAGGCGCTGATGTACGGCATGACGCCCAGAGCGAAGATCGACATCTGGGAGACGGCGCCGCCCGAGAACATGTCGAAGAGTCCCAGCAGACCGGTCTGGCCATACTTCACGTAGTTGGCCATGATCTCGCGGTCGACGCCGGGGACGGTGACGAAGATCCCGATGCGGTACACGGCCAGCATGCCGAGCGTGTACAGCAGCCGCTTTCGCAGCTCGGGGACCTTTCCGAGTCCTTCCAGGCTGTGGGCCACGTTCAACCCTCCGACGCAGGGGCGATCTACGCCTCGACGTCCTCGATCTCGACCACCAGGCGCGCCGTGCCGCCCGCCGCCTCGATCTTCTGGCGAGCCACATCACTGAACGCGTGAGCGACCACATCCAGCTTCTTGGTCACTTCACCGGAACCCAGCACCTTGACCCCGTCGCCGATCTTGCGGACGAGGCCCGAGGCCACCAGGGACGCCGGGTCCACGTGGGTTTCCGCCGGGAAGATGTCCAGCGCGCCCACGTTGACGATCGAGAACTCGATGTGGTTCAGCGGCCGGAAGCCGATCTTCGGCAGGCGGCGCTGCAGGGGCATCTGGCCGCCCTCGAAGTAGGCGGGGCGTCCCTTGCCCGTACGCGCGCCGGTACCCTTGTGGCCGCGACCTGACGTCTTGCCAAGACCGGATCCATAGCCACGACCGACACGCTTGCGCGTCTTGGTCGCGCCGGGATTCGGCGACAGGTGCGAAAGTTCCTTCATCGCCCAACCTCCTGGACGAGGCCGCGCTTCTCGGCGACCTCATCGGGCATCATCAGCAGGCGGAGGCCCGCGATCGTGGCCCGGACGACGTTGTGCGCGTTGCGGCTGCCGACGTTCTTCGCCAGCACGTCCTTCACGCCCGCCGCCGCCAGGACCGCGCGAGTGGCGCCGCCGGCGATGAGGCCCGTACCGGCCGAGGCCGGACGCATCACCACGAGGCCCGCGCCGTAATGGCCGATGACTTCGTGCGGCAGGGTGTCGCCGAACAGGGGCACGCGAATCATGTTCTTCTTCGCGTGCTCGGCGCCCTTGCGGATGGCCTCCGGGACTTCCTGGGCCTTGCCCAGGCCGAACCCGACCAGCCCCTCACCGTTGCCGATGACCACGAGCGCCGCGAACGAGAACCGGCGGCCGCCCTTGACCACCTTGGCCACGCGGCCGAGGTGGACGATGTGCTCGGAGAATTCCAGTTTCTCCTGAACTTGCTCTTCAGCGCTCAAGACGCCACCTCCTAGGTCAGAACTTCAGTCCCGCTTCCCTGGCCGCATCCGCCATTGCCGCAATCCGGCCGTGGTACAGGAACCCGTTGCGGTCGAAGACGACGGTGTCGATCCCGGCCGCCTTGCAGCGTTCCGCGATCAGGCTACCGACCTTCTTCGCCACGTCCATCTTGCTGGCGTCCGGGTTGCCCGTCGCGAACTCCTTGCCTTCCGACGTCGCGGCGCACAGCGTGCGGCCCGCATCATCGTCGATGACCTGGCAGGAGATGTGGCGGGTGCTGCGGAAGACCACCAGGCGCGGACGAGCCTGGCTCCCCGCCACCTTCTTCCGGATCCTCTGCTTACGACTCAGCCGGGCTTCGAGCCGGCGTTCAGCGTTCCGAACTTCCACGTTGCCCTCCGCCGCTACTTCGCGCCGGCCTTACCGGCCTTCCGCTTGATCTTCTCGCCCAGGTAGGCCACGCCCTTGCCCTTGTAGGGCTCGATCTCGCGCACCGCGCGGATCTTGGCGGCCGTGTCCCCCAGGGACTCCTTGTTGATGCTCTTCAGGACGATCGTCGTGTTCTTCGCCTCGACCGTCGCCGTGACGTCGGCCGGGAGCGGGAACACGACCGGCTTCGAGTAGCCGAGGAACAGGGTCAGGCCCGTGGGAGCGGCTTCGACCTTGTAGCCCGTACCCGTGATCACCAGCGTCTTGGAAAAGCCCTTGCTGACCCCGTCGACCATGTTGGCAACGAGCGTCCGCATCAGGCCGTGCAGCGACGCCGCCTTCACGTGGCTGGGATCCGGGGACACGACGATCTCCGTCTTTTCGACGGCGAGCGTCACGCCCAGCATGTCCCGGGACAGGATCCCCAGGGGGCCCTTCACCGTGACGGTCGGGCCCTTGACCTTGATTTCCACGCCGGTCGGTACCGGGATGGGCTTCTTACCGATTCGCGACACGGTACCCTCCGCATTCGTCAGTGCTGCACGAGCGGTCAGCGCACTGCCGCCCCCGCCACACCGCGCCCGTTCGACCGGGCCTCACCAGATCGTCAGCAGGACCTCGCCGCCGATGCCCAGCTTCCGGGCTTCGGCGTCGACCATCAACCCCTGCGGGGTCGACAGGATCGCCAGGCCCATGCCGCGCTTGACGCGAGGGATCTCGCGCTTGCCGACGTAGACCCGGCGGCCCGGCTTGCTCTCGCGGCGGATGCCCGCGATCGCCGGACGCTTGGGCGCGACGTACTTCAGGTAGATCTTGAGGATCCCCTGGAGCCGGTCGTCCATCACCGAGCAGTCCTCGATGTAGCCCTGCTGCTTCAGGATTTCAGCAATCCGTCGCTTCACGTTGGAGTTGGGCATCTCCAGCGACGGGAATCCGGCCTGAATGGCGTTCCGGATCCGGGTCAGCATGTCCCCGATGGGATCGGTCGTCATGGCACGCTCTCCTACCAGCTGGCCTTGATCACGCCGGGAAGGTCCCCGCGCAGCGCCGCGTTACGGAAGCAGATGCGGCACATGTTGAACTTCCGATAGTACGCATGGGCGCGCCCGCACAGGGGGCAGCGCCGATAGGCGCGCACCTTGAACTTGGGCTTCCGAGCCGCCTTGATCATCAACGACGTCTTAGCCACGCCTCAACCTCCTCACGCCTGCTTCCGGAAGGGCATCCCCATCCCCTTCAGCAGGGCGAACGCTTCCTCGTCGGTACCGGCGCTCGTCCCGATGGTGATGTTCATCCCCGTGTACTTCTCGACCTTGTCGTAGTCGATCTCGGGGAAGATGATCTGCTCGCGCAGGCCCAGCGTGTAGTCCCCATGGCCGTCAAAGGCCTTCGTGGGGACGCCACGGAAGTCGCGCACGCGGGGAAGGGCGACGTTCAGCAACCGATCCAGGAACTCGAACATCCGCACGCCGCGCAGCGTCACCGAGCACCCGACCGCGTTGCCCTGGCGGACCTTGAAGGCCGCGATGGACTTGCGGCACTTCGTCACCACCGGCTTCTGGCCCGCGATCAGGCTCAGCTCGCCGACCGACGTCTCGATCAGCTTCGGGTTCTTCGTCGCCTCGCCGAGACCCATGTTCAGGGTCACCTTGAGGAGGCGCGGCACCTGGAGGCGGTTCTTGTAGCCGAACTGCGCCATCAGGACCGGAACCACATCGTCCTCGTACTTCTTTCGCATCCTGGTCATCGTTCCTTCCCCGCTCGCGCCGGGAGGCCTCGCGGCCCCCTAGTCGAAGACCTCGCCCGTCCTGGCGGCCACGCGAACCTTCCGCGTCTTGCCCGCCGACTCGCGCAATTCAATGTGCGTCCGCACCGCCTTCCCGTCCTTCTTGCTGACGAGGGCCAGGGCCGCCATGGGGATCGGCGCCGGCTTCTCGATGATCCCGGCCTTCAGGTTCTTGGCCGAGCGCTTCTGATGCTTCTTGCACAGGTTCAGACCTTCGACGATCGCGCGGTCCTTTTCGACATCCACTTCGAGGATGCGGCCCTTCGAGCCGGCGTCCTTGCCGCGGAGAATCACCACTTCGTCGTTCTTCCGGATCTTCTGCATCACAGCACCTCCGGGGCCAGCGACACGATCTTCATGAACCGCTTGGCGCGGAGCTCGCGAGCGACTGGCCCGAAGATGCGGGTGCCGATCGGCTCCATCGCCGCGTTCACGAGGACCGCAGCGTTCTGATCGAAACGGATGTAGGTGCCATCGGCGCGACCGACTTCCTTCGCCGTACGCACGATGACGCACTTCACGACGTCGCCCTTCTTCACCTTGGCGCGCGGCAGGGCCTCCTTGACGGCGGCCACGACGATGTCACCCAGGCTGGCGCTCTTGCGGCCCGACCCGCCCAGGCAGCGAATCACCTGGAGGAGCTTGGCGCCCGAGTTGTCTGCCGAGATCAGGTAACTTTCCTGCTGGACCATGGGTCACCTCGCCCAATCGGGCGCCCGCGATACGGGCCCCGAACTCACGCCTCGGCCTTCGCCCCGGCGACCACGCGCCACCGCTTGCGCGCCGACAGCGGCCGGCACTCCTCGATGATCACCGCGTCGCCCACCGCGCACTTGCTGTGCTCGTCGTGGGCCATGTACTTGGTCACGCGGGTGACAAACTTGTGGAACTTCGCGTGCTCGTACTTCCGCGAAACCGCGACGACGATCGACTTTTCGCCCGAAACGGAGGTCACGGTTCCCGCAACCTGGCGCTTCCTGCGGATGATCGTGGTTTCCTGTTCCATCGCTGCCCTCACTGCGCGGCCTTCAGCCGACGGTTCTGCTCGGTCAGGATCCGCGCCAGGTTCCGCTTCGTCGCGATGATGTCCGCCATCTTGGACATCTGGCCCGTGGCCAGCCGCATGCGGATCTTGAACAGCGACTCCCGGAGTCCCTTCTCGCGCGTCACGAGCTCCTCGACGGTGAGGGCCCGCAATTCCTCTTGCTTGGTAGCCTTCATCGGATCTCCCCCCGCTTCAGCACTTTCGTATGGATCGGAAGCTTGTGGGAGGCCAGGCGGAACGCTTCGCGCGCCGCGGCTTCTTCCACGCCTTCCAGTTCGTACAGCACCTTGCCGGGGCGGATCACGGCGACCCACTGCTCGGGAGCGCCCTTGCCGCGACCCATGCGGGTCTCGAGGGGCTTCTTCGAGATGGGCTTGTCCGGGAAGATCCGGATCCACACCTGGCCGCCGCGCTTCACGTAGCGGGTCAAGGCGATACGGCCGGCCTCGATCTGCCGGGCCGTCAGCCAACCGCACTCGGTCGCCTGCAGGCCGTACTCGCCGAACGAAACCTCGGAACCGCGGTACGCGGTGCCGCGCATCCGGCCCTTCTGCTGCTTGCGGAACTTCGTTCTCGACGGGGACAGCATCGGTCGTCCTCCCGCTGGTAGCCCGTGCCACCGCGCGTTCCGGGTCGCGGCACATCCGCCGCGCCCGCCTTCCTCACTTCTTCAGGATGTCGCCCTTGAAGATCCACGTCTTGACGCCGATGACCCCGTAGGTCGTCTGCGCCTGGGCGAATCCATAATCCAGGTCCGCGCGGATCGTGTGCAGCGGCACGCGACCTTCACGGTACTGGAGGACGCGGGACATTTCCGCGCCACCCAGACGACCCGAGCAGCGAATCTTGATGCCCTTGCCGCCCAGCTTCATGGCCTGCGTCACGGCGCGCTTGGTGGCGCGACGGAACGACACGCGGCGCTCGAGCTGCTGCGCGACGGACTCGGCAACCAGCTGCGCATCCAGTTCCGCCTTGCGGACTTCCTGGATGTAGGGCACGACTTCCAGCGACGTCAGCTTGGTCAACTCGCGCTTCAGGTCCTCGATGTTCTCGCCCTTGCGGCCGATGGCGATGCCGGGCCGCGCGGTATAGATGTAGACCTTGACCTTGTTGGCCGTGCGCTCGATCTGCACGGAGGAGATCCCCGCCGCGCCCATCTTCTTGCGGACCATCTCGCGGATCTTCATGTCGTCGCGAGCCCACTGGCCGTAGTTCCGGTCGGCGTACCAGCGGCTGTTCCACGTCTTCACGTAGGGGATCCGAAATCCCACCGGATGAACTTTCTGGCCCACGAGGTCCTCCTACTCCAGCTCCCCGAGCACCACGGTGATGTGGCTGGTGAACTTGTGGATCTTCGTCACGATGCCGCGAGCGCGCGACAGGCCGCGCTTCAGGGCCGGCCCCTGATCGACGAAGATTTCCTTCACGAACAGGCTGTCCAGGTCGAAGTTCCCCGCCTGCTTGGCCGCATCGACCGCGGTGTTCAGCACCTTCGACACCGGCCGAACAGCGCGGCGCGTGATGAAGGACAGCACGGCGTTCGCTTCGTCCACGCGCTTGCCGCGGATCGCGTCAGCGACCACGCGGACCTTGCGGGGAGCCATCCGGATGTAGCGGGCCTTGGCCCTTACAACATGCTCTTCCATCGCGCCCTCTCTACTTGCCGCCGCCCTTCTTGCCTTCGACCTTGCCCTTCTTGTCACCGCCGGAATGGCCGTGGAAGGTACGGGTCGGGGCGAACTCGCCCAGCTTGTGGCCGACCATGTTCTCCGTCACGAAGACGGGGATGAACTTCTTGCCGTTGTGGACGGCGAAGTTGAATCCAACCATCTCGGGAAGGATCACGGACCGGCGAGACCACGTCTTGATGGTCTTCTTCTGGCCGGACCTCAGCGACCCCTCGATCTTCTCGATCAGGTGCGTGTCCACGAACGGGCCCTTCTTCACGCTCCGGGGCATGGATCCCTCCGTCCTACTTCGAGCGCCGCTTGACGATCAGGCGGTCGGTGCTCTTGTTGTGACGCGTCTTGTAGCCCTTGGTCGGCCGGCCCCACGGAGTCGTCGGATGACGCCCGCCGGAGGTCTTGCCTTCGCCACCGCCCATCGGGTGATCGACGGGGTTCATGACGACGCCGCGGCTCTGGGGGCGGATGCCCTTCCAGCGGTTGCGGCCCGCCTTGCCGATCGACACGTTCTCGTGCTCGGGGTTGCTGACGTCACCGATGGTGGCGCGGCACTCCTCGCGGACCTTGCGCAGCTCGCCCGAGGGCAGGCGCAGCAGGGCGTATCCGGACTCGCGGGCCATCAACTGCGCCGAGCCGCCGGCCGACCGGACCAGCTGGGCGCCGTGGCCGGGCTTCAGTTCCACGCAGTGGATCATCGTGCCCTGCGGGATCGCGGTCAGCGGAAGCTGGTTGCCCGGGCGGATTTCCGCGTGGGCAGCCGCCATCAGCGTGTCCCCGACCTTCACTTCGCGAGGGGCGATGATGTAGCGCTTCTCGCCGTCCACGTAGTTCAGCAGGCAGATGCGCGCGCTGCGGTTCGGGTCGTACTCGATCTCCGCCACGACCGCCGGCACGCCGACCTTGTCGCGCTTGAAGTCGATCACGCGGAACAGCTTCTTGTGCCCGCCGCCCTTGTGCCTGGAGGTGATCCGGCCGTACGTGTTGTGGCCGACCTTCCGGGTGTTCTTGGCGATCAGCGACTTCTCGGGATCGTTCCGCGTGATGTCGGAGAAGTCGTAGCCTTCCGCCGAGCGACGCCCCGCCGAGGTCGGCTTGTACTTGATGATGCCCATCGTTCGCGCTCCTTCCTCGCCCCGGTACTACTGGGCCTCGAAGATGTCGATCGTTTCGCCCGTCTTGAGCGTCACGATGGCCTTCTTCCACGTCGCACGCTTGCCGACGAAACGGCCCATGCGCTTCTCCTTGCCCCGGACGATCTGGGTCCGCACGCCTTCGACGTGGACCTTGAAGACCACCTGAACCGCCTCCTTGATTTCCTGGCGGTTGGTCGTCACCGGGACCTCGAAGTGGAACGTGTTGCGACGTTCCTTGTCGATGTTGGCCTTCTCGGTGATGAGAGGCCGACGAATCATGTCGTACGGGCTCTTCATGGCTTCATCGCTCCTTCGATCGCCTCGACGGCGCCCCGGGTCAGGACCAGATGGTCGTACTTGAGGACATCGAAGAGGTTGAGGCCCTTCGAGCTCAGGTACTTGGCCGTCGGCACGTTCCGGCAGGACAGGGACAGTTCCCGGTTGGTCACGTCGACCAGCAGGGCCGAGCTCAACTCGAAGCGGCCGAGGAATTCGACCACCTTCTTCGTCTTGATCGCGTCCATCGTCAGCGTCTCGATGACCAGCAGGTGGCCCTCGCGCAGGCGGTCCGACAGCGCCGACAGCAGCGCTGCCTTCTTGACCTTGCGCGGCACCTTCATCTCCCAGTCACGGGGCATCGGTCCGAAGACCGTACCGCCGCGCCGGTAGATGGGCGCGCGGCTGTCGCCATGACGGGACCGGCCGCTGCCCTTCTGCTTGAGCACCTTGCGGGTCGAGCCGGCAACCTCGTCGCGCTTCTTGGTCTTCGCGGTACCCTGGCGCTTCGACAGCAGCTGGGCCTTGACGACCTCGTGGTACAGGTGCGGGCGGGACTCGGCCGCAAACACCTCGTCCGACAACGCGATCTCGCCAACCTTGCGGCGCGAGATGTCGAAAATTTCCACGTTCGGCATGATTCCCTCGTCCTCGCCTAGGCCTTGATCTCGACGTCGACGCCCGGGCTCAGGTCCAACTTGGTCAGCGCGTCCAGCGTCTGCTGCGTCGGATCCAGGATGTCGATGAGCCGCTTGTGCGTCCGGATCTCGAACTGCTCGCGGGACTTCTTGTCCGAGTGCGGCGAGCGCAGGACCGTGTAGCGACTGATCTTGGTCGGCAGCGGGATGGGGCCCGCGACCTTCGCATCCGTCTTCTTGACGGTGGCGATGATCTCGCTGACCGACTGATCCAGGATCTTGTGATCGTACGCCTTCAGCCGGATCCGAATCCTCTGGGTTCCCATGGTCAGATGCTCCTCCCCGCGTTGATCACGCGCGTCTGGACGGCCGCAGGGGCCGGCGCGTAATGCAGGAACTCCATCGTCTGCGTGCCCCGGCCCTGGCTCATCGACCTCAGGTCCGTCACGTACCCGAACATCTCGCCCAGCGGCACCTCGGCGCCCACCACGTGGAGCTCGTCCTGGGTATCGACCTTGGACACGCGGGCACGCCGCGTCGCCAGGTTGCCCAGCACGTCGCCGAGGTACTCGGCCGGAACGATCACCTCGATGGCCATGACCGGCTCGAGGATGACCGGGTTTGCACGCGCAACCAGATCCTTCAGGCCCATCGACGCCGCGACGCGAAAGGCCAGGTCCGACGAGTCGACCTCGTGGTACGACCCGCCGGTCAGCGTGATCTTGACGTCAACGATCGGGAATCCCGCCAGCACGCCCAGTTGCGCTGCTTCGCGGGCACCACGCTCAATCGATCCCATGTACTCGCGCGGGATGACCCCGCCAACCGTCGCGTCCTCGAATACCACGCCCGAGTTCCGGGCCATCGGCTCGAGGCGCATGATGACATGGCCGTACTGGCCGTGGCCGCCCGACTGCTTGATGTACTTGCTCTCGGCCTCGGCGGTGCGGGTGACCGTTTCGCGGTACGAGACCTGCGGACGGCCCACGCGACCGGCGACCTTGAACTCGCGCAGCAGGCGATCGACGATGATTTCCAGGTGCAGTTCGCCCATGCCGGACACGATGGTCTGGCCGGTTTCCTCGTGCACGCGGAACTTGAAGGTCGGATCTTCCAGGGCCAGCCGGCGCAGCGACGCGAACAGCTTTTCCTCGTCGCCCTTGGTTTCCGCTTCCAGCGCCACATCGACGACGGGCTCGGGGAAGCGGACCGATTCCAGGCGGATCGGGTGGGCCAGGTCGCAGAGCGTGTCGCCGGTGACCGTGACCTTCAGGCCCACGACGCCGCCGATGTCGCCCGCGCGCAGTTCCTTGACCTCTTCCCGCTTGTTCGCGTGGATGCGGACCAGCCGGACGGCGCGTTCCTTCTTGTCCTGCGAAGGGTTCAGCACCTGCTCGCCGGCATTCAGCACGCCGGAGTACACGCGAACGAACGTCAACTGGCCGACGAACGGGTCGTTCATCAGTTTGAACGCGAGGCCGCAGAAGGGGGCGTCGTCGGACGCCGCGCGCTCTTCCTCGACCACGTGCCCGTTGGACTTGTAGGGTTCCGCGCCGACCACGGGGGGAAGGTCGCTGGGGGACGGCAGGTAATCGACCACGATGTCCAGCAGCGCCTGCACGCCCTTGTTCTTGAAGGACGAGCCGCACGCGACCGGGATGATTTCGTTGGCCAGCGTCGCCTTGCGGACCAGCACCTTCAACTGCTCGTTGGAGGGCTGGATGCCGGCGAGGTAGTTTTCCAGGGCGACGTCATCGAATTCTGCGACGGAATCAATCAGGTCGGTGCGGGCTTTCTTGGCGGCTTCGGCGTAATCCGCGGGGATTTCGCAGGTCGTGTAGTCGGAGCCAAGTGTGTCTTTGTCCCAGACCAGGGCCTGCATCGAAATCAAGTCGATGCACCCCCGGAATGAAGACTCGCGACCGAGGGGGATCTGCACCGGGACCGCGTGCGCCTTGAGGCGCCCGCGCATCTGTCCGACGCATCGCCAGAAATCTGCCCCGGTCCGGTCCATCTTGTTCACGAACGCGACCCGCGGAACGCGATAGCGATTGGCCTGCCGCCAGACCGTTTCGGACTGCGGCTGCACCCCGCCGACCGCGCAGAACACCACCACCGCACCGTCCAGCACGCGCAGCGAGCGCTCCACTTCGACCGTGAAGTCGACGTGTCCGGGGGTGTCAATGATGTTGATCTGGTGTCCGCGCCATTCGCAGGTCGTCGCGGCCGACGTGATCGTGATGCCGCGCTCCTGCTCCTGCTCCATCCAGTCCATCTGTGTGTTGCCGGAATCGACGTCGCCGATGCGGTGGGACACGCCCGTGTAATAGAGGACTCGCTCGGTGGTCGTGGTCTTGCCGGCATCAATGTGGGCCATGATGCCGATGTTCCTGACCTTTGCGATGTCCATCGAGCGCGCCACGAATCGACCGTCCGTCTAAACGACTACTACCAGCGGTAATGGGCGAAGGCCTTGTTGGCTTCCGCCATGCGGTGGGTATCGTCGCGCTTCTTGATCGCGTTGCCGCGACCGTTGAAGGCGTCGATGATCTCCGCCGACAGCTTGTTCGAGAATCCCTTCTCCGAGCGGCCACGGGCGAAACCGATCAGCCAGCGGATCGCCAGCGCGGTCTTCCGCTCGGGACGGATCTCCACGGGGACCTGGTACGTCGCGCCGCCGACACGCCGGGACTTGACCTCGACCTGCGGCTTCACGTTTTCCAGGGCGCGCTTGAAGATCTTGAGCGGGTCTTCGCGCGTCCTCTTGGCGATCTGATCCATCGAATCGTAGAAGATCGCCTCGGAGATCGACTTCTTGCCGCGGGTCATCAAGTAGTTGACGAACTTCGCGACCAGCCAATCGTTGAACCTGGCGTCCGGGAGGATTTCCCGCTTCTCTACTACTCTGCGCCGCGGCATCGAAAGCCTCCGTGCTTACTTCACGCCCTTGGGCTGCTTCGCGCCGTACTTCGACCGGCTGCGACGACGAGCGTCCACGCCCTTGGCATCCATCGTGCCGCGGACGATGTGGTACCGAACGCCGGGAAGGTCCTTGACGCGCCCGCCGCGGACCAGCACCTGCGAGTGCTCGCTGAGATTGTGGCCTTCGCCCGGGATGTAGGCGATGACTTCGAAGCCGTTCGTCAAACGGACCTTCGCAACCTTGCGCATGGCCGAGTTCGGCTTCTTGGGCGTCGTCGTGTAAACACGAGTGCAGACGCCGCGCCGCATCGGGCACTTGGCCAGCGCGGGGGACTTGGTCTTGTATTTCGCAGGGGTGCGTCCCTTGCGAACCAGCTGATTGACCGTCGGCATCGCTGTCTCCGTCCGGGCCAGAGCCGCGTTTTCACCACCTGCGGTCGGGCAGGGTCAGCCCAATCGCGAGGAACGGTATTCTAGGCTGTTTGGGTCCGGTGTCAAGCCGGATTTTTCTGGAGGTGCAGGAGTTGGTTGACGGTCGGGATTGTGCCTTGGGTTTTCACCGGGTGTCAAGGGTCCCGGGAGGGGTTCGTAAGAGGACCTGGGGGGAGGGAAAGGAAGGGGAAAGAGGGGGGAAAGAGCGGGTACGGGTACGGGTACGGGTACGTCTTGGCCGACGACTAGCCCAGCGCGCGGCCCAGGTCGGGGTGGGGAGCGGGGATGATCTCGCTGCGCAGCAGGAACCCGGAGTCGACAGCGGCCACGCCGGCCGCCAGTGCGGCCTCGACCGAATCCTGGTCGCCGGTGAGGGTCACGTAGGCCTTGCCCCCCAGGCCGGTGCCCAGGCGGATCTCGATCAGCGTCACGTCGGCGGCCTTGCACGCGGCGTCCGCGGCCAGCACCGTGCCCGCCACGCTGAACGTTTCGATGATGCCCACCGCGACGAGGCCCGGCAGCGGCTGGACCGCCGCCATCGCCGGCAGCACCTGGGGATGGACGTTCGGGATCACCAGCCGGTCCACGAGGTACGCGCCCGCGTAATGGACGCCCGTTTCCATCGACAGTTTGACCGACTCCTCGTCGCCGGCGACCAGCACGATGTACTTGCCCGGGCAGACCGTCTGGGAATGGACGACCTGCACCGTGGCCCGCTTGGCCATGGCATCGGTCGCCACGATCCCGCGGGCGATGCTGGTCAGTTCCAGGAGTCCGATGGCGGGAAGGTCGCTCATGGGGCCCTCGCGATGCGGATGGAACGGTCATCGACGAAGGACACCACGCCGTCGATGGACGCGTGGAGCCTGGCTCCCAGGGCGCCCTCGGGGATGTCCGCCACCATCTGGCCGCGCACGACCGCGTCGCCCTTGCGGACGCGCGCCACGGCAGGCGCGCCGACATGCTGCTTCAGCAGGAGGCACACCTCCCACGGGTCCGGCACCGGCACGATGGCGCCGTCGTGCGGGAGGACGTATTCCGCGAGGTTCAGCCGCATCGTGACGCGAGGCTTCGGCGCGCGGGCCCAGGCCTGCGCCTCCTCGGCCGCCTCGGGTCGGTTGCGGTAGGGATTCGGCGTCTTCGCGGCCCCGACCCGCCCCCGGTACTCGCCCAGGATGGCGCGCGGCGACAGGCCCATCGTGCAGGCATACACCTCGCAGACGCCGCACTGCGAGCACAGGTAGCCCATCGCCAGCACGTCGGGGGGTACGGCCCACCCGGCCAGCGCGGCCCTCATCGCGAGGTGCGGCCGGATGCGATGTCCCAGCAGCGCCCGCGGGCACAGGTCGGTGCAGGTGCGGCACTGGCAGCAGACCGCCGTGGCGCGCCGCATCTGGGTCGCCATCGAGACCTTTCGGGACAGCACCGCAGGGTTGTCCGACGGAAGGACCAGGTATCCGGAGGTGGTCTTGGTGACCGGGTGGTCCAGCGACGGAAGCAGCCACCCCATCATGGGGCCGCCCTCGATCACGGCCACGTCAGGGCGCAGCGCGCCGCCGGCCGCGGCGATCACCTCCGCGACGGACGTCCCGACGGGGGCCTCGTAGACCCCGGGACGCACCACCTCGCCGGCCACGGTGATGGGGCGCGTGATGACCGGGTGGCCATCGACCGCGCGCCGGATGTTCAGCAGCGTGGCGACGTTCTGCACGACGACGCCGACCTCGGGGGGGATGCCGCCTTCCGGGACCACGCGGCCCGTGACCTCGTGGACCAGCACGTGCTCGTCGCCGGCGGGGTAGAAGTCGTCCAGCAGGAACAGTTCGACCTCGGGGCCGTCCTTCAGCAGCGGGCGGACCCGATCGATCACGGGGTGGTAGTGGCGCTTGACGGCCAGGACCCGACGGCGGGCGCCCACCGCGTCGGCGGCCAGGCGCAGGGCCTCGATCACGGCCTCGGCGTGGGCGATCGTCACCCACTGATCGGTGACCAGGAGGGGTTCGCACTCGGCGCCGTTGGCGACGAGGGTGTCTGCACGGGCGGCCAGCTTGACGTGCGTGGGGAATCCCGCCCCGCCCGCGCCCACCACCCCTGCCTGTCGCACCTGGTCCGCCAGCGTCACGGCGCTCGCCCCGTCCGGTCCAGCGCGCGGAGTGTAGCAGAAGGCGGAATGGCGTGGTATCGATCCGCGGGGGAAAGGCAGGAGCACCCGGCCATGTGGGAATCGTATCTGGCCATGGTCACGGAACACCCCTTCGCCGCGGCTGCCGTGCAGTTCGCGCTGCTGGGAACGGTCGGGGAGTTGCTGTCGATGCGCCTCCGCGACGGGGCGTGGGGCGCGATGCTGCGGCCGTCCCGCGTCGTGCTGAAGGCGCTGGGCTGGGCGCTGCTGGGCATCTACATCAAGCTGATGTTCCTGGCCGCGTCGGCCGGCGTGAGGGCCCTGGCGGACTTCGGCGCGCTGCCGGAGGCCGCCGCGTCCCCCCAGGACACCGCCGAACTGCTGCTGGCGGCCTTCGCGGCGTCCGCGTTGATGAACGTCATGATGGGGCCGTCCATGATGATCCTGCACCGCGGGATGGACAACCTGATCGACCGGGTGCTGGGCGCGAACCCCGCGGGATGGAAGGGCCTGGACAAGGGCATGCTGACCCTGCTGTGGCTGTGGATCCCGCTGCACACCTTCACCTTCACCCAGCCGCGCGAGGTGCGGATCGGGATCGCCGCGCTTCTGTCCCTGGTGCTGGGCGTCGTGATGGGCTGGACCAGCCGCCGCCAGCGGGAGGGCGCTTCGTAGCCGCGTTCCCCTTGGAAGCCGCTTCGCGCGCGTTCGCTCCTGGTAGGAACCCTCGTTTTCCCCCTTGCATCGTGGGCCGTTCTTGTACAATGATGCGGCCCTCGGAGTCCCGGGGACGGTTCCGTCGCGGAGGTGTGTTCCATGAAGATCGCTCGTTATCTGGTGCTGGGACTGATGGCGGCCATGCTGGCCGGGCCGGGGAACGCCGGATGCTCGTGCAAGTCCACGCAGGGCACGGTCGCAGCCGACCTGGACCTGAACGCGACGCCCAGCAACCTCCCCTTCGGAACGGTGGCCATCGGCGACCACAAGTCGCTCACCGTCACGCTGAAGCACGTCGGCTCGTCCGGCACGGTCGATATCAGCGGGGTGTCCCTGGAATTCCTCAGCGATGAATTCACGTTCACCCAGCCCGAAAAGACGTCGCTGGCCGTCGGCGAGGAGGTCACGATCACCGTGACCTACACGCCGGTCAACGCGACGTCCAGCTTCGGCAACCTCGTCATCGAACACAACGTCGCCAGCCTCGGCAACGAAACCAAGATCCCGGTCACCGCCAACGGCCAGGTCGGCGACATCATCATCAACCCGAACCCGGTCGATTTCGGCCAGGTGGACACCGGCAAGGACCTGATGCAGGACGTCGAACTGATCAACACCGGGTCCGACTCGGTCGTGCTGAACTCGATCTCGCTGCGCCTGGACGGCAGCGCGGACTTCACGATCGAGGCCATCAACCTGCCCGACAGCAAGGTGATGCCGTACACCCTGGCCCCGGGCGAAACCATCGGCCTGGTGCTGAAGTACGCCCCGACCGGCGGCGGCAAGGACACGTCCACGCTGGTCATCGAAGGCACCACCCAGGGCCAGTACGCGGCATGGTCCTTCGACGTGCTGGGCGAGGAAATGGGCCCGCTGCTGGTCGCCAGCCCCGGCCAGTTGGACTTCCAGGCCGTGCCCCTGAACACCGAAAAGACCCTGCTGCTGGACGTCCGGAACGACGGCAACGCGAACCTCGTGATCCCGAAGGACGGCCTGTCCCTGTGGATGGACTCGGACCCGAGGATCGTCGTCAAGAACCCGCCGACCGCCGACGTCACGATCGCCCCCGGTGCCTCCTACGACTACACGATCGGGTGGACGCCGACCGCCGTCACCGTGGATGACGGCAAGCCGATCGGCCAGTTGATGATCGCCAGCAACGACGTGTCGCACAGCCCGATGCCCATCCAGGTGTTCGGCCGGCCCGACGCGCCCATCCTGGTGGTGATGCCCGACAAGGTCGACATGGGCTTCGGCGCCATGATGACGCCGGTCACGCGGCCGGTCACCTTCAGCAACCAGGGCACCGCCACGCTGAACGTCGCCAGCGTCAGCATCGTGAACCCGTCGGACACGACCCACGGCGAGGAATTCCAGCTGGTCCACAGCGGCGGCGCGGCCGCCGTGGCCGTCGGCGCCTTCGACATCGTCGGCGCCGGCTCGGACGTCGTCTACGTCAAGTTCACCAACAGGGCCCCGAAGGAATCGAACGGCCAGACCATCACGGCCACGATGCGGATCGTGTCGAACTACATGGGCCACGAAACGATCGACGTCCCGATCACGGCGCAACGCTCGGGCGCCCCGATCTGCAACGTCGCGATCGTCCCGAACGGTGTCAATTTCGGCGCCGTGGCGATCGGCTGGCCGGCGGAAAAGCCCGTCAACCTCGTCAACATCGGGACCGGCAACTGCACGTTCCTCAAGGCACAGATCAACGACTGTGGCTCGGGCCTGATCGGGACCGGGTGCAGCGCGCCGTTCACGGGCGGCAGTTCCTCGATCTTCACGCTGAAGGGCGCGCCGACCCCCAACAGCCCCCTGACTCCCGGCACGACGGTGGCGATGACCGTGCGCTTCAACCCGCCCAGTTCCAGTTCCCTGTTCAACGTTCTGAACCAGTACGACGCGCTGCTGGGTGTCCAGGTCAAGGACGACGTGCTGGGGACCATCATCACGCTGCCGAAGACGGCGGCCACCTACCAGCCCAACCTGATCGGTTCCTCGGGCATCGCCAAGATCAGCGTCCTCCCCGGCGAGGTGAAGTTCGGCGTCACCACGATCGGGTGCTTCAGCAAGACCTACAAGGTCTGCATCTACAATTCGGGCAACGCACCGCTGATGGTCAACGACATCAAGCTGAAGGGCTGCTCGCCCGAGTTCAAGGTCAAGAACGTCCCGAAGTTGCCGATCACGGTCCCGAACGGGGCCCCGAAGTGCATCGAAACCGTCTACGCGCCCCAGGACGAGGGCCCGGACACCTGCTTCCTTGAGATCGACGCGACCGACACGTCGTCGCCGCAGGTCATCGTGAAGCTGACGGGGTCCGGCACGAAGGATTCGCACCAGGTGGACGACTTCACCCAGGTGACCGGCCAGGAAGTCGACATCCTGTTCATCATCGACGACTCGGGTTCGATGTGCGACAAGCAGACCAAGCTGAACAACGCCTACACCGACTTCATCTCCAGCGCGGCCGTCTGGAAGAACGACTACCACATCGGCGTGATCAGCGTGAACGTCGTCGATGAAAAGGTGCTGGGCCGCCTGAACCGCGGGGACGACACCAAGACGCCGCGATTCCTGACCAAGACCAACGGCGGGTCGTTCTCGACCCTCGCGATGCTGGGGTGCGACGGCGGTTCGGACCCCCAGGAATCGGCGTTCGAACCGATCCAGAACGCCCTGTCGGCCCCGCTGGCGACCGACACCGGCATCCCGTGCAGCAAACCGGCGGACTGCACCGGCAACCTGAACATCTGCCCCGACCCGGCCAAGTGCGGGTACAGTTGCCAGAACGGGTCCTGCGGCGGCTACAACGCCGGCTTCCTGCGTGACGACGCCCAGTTGGAAATGCTGGCCCTGTCCGACGAGGAGGAGCAGTCGCCCGGCGGCCTGCCGCTGTACATCGACTTCCTGAAGAACATCAAGGGCTGGTACAACGTCGATATGATGCACTTCAACGCCATCGTCGGCATCGAGGGCGTGCCGTCGATGCCGTCCTCGAGTGCTGACGGTGCCTGCCAGGCGTCGGACGGGACCACCGCGGCGCTGGGCGAGCGGTACCTCGAGGTGGTCAAGGAAACCAACGGCATCTCCGACTCGATCTGCAACGACACCTACAGTTCCGTCATGAAGAAGATCGGCGACGTCACCTTCCACCCGAAGGTCCAGTTCTTCCTGTCGCGCCTGGCGGACCCGGCGACGGTGTCGGTCAAGGTCAACAGCAACGCCTGCTCGGTCGGCTGGCACTACGACTCGCCGTCCAACTCGATCATCTTCGACCCGAAGGGCACGTGCATGCCCGGCCCGGGCGACACGATCCGGGTCGAGTACGACACCCTCTGCCTGACGTCGTAGCCCTCCGACCGGCCTCCCAACCGTCTTCGCCCCCGCCCATCGGCCTTCGCCTCCACCCTTCCTCGCCTCCGCCCATCCGATGAGCGTCATGGCGTCTTCGGCGCGACGGCGCGGAATCGAGGCCCCGGCGTCCGAATCCCCCCCACGGCAAGGCTGCCGTCCTCCTCCACCCGCACCGTCACGTCGCCCGATTCCTGGGTGGCGACCAGCGAGGCGCCGACCGCACCGACCCTGTGTACGGTTTCGGGGGACAATTCGCGCAGGCGCCGCGTCCGGTAGCCCGACACGACGGCCGTCGTGGGTCGAACGGCCTCCAGGAACGCCGGGCTGGACGCTCCCGGGCTGCCGTGGTGGCCCAGTTTCAGGACGTCCGCACGCAGATCCACCCCGGCGTCGATCAAGGCCTGCTCGCCCTCGGACTCGAGGTCACCGGTCAGGAGGATCGAGCGCCCCCGCCAGGACGCGCGAAACACCAGGGAGGCGGCGTTGCCACGCGCCGGGACACCGGCCGGGGGCGACAGCACCGACGACGGATCGGCGCATCCCGGCAGCGCCTCTGCACCCGCCACCACGCAGCGGACCGGGACACCCCGGGAACGCGCGCCCTCCAGGATGCCGCGCAGGGGCTCGGCGTCGGCGGCCGGGCAGGAGGTGACCACCTCGGCGACCTCCAGGGATCGCAGCAGCAGCGGGGTTCCGCCCACGTGGTCCTCGTCGGCGTGGGTCAGGACCAGGCCGTCCAGGGCGTCGATCCCGGTGGATCGCAGCTTCGCGATCAGGCCCGTGGTTCCGTCGGCCATCCGGGCCTCGGCGGAGTCCACCAGGTACACGCGTCCGGTGGGGCACCGCACCAGCACGGCGTCGCCCTTGCCCACGTCCAGGAAGGTCACGGCCAGGGCACCGGGGGCCGGCGGGGGCGAGGCCCGGGGAAACGACAGGACGACCGCCACACCGACCAGGGCCGCGGTTCCGGCCGGCACCCATCCGCGGCGCAGAAGCCACGCCATCGCCGCGAGGGTCAGCGCCATGATCGCCGCCAACACCCAGGGGCGTGGCGCAACCAGGTTGGGCAGAACCTGCGCCTGGGCCCGCTGGGTCCACAGGAACGCGTCAAGGATCCATCCGACGGGCGGGGACGCCCACGGCAGCAGGCAGGGGGCGACCGCGGCCACGAGCAGCAGGCCCAGGGCGGCGGGCATCACCACCAGGGTGGTGGCCGGGATCGCGAACAGGTTGGCCAGCGGGCCCGCCGGGCCGGTCTGCCCGAACGCCATCAAGGTCAACGGCGTCGTCGCGAGCGTCGCGGCGAAGGACGACGCGACGGTGACGATCAGGGCCCGACCGAAACGCGCCAGGCGGGGGAGTTCGTCGGCCGGACGGTCGCGCCAGCGTGCGGGGAGCATGAGGTCCGCCAGCGGGGGGCCCAGGAGGGCCAGGCCCAGGATCGCCGCATAGGACAGCAGGAAGGAAATCGAGAAGACGTCGGAGGGCCACGCGAGCACCGACGCCAGCCCCGTGACCGCCACCGCGCCTTCCACGTTCTGCGGCCGCCCGGCGAGCGCTCCGGACGCGGCGACGGCGAACATCCCCGCCGACCGGACCGCTGGCGCCGGGGAACCGGCCAGCAGGGAAACGCCCCAGGCCGCGAGGATCGACGCCCCCATGTGCCACGTGACCAGGTTCGCATCGGGCCGCAACCGGAGCAGCAGCGGCCCCAGCAGGCGCACGATCACCAAGCCCACCAGGAACGCCGCCGCGGCCACGTGCAGGCCCGAGACGCTGAGGACATGGGCGGTCCCCAGGAGCGCCAGGTCGGCCCGGGTGCCCGCATCGACGCCGTTTCCCTCGCCCAGCAGCACGGCGAGGGCGAAATCGGCGGCAGGCTCGGTCAGGTGCAGGCGCAGGCGCATCGCCAGGACCGAACGGGCACGGTCGATCGGCGAGGCATCCGGCAGGCCCGGGCCCGACAAGGCGACCACGTCGGTCGGGGCCACGAGGGCCAGGGTCGGGCACGGCGGCGGAGCGGGCCAGGAGGGCGATATCGCCTCGGAGCCCCTGGGGGGCGGGATCCAGCGGGCGCGAACCGCCAGCACACGCCCTTCGGGGAGATCCAGGAACCCCTTGAATCGGAGGCAGGCCCTGCGATCGAGGGGGACTTCCACCGCGCCCGAGGGGTCGGCAAGCGCCCGGACCTCGCCCTCCGCCACCGTGGCGAGCCGATGGCGCTGGAGCACGCGGGTCAGCCGCACCTCGGCACGCACGGCATCGGGAGGGGACGGCATGCCCGCGCCGGGCGGCATGGGCGTCGCGTCGATGCCGATCCGCAGGGCACCCAGGAAGACCAGTGCCCACAGCGGGATCAGCGAACGCGGCGGTCGAAGGCCGCGCAGGGCCAGGAATGCCCATGCTGCAGCCGCGACCAGCGTGCCCAGCGCGATGGCGTGAACCGTCCCGAGCATGCCGGCGCAGGCCGCCCCGACCAGCACCGCCAGGAAGGCCGACAGCACCGGGGGCGTGGGAGGTCGGTTGCGCACGCTTGAGGATCGGCGGGGATCCCCGAACGTTTCACTCGGACGCGCGGAACATGGGCAAACGGAGGACGATTGCCATCAGGAAACCCAGCGCGAACCCCAGCGCAACGCTGTTCAGCGCGAGGCAGGCGCCCGCGGTCAGAAGCATCGCGAAGGCGTCGGGCCGGCGCGTCTGGTCGCGCGTCACCATCGCCAGTTCCATGCCGCTGAAGGCCAGCATCACCCCCAGCAGGCTGGCCGGGAAGGCCTTGCACAGGGCCATCAACGAGGCCCCGAACACCACGGCCACGACCATCTTGACCCCGCCCAGGAACAGGATCGAGCCGTTGGTGCGTGCGCCGAAGCGGTACTGGCCGGCAATGCCTCCCGCCCCGTGGCACATCGGCATGCCGCCGAACCAGCCCGCGACCAGGTTCATCAGGCCGACGGAAATCGCCACCCGCCGGGGGGAGACCCCGCGCCCCGGGAACAGGTCGCCCGACAGCGCGCACACGGCCACCACCGAGTTGAGCATCGTCAGCGGGATCTGAGGCACGGCCGCCTTCGGAAACGCGGCGACGAAGTCGTCCCAGGCCGGCGGCGACCAGTGGGGCAGCGTGATCCCCAGCCCCAGCGAATCCGTGACGGCCGGCTCGCGCAGCACCGCCAGCACGATGCCCGCGCCGAACAGCACCAGCGCGGCCGGGACGCGGCGCGAAAAGAACAGCGCCAGCACCACCAGGGTCGCCAGGGCGCCGGTGAGCCAACTGTCCAGGCCCAGCGCGACCCCGGTCCCGGCGACCATCTGGAGCCCCTTCATCAACAGCGACAAGCCGAGGGCCAGTTGCAGCCCCCGGACCACGCTCTTCGGAACCACGCGGTCCACCAGGTCGATCAGTCCCGTGACGCCCAGCACGAAAACGACGGCGCTGACGGTGATTCCGGCGGCCAGGATCTGCGGGGCGGTCAGGCCCTCGGTCAACGCGACGGCCGCGATGGCCTTCATCGGCTGGACGGCCATCGGGACCGCGAAGGCCAGGCCGGTGATCACGTTGAACAGCCCGGCGAAGAACAGCGACGCGGCGAAGTCCAGGCCGTTGGTGGCCGCCATGCCCACCAGCAGCGGCAGGAACGTCCCCAGATCGCCCAGCGAGCCCGCGATTTCGTGCCGGTCCAGGCGCGCGTGGCCCAGCGTCGCACGAACGCCGTTCCACCACGAAACCGGGAATCGCGCCGACATCGACCGGACCGTCCTTCGTCAGGGACCGGCAGCGAGTGTGGACCGAAGCCCCCCGGAATGGCAAGGCGGGCCGACGCCGGGATAGAATGGCCGCCGATGAACGCCGAAATCCCCGCGATGTTCCTGCTGGGCCTGACGGGCACGGTGCACTGCGCCGCGATGTGCGGGCCCCTGGTCGTGGCGCTGGCCGGGACGTCCAGGGGCGGGGCCGCCCTGGCCTACCACGTCGGACGCATCACGACCTACACGATCCTTGGCGGCCTCCTGGGGGCGATCGGACAGCAGGTCGGGGATGCGTCACCGGCCGGCACGTTGGGACCGGCGGCGCACGTCCAGGTGATCCTGTCGCTGGTATCGGCGAACCTGTTGCTGTGGCTGGGCCTGTCGCGTCTGGGGATCGTGCCCGAGCCGGCGTTCCTGTCCAGCCCGGCCAGCCTCTTCGGCCGTACCGGACGGGCGCTGCGGACGAAGGGCGCCCCCGGCCTGCTGGGGCTGGGGTTGCTGCTGGGCCTGCTCCCCTGCGGGCTGTCGTGGGCCGCGTTCGCCCGCGCGATTGCTGCGGGATCGGCGTCGCAGGGCGCGCTGCTGGTGCTGGCCTTCGGGCTGGGGACGCTGCCGGGGCTGGTCCTGGTGGGCACCGGCGCCGCCACCCTCGCCCGACGACACGCCCGGCTGGCGGACATCCTGGCCGGGATCCTCCTGGTGGGTATGGCGGCGACCCTGCTCGCCCGGGCTGCGCCTGCACTCCTGTCGTGACGGCGGCCCCCGATTCTCGTCCCCCGAACGTACCGGTCGGCCTAGGCTGCGCCTTGCGGCCCGACAGGCAGGCCGTCGTCCGCCGGCAGGTCCATGTGGAACGTCGTTCCGCGATCGGGTTCCGTTTCGAACCACAGTTCGCCGTGATGTTCCCGCACGATCCCGTAGCTGATGGACAATCCCAGGCCGGTGCCCTGGTCCCGCGGCTTCGTCGTGAAGAACGGGTCGAAGACGCGCTCGGCGACCTCTGCCGGAATCCCCGTTCCGCAATCCTCCACCGACAGCCGGACGCAGCGATGCCCATCCTTGTCCACGACGGACGCGCGGATCCGCAGGAACTTGTCGTCCACGCTGCCGGGGTAGCGCTGGTTCAGCGCATCCCGGGCATTGGTCAGCAGGTTCATCAGCACCTGCTGGATCTGCTGTGAGCGGCACTTCAGGCTGGGGAGGTCGTCCGGGACGTCCACCTCGATCCGGATATGGTCCTTGCGGAGCACGGCCCGCATCAACGACAAGGTCCGTTCCACCAGATCGACCACCCGCGCCGGGCTGTGGGTTTCCCTGTCCTGGCGCGCGAAGCTCAGCAGGTTCCGCACGATCACGGCGACACGCTCGCTTTCCTTGATGACGTTTCCGGCGTAATCCGCCACCCGGGCCGGGTCGGACGCGTTGTCGCGCAACAGTTCGCCGTAGTTCAGGATGATGTTCAGCGGGTTGTTGATCTCGTGCGCGACGCCGCTGGCCAGGGTCCCGATGGCCTCCAGCCTCTGCTGCTGGCGGGCGGCGGCCTCGAACTGCCGCCGCTCCTCCTCCAGTCGCTTCCGCTCGGTCACGTCGCGAAGGATGACCTGGATCGCGCGCCCAGCCGCATCGCCGAAGGGCGAGGCAACCACCTCGACCTCCCGCGACGTGCCATCCACCCGGAGGATCCGACCCTCGATCAGGGGTACCCTCTGGCCCTCCAGCAGCAGGCCGATCCGCTGCTTCATCAACGCGTGGTAGCCGGGGTCGAACAGTTCGAACGGCGACCTCCCGAGCAGTTGCCCCGGCTCGGTGGCGCCGAACAGCACCAGCGCCGCCGCGTTCACGAAGGTCACCTGGCCATCCCGGTTCACGAACACGGCGTCGGGAGACAGTTCCACCAGCCCTCGGTAGCGCTCCTCGCTGGCCTTCACCGCGTCCTCGGCCAGCTTGCGGCCGGTGATGTCGCTCAACGCCATCACCACGCACCGCCGCCCGCCCAGCACCAGCGGCTCGACGCTGGCCACCAGCCAACGGTCGTGCCGCCCCGCCGACGACTCGATCTCCACGGAGGTCTCCAGGTCGTTGATCGCCTCGCCGGTCCGCAGGACCTCGCTGATGGCGGCCCGCAGCCCGCAGTTTGTGCAGTGCCGGGACCTCCCGCAGCCGTCGGGGTCTTCGCGACGATGGGCGCACCCCAGGAAGTCGCCGCACCGACCCTGTTCCAGGGCGCCCTTGCCGCCGCCGGAAAGGCTCTCCGCGGCCTTGTTCGCCTGCAGGACCCGTTCGTGTTCGTCGAAGACCACCAGCGCCACGGGGGTCGCGGACATGATGGCGCGCAGGTTGTCGCGCTCTGTCTGCAGCGCCTCCTCGGCCTGCCGGGCCTCGGACTGGTCCCGAAAGACCAGCACCACCCCGGCCATCGGCTCGCCCTCGGCCCGGATGGGCGCGCCGCTGTCGGCGATGGGCCGTTCGGTGCCGTCCCGAGCCACCAGCAGCGTGTGGTTGGCGAGCCCCACCACGACACCATCGCGCAGCACCCGTCGGACGGGGCTTTCGACCGGCACGCGCGACTCTTCGTTGATGATGGTGAAGACCTGTTCCAGGGGCTGTCCGCGGGCCTCGGCCTCCGACCACCCCGTCAGCGCCTGGGCCACCGGGTTGATGCGGGTCACGCAGCCGGACGCGTCGGTGGAGATCACGCCGTCCCCGATGCTGTACAGGGTGGTCCGGGCCTCCTCCTGGGCCTGGCGCCTGGCCTGCTCCGCCTCCAGCAACCGTTGCAGCAGCACCAGCCGACCCGTCCGATAGGCCACCAGGCCCGCCGCCGCGGTCAACAGGACGCCCAGAAGGACCAGCACCAGGATGACGCCACCACGGTACCGCGCCTCGGCCAGGATCTCGTCCCGGTCCACCTTGGACACCAGGGCCCAGGGCGAATCCGGGACCTGCTGGACCTCGGACAGCACCGGCACCCCGCGGTAGTCCGGGCCCTCGAAGATCCCCGAATGCCCCAGGGCGCCCTGGACCGCCGGAACCTCGGTCCGGGACAAGGCGATGCGGCGGGTCAGGGGCGGATCCGACACGTGCCGCAACAAGTTCATGAACACGACCTCGTCCCCGTCCCGCCGGACCAGCAGCGATTCGGCACTGGGGCTGGGCGTGGGCCAGGACTGGACCAGCAGGGACAGTTCGGCGTCGGGGTCGTTGCGCTGGATCAACACCGCGACCTGGCGCCGCTCGTCGTCGAAGATCGCGGCCGCCACGTCCAGGTGCAGTTTCCCGCAGGCGCCGCAGCGGAACATCACGCCGAACTCGGCACGACCCGATGCAACGGCCCGGGCCGCCAGGTCCATCGCCTCCGGCTCGAGCCTCGTGAGTCCCGGGTCCAGGGACAGCATCAGGCTGCCGTCGGGACGGGCCAGGATCACGTTCTGGTACAGGTGGACCCCCCGGTACCGCTCCAGCCAGGCCGCGAGGGCCGCGCGGTTTCCTTCGCCGACGGGCCCTTCGATCCCGGCAAGGACGTGCGTGCGGACGATGCCGGTCGCCATCCCTTCCAGATCACGGACGTGCTCCTGGCGCCAGCGCCCGATCTCGCCGGCCTTCATGCGGGCGATGGCCGTCAGTTGGGTTTCGGCAGCGGCTCGAAGGTCCCGGCTTTCGTGGCGATAGTAGGCGTACCCGCCCCCGGCGAACACCAGGGCCAGCACGATCACCGCGCCCCACACCGCCCCCTTCGAAACGGCCCTCATGGTTCAACCTCGCCTGCCTCGACACGATCGCGACCGTTTGCCTTGGCCCGGTACATGGCTTCGTCGGCCGCCTTCACCAGCGACTCGGGCGTGGCCCGCCCCCGCGGCCGATAGCAGGTGGCGCCCAGGCTCATCGTCACCGGGACCAGGCCCTCGGCGATGTTCATCGGTTCGGCCGCAATGGCGGCCCGTATCCGTTCGCCCACGCCGCAGGCCAGTTCCAGGCCGCATCCGGGGGTGATGACCAGGAACTCCTCGCCGCCGTAGCGACCGACGGCGTCGTAGGAACGCCGCACCGACAGCATCCTGCGGGCGGCCTCGCGCAGCACCGCGTCCCCGGCCAGATGTCCATGCGTGTCGTTGACCCGCTTGAAGAAGTCGAGGTCCCCCAGGATGACCCCGAGGGGCATCCCTTCACGATCCGCCCGGGCCATCTCGTGCGCGAGGGTTTCCAGGATGGCCCCCCGGTTCCACAGGCCCGTCAGCGAATCGTGCGTGGCCTTGTCGGCCAGCATCTCGCGGGCCCGGACCAGTTCGGCGACCAGGTCCAGGATGCGCCGCCCGGCCCTCAGGCGCACCTTCAGCTCGTTGGCATCGAACGGCTTCGCGATGTAGTCGTCCGCCCCGGCCTCCATCCCCGCGACGATGTCCTCGCCACGGCTTTTCGACGTCAACAGCAACAGGTAGACGTACGATTCGCGAACCTGTTGCCGAACGCGGCGACACACCTCGATGCCGTCCATCCCGGGCATCTCCCAGTCCAGGATGGCCAGGTCGGGGGCGTCGGGGCCCTGCAGCGCCTCCCAGGCCTCGACGCCGTCGCTGGCGACCATGACGTCGTATCCCCACTTGCGCAGACGGGATTCCAGCACCTTCCGGGAAACGGCCTCGTCGTCCGCGATCAGGATCTTCACGGGCATGCCTCCGCGACGATTTCCCGCAGGCGCGTGGCCAGACGGGCGACGGCCTGCTCCAGATCCGCGGCGCGGGCCGGGGCATCCCCGACGTTCCCTTCCCTTCCGCGATCCTCGATGCCCTGTGCCAGGTCCAGGGCCCGCGACGCCCCGAAGTTGCCCACCATGCCCTTCAAGGTGTGGGCGGCCCGCATCAGGGCCGGCCCGTCCCGCCGGGCCGCCGCATCCTGGACCTGGGCCACCAGGCCCGGCGCGCCGGTGTGGAACAGGTCGACCAGTTCCGCCAGCAGGTCCGCGTCGCCGTCGAACCTCGCCAGCAGGCCCGCCCGGTCCGCGGTGTCATCGTTCAAGGCGGGCGGGACGGCCGCCAAGGCAGGCCGCGTCATCGCGCCCGCCTTCTTCACGTCCTCGCCGGGCACCACGGGCGTCACGCGCTCGATCGCAGCGAACAGCGCGTCAGGTTGGACAGGCTTCGAAACGTAGTCGTCGAACCCCCCCGCCAGGCAACGCTCCCGATCCCCCTTCATCGCGTGCGCGGTGAGGGCGACCACGGGCAGGTGCGCCGTCGTACCCGCCTCCCGGGCCCGCAGGGCGGCTGTCGCCTCGAATCCGTCCATCCCGGGCATCTGCACGTCCATCAGCACCAGGTCGAACGGCCGCCCCGAGGGCGCCTCCAGCCGCTCCAGGGCCTGCCGTCCATCGCCGACGACGACCACCTCGTGGCCGCGTCGTTCCAGCAGGCGGGTCGCGTACCGCTGGTTGACCTCGTTGTCCTCGGCCAGCAGCACCTTCAGGGCGCGCTGGCCCTCCCGCAGCGAATGACGCGTGACCAGGGCCGGCGCCGTGGCCCCCGACTCGCCCGAGGCCCCGAACAGCGTCATCGTGGCGTCCAGCAGCGACGACTGCGAAATCGGCTTGGTCAGGTAGACCGAAATCCCCACTTCCCGGCACCGGGCCGCATCGCCGCGCCGCCCCGCCGACGTCAGCATCATCATCAGGCAGGGCGCGGCCCCCGGGGTGCCGCGGATCCGCTCGGCCAGTTCGAAGCCGTCCATCCCCGGCATGTTGGCGTCCAGCAGCACCAGCCGGAAGGCGTCGCCGTCGGCGTTGGCCTGGGCGAGGGCTTCCAGCGCTCGCTCGGCGCCCTCGGCGACGGTGGCGCGGAAGCCCCAGTTGCGCAGCATCTCCGACAGGATCCGCCGGTTGGTCCCGTTGTCGTCCACCACCAGGACCGGCAGGCCGCGCAGGCTTTCCAGGTTGGCCGGGACCGACAGCCGCACCGGGCCGGACTGCAGCCCGAAGCGTGCCGTGAAATGGAACGTGCTGCCGCGCCCGACCTCGCTGTCCAGGCCGATCTGCCCGCCCATCAGTTCGACGAGCCGCTTCGAGATCGTCAGTCCCAGGCCCGTTCCGCCGTACCGCCGCGTCGTCGAGGCGTCCGCCTGCGAGAACGCCTCGAACACCGTGTCCATCTTGTCGGCCGGGATGCCGATGCCCGTGTCGGACACGTCGAAGCGCAGCACCAGCGAATCCCCGGTTTCCTCCACTTTCGCAACCGCCACGACCACCTCGCCGTGCGCCGTGAACTTGATCGCGTTCCCCACCAGGTTCACGAGGATCTGCCGCAGGCGGCCGGCGTCGCCCACCACCCGATCGGGCACGTCCGCCGGCACGTGGAAGGCCAGTTCCAGGCCCTTGTCGCCCGCCCGGGAGGCCAGCGTCTGGAGCAGTTCGTGCAGGCAGTCCCGCAGGTGGAAGCCGATCGGGTCCAGCTCGATTCGCTGGGCCTCGATCTTGGAAAAGTCCAGGATGTCGTTGATCACGCCCAGCAGCGCCTCGGCCGAGGACTTCACGGCCTGGGCGTATTCGCCCTGTTCGCGGGACAGCGGCGTGTCCAGCAGCAGCTCCGTCATGCCCAGGACCCCGTTCATCGGCGTCCGGATCTCGTGGCTCATGTTCGCCAGGAACTCGCTCTTGGCCCGGCTCGCGTCCTCGGCGGCGTGCAGCGCCCGGTCCCGCTCCTGCTCCACACGCTGTCTTTCGGTGACATCCCGGACCGTCGCCTGCAGGAACCGCTTCCCCGCCAACTCCACGCGCGTCAGCAGCACCGTGGAGGGGAACTCCTCGCCGGTGATCCGCCGGTGGGTCCACTCGAAGAAATGGAACCCTTCGCGCATCGCCTTGCCGATCATCTCCCCGGCCTTCTCGGCCGAGGGCCTGCCGTCCGGCTGCAGTTCCGGCGACACCTGCCTCAGTTGCAGGGCGATGAATTCGTCCAGGTTCCTTGCGCCGAACATGGCCAGCGTCGTCGGGTTCGCCGAAGTGTATCGCCAGGTCGGCGGTTCCAGCGTCATGATCGCGTCGCGCGAGCTTTCGAACAGGCCCCGGAACATCTCCTCGCTGGCCCGCAGTACCTGCTGCGACAGGTACAACTCCCGCGTCCGGTCCTCGATCAGGGCCTCGAGGATCTCGACCTTGCGCAGGGCCCGCTCCAGGCGCTGCTCCGCGATCTCGGCGGGTGTCATGGCGTCGCCTCTCGCGCAGCGAAGGTCAGGTCGAACACGCACGCCGGGTCGCCGTGCAGCATGCAGGACGTCTGGGCGTGCTCGATCGGGACGCCATAGTAGGTGGCCACGCCGTCCAGCAGGCCTTCGACCAGCGCGCACATCCTGCGTTCGGATTCGTATCGCATCACCAGCCTGTCCGGCGTCGGGGTTTCGTAGTGGAACCGCGGGCAGCGCGCCCCGTCGAACAGCTTGTTGACCTCGGTGCTGTGGAAGGCGTCCACCGTCAGCAGGAAATCCTTCGGGTGGGCATGAGGGGTCATGAAGCGCGGGAACCGCCGGGCCAGCGGCGGGATGCAGAACCGCCCGAAGGCCCGCAAGGCCTCCGCGGTCGGGACGCCCATCCGTTTCACGGCGCTGGCGACCAGGGCGAACAGATCCTCGTCCGGATACGATCCAGGCCCGACGAACGGCTCGGTGGTCTGGAGCCCGGCCGAAGCCAGGATCTCCTCGTAGGCCTCGGCCCCCAGTTTCTCGACGACGAAGTCCTCAAACAGATTGAAGATTATCCCCTTCATCTTTCCCCTCCATCGATCGACGTGACGACCGGGATTCCTCGGTTTGAAGCCATTGTAGACCTGTTGCCGACGGGCGTCTTGGACCGACGGGGCCGGTCAGGACCCCTGCAGCGATGGCTGGGCCGCGACGGTTTCGGCACGCGCCCGCATCGACAGCCCCTCCAGCAACCGGACCACGTCGTCGGGTGGCAGGGGCTTCGAATAGTAGTACCCCTGGGCGTAGTCGCATCCTACTGCGGCCAGCCGAACCGCCTGGGAGGCATGCTCGACGCCCTCGACGATCACCTTGAGCCCGAGTTCGTGCGCCAGCGTCACGATGGCCTGGATGACTGCCCCGTATGTCGGGTTGCTGTACATCGTACTGGTGAACTCCCTGTCCACCTTGACCGCCGACAGCGGGAACCGATGCAGGTTGCTCAGCGACGAGTACCCGGTGCCGAAGTCGTCCATGTGGATGCTGACACCCAGGTCGCACAGGGACTGCAACTGCAGCGCGGCCTTGTCCAGTTCCTGGATCAGGTAGGTTTCCGTGATCTCCAGGCAGAGCCGTTCCGGCGCCAGGGTGGTTTCGACCAGGATCTGCCGGATCTCCTCGGTCAGCCGGGCTTCCCGCAGTTGCCGCGCCGACAGGTTCACGCTCAGGCTCACGTTCCTCATGCCCGGGAAGCGCCGCGTCCACTCGACGAACTGCCGGCAGGCCATCCGCAACATCATGATCCCGATGGGGATGATGGTCCCGTTCTCCTCGGCGGACGCCACGAAGCGCGACGGACCGATCAGCCCCAGGCGCGGGTGGTTCCAGCGGATGAGCGCCTCGAAGGAGTGCACCGCGGCCCCCGGCAAGGTCACGATCGGCTGGTAGTACAGCACGAACTCCGAATGGTCGATGGCGCGGCGCAGATCGGTTTCCAGTTGCAGGCGATCCTGGACCAGTTGGTGCATGTCGGGATCGAAGATCGCGTACCGGGAACGTCCCTCGCTCTTCGCGCGATACATCGCGGTGTCCGCGTCGCGCAGCATCGGGTCGATGCCGCGGTAGTTGGGGTTGCTGACGGCGATGCCCACGCTGGCCGAAACGCCGATCTCGTGTTCCCCCACCTGGAACGGCGACGCCAGCGCCTGAAGGAAGCGCGTCGCCGCGATCGCCGCATCGCTGGCACGGTGCAATCCCCGCAGGACGACCACGAACTCGTCGCCCCCGATGCGCGCCGCGGGCTCGTCGTCGATCCGGGCCAGGAAATCCAGGGAACGGATGCACGCCTTGATGCGTTGCGCGACCAGGACCAGCAGCCTGTCGCCGTGATCGTGCCCCAGGCTGTCGTTGATCAGCTTGAAGTTGTCGAGGTCCATGAACAGGATGGCGAACGTCGCATGCTCGTCCGCCTGGAAGCGGTCGAAGCACTCCTGCAGCTTTTCGGACAGGTACAGCCGGTTGGGCAGGCCCGTGAGTGCATCGTGATATGCCAACTGCCGGATGTTCGCCTCGGCCGAGGACCGGGACGCGATCTCCTTCTGCAGCAGGTTGTTCGCCTCCTCCATTTCGCGCGACAGGTTGACGCTGTCGGCCAGTTGCCGGGCGATCTCCAGGTGCATCTGCCGCTTGCGGGTCATCGCGCAGGCCATCTGCCAGACCTCGGCGATGTCGAACGGCTTCCTCAGCAGCAGCAGCCGATCGGTGTATCCCAGGATCCCGACAACCTGCGACCACGAGTAGTCGGAATAGGCCGTGCAGATGACCACGTGCAGGTTGGGATCCACCTTCCACAGGTGCTGGATGGTTTCGACCCCGTCCCACCCGGGAGGCATGCGCATATCGACGAAGGCCATCAGGTAGGGGTCCCCGGCGGCGATGGCGTCGGCCACCATCTGGCAGCCCTGCTCCCCCTGGAGGGCAAAGTCCGCCCGGAACGACGGCGCGTCCCTGGGCGCCGACGCGTCGGACTGGCCGAAGGCCGCGGCCTCCAGTTCCAGCAGCCCGGACACCTCCAGCCGGTCCGGGCACAGGATCCGCGCGAAATCATCGTGGATCGACGGTGAGTCGTCGATGACGAGGACTCGCTGGGCGCGGAGCGCATCGGACGACTTCTGGTAGAAACCGCTGAACATCTGCGCCTCCCTCGAATCACGCCAGGATTTCCTGCGCCCTCGCATTCCCCGGCCCGTTCGTGCCCGCGGGGAACGATATCGCCACGGTGCTGCCCAGGCCGGGCCCGGGGCTGGTCGCCTGGATGCGTCCCCCCATCTCCTCAACGGCCTGCGCGCAGAACTTCAGGCCCTGGCCGCGACCGGCGCCCTTGGTGGAGGACCCGCCGTCGAACAGCGTCTTGACCTGGTCGGGGGACATGCCGACGCCGTTGTCCCGGACCTCGATGCAGACGGTTTCGTGCGGCGCCTTGACGACCCGCACGTGGATGACCCGATCCCTGCAGTTCCCCTGCAGGCAGGCCTCCTTCGCGTTCGTCAGGAGGTTCACCAGCACTTCGACCAGTTTGACCCGCTCCAGCCACAGCGGCGGGGTCTCCTCGTACTCCCGCTCGATCCGGATCCCGCTCTTCGCGAGGGTCGACTGGACCATGTTCAGCGACAGGGTCGCCAGGCGGACCAGCGTGACCTGCTCCAGGGGAGCCTCTCCCTTCTTCACCATGACCCGGTGGGCCTGGATGACCTCGTTCATGTGCAGGAGGTTCTGGTTCAGGACCACCAGGTCGGCGGCCAGCACCTCGTCGTCGCGGTTCATCTGGACCGCCAGCTTGGACAGGTAGTTCAAGAGGTTCTGGCCCTGCTCCTCCTCGGCGAGGAAGCGGCCCAGGTCGGCACCCTGGGCCCTCATCGCCTCGACGGTCCGGGTGATCGCCGGGCCGCGCGTGATGCGGGCACGCTCCGACATGCCCTGCACGGGCACCCAGACGCTGTTGAGGGCGTTGCCCAGGTTGTGGATCACGTTCCGGCTGATGGTGGCCATGCCGCTGAGGTGCGAAACCTCCACCAGCCGGCCCTGCATCTTTTCCAACTGCTCCAGCATGCGGTCGAACTCGACGGCGAGGCTGCCGATCTCGTCACGCCGCCCGGAATGGAGCCGCGCCGAAAGGTCCCCCTCCCGGCCCACGTTGGAGATGTGCTGGGTCAGGTCGGACAGGGGTGCGACGACGATGGCGCGGATCATCCCGTACATGAGGAAGCCAATCAGCACGCCGGCCACCGTCAGGGCGACGGCCCCCGCGTCCAGGATGAAACGGCCCCGCGTCCAGATCCCCAGGGGGAAATCGGCGCGGAACAGCAGCGCGGGGCGCCCGTCCAGGCCGGCGATCGCGCCGACGGACTCCACGTGCGACTCGAATTCGCGGGTCAGGTCCCCGCGACTTTCGGACCCCTCCCCGGCCAGTTCGGCGAGATCGGCCGGAAGGCCCGGCGCACCCGGCGGCCAGGCCTCGAAATCGACCTGGATACGGCGGCCCAGGGCTGCCAGGGCCTTGCGATCCAGCACGCGTCCCACCGCGAGGATCCCCGGGGTGGGATCCCCCGGGACCGGCGGGCGGCGGGCCATGTAGGCCACCATCAATGCGCCGGTCCGTGTCGCGAGGATCCCGGTCCGGGGGCCGTCCTCCCAGATCGCGGACAGGAGGGGGCTGCCGGGGGGCAGGGAGGTTCCCGCCAGGTGATCCGGGAGGTCCGCATCGCCCAGCGTGGCCGGCGACGACCATCGGTCCCGCAGGGTCCCCTCGCGATCGTAGACCGCGACGAAATCCAGCGTCCCGGCAGGCGCAGCCCGCGATGACGCGATCGCGGGTTGCAGGCCAGGCGCTTCATCCACGGGCGCGGGGACGGCGCCGGGCTCGTTCCACAGCCTGCCCAGGGCGGCTACCTGGTCCAGTTCATCCTGCAGAGCCACGCGCAGTCGCACGACCTCCCGATGCGCCCCCTGTCCCTCGATGGCCAGGAACTGGGGCAGCAGGAGCCGGTAGGTCAACAGGTAGCCGACGACGATGATCGAGGCCAACACTGCCAGGACCACCCAGCCGACCTTGGCGCGCAACTTCATTGCCAGGCATCTCCGGTCGTTCTGCGGCATCGGGCCATCCGCCGACCGGCCGGCGGGTGGACGACGCCACGACGACGAGGGAGAGATCGCTCATTCATTTCCGACTGGATCGGATTATCCCCCGGCGGCCGGAAAGCGCAAGAACATGCATGACTTCCTGGACAGGGCGACGCAGGGCGGGCGCAGGGCCAGGTTCTGGCAACCCAACCACCCGCTGTCCTTGTCCCCTCCACGTGATAATCTTCTGGCGTACCTCACGAGGCCCAGGCGGGTCAGGACGACGTGGTGGAGCGTTCGAATGGATGAACTGAAGAAGGATCTCGATACATCTCGACGTTTCGAGATGATGACCTACCTGGACTCGATGCGAGCGATGTACGAGAGCGCGGTGAAACAGAACGGTGAACTGTTCGATATCGCCACCGAACTCACGACAGGCTTTTCCCGCATCGAGGCCGAAGCGGTGATCACGGATTCGCGGATCATCAAGATTCTTCGTTACTGCGTCGCGCCATCCATCAGCCAAATGAAATTTGGTCAGTTCTTCGGCCTCAGTTCGATTACTGCGCTGGAAAAGGATCGGGTCGTTCGCGGCATCAAGGTCGCTCAACTGAAGAAGATCGCGAAGCCGATCGCCGATTTCGTAAACGCGAATCTCGACAAATCCAGATTCTTGTGGCTCGAACGGGAACTCCAGGGAGAATCCCTGAGCGTTGCGCAAGACTACGCGAAGAAATGGACGTGTTCGCTGATCGCCGATCAGAACGCTCAAACCGAGTACAGGAACTGGCGGAAGACTCTCCAGGAGGCCAAGATCGATGCATTCCTGGTGGAGAGCGGTTACTCCCGCTCCACCTACACTGGCGTAGTTCGAAACCAAACCGATATCAAGTTGGGGCAGTTCTCCCATGAGCGAAAAGTCCATGGCCGGACAGACCAGAAGGCAGACCTTGTCATCCGAACGCGCAACACGGGTCGCATCGTGTTGATCGAGGCGAAAGCGGTCGGAGTCAAGGTCGATGCGTTCAAGCGCGTAAAGGAGTGCTGCGACAAATCCCGTGATTGGTGCCAGAACGAGGCGCTTGGCGATGTGGATGTCGTCGCCGTCATTGGAGGGTTCTTCGCCTCGACGAATATTGAAGCGCTGGAGGCTGCTGGCGTTACCGTGATTTGGGAACATCGATTGAGTGATTTGGCATCCCATCTCCAGGAAGTGTCATGAGCGATTCCAGGACGGCAATCAGTCTTTTTTCGGGCGCTGGCGGGCTCGACATCGGTTTCGAGCGGAGCGGATTTGAAACGGTCTCCTTGTGCGAATTGGAGCCACGCTTTGCAGACACGCTTCGCAAGAACCAGGGCTGGCCCCATTCGGATGGACGGGAATATTTTCGCTCCTCAGTCATCCGCACGGCTGACGTGCGCACGCTGGATGGCACGACTCTGAGCAGTGGCAGGCCCATCAGTTGCGTCATCGGCGGCCCTCCCTGCCAGTCGTTTTCCAGTTCGGGCCACCAACTGAGCACCTTGGATCCCCGAGGACAGTTGGTTCACGAGTTTGTAAGACTCATTTCGGAGATTGCACCGGAGACCTTCGTCTTCGAGAACGTTCGCGGAATTGTCACCGCCAGAGATGAACACGGCGAGCCGGGAGGCGTGATCCACGATATCTACGAACGACTCCAGACCCTGGGTTACAGTTGTCGCGCGCGTCTTCTCAATTCGGCTGACTACGGTTCCTATCAACGACGTGTTCGCTGCTTCATTGTTGGCGTTCGCCATGGCACGGCCCCCGAATTCCCCGAACCCACCCATGCGTCTGCCGATGAAATGAGCCTTTTCGCGAAGCCCTGGCGGACACTCGGAGAGTTCCTGGAGCGCTTCTCCGACAACGATCCCTCAAATTTCGTCTTCCCCTCGGAGTCCTTGGCTCCGCAGTTGGACGCCATGCCAAGCGGATCGGGATTGAAGAGTGCTGGTGCAAATGAGCCAACGCGTCCGGGAGGGCACTGGGGATATCGACAAGGAACCTTCATCGCGGACCAGTCCCTTCCGGCCCGCACCGTAACCGGCTCCGCAAGTCAGGATTGGGTCCGCTGGAACGGCCTTCTGCGACGCCTGACTTTGATGGAGGTGAAGCGTCTACAGGGATTCCCTGACGACTGGATGTTTTGCGGAACCAAGTCGGATGTGTTCAAGCAGGTCGGGAACGCCGTTCCCACGGTCTTTGGAGAGATCATCGGAGCCTTGATTGCCAGGCACCTGGAGAAGCGGGTGGTTGCACCTCCGAAGAAACTCCCCTTCCCGCACGAGTTCCTTCGATATATCGATTACACGGTTTCCGACCATGCCCGAAACGCGAGCGCCAGAAAGGTTCATCTTCCGTTCGCAAGGAAGGAAGCCTGACAGGCGCAGAGCGGACAACCACCGCTTGTCACGATCCCCGTTTCGGTTCTCCGGGTCCGGAGCCGCCTCCGCGGCGGCGACACCGGATTCCCCCCGGCCGCAAGCGCAAGACCAAGCCACGGCGCACAACGCAACAATCCCACCCCTCATCAACGCGCTGACCTCCAGGTGTTTCCGCGAGCGATGGTACAACCGCGAGTGCCGGGAAGTGCATCAGGCTTGCTACAAGTCCGTCTTCGGAACTTCAGAGAAGTAGTGCTGTTTCGAGGAGGCCCACCTGATCTGCACAATCGTTGAACGGCGGTCCGTTCCTGCGGAACGCCCGCGCCGACCGGAATCCGCCCGCCCGGACTCTCGCCGGGTTGCCCCGGATCCGCTATCATCGTTTCGGAGTGGCGCCCGGAGGCAAGAATCGTGAGTGCCGCACGCGATGCGCTGTTGGATCTGGCGGGCAAGTTGACCGAAGACGAGGCCGCCGCGGTCCTGACCGTCGCCCGCGCCGTCGCCGGTTCGGGTCGCCACGCCCGTGCCCGGCTCCGGGAATGGGAAGACCGCGCGGACGTGCGAGCCGCCCGCAAGGCCCTGGCCGAGCCGGGTTCCGTCCCCCTCGCTACCCTCAAGGCCGATCTGGGGTTGTAGCCCTTGCCCTACGCCATCGAATTCAAACCCTCTGCCGCAGTCGCCTTGCGTCACCTGCCCCGGCAAGTGCAGTCCCGCATCGTGACAAAGGCGGAGGCCCTGGCCGACAATCCCCGCCCCTCGGGTTGCAAGAAACTGGCGGGCGCCGATGCCTTGTACCGTGTCCGCATCGGGGACTATCGAATGGTCTACGAGGTCCGGGACGCGGTGTTGACGATCCTGATAGTGCGCATCGGCCATCGGCGCGACGTCTACCGGGACTGCTAGGGGCAGCGCCCCGAAAGTTGCTACCCCTTTTGCTACCCCTTGCCCGGCCCAAAGGCCGAAAAGTGGCCTTTATCAACCACTTATCGGGGTCGCCTGGACGGGGTAGACTGCGGACGTTTCGGCTGTGAATTCGTGAGGTTCAGAAGTGCCCAGGGACGGAATTGAACCATCGACACGCGGATTTTCAGTCCGCTGCTCTACCGACTGAGCTACCTGGGCGTCGGTCAAAAGGCGAGGATTTGTAGCGCAAACCATCGCCGGGTGTCAAGGAGGAAGTTCCCGGA
>CAIOFV010000153.1 GCA_903857665.1 uncultured Myxococcales bacterium
GGCGCGCGGGCTGGAGAGCGACCCGCGCGTGGCGGACCTCGCGCCCGTCATCCGGGGGGTGGCCGACCGCCTGACGGCGGCGGCCGAGAAGGCGCACACGACCCGCATGGAGGAGCGGGCGTGCCACGCGAAGCTGGCCCTATGCGAGGAGGCAGTGCTGCACGCGGTGCGGGTCGGGGAAGCGGCGCTGCGCGCGGCCATCGGCGCGGACCGGAACCACGAGGCATACCGGAAGGCCTTCCCGAAGGGCCTGATGGGAGCCACGTCGGGCAGGCGGGACGCGTGGATGCGCCGGGCGACGATCGCCGGGCAGGCCCTGGCGGGGATGCCGGGGCTGGAAACGCTGGGGAAGGCGGTGAACGATGCCGTCGCCGCCGCGGAAACGGCCCGGTCGGCGTGGACGGCAGCGGCTCGCGAGACGCTGGTCGCGACCCAGGACAAGGAAGCCGCCAAGGAGGCGCTGGTCGAAGAATTCCGGGTGCAGCGTGCCGTCGTCAAGGGGCGCCTGCGAACGCAGGCGGCCGTGGACGAGTTGTTCCCGAACCTGTCGCCGGCGTCGTCGGGGACGCAGGCGAACGGCAAGGGCGGCAGCGGCACCGGTGTCGGCGGGACGGATGCGGAGTTCGTCGCCGCGGTCCCGCCCCAACCGGGGGCAGGGGCCGGATGATGCGCCGCGCGTGAACCCTCCTTCGATTCGGGAGGTGTCGGGTCGGGCTTCGACCCGATCCGGCGCGTCCCACCGCCCGGCCCGCGCCCCGCCCCCATGCACCCGCTTTGCCTGGGCCTTTCAGCCCGCACTGGACGGATGCCATCGCGTTCCTGTACAACCCCGCCTCCCTGGCGGGGAAGGCCGGATGGCCAGCCGAAGCGACGATGTGCGACCCTACGGCGGCCAGTCGGCGGTGTACGACCGCGAATACGCCTGCTACTACCTGGATGCCCGGCTGTACCAGGACCGCCTGCGGTATCACCGCGTCCGAGGCCCCCTGCTGGAACTGGGCGTCGGCACGGGTCGCGTGGCGCTGATCCTGGCGGCTGCCGGGTTCGACGTCACGGGGGTCGACCGGTCGGAGCGGATGCTCCGGCAGGCCCGCCGCAGTGCCCGCCTGCTGGGGCCGGAGATCGCGGCGCGCCTGCGGTTCTGCAAGGCCGACATGTCGACCTTCCGGATGCGCCAACGCTTCGCGGCCATCCTGATCCCGTTCAGCACGCTGAACCTGCTGACCGATCCCGCGGCCCGCGCCGCCTGCCTGGCCCGGTGCCGCGAGCACCTGGTCGAGGGCGGCTTCCTGTGGGTGGACGCGCCCATCCCGCCGCTGTCCGGCCTGGGTGGCCTGCTCCCGGAGCGGCGCTTCCTCACCACGATTCCCCTGTCCCGGTACGGCCGCGTGATGCAGAAGGAAACGATCGACCAGCCGGACGTCGCCCGGGGCATCGACGAAATCACCTATCGGTATCGCGAGGTTCGCGTCACCGACGGCACGGTGCTGCGTTCCTACGACGTGGTCTTTCCGATGGTGCGGCTGTCCCCCGACCAGATCCAGGCCGAGGTGGGCGCCGCCGGCTTCGACGTGATGGAGTGCTTCGGGGACTACCTGGGCACGCCGTTCGGGCCGGGCGCCGATCGCCTGGTGATCGAGGCCGTCCGCCGCTGAACGTCGCCACGCTCAGTTCCCGCGAACCACCTTCCGGACGCCCCGTTCGCGCAGCCAGGCCTCCAGGCGATCGCCGGGTTCGCCTTGCACGGCCACGACGTCCGCGTCTGCCCGCGCCCCGCATCCCATCGCCTTCGCGACCTCGCGGGCCAGGCGCTCCAGCAGGTCCGCCGGCAGGCCCAGGCCCTCGATCCTCGTGACCGTGCGGCCTCCATGGCCCTTCCGTTCGCGGCGCAGCACCACCTTCCCGCACACGGACAGATCGGTGGGCCCGTCCTCGGCGTTCGCGTCGCCGACCTGCGGCGCGACCGCCTGCCTCCCGACCGGGGCCTCCTTCGGCGCCGGGCCCGAGGCCTCCGCCGGCACCAGCCCGGCCTTCCTCATCAGGTCACCCAGGGACGTGCCACCGCCGCGCGGCGCCTCCCGCCAGACGGCCCCCCGCTTCCCTTCCTCGCCCCGTCCCATGGCGCCTCCTTCGACCCCGATTTGTACCTTCTTCGTCCCTGTATGAACAGAATTTGACAATTCCGTGGCATTTTCATTACAAGACGCAAATGGATCTTTCCGACTACCTCGTGATCCTCGCGACCCTGCTGGGCGGATTGGCCCTCTTCCTGTACGGGATGAAGGTGCTGTCCGGCGGCCTCCAGGCCCTGGCCGGGGTCAAGCTGCGGACCCTCCTCGGCCGCCTGACGCGCAACCGGGTCGCGTCCTGGGGCGCCGGTGGCGCGCTGGGGTTCCTGGTCCATTCCGGGCCCGGCATCGTGATGGTCGTCGGATTCGTGGACGCCGGCCTCCTGACGCTGGGCGCGGCGATGCCCCTGGTGCTGGGCATCAACCTCGGGACCACCCTCTCCATGCAGGTCTTCGCGTTCTCGATCGGCCCCCTGTGCCACGTCGCGATCGCGCTGGGCCTCCTGCTGTTCCTGGCCGGTCGCCGCGACTGGGTCCGCAACGTCGGTTCCATGCTCGTCGGCTTCGGGCTGCTGTTCCTGGGCATGGAAACGATGTCGAAGGCCATCATCCCCTTGAAGGATGCCGGCGTCTTCGTCGGGTTCCTCGCGACCACGGACGGCTCGTCGATCCTGGGCATCCTGACGGGCCTGGCCGTTTCCACGCTGATCACCGCGGTCATCCAGTCCAGCGGCGCGACCATCGGCATGCTGTTCGCGCTGGCGGCCGGCGGCGTGTTCACCGACATCCGGCAGGCCTTCCCGCTGGTCCTCGGGGCCCACGTGGGAACCTGCATCACCGGCCTGTTCGGCAGCCTGGGCACCCACATCGAGGCCCGGCGGACCGCCTACGCCCACCTGATGTTCAACATCCTTGGCGCCCTGCTGGCGGCCGTGATGATGCCCGCGTATGTCGAGGCGCTCCACTGGATCGGCGGCGACCTCGTGCGCCAGATCGCCAACGCCCACACGCTGGTCCAACTGGTCAGTGGGCTGCTGCTGCTGCCCCTGACGGATCCCTACGCCCGGCTGATCCGGTGGATCACGCCCAGCCGCTCGGGCCCGCCGCCGCGCTCGTTCCTGGACGAAAGTTACCTCGACACGCCCGAGATGGCCATCGTCGCGGTGATGCAGGAAACCCGGCGCATGGCCGCCCTGGCCCGCAAGATGTTCCGGCAGGGCATGGGCGCGCTGGTGGGCCGTCGCCCGGACGCGGCCTCGGTCGTTTCCCGCGAGGAGGCCTCCGTCGATCTCCTGAAGGACGCGATCAACGACTACCTGCTGCAGGTGGGCCGTCGCCGCCTGTCGCGGCGGCAGGCCGTCCTGTTGCAATACCTCCAGCGCACGGTGGTCGACATCGAGCGGATCGGCGACCATGCCGAATCCCTCTTCGAGGCGCTTCACGACAAGGAAGACCGGCGCGTCTGGTTCGACGACGAAAGCATGACGCTGCTGATCCAGCAGTACCAGCGCGTCGACGGGATCCTCGCCATGGTGGTCGAAAGCCTGAACCCGGGCCGGACCGACTTCGCCGAATGCGCGCAGCGGGTCATGGAAGCCCGGGAGGCGTACCGCGAGCAGAGCCACGCCATCCGGGACCGCTACCAGGACCGCGTCCTGTCCCGCCAGGACGACGCGATCCACGGGATCGTCTACGCGAACATCCTGAACATCATGGACCGCATCGTCCACCATTCGCGCAACATCGCCCGGGTCGAAAACCTGCCCCTGTTCCGCCTCAAGTTGTACAAGATCGAGCGCCGCAGCGTCCGCGAGCGCCGCAACGAGATCCCGGCCGTGAAGGGCCTGCGGTTCGACCCGGGCCTGTTCTCCACGGACGACATCGACCGCGACGTCGGCCTCGCCGCCGACGAGCCCCTGCGACCGCCCGAACCGACCGCCCAGGATTTCTGACGCACCGCGTCCTACGCGTTACAATGCCGCCGGCCGACCTGGCCGATCGTCACCGTGGAGGCGTCATGGACGTGCTTGACCTGCTGGCCCGGCTGGCCCGCCGCGCCATCGTCCGCCTGGATCGATCCCGGCTGCCTTGCCTGGACGGCGCGCTTCACCTGCCCTGCCTGCACAGGCCGGTCGAGGTCGTCCGCGATCGATGGGGCGTGCCCCACCTGTACGCCGAGGATGCCCATGACCTGTTCGCGGCGCAGGGCTACGTCCACGCCCAGGACCGGCTGGCCCAGATGGAACTGGGCCGCCGGTTCGGCCACGGCCAGTTGTCCGAGCTCCTGGGTCCCGGCGGGCTGCCGGCCGACCGGGCCTCGCGCGTCCTCGGGTTCAGCCGGACGGCCCGGCAGGACGTCGAGATGGCGCCGCCGGACATCCTGGATGTCTCGCTGGCCTATTGCGAAGGCGTCAACGCCTTCCTGGCCGATCCGGCGCTGAAGGCGCCCGTGGAACTGTTCCTGGCCCGCTGGCGCCCGACGCCCTGGACTCCCCACGACTGCATGGCGTGGGGTCGCGTGATGTACTGGCAGTTGTGTCGCGGCTGGTCCAACGAGGTCGTGCGCGCCATGCTGGTGGACGCCGTGGGCCCCGAGAGGGCCGCCGAGCTGGAGATCGGCCCCATGCCGGGCGAGATCCCGACCCTCCCGGACGGCATCGAGGTGCGCGGGATCGACCCGGAAAGCCTGGTCCCCGGCGTGGGCCCGGCCGCCGCCCGCGGCATGGGCAGCAACGCCTGGGCCCTGTCCCCGCAGCGCACCACCACCGGCGGCGCGATCCTTGCCAACGACATGCACATGCCGTTGATGCTCCCGTCCTTCTGGTACGAAAACCACCTGGTCGGCGGGGGATTCGAGGTCACAGGCGTGTCGCTGCCCGGCATTCCCCTGGTCCTCGTGGGCCACAACGCCCGCATCGCCTGGGGCATGACGCTGGCCCACACGGATGCCGAAGACACCTTCGTCGAACGCTTCGACCCGGCGAACCCCCACCGGTACGAGGTGCCCGGCCCGCCGGACGCCGCCCCGGGCGCGCCGGTGTTCGCCGACGCCCAGGTCATCCGCGAGGAGATCCAGGTCCGGGGCCGCCTGAGGCCCCACGTCGAGGAGGTCGTCGTCACCCGCCATGGCCCGATCGTGTCGGGCCTGTTCGGCGCCATCGACAAGCGACTCGCGCTGCAGTCCACCGCGCTGCAGCCCTGCGTGGCGGCGCGGGGGTGGCTGTTGCTGAACCGGGCGACCGGCTGGGACGATTTCGTGGAAGCCATGCGCTGCGTCGAGACTCCCCCGCTCAACATCGTGTATGCCGACGTGGACGGGAACATCGGGTACTGGAATTCCGGGACCCTGCCCGTGCGCTCGTCGGGCCTTGGCGATCTGCCCTCGCCGGGATGGACCGGCCAGGGCGACTGGGTCGGGAGCATCCCCTTCGAGCAGATGCCGCACGCCCTGAACCCGTCCGGCGGCTACGTGGTGTCCTGCAACCACTCCATCGTCGGCGACGACTATCCCCATTTCCTGGGCCGCACGTTCATCAGCGGATCGCGCGCGTTGCGCGTCCACCAGTTCATCGAGGAGCGGGGCCGCCTGGGGCTGCAGGACTGCCGGTCCCTGCAGGCCGACGTGACCAGCCTGCCGGCCCGCGAGTTCGTCAAGCGCCTGTCGGGCCTGGTCTCGGTGGATCCCGACGTCCGGGTCGCCCTGGACCTGTTGCGGGCCTGGGACGGGCGCCTGACCGAAGGCTCGGCGGCAGCCGCTGTCTACGAAGCCGCCCGGCACGCCACGATGCGCCGGATGCTCGAACCAGCCCTGGGCCGGGACCTCACGTCGCGGCTGCTGGGCCTGGGGTTCGACCCGGCCGTGAACCTCACCAACGAGTTCTACGGGCACGACATCCAGGTGCTGCTGCGACTGCTGGACGCGCCCGACTCCTGGTGGGTCCGGGAAGCCGGGGGGCGCGAGGCGCTGCTGGTCGCGGGACTGAAGGCCGCGATGGGCTTCCTGCGCGATCGCCTGGGCGGCTCGCCGGCCCTGTGGCGCTGGGGCGACCTCCACTCGGCGACCTTCTCGCACATGCTGGGCGACCAGCCGCCGCTGGACCGCATCCTGAACCTCGGACCGGTACCGGTCGGCGGGGATTCGGACACGCCGAACCAGACCGCGATGATGCCCGACCGGCCCTACGGGACGCGCGCCTGGGCGCCCACCTTCCGGCAGATCATCGACATGGCCGACCTGTCGCGCTCGCTGGTCATCCACGCGCCCGGACAGTCGGGCCAGTTCTCCAGCCCCCACTTCGACGATCTGCTGGACGCCTGGCGCCGGTGCGAGCACCACCCGATGCTGTGGACCCGGGCCCAGGTGGACGCCGAGGCGATCCACCGGCTGACGCTGGCGCCTGCGGCGTCCTGAGCCTGCGGTTGGTGGGGTCCGGGTTCGGCTAGTGCGGCGCGGGGGCCACGGACCGCTGCGCGCCCGCTCCCATCTTCGCGGCGGACACGGCCGGATCCGACACCAGGTAGGGAATCGCCAGGCGGGGCTGGTCCTTGCGATCCGTCAGCACGTAGAAGAATCCGCTGGAGGTGCGCGGCTGCTTCCGGGCGATCACCCGGATCAGCCATCCCCCGCCCTGGGGGGCGACGTTGCCGGCCAGCGCGCCGCTCGGATCCTCCAGCTTCAGCAGGGTGAACGGCCGTCCCGACATCGACATGACCCGCAGCGTGAACTCCGGCGCGGGCAGGTCCTGCTCGAAGGGCGACAGCACCGCGGTCGGCGGCTTCACGTCCAGGTCGCCTCCGACGCTGGCCCGGACCTGCAGCGTCAGCAGCGGGACCTCGGGGAGGTTCGTGGCGACGGTCACGTTGCCGCTGGCGGTGCCGGGAGCGTTGCCCGCCGTGAACGTCACCTTCACCGACGGCGTCCCGTCCGTCTTTTCCAGCTCGGCCTTCAGGAGCGCCGTGCTGGTCACCTTCAGGTCGGACAGCCGGAGCGCCGCGACGTCCTTCGCCTCGATCCGTACCGTCTCCGTCTTCGTGGCGCCCATCATGACCCGGCCCAGGTCCAGGTAGGTCTTCTCGAACGCCGCGAGAACCTCGATGGAACCCTTGATCGTCAGCGTGAGCTTCGGGTCCGTCGCCGCGTCGGTGGTCACCTCCACGGTCTTGGACGTGGGACCCTTCCGGCCCTTCGTGTTGAACTTGACATCGATCCGCCCTTCCCCGCCCGGAGGGACCTCGGGGGACGAAACGACGGCCGCAGTGCAACTGCAGCCCGCCCTCGCGCCGAGGATCCGCAGGGCCCCGGTACCGACGTTCTTGATGATGAAGGTGTGGTTCACCTCCTCGCCGGTCAGCACGGTGCCCCAATCGAACTCGGGCGCGTCGCAGGCCATCCGCCCGTCGCTGCCCGGAGCCGTCGCGCGAACGTCCCCTGCGGCCCGGGCGGTCGCATCGGGCGCAGCATCGACGCCCCCCTTGCACCCGGCCAGCGTGACCATGGCCGCCAACCACAGGCCCGCCGTCCTACCGTGAAAACGCATCGGCTCCTCCGTTCGAATTGCCGCCGGACCGGGTTCGGCCGCGGGTACGATACCGGCCGAGGGGTGGGATCGCAAGGACGCCTGCCGGCAGGTCATGCCCGGGGGTCCCCGAGGGTGCGCGTCCAGTCCAGGACCGGCCAGCCGCGTCGCCGGGCCGTCCAGCGCAGGCGAGGATCGGGATTCACGGCGACCGGTCGTCCCACGGCTTCCAGGAGGGGGCGGTCGGAGGTGCTGTCGCTGTAGAAGGCGCAGTCCGCCAGGGCGACGCCCTGTTTCGCGGCATACGTTTCGGCCAGCACCCGCTTGTTCGCGCCGTACGGGATCGGCCGGTCCCAGTTGTTGATGAACAGGCCGTCCTTCACGTGTTGCCGGAACGCCACGAGCCCGTCGAAGGGCACCACCTCCCGGAACCGTTCCAGCAGCCAGGCCGACGAGGCGGACAGCAATACGACGGAATCGCCCGCCTCGCGGTGGGCCTTCATCCTGTCGATTCCCTCGAGGTAGATGTTCGGGCGTACGTGGTCGCGGAACCCTTCGTCGAGGAGGGCCCGCCCCCTTTGGAACGACGTACCCACGAAGGGCTTCACGCCCATCGCGTACACGCGCTCGAAGTCCAGCACGCCCAGCAGGTGACGAAGGTGGGCCCAGGCGATGCGAACCATGTCGGCGCGGGACAGGATGCCTTCCCGACGGAGAATGCCGGAGCAGAGAAAGGCGGTGGAACCGCGCACGAGGGTGTGGTCGACGTCAAAGAAGGCGATGCCGGTCACTTCCCCTCGGCCTCGGCGGCAGTGAAGGCCTTGAGGACGGTGCCGCACGCCTTGATCTCCTCGTCGGTCTTGGCCCGGCGAGCGGCGTTCCGGGCAGCGCGGCAATCCTCCGGGCTGGTCCCTTCCGTGTTGCAGGACAGTTCGGCGAGCCGGTTGCAGTCGTTCTTGGCGCATCCCGCCGCCCCTGCAGCCGCCAGCACCAGGACCGCGCTCCAGATGACGCCACGCATGCTTCCGTCTCCTCCCTGCCCGGGCCGAAGCGGCCCCCGGCCTTTTCGGGCCGGCACGATCGTCATCCGGATGGGCCCTCGATGTCAACGCCGCGAACTTTGTCTTTCGGACTGATTACAGGGTTGACTCGCTCGCGCGCCGGCCTACGATCGGGCGACTCGGTTTCCCCGGAGGAATCCATGACGGCCCGAATCCTGCGCTGGCTCCCGGTCCTCGGCGTCCTGCTCGCCGCCACCCCCGCCTCGGCGGACGAGGCCTGGCGGGCCGACTTCCTGGCAACGCTCCACAAGGGGCCGGCTCGCATCGAGGCCGCCGGCGTGTTCGACCTGTCGATCCACGCCCGCATCCAGGCCTGGGGCGGCTGGGTCGGCGAGGACGCCCTGCTTTCCCAGGGCGACCCGATGCAGCAGTACGGATTCCGCCTTCGCCGGACCCGGTTCGGCGTGGACGGCCACCTGTTCAAGACGGTGACCTACCAGGTCGAAATGGACGTGTTCGACAGCGAGAAACAGGGCGGCCCGCTGTACTCGGCCTGGGTCGACTGGACGCCGTCCCACTGGTTCGGGATGACCGCCGGCCTCCAGAAGTTCCCGTTCGTGAAGTCCGGCATGGACTCGTCCGCCGGGACGGCCCTCCTGGACCGCGCCGTCGGCGTCGTCGCGATGAACCCCGAGGAGACCCTCGGCCTGACCGTCCACAGCCAGTTGTGGAAGGATCACCTGACGCTGACCCTGGGCGTGTTCAACGGGATGGAACGCAAGTCCTCGTTCTTCGAGGGCTACGAAGGTGTCGGCGTCACGCTCGGCAACCGGTTCGAGCGCCTGGCCTACGCGGGCCGCATCGACATCGAGCCGCTGGCGCCGCTGGGCTACGGCGAACCCGACCTCGACGGCGGCCCCGTGCGCCTCGGCCTCGGCGGCGGCTGCTTCTATGCCGACGGCAAGACCGACAAGACCTACGGCGCGTCCGGCTACCTGCACCTGAAGGCCTACGGCTTCCACCTCCTGGGCGAAGCCTCCTGGGACCACGCCGCTCCGCAGAAGCGCCCGACCTCCCTGGCCACGACCCCGGTCGAGGTCGGCCGCCTGACGGCCCAGGGCTCCCTGGGCTACGTGGTCAAGATGCTCAACACCGGCCTCGCGGTCCGCGCCGAGTACATCAACGACAACCTGAAGCTGGCCACCGAAGGTGACCAGGTCGTCGTGGCGGTCGCGCTGACGCACTACGTCTTCGAGCACTTCCTGAAGGCGACGTTCGAGTACCAGACCCGCATCGAGTTGCACGGGAAGAAGTTGAAGAACGACGCGGCCATCGTCGGCGTCCAGCTGGGCTTCTGATGGCCCGGGAGGCTGCCATGTACCGGAACGGGATGCAGAGCATCGCCCTGCTTGCGGCCTTCGCGGCCCTCCTGCCCGCGGCCGCCTGCACGGATGGCTGGGGTCTCAACGCCAAGCGCGTTGAGCGCCAGGACGAACTCATCGGCGGTCCGACCGCCAAGGGCAGGGTCGGGGACTACCTCCTCGAAAACGACAAGATCCGCGTGATCATCTCGGCCCCGGGGCCGACCTTCACGGCCGGCCTGTTCGGCGGGACCGTGCTGGACGTCGATCTCCAGCGGTACGAATCCGAGTATCGCAACGGAAAGGGCTTCGACGCGTTCGCCGAGGCCTTCCCGCTGGCGAACCTCCTGATCGCGAACCCGATGAACCCGCTGCAGGTCGTCAAGGCGACCGACGCCGGGTTTGAGCTGAAGCCGATCGACGGGCAGGTCAACGTCCTGAAGGACGGCGCGGACGGCACGGAAGCCGTCATCCGGGTGCAGGGCCACTCGGCGTTCATCTTCGACGTGCTGAAGTTCCTGAACCGCGACTTCATCGACGGGCTGCTGAACCCGTTGAAGGTCGCGGGCCTGACACTGACCGCCAACGACCTCGCCGACCTGCTGCCCGGCGTGCTCGAGGAACCGGACCTGAACCTGTTCGGCCTGCTGAACCGGCTGCAGATCTCGTTCGACTTCACGACGGACTACACCCTTCGCCCCGGCGAATCGTTCCTCAGGCAGACCACGACGGTGTCGCTGGCTCCCCAGTCCACCACGCTGCTCAAGGGCTGCGCGCCGGTCACCTGCACCCTGGACTGCCCGAACGGGTTCGCGCTGGCCGAGCGCACCGAGGACGTCGCCGGATACAGCACGCCCTACAAGAGGATGTGCCCGGTCTGCGCCTGCGCCAAGGAACCCGCGCAGATGGCGACGTTCAACGAAAGCCGGGACTTCTTCCAGGTCATCCTGGGCACGCCCGACCGCTGGATCGATCCCAACTGGCGCGGCGGCGTCGTCGTGGGCGACTTCCTGTTCTTCGGCGCCCATTCGCCGCCCTTCGCGCCGGGCCTCGGCTTCGATATCGATCGCCGGATCTACGAAAACATGTGGCAGGGCGTGGGCACGATGGGCAGCCCGTTGTCGATGGACTGGCTGGCCGGCGTCGCCGACAACGTCTCGTACGCGTGGGCCACCGTCAATCCCGTCGAGCGCCACGGGTTCGACTGCCCCTCGCATCGCCTCGCGATCGTGAAGATCGATCCGGCGTCCGAGGATGCCGTCGTCGCGGCCATCACGGGCCAGGCGGACTTCGACCTCGCTCCCGGCGTCGCGGCCAAGGACGCTGCCGCCCGCGTGCGGCAATCCATCGTGGATCGCCGGGCGATCCCGCTGATCACCGTGCCGACCGACGCATCGAAGGACCCGGGCGTGGCGGCGACGGACGACACGCGATCCGCGGCCTACACCTCCTGGGTCTCCTCGGTCCTCGCCGGACCCGGCGCCGCCCTGGCCGCCCGCCTCGGGACCGGCGCGACGGTGGACCTCCTGCCCGCCTTCGACTGCGAACCGTCCAAGGTCCTGGTGCCCCTGTTCACGACGTCCGCCACCGCGGTCCTGACGCACTTCGCGGACAGCGATCGGCTGGTGGACCAGCCCGACGGGACCGCCGCCCAGGACAACAACCGCGGCTATTCCTTCACCCGCTACCTGTCCGTCGGCGAGGGCGACACCGCCTCGGCGGTCAAGCCGCTGTTCGCGCTGCGGAACACGCCCGTCGGCGACGTGGTCGGCACCGTGTTCGAGAAGGGTTCCCTGACCCCGCTGCGCCATGTCGATGTCTTCGTCCTCAAGGATCCGCGGACCGACCCGGCGTCGGCGCTCCCGAAGACGTGGCTCGAGTACCGCTCGATGGCCCAGGCCGCCTTCGGGAATTCCGGTCTTGCGATGCAGATGCTCACGGACGTGGGCGTCGCCCCCCGGTACACGGGCGCCTTCGATGGCCAGGTCCCCCCGGGGCGCTACTTCGTGATGGCCCACGCCCCTGACCGTGGCGAATCCGCCCTCGAACCCGTCTCGGTCGCGGTGGACGGCACCGTGCGCGTGAACCTGGTGCTGCCGGGTCCGGGGCAGGTCGATTACCGCGTCACCGACAACGGCGGCGGGCTGGTCCCGACGCGCCTCACGTTCCAGCGCCTCGAGGATGCGACCACGCCGGGCGTGGCGCGCAAGGTGCTGGACTGGGACGGCCTGAACCAGGTCGAGCTGGGCGACAGCCGCTACGACCACGGCGTGATGAAGCTGGAGCACTCGACCGAGGGCGCCGGCACGCTGACCCTGCCCCCCGGCCACTACCGGGTGACGGCCTCCCGCGGCTTCGAGTATGGCCTATCGACCATCGATGATTTCGAGGTGCTCGCGGGCGAAACCGTCCCCCCTGCGCCTGGGGATCACGCACGAGGTGGAAACCACGGACAACATCGGCGCGGACTTCCACGTCCACGCGGGGCGGTCCGTGGACTCCGGCCTGTCGCTGGAAACCCGCGTCAAGTCGGCCGCGGCCGAGGGCGTCGAGTTCTTTGCCGCCACCGACCACGACGACCAGATGGACTACCTCCCCTACATCATCAAGGGCGGCCTGGAGCAGTTCTTCAAGTTCGAGCTGTCGGCCGAGATCTCGCCGCTGGAGTACGGCCACTACATCGCCTTCCCGCTGACGTTCGACGCCACCAAGGGCTTCACGCACGACCCGCCCCGGTGGCACGGCCTCACCATGCGCCAGTTCTTCGACGCGATCTTCGCGAAGGCGGACGGCCCCAAGGACGCCTTCGTGATGCAGGTGAACCACCCGCGCGACGGCTTCATGGGCTATTTCGCCCAGATCGGCATGAAGGGGTACGACCTGTCGCGCAAGACGCCCGGCATGGAAATGTGCAACCAGGTCATGGAAGAAGCGCCCTGCGACTTCACCTCGATCGAGGTGATGAACGGCAAGAACCTGCAGTACCTTCACACGCCTACGGTCGGCGAGCTGGAGCGGCACAACCGGTGCTATCGCGAGGTCATCGCCGTCCGGGACAAGACGAAGTTCCCGTACAACGCCAGCGACTCGACGTGCGCGTGGCTGCTCGCCGATCCGACGGCGGACTGTGCCGAGGCCGAAACGAAGGCCGCCGACAGGACGCTGCCGGAAGCGACCCTGGACGCCTGGATCATCAAGCGCGACCACTGCCGCTGGCACAAGGACGCGCGGGCCGCCTTCGACGGGTGCACCCCCGCGATGAGCCTGCTGGACTGCAAGCGCCAGGCCCTCGAGGGCCTGAAGGCGATGACGGTGCGCTACCAGATCGAGCGCACGCCCGAGGAGAACGACGTCTTCTTCCGGACCGCGTCGGCGGATGCGATCAAGGCGGACCCGACCCTGCTGGCGGACATCTCGTGCAGCCAGAAGGACGCCTGCACCGTCTGCGTTTCCAAGAACCACCCGGAATGTGGCAAGGCGGAAAAGGACGGCGGCATCGGCTGGGCGACCCAGTGCGTGCTGTGGTGCCGCGACGAATGCTCGTCGGACGACGCCCGCCCCTGCACCGACAAGTTCGAGGTGCTGGAGGACTGGTTCCACTTCCTGGACGTGGGCTTCAACGTCATCGGCGTGGGCAACTCGGATTCCCACGGGACGGCCAAGGAGATCGGCTCGCCGCGGACGTACATCAACGTGGGCACCGACACCCCTTCGGCCGTCGATCGCGACGAAATGAACCGCGCCTACAAGGCGGGAAAGGCCACGATCTCGGCCGGGCCCTACATCCAGATGACGATCCGCGAGGAAGGCGGGAAGCCGGCCAACATCGGCGACACGCTGACGACCAAGGGGACGGGCAAGCTGATCGCCCACCTGCGGGTCCAGACCCCCTCGTGGTTCGCCGTGGACCGGGTCGAGATCTGGAGCAACAGCCTGCTGGTCAAGCAGATCTACACGACCAGCATGCCCGAGGACATCATCGACTTCGAGGGCGACGTCCCGCTGGATCGTCCCGCCGTGGACGCGTGGTACCTCGCGATCGCCTACGGCACCCAGACGGCGGACGCGATGTCGCCGGTATACAAGCGCCAGTCCTACGGCGACATCCTGATCTCGACGGTCATCGCGCTGGCGGCGGACCAGATCCTGGCGTCCTTCGGGGGCCTGCTGGAAAAGGTCTCCGCGCTGGGCCTGGACGTGTCTTCGCTGACCGGCTCCACCGAAATGGCCGATTCCTACCCCTCGTACCCCTGGGGCGCCACGAACCCGATCCGGGTGGACATCGACGGCGGCGGTTTCAAGCCACCGAAGGCGGTGGACGTCGATCACGACGGCAAGTGGGACCTGCCGGCCTTCTGCTCGCGCGGGTGCGACCCCTCCAAGAACTCGGCGGACTGCCCCACCGGCCAGACGTGCGCGGTCCGGCGTGGAACCGAGGTGGCCGGCAGCACGCCGGTGTACGTCTGCCAGGTCCCCACGCCGGCCTACTGCGTCGGCCTGCAGAACATCGCGGGCAGCCCGGCACCCTGACCGCGGCCGCCCCGTCTCGCCCGCCAGGAATCACCCGGCTTTCCCACGGATTCCTTCGTTCCTCCCGGGTGGGAGTTGCGCGATCCTTCGTCTGGCATCATCCTGTGCCCGTCGCGAGCCGAAAGAAGGAGGTTCCCGTGGCCCTGCACCCCCTCGCCGGGAAGCCCGCTCCCCGGGAATCCCTGGTGGACGTCGAAGCCCTGGTGGCTGCCTATTACGACCGCGGCCCCGACATGGCAGATCCCGCCCAGCGCGTGGTCTTCGGCACGTCGGGGCACCGGGGATCGTCGCTCAGGACCGCCTTCAACGAGCCGCACCTCCTCGCCATCGCCCAGGCGGTCCACGACTACCGCGTGTCGAAGGGCATCACCGGACCGCTGTTCGTGGGCCTCGATACCCACGCTCTGTCGCGCCCGGCACTGGAAACGACCGTCGAGGTCCTCGCTGCGAACGGCGTGGCGGTCGTTCTGCCGGAGGGCCTGGTCCCCGTACCCACTCCCGTCGTGTCCCACGCGATCCTCGCGTACAACCGGGGGCGCGCCGAAGGCCTTGCGGACGGCATCGTGATCACGCCGTCCCACAACCCTCCCTCGGACGGCGGCATCAAGTACAACCCGCCCCATGGCGGTCCCGCTGACACCGTGGTCTCGACGTGGATCCAGGATCGCGCGAACGTGCTCCTGGAAAAGGGGCTGGGGGACGTTCGTCGATGCGGGTTCCGGGGTGCCCTGGGTGCCCCGACGACGCGCATGGCCGACTTCGCCGGGCCCTACATCGAGGACCTTTCGTCCTGCCTGGATTTCGAATCGATCGCGTCGGCGGGGGTGCGCATCGGCGTGGATCCCCTGGGCGGCGCGTCCCTGGCGTACTGGGACCGGATCGCCGAGCGGTATGGGCTGCGTCTCGAAGTCGTCAATCCGTCTCATGATCCGGCGTTCGGGTTCATGACCCTGGACCACGACGGCAAGATTCGCATGGACTGCTCGTCGCCGTACGCGATGGCAAGCCTCATCGGGCTGAAGGACCGTTTCGACGTGGCCTTCGGCTGCGACCCGGATTCGGACCGCCACGGCATCGTGACACCCCTGGGCGGCCTGATGAACCCGAACCACTACCTCGCGGTCGCGATCGAGTACCTGTTCGCGTACCGGCCCGGGTGGCGCCCCGACGCGGCCGTGGGCAAGACCCTCGTTTCGTCCTCGATGATCGACCGTGTTGCAGCGTCGCTGGGCCGGCGAGTCTGCGAGGTTCCCGTGGGCTTCAAGTGGTTCGTCGAAGGCCTCGCGGACGGTTCGTTCGGCTTCGCGGGCGAGGAGAGCGCCGGCGCCACGTTCCTGCGCAAGGATGGGACCGTGTGGACCACCGACAAGGACGGCCTGATCCTCGGCCTTCTGGCCGCCGAGATCCTCGCCCGCACCGGCATCGACCCGGCCACCCGCTACCGGGACCTGGAGTCCCGGTTCGGCTCGCCGGTCTACACCCGTATCGACGCCGCGGCGAACTCTGCCCAGCGGGCGCTGCTGGGACGCCTGTCTCCCGAGGCCGTCACCGCGACGACGCTTGCAGGCGACCCCATCGTCGCCCGGCTGACCCGCGCTCCCGGCAACGGGGCGTCCATCGGAGGCCTCAAGGTCGTGACCGAACAGGGGTGGTTCGCGGCTCGGCCGTCCGGGACCGAGGACATCTACAAGATCTACGCGGAATCGTTCCGCGGCCCGGACCACCTACAGTTGATCCTCGACGAAGCCCAGGCCATGGTGTCCTCGGTGCTGGCCTGATCCCATCCCCCTGCCCGACCGGGCGTTTGCTGGCTTTCGGCTCTCTGCGGAATTGACACGGCGTGTCATTACATGCATAATCCGGACATTCAGGGGGCGGAAATGGTTATGTCGCAAGAGGTCGATATTCGGGGCGCCCGTGTATTCTCCGGCCTGACGCCGGACGACTTCGATGCGCTGGCCCAGGCTGGGCGAAGGGAATCGTATCGTCCGGGCGAAACCGTTTTCTCCGGGAACCTCCGGGCCCAGTCCTTCTTCGTCATCGCCGACGGCGGTGTCGAGGTATACCGCCGCGAGATCGACGGGTCCCAGACGGTCCTGGCGCGCCTGGGCCGAGGGGCTGCCTTCGGCGAGGCTGCGCTGCTGGACGGCCGTCCCCGCAAGGCCCTCGGGATCGCGAAGGGGACGACCACGTGCTGGGTTCTGGACGCCGGCGGCCTCGCTCGTCTTCGCGCGGAACAGCCCGTCGCCGCAACCCATCTCCTGGCCAACCTGGCCCGGGGGATGGCCTACCGGCTGAACCGGGCATCGACCCAGGCGACACGCGTCGTTGACGGGCGACGAACCGACTCTTTCTCCCACGGGTCCAGCGGGGTTCGCAGATCGCTGCTGGATCGGTTGTTCGGACGGTAGACACGTGAAGAACTTCCTTCCGTACCTGAAGACACTGGCATTCTTCGAAGGGCTCCGGGACGCCGAAATCCTCGGCCTGGCAGAGCGCTTCCCTCGTCGCCGCCTGGCAGACGGGGAGGTGTTGTACGAAGTTGGCGATCCTGCGGGTTCCGCCTTCGTCGTGGTCCGCGGCCAGATCGAAGTGCTGTCGGAAGGCGGCCAGCGCATTTCCGTGGCCGCTGCCGGGGATGTCGTCGGGCTGCACGAACTGTTCCGGGACGAACCCCGGAACCTGACGACGCGGGCAATCGGCGAAACCGGCCTGTTCGAAATCGACCGGGCGGTTTTCGCAGAGGCCTGCGAGGCCCGGCAACCGCTGGACGTCGTGCTCGTGGATCGGGTGGCCCATTTCCTGGCGGTCAAGCTGCGGCAGATGGACGGCATCCTGGAAGAAGTGGACCCGCACGTGCATGCACCGGTCGCCGTACACGCCCCGAAGGTCGATGCGCTTGAATTCAAGTCCCACGATCGGTCGGCGGACAAGGTCGCACCGCGCCCCGTGAAGAAGCGCCGATGGTGGCAGCGAAAGCGAACCGCCGACGACGAACTCCAGGATCGGATCACCGAGCTTGCCGACAAGGCCGGCTTGACCGAAATCGACTCGGTCAAGGTCAGGTACGGGAGCGAGCAGCCGCTCCACAACAATCCCTCGTCCATGATTCGCCGAGGTTGATGCCCGCCAGGCCACGCTAGCCACGATCTTCGATGGCGATGTCTGCCAGGCGCGTGCGCCGCAAACCGAGTTCGCCGGTTGCGGCGTTCACTCGGACGATCGCCTCGTTCAGCGTTTCCAGGTCCAGCACGTGCTGGCGGCGCGGCGTTTCGCCGCGATAGTTCTTCGGGCAGGCGTCGATCCGGCCATCCACCAGCACGGCCAGGCCGTGGCTCCGGCAGATCGAGGGCCGGGCCTCGTACACCACGCAGCGTCCGTCGTCATCCAGCATTGCGCAGTGGACCCCGGCCCGGGCGCGACCGGCCGCGGATCCTCGCGCCGGGTCGGGAAGGACCCGGAAGGCCGTCCGCACCCGCGTGGCTTCCACCGGGAGTACCGAAAGATCCACGTGGCAGCAGGCGGTGCAGCCCGGGGTGCAATGGAAGGCGGACGGGTGCTCCGACATGGCGGTCCGGAAGAACGTGTCGATCCGTTCGTGAAGTGCCTCGATCACGGCGCCACCGTCCTTGCGGTCCATCCCGGGAAGGCATCCTAGCCATCGCGTCCGACGCCCGCAAGGCGGCACGACTCCTTGCGCGACCCGCCGCCATCCCGGCACGTCACCCGCCGGCCTCGCTTTGAACCCGCCGGAGCGCTTGACAATCCCCATCCCGGGACGCACCTTGCCCCGGTCCTCTTGAGGCGGGAAACCCCATGCAATTGCGACGTCTGGGCCGTTCGGACATCGAAATCACGCCCCTGGGCCTGGGCTGCTGGCAGTTCAGCGGAGGCGAAGGCCTGGTCGGGTCGTTCTGGTCGGTCGTCCCGCAACCCGAGGCCAACGCCATCGTTGCCGCTGCCCTGGCCGGCGGGATCAACTGGTTCGACACGGCCGAGGTCTATGGCTGGGGCAACTCCGAGCGGTCGCTGGCCGCGGCGCTGAAGGCCGCGGGTCGAGCCAACGGCGACGTGATCGTCGCGACCAAGTGGTGGCCCACGCTGCGAACGGCCGGGCACCTGCGCCGCTCGATCGACCAGCGCCTGGAGTGCCTGGACGGTTTCGGCATCGACCTGTACCAGATCCACCAGCCGGCATCGATCTCGTCGGTCAAGGCCCAGATGAACGCCCTCGCGGACCTGGTCGCCGCCGGCCGCATCCGGACCGCCGGTGTCAGCAACTTCGGGGCGTCGCGCATGCGGGCATCCCATGCCGCGCTGGCCGCCCGCGGCCTGCCGCTGGTGTCCAACCAGGTCAAGTACAGCCTCCTGGACCGCCGGATCGAGTCGAACGGCGTGCTGCAGGCAGCGAAGGAACTCGGAATCACGATCATCGCCTACTCGCCGCTGGCCCAGGGCCTCCTGTCCGGCAAGTTCCACGACGATCCGGCCCTGGTGAAGACCCGCCCCGGCCCCCGCAAGTGGATGGGCGGGTTCCGCGATCGGGGCCTCCAGCGCAGCCGGCCCGTGGTCGATGTGGTCCGGGACATCGCGTCGGCCCACGGCGCCACGCCCTCCCAGGTCGCGCTGGCCTGGGTGGTGCAGTTCCACGGCGACACGGTCGTGGCCATCCCCGGTGCGACGAAGGCTCGGCATGCGGAAGAGGCGGCTGGCGCCCTCTCGCTGAAGCTCACGCCGTCCGACCTCGCCCGCCTGGACGAGGTCTCGCGCGCGTTCCTTTAGTCATTCCTTTAGTGATTCCGCCCAGGCCGTCCGTTCCGGGGTGATCTACTGATCGGGCACGAGGTACCGCGCGGCCACGCCGTCGATGTCCGGGCCCGTGGCCGACGGGTCGTGGGGATAGGGGACCCCGGTATCCGGGTTCGCCTGCGTCGCCGCCGACTGGATCCGGACGAAGCGGAACCCGTCGCGCCGCAGAATGTCCGCCTCGGCATCGCCTTGCGGCAGGTCGTCCAGGTCGAACTCGTCGCCTCCCGCCGCATGCTGGTCGAACGGGGGAACATCGTTCGTGTCCACGTTCCACCGGACCGGCGTGATCCCCGCGAAGCCCTTCCACAGCGACGGGTCCGCCTGGTACTTCGTCGGGTCCGACGCGACGTAGGCGTGCGGGAACTCGACCCACGTCGTCCCGTCTGACGACACGGACACGATCGCCGGGTCCAGGAAGGCGGCGCTGCTGTTTCCGATGACGAACGGGTTTTCGAAAACGGCGAGGTCGGCTCCCGGCCCGTTCTGGACCCTCCGCCCCGACCATCGCAGCACCAGGAAGTCGTTGCCGCCCGCGACGTACCCCAGCGAAAAGACGTCGGTGCTGCCGGCCGAATCCCCGCCGCCCCGTACGCCGTTCACCGCCTTCTGCGGGTCCCCGAACCCCGCGCCCGTCGCCCCGGGGGCGGCAACCACGGTGTCCGCCACCACCCTTGTCAGACTTCCGGCGCTTTCGCACGCGGCGGCCCCGCACGCCAGTCCCGCGGCCGCCAACGAGATCCACGTCGCCACCGACGACCGGGAGCGCGTCGAGCCCTGTTCCTCCACAGTGGCCTCCCTGCGAATCGCGACGGGCCGGCCCGACGAGGGCGCCGGCCCGTCGCACGGATTCACGTCACTTCACCACGGGCGTCAGCGCCGTCCAGGAATAACCGCCGCAACCGGACTTCGTCGGGTCGGTGGGATCGGCGGGTGTCGCCGCCAGGGCCTCCGCCTCGTCGGCCGCGTCGTACCGGGTCTGGCAGAAGTACAGGATCGCCTGGACCGTCGCCCAGTCGAAGCGGCTCCACTTCCCGGGATCGAAGGTGTTGGCGTCGTCGTTGTGGGCGATCACCCAGTGCGCGCTGTTGTCGTAGCGCGTCAGCAGGAAGGTGCTGGACACCGGACCCGAGCCGGCATCCCCCGTCTGAACCCAGGCCGAGGACGTGATTTCGTGCTGCGCCCCGAACCCGTCGGCATACGTCCCGACGATGGCCAGAGGCGCCGCCTGCACATCCGCCGGCACGTCCGCCTGAACGGCGTCCAGATCACTGCTCGCGTTGTCCGAGTCGCACCCCGCCCCGGAAGCCAACGACACAGCAATCAAGATCGCCCCGACACCACACGAGCTCCAGGTTCCGAACCGCATTGGAATCCTCCTTGCCGCCGTTCGGGCAGGAAGAACCATCGGTCCGTCCCAGATGTCCGTCGCCAGGTTTGCGAGGGGAACTGAGGGCCCGGCCGCATTTGTTTCCTCCCGAAACAGCGTGCGCCTGCGGTCGACGTGCAGTGTCCTGACTCCCGGATCGTCCTCCCCCAGACCTTCCCGGCGCGCCCGCGCCCGTGGTCACCCTGGGTTCGTCCCCGGTTACAGTTGCGGGGGCAGTGCCGGCATCTGACCGGCTTCCTGCACCGTCGAACCATCGCGGTTGTACCTTCCCCGAGGGCGCCGGTCAAGGTTGCCGCCCGGGTCCCCCCCTCCCGCCAACGCCTCCCTGGCCCGTCCATCCTGTTCGAGGCGCGATCTTTCGGCTCTAAAGGTTTTCGCCGCGATTGCCGAACAACCACCCGAACCATGCTCGGACTGGGCGGGAGGAACAAGATGAAGACGATGAATGGCGCACTCAGCTTCGCGACTTTCCTGAGTGCGGTGAGCCTCTGCGGCTGCACGCCTGCTGCCGCCGGCGACACGACCCCGGTGGTCCCCCAGGGGTCCTACCAGTCGGCGGCCTGCGGTGGAACGGGCAGCGAGGTCCTCCTGCTCGTCGATACGTCGGCGCGCATGGGCGACCCGTCCGGCTACAAGCAGGGCAGCAAGTACCTGACCCGCGAGCAGCTGGTCGTGGACGCGCTGAAGCGCACGCTGCCGCAGGTCAAGAAGGCCGTGGACTTCGGCCTCCTGACGTTCCCCTGGATCGACAAGAAGGACGGCGGCAACACGGCCCTCTGCCCGGCCTCCTGCGACGTCGAGGACGTGGTCGTCCAGCCCGGCGATCCCTACGGCTGGATCGTTTCCCGCCTGGAAGGCATCGAAACCGGCGGCAAGGCGGCGGTCGGGAAGGCCCTGCTGAAGGCTCGCGACTACTACAACGGTCATGCGGCGAACGGTCGCTCGCGCGCGGTCATCCTGTTCGTGGGCGGCGGCGACACCTGCACCGGCGACGCCCTGGCCGCGATCGACGCCCTGAAGGCCATCGGCGTCACCACCCTGGTCGTTTCCTACGACAACGCTCCCGATCAGGCGCTGCTGGCCACCCTGGCCTCCCATGGTGGAAAGTCCGCCCTCCAGTTCATCAAGCCCGATTCCGACATCACCATGGTCCAGGACGCCCTGGCCACGTCCACCGCCGTCGAGATCTGCGACGGCATCGACAACGACTGCGACGGCCTGACGGACGAGGGATTCGACGAGGACGGCGACGGCTGGTCGACCTGCATGGGCGACTGCAACGATCACGACGCGACCATCTACCCGGGCGCCAACGAAGGCCCCCACACGGCCCCGTACAGCGCTGCTCGGGTCGTCACGTTCTTCCAGGGCACCACGAAGGCGGGCGCGGCGGTCAACGCCGTTTCCTCGAACCCGGCCGAGGCGCTGGACTACGACCTGGCGGACAACGACAGCGTGTTCTTCTCGCTGGGCTTCGACGGGTTCATCGAGGTCGAGTTCGACTGCCCCGTCCAGAACGGCCCGGGCAACGACCTTCGGATCTATGAAAAGACGTACAAGGGCAGCACGGTGTACTCGACGGAAACCGCCGACGTGTACGCGTTCGACCCGCCGAACCATGTGTGGGTCAAGCTGGGCCAGGCCACCAACCTGCCGGTCACCGCCCGTCCGAACGTCACCAGCGAATTCGACCTCGGCACCATCCAGTACGCCAACCGGATCCGCATCGTCAACGCAACCCCGATCGCCAGCGTCGAGGCCACCAACGACGGGTTCGACGTCAACGGCGTGTACGCGCTGCACGATTGCGGCGGCTGCGACGGCAAGGATAACGACTGCGACGGCCAGACCGACGAGGGCTACAACCTGGGCACCCGCTGCACCGAGACCGTGGGCGCCGCCTGCCAGGTGTCCGGCAAGCTGATCTGCGACGGCAGCGGCTTCGGGACCTTCTGCCTGACCCCCGCCATCCAGATCTCCGCGGAGTTCTGCGACGGCATCGACAACAACTGCGACGGCCAGATCGACGAGAACCTGAGCCAGGCGTGCGAAACGACCTGTGGCAAGGGCCACCAGGCCTGCACGATGGGCGCGTGGGGCACCTGCGTGGTCGACAAGCCCAAGATCGAGCTGTGCAACGGCGTCGATGACAACTGCGACGGCCAGGTGGATGAGGGCTTCGACGTGGGCGCGGCCTGCTACGTCGGCAAGAACGCCTGCGCCGCCATGGGCGTGAAGGTCTGCTCCGCGGACGGCCTGGAAACCGAGTGCCAGCCCATCGCCGGTGGTCCGGCCGGCACGGGCGTCGAGATCTGCAACGGCCTCGACGACGATTGCGACGGCATCATCGACAACGGCAAGGGCCTCTGCCCGGCCGGCCAGATCTGCTACAAGGGCCAGTGCGTGTACGACTGACAGCCTCCGATCGGCTTCTGCCGGTCGCCCGTTCTTCCCTCCCCCAACCCATTCCCTGTTCCCCGACTGGAACCTCCCCTGAATGACAGCGGGGGGTTCCCCCTGCCACCGTGCCTCGCCCGGGCCGTCCAGGCAGAAGGGTGCAGGGGCCTGTCATCGCCCGGGCCGTCCAGGCAGATGGGCGCGGGGGCCTGTCATCACCCGGGCCGTCCAGGAGGATGGGTGGAGGAACCGGTGTCCCGGGGGATGGAAGGGGGGCGCAACAACGGGCGTCAGCGGGACAGGACCCAGAGCACCGTGATCGGCGCGTCGTCCGCGGTCGGCGACCAGGTGACCTGGACCACGGCGGAAGACCCGTTGACGCAGAACGGCTGGCGCGACGTTTCGGTTCCCTTCTCGTCCACCAGGACCAGTTCGTCGCCGACGATGCCGAGCGTCGTCGGGTCCGTCGGGACGGCCGGATTCATGTGGACGCCGTCGCACAGGCAGCCGTCCCCCTGCTTGCTGCAGGTGGTGGCGAACTCGTCCACGATGGCGGTCGCCTTGCAGGACTGGCCGTCCGGGAAGCACGACGCCGGCGCCTGGAACGTGCTGACGCGTACGTTGCGCTCCAGGAAGACCGACTCGGAGGTTTCGGTGAAGTCCACGATGCCCGTCTGCTCGAGGCTCCAGGTCCCCGTGCGCGTCGGGCAGTAGACGGGTGGGGGCAGCGTGAACGGCGCGCCGTCAGCGCAGGCACCCAGCAGCCGCCAGGTCCCGGGGATGGCGCCGCCGCACGGGGTGAAGCCCGCCTTCACCTTCGCGCAATCGACCGCCTGGGGCGCCGTGACGTTCGCCAGGATGCCGGCGTACCGACCCGCGCCGGGGATGTCCCCGGCCAGGCGGCCCTCGCTGGCGCCCGAACCCTCGATCGCCTTCCAGGCCCCGTCCACCCACCGGGCCAGGACGGCCTCCCGTCCGGTCCCGGGGTCGCCGTCGTAGACGATGGAAAGGCGGGCGGCCGGCGTGAACACCATCCCTTCGGGGGCGACGACGTAGACGCTGGTGATCGAACCGTCTGCCGCAGGCGAGGGGGACAGCGTCACCTCGGTGTCCTGGCCCAGCGCACCGGCCGGGATGGCCAGCGAACCCCATCCCTGCCCGGTGGCCACGGTGCCGCCCGTCGTGGCGACGATGGCCTGGCTGAACGAACCGCCGACGTCGGGATCCGGCGTTCCGTTCGGATCGGCGCTGTCGCCACCGCAGGACAGCACCCGCAGGGCCGCCCACACGGCCGCCAGGGTGCCGACATTCTTCCACATGGACCGCATGAAGGCCTCCTGCCCGGACCCGGCTCGATTGTCCCGCCACCCGGGGGACCGTCAAGTTTTCTGCCGGTAGCCACGTATGCAGTCAGAGGGTTGCGTGGACGGAGTCTTCCTCGCGATGGACGGGACGGGTTCGAAGGGGAGTCGGGAGAGGGGATTCCGGGGACTAGTGGGACCAGATGTTCGCGGTGACCTGGCCGGTCTTGTACCAGTCCGTCGATTGGGCGCCGGAGGAACTGACCCACGTCAGGAAGTTCGGGTAGGCGGACGACAGCTCCACTTCCTCGAGGGGCCACGCCCACGCCACGGGGATGTCCAGTGCGAACGGCAGGTTGCAGACCGACTTGTACCAGCGACCGGCGGACTTGCTGGAGTTGTCGTCGCCCGTCCCGAACAGCTTCGAGTCGGCCAGGTCCGTCGGCGCATGGTCGGGCAGGTGGATCTCGTGGCCACGCTCACCGGTGCGATAGATGAAGGGATCCCACGGCGGGGCGCCGAGGGTGTTGGGATCCTGCGCCGCCTTGAAGGTGATCTTCAGTTCGAACGTGGGCCCGTCGCCGTCGTAGCAGCCCGCTTCCGTGTTGAAGTACAGGCAGGTGCGCTTCTGGTTGATGAAGGTGCCCTGGTCGTCGAAGATCTTGTAGACCAGCTTGCTCTGGCCGGCCTCGGCAGTGACGGGAACCGCGGTGCCACCGTTGGTCGTCAGCACCGCCGTCTGGACGACGGACGGGGCGATGCCGGGGAACTGGATCGCGAAGCCGTCACGATTCGCGGAACCCCATGCCGCCAACTGGAACGTGGCGGTGAGGTTCCACACCTGGCCGGCCTTGTTTTCGGCCCGCTGGAACCGATACTTCAGCACGACGTCGTTGAAGTCGTAGTCGCCGTGGCTCGGCCACGAGTCCTCGTACACGAAGGTGCCGAAGCCGAGCTGCGACGGCGTGAAGATGTCGAAGGCGAGGTTCGGGTTGTTCGGGTAGTCGTCGTTGGCGTCCAGCACGCCGTCCCCGTCCGCGTCCTTGACCTCCGGCACCGGCGCGAGGGTGGTCACGTCGATGGCGTCGGCCGGGATCGAGGTCACGGAGTAGATGGTGTCGTTGAAGTCGTGATCGCACCCGGTGCCGGGGCTGCGATTCATGTCCTCCATGCCCAGGACCACGAAGCCGGACTTCGTGTCGTTCAGGAGGACCGTGTGGGCCCGAAGCGTCGGGTCCGCCTCGGGGTTGAGCGCCATGATCGTGTAGTACACCGCGCCGCCCCCGGGCGGGCCGCCCGTCGGGTTCGTCGTGACGCCGGTCGTGCTGTCGAAGCCGTTCGCGATGACCGCGAAGCCGACGTTCGTTCCAGCGGTGTAGTGCCCGATCTTCTGGGTGTCGCCGGAGTGCATGCCGGCCGACGAACCGCCGTCGTTGTAATAGGAAGCGTTCGGGAAGATGACCGTTTCGCTGATCCCGTTCCGGGTCGTCGGGATGTTGTCGTCCGGGAACGTGAAGTACGCCAGCGAGTTCTTGTACCCGGCGGCCTCGTGGATGAAGGTCACGTAAACGTCCGCGTCCTTCTTCAGGTGCACGTTCGCGCCGAAGTCGCCGGAGATCAGGTCCGGGTTGGTGGTCAGGATGTTGCGCTGCTCGGGCAGCGCCGCGGCCAGGCGCGTCAGGAAGTCGCTGGGAACGGTCATCTTCTTGTCGATGACCTTCGGGATGCCCGAGCTGTCATGGCTGGTGGAATAGGGCGTCTTCACGAACCGCCACGTCAGCTTGCCGTTGCCGTCGAAGGTGAGGGCCATGGCCGCCGTCGAAACGACCAGCAGGGCCGTCACCACGAGGATGCGAATCGTCTTCATGGTCATTCCCCCCTTCCGAATTCGGCGGACACCAGGCCGCCCGTCACGGGCACGCGGTCCCGGTTCTTGGCGCCCATGATGTTGACGACGATGTTGACCGCCGACTGGTCCGTTGGAAGCACGGCGGTTCCGGTCCAGATCCCGTCGGCGTCGGTCATCCCCTCGGCCAGCAGGGTCTGGAACCCCTGCAGTTCCGAAGCGTCGTCATAGATGGACACGACGACGTCCGGGAACGGCGTGCCGTCCAGGTGCACGACGGTGACCTGGATTTCCAGGTCGGCCGTCATCCGCCAGTTGAACTCCGGCTGCGCCCACACGTTCTGGCTCATGCAGGACAGCCCCGTCACGTCGACCAGGAGGTTGTCGGAAGTCCAGCCATCGGGATAGGCGTCTTCCTCGTAGGGAAGCCCCTTTTCGCCCGACCCGGCGCAACCGGCGACGGCCACGACCGCCCCCAGGATCATCCAGAAGCCTCGATTTCTCATGGGATCCTCCTTCATGCCCGACGCCTTCAGGGAGCGGCATTCCTGGTTTCCGGCTGCCGCGCTTGGACCCTTGGCGCAAGGATGCTGGGAAACGTATCGGTCCGTACCGAGCAGAAGTTTAGGGGGGAGCCGCGCCGGGTGACAAACGTACGACCGGGGAGAGGAACCCCGGCCGAACCCGACGTCACGGCGTCGTGACGGGCTGAACCAGCAATCCCTTGATCACGAGGTAGCCGCGGTCGCGCAGCAGGTCGGTCAACTGGATGTTCAGCGTCAGGCCCTGCGGCAGCGACGCGCTGAGGCTCGACAGGTCCAGCGCCGGGATTTCGAACGAAACAAGTTCCTTGCCCGCGAGGCCCTGGAGGGCCGTGTCGAGGATCCCGCTCTGCAGGAAGGTCATCAGGTCGTCTTTCGTCATCGGGAAATCGTCGTTGATGCTGACGATTTCGATGTTCAGCGCCGGGACCGCGTCCAGCTTGACCGCCACGGCGGTCCCGCCCGTCTTGCCGGTCGTCAGGTACAGGGACACCTGGACCGAGGCCTGGACGAAGGCGCCCAACTGAAGGGGATTGTCGTTCAGCATCAGATCGGCCCACAGGTACAGATCGCCCACCTGGGCCGTGAGCTTGCTGGTCGGGTTGCAGTCGGTCAGGATCGGCGCTTCGTAGAAGTCCAGGTCGATGCTGTGGATTTCGACGGGATATTGCGACAGGTCGATCCCGGCCAGGTCCGTGGCGGTGATCTTCAGGTTCAGCGAGCCGCCGTACCACACCGCGAACAGTGCCTGGTTCAGCAGGTCGAAGAAGGCCCCGATCACGACCTCCTGGTCCGTGGGAAGCACGTAGGCCGAGCCGGCCGACTTCAGGCAGTTCGACCGCCCGATGGACCCCAGGGGATCGTGGCTGACGTCCTTGACCGCCCCGATGGCGCCGTCCAGCGCCACGTCGATGCCTTCGGTGTGCACCGCCAGGTTCGACGGTTTCACCTGGATGCGGATCGCCTTGGCCGCGCCTCCGGGCAGGGCCGGGATCTGGAACGACTGGTCGATCATCAGCTTGGACAGCAGTCCCGACAGCAGGTCGTTGACCATCGTCGATACCTGGTTCACCAGCGTGTCGGTCAGGGTCTGCTTGAAGGCGTCCAGCAGCAGGTTGATGATCCCGTCCAGCAGGGTGCCCAGGATGCCGTCCAGTTGCACCACCATGCCGCCTAACTGGACCTGCACATCCTTCATCGTGGCGGTCAGCACGCCCGCGGCGTCCATGCCGATGTCCACGTCCGCGATGGCCATCACCTGGTCGAACGACACGCTGCCCGAAACGTCCGGGCACCAGTCGATGATGAACTCGCAGCGCCCGACTGCCGCCACGGCGACCTTCAGGTTCGGGATCGTCATCACCAGGTGCAGCCCGCCCTCGTACAGGTCCAGTTGGAACTTCGGCTTGTCGTAGGTGATCGACGTGATGTTGACCTTGTAGGGCCCCGCCTCGGCCAGCGGGTTTGGCAGCATCGCCGTCAGGTTCAGGCCGCCGACCACCATTTCCAGGATCGTGGCCAGATCGTCCGGGGGAAGGCTGTGGTCGCCGTCGTCCACGAAGTCGCGGCCCAGGAACGCCAGCGCCCCCTTGGGCACGCTGGCCTTGACCGGATCGACGTCGGTCGGCGGGTAGTACTTCGGCGAGTACTGGAACCCGCGGGACGTGGACGACACCATGTTGTTGCCGTTGGTGACCTCGACGGTCAGCACGTTCACGCCCTGCGTCAGGGGGCTGACGACGTAGGTGAAGGAACCGTCGGGCTTGATGTTGAACAGCCCCGCATCCTCGCCGTTCACCTTGAACGACGTGACGCCAGCCACATCGTCGTTGACCGTGCCGACGACCGTGATCGCGGGCTTGGCGCCCGATACCGTCGCGCCGCGTTCGGGATACTCGATGGTCAGCACGGGCCCGCTGCCCGACACCCGGACTTCCAGTACCGCGTACACTTCCGGGTAGCCGACCAGCCGGAAGGTCATTTCAAAGACGCCTTCCGCCTTCAATTGGAACACGCGCGTGGGGCTGGTGGTGGACGGCACGATGCCCGTCGGCGGCGCGATGTCGATCGGGGCCTGGACCTTGGCGTCGGTGACGAGGTTGCCGTAGGCGTCACGCGCCTCGGCCGTGACCGTCAGCGTTTCGTTCTTTCCGTAGAAGGCCTTCTTGGGCACTTCGGTCAGGTCCAGGCGCGCCGGGGGCCCGGCCGTGATCGTCACCGACGCGGGGACCAGCGTGAAGTACTTCCAGTCGGCGGTCTGTGGGATGCACTCGACGCTGTACAGGCCGGCCAGCGTGCCGGTGAGGGTCTTGCCCGACAGGGACAGGGGGTCCGGCAGCGGCCTGATCGAGATCGGGAAGTCGGTCACGGGGTTGTCGTAGAAGTCCACCGCGCGGCATGTCAGGGACGCCGACCCGCCGGCCACGAAGGTGTCCGGGACCACCACGGTGATGATGCGCTTGGGGAGGTTCGGGTTGACCGTGACCTTCACGGGCGTCGGGTCGGCGATCGCGGTATCCTTCACGACGCAGGCGACGTCGTAGTCGCCCGTCTTCGTGAACTGGATCGACATGCCCAGCACCTTGGCGCCCGCCGGGGGCGTCACGCCGGGGACCATGGACGATTCCAGGGAGTTGCCGTAGATGTCCACGCCGGTGCAGGTGACGGTCACCGTGTCGCCGGCCTTGATGTCGGTCGGGTCCACGGCGGTTTCCACCGACGCGGCCGAGGCGGGACGGACGACCACGCGTGCCGGCGACTTGTCCAGCATGAGGGTGTCGGGCGCGAAGCACGCGACCGTGAAGACGTCGGTACGGGTGAAGCGCAGGGTCATGCCTTCGCGGGTCACGCCAGCGGGCAGGGTCAGATCCGGCACTTCGTCCGGGGTGATGTACGGGCTGTCGGTTCCGGTGGCCGCGTCCGCGTCAGCGCCCGGCGTGGCGTCGCCGGAGGTGGACGGGGATGTCGCGCTGGCCTCGCGGACCACCAGTTCGGCCTGGGTCGGATTGAACCCGGACCCGACGCACGAGATGTCCACCGTCTGGCCGGCCTTCACGGCGGACGTCGAAACGACGGTCTCGATCGAGGGCGCCGGCGGCGCGACGTCGAGATTGACGTCCGACAAGCCGTTGTCGGAGGACGAGCGGCTGCCGCCTCCGCATGCGACCAGCACGAGCAGGGACGTGCAAATCCCGGCGAGGATCGGCTTCATTGGGTACCTCCGGAGGCGAGCCGTTCTTGCGAGAGCGCTTCACGGCCGCTAGAATTCTACGGGTGCGCCTTCAACCGCGCAAGACGGGCAGGGGTCGCGTGCCGGGTGGGGAGGCCCCCGCCCGGTCCAGACGTGGCTCTGCAGGCTCCACGGGTCAGGACGTTCCGGTTTCGGGGATGGAGGTGGTGACGTGATCGCTCGCTGGTTCGGCGCGGTCCTGGTGGCCGCGGCCCTTGTGGCCTGCGGCGGGAACGGGAAGCCTGCGTCGCTGGACGTGCCCGCGGACCTGCCCGACCTGGGCGACGTGCCCGTCGTGCATTTCGACTACGGCTCCGATACCGGCCCGGACGACCCTGGGCCCCGTGACGAAACCCCCATCGACGACGGAGCCGTCGCGCCGGACGACGACGCGACGCCGGACGCGCCTCCGGGCGACCTCGGCCCCGACGTGGTGGACCCCGGCCCCTGCGTGCCGGACTGCACCAACCGCCAGTGCGGCTCGGACGGATGCTCGGACGTGTGCGGATACTGCCAGCAGGGATACCTGTGCACGGTCGATGGCCAGTGCGCGGTGTTCTGCCGGCCCCAGTGCGACGGGAAGATCTGCGGGCCGGACGGGTGCCAGGGCTACTGCGCGCCCGGGTGCGCCGAAAACGAGGACTGCGGCCCGGCGGGCGACACGTGCGTGCTGAAGAACTGCGTGAAGAAGTGCGACGGCAAGGTGTGCGGCCCCGATTCCTGCGGCGGGGACTGCGGCACCTGTCCGGAAGGAAACCTGTGCACGCTGGACGGCCAGTGCACGGTGGACACCGCGTGCCACGACGTCACCGCGGTCGGCCGGTGCGTGGGCAACGAGCGCCAGTGGTGCCTGGATTCGGTGCTGACCAAGGAGACGTGCGACACGGCGTCGGGCTTCGTCTGCGGGTACGACGCGGTCGGCAAGGACTACATCTGCCGCAAGCCCGAGGTCTGCCAGCCGCAGTGCACGAACAAGGGTTGCGGCCCAGACGGGTGCACCGGGACGTGCGGCACGTGCGTGGGCCCCCAGGTCTGCTCGACGGGCGGCCAGTGCGGCGACGCGTGCAACGGCGTCACGTCCGCGGGTCGCTGCATTGGCGACTTCACCCTGGAGTTCTGCTTCCAGGGCATCCTGCTGCAGTACGACTGCTACGCGGCCAACCCGCCGGTGGGCTGCAACTGGAACCCCGAGCAGCAGGCGTTCGACTGCTTCGCGCCGTAGGGCGGTCGGCGGCGTCCTCCGGCTTCCGGCTTCGACAACCCGACCTTCCTGCCGCCCTCGTCAGTCCTGCGTGAAGTCCGTCTTGAAGGACCATTCGAGGTGGCTGGGGGTGCCGTCGCGCTCGAGGTCGATGACGACGGTATAGTCGGTGCCGGCCTTCAGCCGGGAGTAAGCGTAGAGGGCCAGCGTGCGGTGGTCGTTTTCCCGGGACAGGATCGGGTCGGCGAGAACCCCGGCCGCATCGTCCGCGGTCGCCGCGACGATCAGGTGGGGGATGTCGGTCGTGCCGAACTCGAGCAACCGGTGTCCCTTGATCTTGATGGGGTTGATCGAGGCCTTCCCGAATTGCACCGTGACGATCGTGCCGGACGGCCAGCCGTTGGGGAGGGGCCGGATGGGTTCGGGGGATTCCAGCCCGTCGAAGGACGTCGGGATGTACATCGAACCGTCCGGCGGATACAGGGCCACCACGTCGCCGGCGAAGAGGGTCATGCCGATGTCGATGACGTCGGCGTTCCAGTACTGGTGATAGGCGCATGGCGGGCCGTCCCCGATGTTGGCGCCTCCGTAGCCGATTTCCGTCGTCAGCGGGTCCAGCAGGGGCAGGCGGTGGTACAGGGTCCGGATCCAGCCGGCGACCGCACGGTTCGGCTCGTCCAGGAACGCGATGACCTCGCTCATGGCGGAGGCCGAGTAGCCGGCGGCGACCATCCGTTCGTTGAACTGGGTGCCGGTGTACCCCGGCCAGGTCGGATCCTCGTTGTGCGGGCTGAGCCCCGAGGTGCCGTAGTGGATGCAGTTGGCCACCAGGCAGTCGGCGTGGGCCTGCGCGGACTGGTTCAGCGCGGCCACCTCGTTGACGGGGCCAAGGCCCGACGCGATGCGGTAGCGGTTCACCGCCTCCAGCGCGACGATCTGGGCTTCCATGGCGCTTTCGGGATAGGTCCCGCCGCCGCCACGGACGTCCTCGGCCGGGGTGTCGTCCAGGGAGTCCGCGGAGTTCGCGTCGGCGGGGCCTGCGCCGGCGGAATCGCAGGCGGCCAGCACCGCCGGAAGCGTCAGCGCGCAGGCCAGAAGGGCCCAGGGAGCCAGGGAGCGGGAGGGCAGGAGGATTCGTTCCACGGGTCGCGTCGTCACGGGTGCACTCCTGGTGTCGGGGGTCAGGCCACCACCTCTTCGGTTTCGCGCGGGCGGCCGTTCCACCGGAGCAATGACACGGCGGGCGGCCCTACGGGGCGGTACTCCACGCGGGCGTATGTCGGATCGATCCGGGTACCCAGGTCGCGGATGTCCAGGCTGACCGTCCGGGTCCAGGTCCCCGTGTTCACGTAGACCTTGTTCCGGGGCAGGCGCCGGATCATGGGCGTGTGGCTGTGGCCCACGATCAGGGCCGTCATGTCCGGCGCCTCCTGCAGGTGGGCGGTGGCGCGCCGATCCATGCCGGTGAACAGCGCGATTTCGTCCACCAGCACCTGCAGGGTCCGGACGACGCCCTCCTCCTTGGCCCGGGGCCGAAGCCGGGTCTTGACCAGCCAGCGGGTCATGCTGCCCAGCAGGCGTAGCGTGAACCGGAGGTCGAAGACCAGGCCCCAGAGCACCATCGAGGACAGCGGGTGCACGAGGTCGATGAGCGGTTGCTCGGCCTTGACCGGGGCCAGGACCTCGGTGAAGAAGCGGCTGCCGAAGGGCAGGTTCAGCACGCGCCGCCCGTCGGCAGAATCCACGAAGGCGTGGCCGGCCTCGATGCGGTTGATGGACTCGAACAGGTGGCCGTGCGTCACGACGACGCCGCGGGGCAGGCGCAGGAACTCCTCGTCCACGGGAAAGCGCATCCGGTCGGGGGTGTCCAGGACCCCCAGGCGCGCCCGCAGCAGTTTCTGCACCAGCGGGAATGCCACCTCCGGGTCGTGGTTCCCAGGGATGTAGGTGACGAGGTGGTCGGGCACCTTCAGGAACTCGGCGATGGCATCGAAGACCGCGGGGTGCCCGAGCAGGCATCGCCGCGTCTTGTCCGCCGCGATCGATTCGTCGATGAGCGTCGCGAAGTGCCCGCGGACCGGCACCTTCAGGAGGTCCAGGATGTCGCCGTTCAGGATCAGTTCCACCGGGATGCCGGCATGGTCGCCGGAGGCGTGGTGGAGGATCAGGTCGGCGAGGCGGTCGTCGAAGTGGAAGTCTTCGTAGGGATTCACCAGGCCGGGGCGCTCCCCCGTTCCCATGTGGAGGTCCGACACGATGATCTTGACGTCGGAGGGCGCATCCACGGGGCATCTCCGGCCGACGACTTCCGGCGCGTCGGGATTCGCCGGGGTGCGGCCCCGGCCTGGCAGGCATGGTATCATTCGCCCGGTCCGGAGGGCAAAAGGGACCGGCGCGCCGGTGGGGAGGATCGATGAACCTTTCGATGCGATGGGTTGCAATCGTCGTTGTCGCCGTGATGGCGGCGCTGCCGGGATGTCGAAAGGACGAGGAACTTTCCAAGGTCGCGTCCGCGCTGGGCAAGTGCGATGACCCGGCCGCATGCGCGAAGGCCGTCGGGGTCCTGCGCTCGCTGGATCGGTCGCGACGGGATTCGGAAGAAGGGATCGACGCGCGCCTGCTGGCCCTGCGGGTCTTGATCGCCGCCCTGGCCACCTTTCCGGAACCCGACCGGGCGTTCCTGGAAGGGGCCGGCCTGGAGCCGGATCGGACCCAGGCGCTGCTGGAAGAGGAGGCCCGGGCCATCGAAGGCCTGGGCCCGCGCGGGGCGGGCGTCGCCGATGCCCGGACGATCCTCAATCTGCTTCGCCAGCCTTCGTGCGAGCGACTGATGGCCCTGGACCCCCTGGAAGCGGCGGCGGGGCCGTTCACGGACGTCGCCTACATGGCGCACCTCGGCGCCCTGGCCAGGATGGTCGGCCAGGTCCAGGCCATGCGGGTCCAGACCTACGCCGATTTCGCGCGCACCTTGCTGGGATGTCGCCTTCGGCCCGACATCGACGATGCTGAAGTGATGCTGACCGCGCGGGTGAAACTGGACGAGGTCGCCTCCAAGTGCCCCCGGGGGGCCGGCGCGCTGCCGCAGGTCAAGGCGTCGTGCCAGAAGGCGGCGGAACTTGTGGACACGGCACTGCCGCTTCCGCTGCCCGGGCTTGCGTCCGGCGAACTGGCCGGTGCGATGCTGCCGCCGGGACGCGGCTACGGGCTGTCGTTCACGCCTCCCTGGATCCTGGTGCTGACCGCGGGGCGCCTGCTGATCCTGGATCAGCCGGTCCTGCCCCCGGGCGCCAGAACGATCGAGCGGCCGGTACCGGTGACGCTGGTCGACCTTCGGCAGGACCACGGGCCGCAGAACCTCCGTTTCGCGATCAGCGATGCGCGGGAGCATCGGCCGGACGTGGAATTCCATGGCTCGAAGTGGTTCCCGCTGGCCGTGGACCGGACGGCCACGTATTCGGACCTGATGGAAGTCCTCGAGGCGATGCTCGCGGAGTCCGATGCCACGCCGGCCCTGGCGCTTCTGCCGCCGGGCGCCCGGACGCCCTTCTTCCTGCCTCTGAACTACCGGTTCTCGTCCCGCCCGTTGATCGACATGTGGGGCGCGCGGAAGCTGTTCGTGAAGGATCCCCCTGCCCTGGACCTGTTCTTGTCGCCCTTCACGCTGGCCATCCGGGCGGCGGGGTTCGACAAGACGGTGGACGTCATCACGATTCCCGCCGAGGGCGGCCCGCCCCGCCAGGACTTCCGGGCGGCGTACCTTGCGGCGGCCGGGGCGGTGGGCGACGGGCCTGCGCGTTCGGCGCGCCTGACGGCCGCTCCGTCGGCATACGTCGGGTTGCTGGCCGGCGTGCTGGAGGGCCTTTCGTTGCGCGTGTCCCCCGGCAGGTTGAACAGTTCCAGTTCATTCGCCACGGCGGCCTACCTGCGGGATCGGGACGGCCTGCCCGAAGCCCTGGTGCCGCTGATCGTCATCCGCGCGCCCGAGGTGCCCCCCGAGTGACGCCTCCACTGCAGACGCCCCTCGCGACAAACCGGCCGGCCAGCCCTGCAACGACGCCGACCGCGAGTTCCTAGCGGCAGCAGCAGGCCTCGTCCACGCAGGTCAGCTTGACGGCCAGATCATACGGGCCCCAGTCCTCGTCCTCGGAAAATGCCGAGGCCCCATCGACCACGATCGTGACCCAGCCGGCCGAGGTCGCGGTGTAGGCGGCGGACTTGGCATCCCCGTCCCCTCCCCACTGGCAGGTGATGAGGTCGCTCTTCCAGTTGCTGGCGCACGCCGAACCCCGGTACAGCTTCAGGGACATCGTGTAGGTGGAAGGAAGCGGCGTCGCCGTGACGTTCAGCCGGTCGCCCGCGCGCAGGTACACACGGTACATCTGGTCCTCCTGGGCATCGAAGCACTCGGGTGTCGCGTTGGACGGAAGGTTGTCGTCGTCGCCTTGGCCGGTGGTGTCGCCGATGACGATCAGGCCGACCGCTACGGGCGTCCGCCCCAGGGTGCGGGCCGTGGCGCAGGTCTTCGCGTTCGGCGTCCGGTCGTCCGCGCATCCCAGCGTCCCGGTGCAGTCGATGCACGATCCGCTGGAGCCGCACACCGCGTTCGCGGGGCAGTCTGCGGACGTTCGGCACTGCCGGCACCCGCCGGAGACACAGAAGGGCGACGCGAGCGGGCAGGCCAGGCAGTCGGTTCCGCAGGCCTCGGGAATGTCGCAGGTCTGGCACCCGCCTGGCAGGCAGCGGCGGCCCGTCCCGCAGGACAGCGCGTTGCAGGCGCACGCGCCCGCCACGCAGTCGGGCGCGTCCCCGCTGCAGGATGTGCAGGCGGTCCCGCAATGCGCCGGGTCGTCCAGCCCGCAGGTCGCGCAGGTCCCGCCGTCGCACCAGGCGCCGTTTCCGCAGTCCCCGGCGTCGCGGCAGGCGACGCACGCTCCGGAAACGCACCGCGGCGCTTCGACCGGGCAGGCCGCGCAGGTCGGCCCGCAGGCCGTGTCCTTGTCGCAGCCAGTGCAGGCGCCGTCGATGCAGTACAGCGCGCCGCACGAGGTGGCTGTGCAGGTGCAGGCGCCGGCGGCGCACACCGGAAGGTCGGTCGGGCAGGCGACGCAGCCCGCTCCGCAGTGCGCCGGATCGGTGTCGCCGCACCGTTCGCACGCGTTTGTGTCCGGCCGGCACCAGTAGCCCTGTGCACAATCCGAGGCGACCCGGCACCGGACGCAGGCGCCGTCGAGGCACAGCGGGGTGGCGGTGCCCTGGCAGTTCACGCAGTCCGCCCCGCAGGCGAAATGGAAGATGCAGGCGTCGCAGTTCCCGTCGATGCAGGTGGTCCCCGTGGCACAGGCAGGGCCGGTGCCGCAGCCGGGCACGTCCGGGCCGGGGTCCGGCGTTCCCGGGTCCGGGCTTCCGGGATCCTGTCCGGGATCGGTCGGGCCGGGGTCGGTCGGGCCGGGGTCGTCCTCGTGGCCGGGATCCCCGGCGACCTCGCCCGTCGCATCGGGATGGACGGTGACCTCCGCGTCATGCCCCGGGTCCCGCGCCGGCGTGTCGCGGCCGCCCGGGTCGGTGGCCGCGCCCGGATCGTCGTGGTGGATGTCGGTGAACGTGATCGGGAGGTCGTTCCCGTCCCCGGGATTCCCGCCTCACGCCGGCAGGGTCAAGGCCAGCACGATGGTGGCCAGAATCAGGAACCGCTGGTTCGTGCCGCCCGATCGCATGAAGCCTCCGTGGTCTCACTGGAATCCTCGGGGAGGATAGACGGTCCGGCCTTCGGGTTCAAACCGCCCTTGCCTTCGCGGGTCCCGGTTCCCATCATGCCCCCGGAACCCGATGGGAGGCACCCGTGCGTCCATCCAGCATCCCGGCATCCGTTTCCGAACGCCTGCGGGACAAGTCCACCGCCACGCGCATCGCGGTGGTGGGCGCGTCCAACGACCCGGAGAAATACGGGAACATCATCGTGCGGAACCTGGCCCGCCAGGGCTATTCGGTGCTGCCGGTCAACCCGAAGGGGGGGACGATCGCGGGCCTGGCCGCCTGGCCCGACCTGGCCTCGGTCCCGCGCCCGGTGCACATCGTGGACCTGGTGACGCCTCCGGAGGTGACGAAACGGGTCCTGGAGTCCCTGGACCCCCGAACCGTCGATGCCGTCTGGCTCCAGGACGGCTCCTTCGACGACGAGGTCATCCGCCTGGCCGAGGCCCGCTTCCCCGTGGCGGTCCACCACGCCTGCATCATGGTCGTGGCGAGGACCCTGTAGGCGGGTGGCATGTGCGCAGTCCCGGCGTGCGGCTCGCTTCAGGGCCTGGGGTGATCCTCGATCGGGTCCCGCGGGTTCGCCGGGAACAGCGACTCGACGTCGGTCCGCATGTTCAGCAGCCCGTTCTGGTACTTCAGCGTCCCCTTGAACCCGCAGGCCTCCGCGAAGCGCAGCAGGCGGACGTTGGCGGGTTCGATGGTGGAGTCGAACCATCGCAGGCCCAGGTCGCGGGCAATCCCGGTCAGCCCCTTAAGCAGCATTCGCCCCACGCCGAGGCGATGCCACGGGTCGCCGACCACAAGGGCGATCTCGGCGACCTCGGCCGTCACCCGGCGGAAGCGTCCTACTCCGGCGAACCGCTCCAGCCCGCCGTCGTCGATGCAGGCCGCCAGGGCGTAGTCGATGCCGGGTTGCAGGTGGGTCAGCGCCCGCACGCGCTCCTCGTCCAGTCGCGCGAGGGGTGACAGGAAGCGGTTGAACACGCTGTCGGGGCTGAGGCTTTCGAACAGCTCGACGACGCGGGGACCGTCGTCTTCCCCCACCGGGCGCAGGCGCACCCTCACCCCGTTTCGGGCGGCCTGGGGTTCCGGATCGTGGGCGGGATCCGATGCCATGGGGGGATTCTAGCGAACCGGGAGCACGGCGTCTTGCGCTATCAACCCTTGGCCTTGGCCAGTTCCTCGTCGCGAAGGACGCGACGGAGCACCTTGCCGATCGTGGATTTCGGGAGGTCGGTCCGGAACTCCACGCTGCGCGGCACCGTGTAGGGGGCCAGACGTCCCTTGCAGTACTCGATGATCTCGTCCGCCGTGGCCGTCTCGCCAGGCCTCAGGACCACGAACGCCTTGACGGTTTCGCCGCGACGCGGGTCCGGGACGCCCACGGCGGCCGCCTCCAGGATCTTCGGGTTCTCGTAGAGGATCTCGTCGATCTCGCGCGGATAGATGTTGTATCCGCCGGCGATGATCATGTCCTTCTTGCGGCCCACGATATAGAAGTAGCCGTCCTCATCGACCTTCGCGATGTCGCCCGTGTACAGCCAGCCGTCGCGGATCGTGATCGCGGTCTCGTCGTCACTCTGCCAGTAGCCCTTCATCACCTGCGGGCCCCGCAGCAGCAGTTCGCCGTCCTCGCCGACCGGGACCTCGCGCGTCCCTTCCTCCAGGTCCACGACCTTCGCGTCGGTGGACGGCAGGGGCACGCCGATGGAGCCCGTCTTGCGGACGCCATACAGCGGGTTCGCATGCGTCACAGGGGACGACTCGGTCATGCCGAAGCCCTCGGTGATCTTGCCGCCGGTCAGCCGCTCGAACCGCTCCAGCACTTCGACGGGCAGCGGCGCCGATCCGCTGAAGCACCCCTTGATCGACGAGATGTCCAGCTTCTCGATGCCCGGAAACTGGTTGATCGCGTTGAACATCGCGGGCACGGCCGGGAACAGGGTGGGCCGGTACTTCGCGATCAGGCTGACCAGCTTGGGGATGTCGCGCGGGTTCGGGACCAGCACCTGCGACGCGCCGTACGCCACTGACAGGTTCATGCAGACCGTCAGGCCGAACACGTGGAAGAACGGCAGCGCCGCCAGCCCGACCTCGCCGCCCGGGACCATGCCGGTGAACCAGGCCGCAGTCTGCGCCACGTTCACCGCCAGGTTTCGGTGGGTCAGCATGGCGCCCTTGGACACGCCGGTGGTGCCGCCGGTGTACTGCAGGTTCGCCAGCATTTCCGGATCCCAGTCGATGGTCGGCGGGTTGGCGGGATGGCGTGCCAGCAGATCCTTCAGCCACAGGGTGCGGTCGGCCGGGTCCACATCGACGACCAGGCCCGTCTTCTTGCCGACGATCGGGAACAGGTAGTTCTTGGGGAAGGGCAACCAGTCCACCAGGCGCGTCAGGATCACGTGCTGCAGCGTCTTCAGCTCGGGGCGGACGCCGCGGACCGTCTTGACCCAGAAGGCGTCCAGCACGATGGCCACCTTGACGCCCGCGTCGTTGAACTGGTGCTCGATTTCGCGTGCGACGTACATCGGGTTCGTCATCACCGCGACGGCGCCCGCTCGCAACACACCATAATAGGCGATGACGGTCTGGGGCAGGTTGGGGAGCTGGATCGCCACCCGATCGCCGGGCCGGATGCCCAGATCGACCAGGGCCGTCGCCAGCCGGTCCGCGCCGTCCTTCAGTTCGCGGTACGTCAGGCGCCCGCCTTCGAACAGGGTCGCGGTCCGATCCGGCCATCGCGCCGCAGTCCGGTCCAGCAGCTCCGGCAGCGTCAACCCCTCGTCGATCACGTCCAGCGGGATGCCTTCCGTGTAGAAGCGATGCCAGGAGCGCGATTCCATGGGAACTCCTCCCTCAAGGGTCCGGTGCGAACACGCCATCGTGCGCGTACTGACGATCGTGTGCATTCCGGGGGGGCCAGTCAATCGGGGATAAAAACTATCCACGTCACATCAAGGCCGCACCGGTCAGAAGGGACGTGGAAGGCGGGTGCCCGGACGCGATTCGATCGGCAGGCCCGCGCGGCCCGTGCACATCGTCAGGAGAAGACCGCCAGCAGCAGCGCGGCGGTTCCCAGGTTCCACAGGGCGTGGGCGATCATCGGCGCCCACAGCGAGCGCGTCCGGTCGTACAGGATGCCCAGCGCGAATCCCAGCGCCCACAGCGGCAGCAGGTTGGACAAGGACAGGTGCGCCAGCGCGAAGCAGAACCCCGAGATCATCGCCGCGCCGTACGGGGTGAAATGCCGGCGCAGGTGGCCGTGGAGGAAGCCCCGGAAGAACATTTCCTCGAAGATCGGCGCCAGGATCGTCACCGCTACCAGCAGCAGCGCCACGGTGTCGGGGGACGGATCCAGCACCATCATCAGGGTGACGGGGTTGTCGAACGGGTTGCCCGAGATGCCCAGCAGGGTCGCCGACATGATCGACGCGGACAGCACCGCCGGAACCAGCATGCACCAGCCGGCCACGCCCCAGGCCGCCCCGGTGACGACGTCCCCCGCGTGCAGGGTCCGCAGGCCCAGCAGGTCCAGCGCGGATTCGCCCGGACGCGCCCCGCCGACCGTCAGGACCAGCCCGATGCCGATGGCCGCGTTGACCAGGTAGATGCCCACGGCCGCGCCGGCGAAGCCGCCCGGGATGTCCAGGCCCTTGATCAGGTCGGGCCCGAGGGCGCCGAGGGTCAGGAACGCGGCTGTGAAGTACACCAGTACGCTGGCCACCGGCAGCAGCGATTCCAGCGTCGGACGGGGGCGCAGGAAGGCGGCCTCCTCGATCTGGAGTCGCCGCATCCTGAACCACAGGATGGTCCCGGCGAGGAGGGCCATCGAGAAGAGCACGACCTGCAGGGAGGTCTGCGCCCGCACATCCTCGGCGGCGCGTTCCCATGCGCTTCGGGCCGACTCGGCATCCGCCTGCCGTCCCGCGTCCCGGGCCAGCGACGCCACGACCATGTCCGCCAGCGGCGGCGGGAGGTCCGCACCCCGGATCGCGGCCAGGTCGGCGTCGGAGGCCGGGTAGGCCGGATCGAACGCCCATCGGACCAGGACGCCTGCCGCGGGGTCGGACGATGCAACCGATCCCGCGAGGGGGGCCACCAGGTGGCGGGCGCCGATCCCGACCGCCGCCGCGGCGGCGCGGATCCGGTCCCGAGGGGTCGACAATGGCCGGTGGGCCACCTGCTCCATCCCGGTCCGGACCAGTTCGGACAGTTCCTGCCACTCGCCTCGCTTGCCGTCCTCGCCGGCGGGCGGCGGAACGGTCCGGGCCAGCATCACCAGCGGGCGGATCTCGAGGCTGTTCATCACCGCGACCGGTACCTCGGGAGCGCCCCCCGCGAGCACCGCGCCGACGGCGATCACGTACAGGATTGCCGCAGCCAGGGAACCGTGTTTCGCCCAGTCCATGGGCGGGATGATGGACGTGTCTTCGCGTTCGCGCAAGGGCGCGTTGCCGTCGAGCCCCTTGCCCGGGCGCGTCCCCCCGCCACCGGCCGCCGATGTCCGATTACCGACGCACCTCCCCTTCTTCATTGACAGATCGCCTCGCAACCGGTAGGTTTCCGCGCGTCCGAGATGGTGAGGGACCCCGTGAGCCTGAAGGTCTTCAACACGTTCACTCGCAGCAAGGAACCCTTCGAGACGATCGACCCGGGCAAGGTCCGCATGTACGTGTGCGGCGTGACCGTGTACGACCGCTGCCACATCGGCCACGCCCGGGCCTACGTGGCGTTCGACGTCATCCAGCGGTACCTGCGGTGGCGCGGGTACGACGTCACTTACGTCCGCAACTTCACCGACGTGGACGACAAGATCATCAAGCGTTCGAACGAGGCGGGCGTGCCGGTCAACGAGCTGACCGACAAGAACATCGCGGCGTTCCACGAGGACATGGAAGCCCTGGGAGTCGCCCGCGCCGACATCGAGCCCCGGGTGACGGACCACATGCCACAGATCGTCGCCATGGTGCAGACGATCCTGGAGCGCGGGCACGCCTACGTGGCCGGCGGCGATGTGTACTTCGACGTCACGTCCTTCCCGGGCTACCTCCAATTGTCGGGGCGCAAGCTGGACGACATGCAGGCTGGCGCGGGGGAAAGGGCGGGCCGCCCGGATGCGGAGCCGGAGTCGCCTCGGGCCGATCCAACGGAATCGGCCGAACCCTTGAAGCGCCACCCCCTCGACTTCGCGTTGTGGAAGACCGCCAAGCCCGGCGAGCCCGCCTGGGACAGCCCCTGGGGCCCGGGGCGGCCCGGCTGGCACATCGAGTGCTCGGCGATGTCGTCGAAGTACCTCGGCGAGGTGTTCGACCTGCACGGCGGCGGCATGGACCTGATCTTCCCGCACCACGAAAACGAGCGCGCCCAGTCCTGGGCCGCCACCGGGAAGGAGTTCGTGAAGACCTGGATGCACAACGGCTTCGTGAACGTCGATTCCGAGAAGATGTCGAAGTCCCTGGGCAACTTCTTCACGATCAAGGACGTCATCGCCCGGTTCCATCCCGAGTCCCTGCGGTACTTCCTTCTGACGACGCACTACCGCAGCCCCATCAACTTCACCGACGGGGCCGTGGCCGAGGCCGAGAACCGCGTGGAGTACCTGTACGAAACGGTGCTGGCGGCGCGGGCGCTGCTGGAACGCACCCCCTGCGACTCGAATCCCATCGAGACCGAGGCCGCGAAGGAGCGCCTGGTGGCCGCGATGGACGACGACTTCAACTCGGCCGCGGCGCTGGCCCTGGTGGCCGACGCGGGGCGGCGCCTGAACGACGCCCTCACGATGAAGGGCAAGGGCACCCAGAAGGCCGAGGCCGTGGCGACCGCGCTGGAGATGCTGGATGACCTGGGGGCGATCCTGGGCCTGTGCCAGCGGGATCCGGAGGAGGTGCTGGCCGGGATCCGCGACCGCAAGCTGGCGCGCAACGGCCTGGATCGGACGCTGATCGAGGGGCTCGTGGCCGATCGCATCACGGCCCGGGTCGCGAAGGACTTCGCCAAGGCCGACGCGCTGCGGACGGAACTGTCCGACATGGGCGTGGTGCTGATGGACGGGCCCGAGGGGACGCGATGGAAGGTCGCGTGAAGACGGCTGCTCCAACCCGCCGCGGGACGGCCCGGGGACGCGTGGCCGAGGCGTCACCGATCCCGGAGCCCCTTGCCCGGCTGCGGGATGCCGCCCGGACCGGGACCTATTTCGAGTGCCTGGGCCTGGCCCAGGACGCAACCACCACCGAGGTTCGCGAGGCCTACGTCGGGGTGGTGAAGGACCTGGATTCCGCGCGACCGATTGTGGCGGGGGACCCGGAGTCGGCCGCAGTGCTGGAAGAGGCAGCCCACGTGGCTGCCGACGCGTTCGCGGTCCTGTCGGACCCGGACCTTCGCTTGAGATACCGGCGCGCGCTGATGCCTGTTGACGGCTCGCCTGAGCATTGAGGCGGCGGCGCGCCCAGGAGGGATCCATGGCGGTCCTGACGATCCGCTTGTGGCCGGACGAGGTGCTCCGGCGCAAGGCCGATCCCGTGGAAACGGTGGACGACGAAGTCTGCCGGGTGCTGAACGACATGGCCGAAACGATGTACCGCCAGAACGGCATCGGCCTGGCCGCGCCCCAGGTGGGGATTTCGCGCAGGATGATCACGCTGGACGTGCCGTCCGAGGATCCCGAGGAGGATCCTCCCGAGCACCTTTCCCCCGCGCCCCCCCCCGGCTCCGGCCTGCTGCTGGTCGTCAATCCGCGGATTACCGCGCGGGAAGGCAAGCTGGTCGTCACCGAAGGCTGCCTGTCCTTCCCCGGTCTTGAAATCGACATCCAGCGCTCCGAGCGCATCACCGTGGAGTACCTGGACGAAACGGGCACGCCCCGGACGAAGGTGTGCGACGGGCTGCTGGCGGTCTGTTTCCAGCACGAAATCGACCATCTGGACGGTGTGGTGTTCACCGATCGGGTTGGGCTGGTGCGCCGCCGCCTCGCGCTCCGGGACTACGAGAAGATGCGCCGGGAAGAGGCGTAGCCCCTCGTCCTTTCTCCCCCTTCCCATTGACCGCATCCGTCGTGGCGGAGCCTCGCGTCGGGCCGTGCCGGGTTGCGCGCCCCGCCTGCCCGCGGTACAACCGCGTCCGAACCGACCGGACCGGAGGCACGTGTGGACCCGTCGTCCCTGCGCATCGTCTTCATGGGGTCCGCGTCCTTTGCCGTGCCCTCCCTGGCGGCGCTGGCGGACGCGGGCTTCGTCGTCCCCCTGGTGGTGACACGCGCTGACAAGCCGAGCGGCCGCGGCCTGGAAATGGCCGAGACCCCGGTGAAGCGCCTGGCCGTCGCCCGCGGGCTTCCCGTGATCCAGCCGAAGACCTTGCGCACGGCCGAGGTCCAGGCCGAAATCGCGGCCGCCGGCGCCGACCTGATCGTGGTCGCGGCCTACGGTCGCATCCTGCCGTCGGAAATCCTGGATCCGCCGAGGTTCGGGTGCATCAACGTCCACGGATCGCTGCTGCCACGCTGGCGGGGCGCGGCGCCGGTCCAATGGTCCGTGATCCGGGGCGATCCCGAGACGGGCATCACCATCATGCGGATGGACCCGGGCCTGGACACGGGGCCGATCCTGTCCAGGGCCGCGACGCCCATCGCGCCGGACGACACGGCCGCGACGGTCTACGATCGCCTTGCGGCAATGGGTCCCGCGCTGCTGCTGGAGGCCGTCGCGGGCGTGGTGGACGGCACGCTGCAGGCCCGGCCCCAGGACGACTCCCTGGCGACGCTGGCGCCGCCACTGCAGAAGGAAACCGGGCGTATCGACTGGGCCCGCGGCTCCCGGGAGGTCGCCGACCTCGTCCGGGGCGTCGAGCCCTGGCCGGGCGCGTACACCTACGGCGCGAAGAACCTGCGTCTGCGCGTGTTTCCATTCGTGGTTGCGGTGTCGGGCGCACCCGCGCCGGGTCCGGGGGAAGCGCCCGGGACCGTGCTGTCGATCGATGCCGAAGGGGCCGTGGTGCGGACCGGCGACGGCGCCGTGCGAATCGTCGAGATCCAGCCCGCGGGCTCCCGCCGGATGACGGCCCGGGAGGCGGCGGCGGGGCGGCGGCTGCAGGTCGGCGACGTCCTGGGATCGGGGCCCGAGTCCGATGCCGTGGAGACCCCATGAGGAGGCTCCCCCTTTTCGTCGTGGCGGCAATCGTCGGCTGTGCCCGCGCTCCCGCGCCGCCTGCCGCGGTGCCCGCGCGCGCGCCGCAGGCTGCGGACGGGCTGTCCGGCGGTCGCATGGCGCTGAAGGCCGTGGCGGACACCGTCGTGACGGTGGCCCGGCCCGGGGGCGACGTGACGATCCGCGATCGGCGCACCCTGCGCCGCGAGGCGTCGGGGGATTTCGACGCCGAGGTGAACCGCTCCCACCAGGGGTCCGAGGCCGGCGACACGGACGAATCGTTCCGGGCCGTCCGTGTGGGACGCGACTACTTCACGCGCGGTTCCGGAGGGCCCTTCGTCCGCTGGGAGGACGCCCGCGACGAGCCCGAGGAGGCCGCCTCGTCGGTGCTGCAGGGAACCCGGGATCTCCTGGAACTGGCGAACCGTTGCGGACGGTCTTCCGAGTCCGGATCGACCCGTACCCTGTCTCTCGCCAGCGCGACGTGCTCCGTGGGTTCCACGCCTGCCGGTGCGCCGTTCACCGCGGTCGTGACGCGCCTGGAAGGCCAGGAGGACCGCGACTCCGGTCGCCTGGCGGCCCTTCACCTGGTGGTCGGCCTGGATCTGGAGGCCGAGGGGCGTCGCGCCCGGGTGACCGTGGAACATTCGCTGACCTTGTCCGATCCATCGTCCGGCGAACCCGTAGCCGTGCCCACCAACGTGGTGCCGGCCGGGCGCGACCGGCCGGTCGTGATGGCCCGCTCGGTGCTGGGCGGGCTGGTGGATGCCTGGGGGCCCGGCGCTCCGGAAGTGCTCCGGAAGGCGCCTGCGCCCGATCGTTGACGCCGCCCGAGCACGCATGCTCCGGCGAGCAAAGGAGGATCCATGTCGTGGGCCGAGGACATCGATGACATCAGCGTCGAGTACGAGGAGGATGGCGTGCTGGTGGTCAAGCAGGAGGCCAAGGAGGTCATCGCGCGTGGCACGTGGCCGGTGCTGGCCTTCGTGTACCGCGAGTGGAACGCCACCGCGAACGACTACGGGCCTCCGAAGTTCACGCTGCGGAAGTTCCGCAAACAGGCCGGCACGTACCGGATGGAAAGCAAGCTGAACATCGGCAGCCCGGTGCAGGCGCGCGCGATTTCCGAGGTGCTGAAGCGCTGGACCGACGAGATGGGCGTCACGGAAGAGCCGGAGGTTACAAAGGCTTCCAAGCCGCGTCAGAAAAAGGCTTGACAGGTTCCGCGGCTCCCTCTACCATCCGCCTCCGCTTCCAGAAATGGGGGACGCGAAAGCGGCTCCCGGACGGGGCGATTGAAAAGTGACGGTCGGACGGACAGGCGACGATGCAAAGGAGCCCGTCCCGATCCCCAGCAAAAACGGGGGTCGAAAAAAATCTCTTGACAGGGATTCAGACCGAAACTAACATTTGCCCCCGCTTCGAAGAGAAGGCCCCTCGGGGCCGGCTCGGAAGGGAAGCGAAGGTAGCCGCCGACGATGTCGAAGGAGGCGCTACCGACGAGGCTGTCGGCTCAGGTGGCTGACATGACCTTGACAGGCGGGCCGGCCCAGCGTTACAGTTGGAATTCGCCGGTCGGAATCGACCTCGCTCCTTGAAAACTGGATAGTAGAAATCAAGTGAAACCCCGTTTTGATTTTTTGTCGAAACGGTCGAGGGGTTCGCCCCAAGGCCTTTCACAAAATATACTGGAGAGTTTGATCCTGGCTCAGGACGAACGCTGGCGGCGTGCTTAACACATGCAAGTCGAACGCGAACGGCGGGGGTAACCCCTCCTAGTAGAGTGGCGCACGGGTGAGTAACACGTGGGTAATCAACCATCGGGTGGGGGATAACAGTCCGAAAGGACTGCTAATCCCGCATAAGACCACGAGGACTTCGGTCCTTGGGGCCAAAGGAGCAATTCGCCTGATGACGAGCCCGCGGCCCATCAGCTAGTTGGTGAGGTAATGGCCCACCAAGGCTGTGACGGGTAGCTGGTCTGAGAGGACGACCAGCCACACTGGGACTGACACACGGCCCAGACTCCTACGGGAGGCAGCAGTGAGGAATATTGGACAATGGGCGAAAGCCTGATCCAGCAACGCCGCGTGAGTGATGAAGGCCCTCGGGTTGTAAAGCTCTGTCAGGGGGGACGAGTAAGGACGGTACCCCCGAAGGAAGCACCGGCTAACTCCGTGCCAGCAGCCGCGGTAATACGGAGGGTGCAAGCGTTGTCCGGAATTACTGGGCGTAAAGCGTGTGCAGGCGGCCTATCGTGTCGGGTGTGAAATCCCACGGCTTAACTGTGGAACTGCGCCCGAAACTGGTAGGCTTGAGTGCGGGAGGGGATGGTGGAATTCCCGGTGTAGAGGTGAAATTCGTAGATATCGGGAAGAATACCGGTGGCGAAGGCGACCATCTGGCCCGCTACTGACGCTCAGACGTGAAAGCGTGGGGAGCAAACAGAATTAGATACTCTGGTAGTCCACGCTGTAAACGATGGATACTAGGTGTTGGGGGTAACAATTCCCTCAGTGCCGTAGCTAACGCGTTAAGTATCCCGCCTGGGAAGTACGGCCGCAAGGCTAAAACTCAAAGGAATTGACGGGGGAGCGCACAACCGGTGGAGCATGTGGTTTAATTCGATACAAGGCGATAGACCTCACCCAGGTTTAATATAACTGCAAATCTTGGGAAACCAAGATGTCTTCGAGAGTGTTATACAGCTGTTGCATGGCTGTCGTCAGTTCGTGTCGTGAGACGTTTCTTTAAGTAGAATAACGAA
>CAIOFV010000154.1 GCA_903857665.1 uncultured Myxococcales bacterium
GCCATTCGTCCCGATGAACGGGTTGACCAGCGGCGACAGGTCCGGGATGGGCGGAAGCTCGACCTCCCGGGGCACGTCGCGCGCATCGACGACGACCGGGACATCCGCGGCGTCCGCCGCGTCCTCCACGTCCGGCACGTCGGACGGGCCGGGATCGGCGGGGACGTCGCGTCCCGCGCTGCTGCCACCGCACGCCGCCAGGGCCATTGCCGCTCCCACGATCAGCACCGATTCCAACCGCAACCTCATCGCAATCTCCCGTCCGGCAGGCGCAGGGCCTGCCGGCTTCACTTCTTGAGCGGGTACTTCAGGAACGCGAAGAACCCGATCAGCGACAGCACGCCCGCCGCGGAACCGCACAGCACGATCCCCAGGGAGTGTTCCCGGGAGTAGCCGAAGGCCGAAAACAGGAAGCCCTGCAGCAGCGGCGCCAGGCCGCCCGCGATCTTCTGGATGAGGCCTTCCATCCCGTTGTACATCGCTTCCCGGCGGTAGCCCGTCCGCTGGGTGTCGTAGTCCATCACGTCGGCCAGGATGGCCCGCGGGATGACCAGCCCGATGGCCAGTCCCGGCGCGATCAGGGCGATGATCACGATCAGGTGCGCCATCGCCGGGACCCCGGGGATGCTGCCCGCCAGCGTCGATAGCGGGATCAGCACTGCGAACGACATCAGGCTGCCCAGGTAGAGGTGCGTCTTCTTGACCCGCCTGGACACCCACTCGGCGAACGGGAACATCACCATGGTCAGGGCCACCAGGCCCAGCAGGATGAAGGACGCCAGCAGGTCGCCGTCCTTCGGATCATCGACGATCTTCGTCACGACCAGGAACGGCAGGGCCGCCTCGATCATGAACTGGGCGGCGTACAGCATGGCCCCCGAAATGATGTAGGGCAGGAACGCGGGGTTCTTCAGCGTCTGCCAGGCCGCCTCGACGAGCCCGTACGGGACGTCCTTGTCCTCGGTGTGGGGCGTTTCCTTCACCTTCCACAGCGTGGGCAGCAGCGAAAGCGCCGTGAAGACGGCGCCGCCGACGGCCGCCAGTTTGAACCCGTCCGGGATCACGAACCCGAACAGGTTGCCGCCCTCCATGAAGGCGTCGATCGCCACGCCGAAACCCGCGAACGCGAAGATCTGCGCCAGCGCGTTGACGCCGGCCATCCACGCCGACACCCGCACCCGGCCGGGCTCGGACCGCCACACCTCGGGCATCAGCGCAAGGTAGGGATTCACCACGATCGTGAACGACAGGTGCAGGGCCCCGAGCATCACGACCAGCCACGCGATGTTGAGCGGTGACCGATCGTGGACCGGCGGGAACCACAGCAGCAGGAAGGACAGCGCCAGGAAGGGCAGCCCCCACCGGATGAACGGCAGGCGGCGACCGCCGGGCCCCTTCATCTTGTCCGAGTAGTAGCCGACCACGACATCGGCGAAGGCCGCCACGAACATCACCAGCGACGACACCAGGCCGAAAACCCACGGGTCCACCAGCGTGACGCGGCCCACCTCGTCCTCGGAAGGGCAGTACAGGCGCATCAGCCAGGACGCGATCACCAGCAGCAGCATCCCCATCGGGAAGCTTCCGGCCGAGTAGGCGAGCATCGTCCCGGTGCCGGGATCCACGTGCGTGGCGTTCGAGTTTCCCCGGACCGGGGCGTTGACGTACGGCTCAGGCATTCCGGCTCGACCTCCACGGGTGGCATCGGGTTCGCCCGCAGGCAACGGCCCGGGGCCGGTCATCGACTAGAAACAGGCGCTGAAGACCCGCCACGCGTTCCCGCGCTCGGGATCCTGGCGAAGCGTGCAGGGCGTGGGAACGTCGCTCTGGGAGTTCTTGACGAAGATCTTCACTTCCTTCCCGTCCTCGCGCTTGTCCATCAGCCGGTAGATCAGGGCCGACCGATCCTCGAGCAGGAGATCGACCTTCCGGCGGATGGTCGGGTACAGCATCGTCTGCCACTCGTTCATCGCGGCCGGGGAGGAGAGCTCACGGGAGTGGAGCAGGTTCGAGAAGGCTTCCCAGCCGTCGGCCTCGTCCTTCGTCCGGGCGGCCTTCAGCACGTCCTGGATGACCGCCTCCGGCGTTCCCGGATCGGGCGTCGCAATCCGGTCCCCCAGCCCCAGCGTCGTCTTGATTCTCTGGCACCCGCCGAGGGCCATGAGGGCAGCGGACGATACGATGATCGCAGCGACGATCAGGCGGAGGCGCATGGCAAGGCTCCCGACTAGGCTGCCGGCAGTCTAGCAGGTCCCGACCGGAGGGTGCAATCGCTGGAACACGAACCCGCCGGAGCCGACCGGAGCCGGCCCCGGAGGAGTCGCATCACGCCTTGACGATAGCGTCCACGCCGCACGTCGGCAGGCACTTCTGCTCGCCGCCCGCGCTCTTGCACTCGTCGCACTTGCTGGCGTCGATCGCGTACGCGGTATCCGTCTGGGAAATCGCGTTGTTGATGTCACACGCCTCTTCACACGCGCCGCAGGAAACGCACAGATCCGCATCGATCTTCATGGCCATGACGAAGCCTCCCGGTGCCTCGAAAACATCCAACGCCGGCGAGTACCGCCGACCACCGCGCGGATTCTCTGCAAAGCGACCCGCACTGTCAAGGCGGCAACGGCACCGGCACGGTGCGGCAGGCCACGAGGCCCCGAAAAGGGGGGCGGCGGGGGGCGGTGTCGGGTACAATGCGCCCATGGTCGAGGACTTCAACCCCGATGCCATCGAAGCCGGCCTGTGGGTGGGCCGGGC
>CAIOFV010000155.1 GCA_903857665.1 uncultured Myxococcales bacterium
AGCCTTTCATCTGGACCGCCAGCGCCAAGGATATCCTGGCCAAAGTCATGCGCGCCCAGGAGGCGCTTCAGGCCAGTCTTCGCCAACTGGAGGTCACGCCGTGATGATGGCTATTTATGGCGGACTACACTAGTCTTTGTTCTACTCATGGGTGAATGGATCGGGATTCGCTTCTGGGCCAGTCCGATCCAGACTGTGCTCGCCTTGTCGGCATTGCCGATCGTGACCGCGGGGCTGCTTCCCATCCTGAGCCGGCGGCGACGCAGGCTGGCATCGCATATCGCGCTTGGCTACCTCGACACCTTTGTCGTCGGGGATTTGGCTTCCGTCGATGACCGCGAGGCGGAGTAGACGAGTTACAATGCCTGCGAAACCCAAAGCGACCGCGAAACGGATCGCGAAGAAGCCGGTCAAGACGGTCGCGAAGAAACGGCCACTCAAGGCATCCGGCAAGCGTCCCTGCGGCCCTGCCCGCCAGGGTCCTCCGCACCCCGGGGAGTGAGAAACTCGCATTCCAAAGTGTACAAGAATGGGGGTCTGTTCAGATCTGGCGACGAGCACAGGAACTTGAACCTCCTGCATTGGCGGTAACCTCAGTTCCAGGGAGTACTCGCCGCTCCGGGTCATCGAGGTTCTGGACCGGCCGGAGAACAGGGTGAACGCGCGATCGTCCGGTTGGAAGGGAGTGTGATGAGCCTTCGGCCGCGCGATCCGTGGATAGCGAAGTTTCCGATGACCATTTGGAACTTCATTTCATTCGTTGAGAGTTCGCCCTGAACCCGTCGGCCGCGGGAAGTTGCCGATCGAACCCCCGCTCACCGCCCTGACCCTTTCTCGACGCCACCTACGCACGGTCGCGGACCGCTCGCGGCCCGCGGTTCCGCCGTATCACGAACCCGCCGGGCAGCCCGCACCCACTTTTTTTGCACCCCCCGTGATCCTTTTCGCTCGGCGTCCGTCTGTACCCCCCATGAACGCCGCGGGCGCGGCGTTCCGGGCTTCCTGCGTGGAGGGTCATCATGGCAACGCGCATCACGGGTTCGACGAAACGGATCGAGGTGCTGTTGGCGCTGGGGCAGCGCAGCGCCGAGCGGCTGGCCGGCAATGCCGACCTGGCGGACCTGGTGCCCGCGGTGGGCCAGGCGATGGAACGCCTGGAGCAGGCGAGGGTGGCGCGCAGGGCCGCCGCGAACGCCCGGTGGCTGACGCGCGGCGCGATGGAGGACGCGGGCCAGGCGGTGACCCAGGCCGTCCGGGCCTTGCAGTTCCACGCGCTGGAGGCGTGCAGCGGGGATCGGGCCGATGCGGGGTACCGGGCGCTCTTCCCGGACGACCGGAGGGGCCTGGTGGAAGGCTCGATGGCACAGCGCGAGCAGGCGCTGCGGTCCCTGGCGGTGCGGATGGGAGTGGACCCGGCCAACGCCGCGGGAGCACAGCGTTTGAACGATGCACTGGCCGCGTGGCAGGGCGCCGTGGAAGCATGGAAGACCGCGGATCGGTTCGAACACGAGGCGGTGCGGGCGCTGACGACCCAGGCCCGCGCATACCGCAGGGAAATCAGCCTGGTGCGCTGCCAGGCGATCGTGCGCCTGAAGGACCCCGAGGCCGTCCGGGCGTACTTCCCGACCCTGGCGCGGAACCGCGTGTCGTCCGAGCCGGAACCCGCGGTGACGGCCAGTGAGCCACCGGACCCGAAGGTGCAGGTGGCCGCGTAGCGTCCGCCCCGGATCGTCGCGGCAGCACGGGTCGCTGCGGTCCGGGGCACACCCCGGTTCCGCCGCCCCTATGCGTGCAGGTCCAGCCAGTCTAGCAGCGGCGGGTACACGTCCTTCGCGGCGTCCTGACCGACGAAGCAGTCCATGTGCGCATATCCCGGGATCACGATGCGCTGGTACAGGTTCGCGCCGAAGGCGGCGGCCAACTTGTCGTGCAGGATGCGCGAGGATTCGGGCAGGAACAGACGGTTTTCGGCGCCGGCCAGGAACAGGATCGGCAGCTTCAGGCGTTCGAGGTTCGGCAGGTACGTTTCGTTGCCGTCCTTGTCCACCACGTGGCCGACCCGCAGGATGCGCGTGATGTGCTGGAACGCGGGCACGCTGGACACGCCGAACATGTCCAGGATCGCGTCGTGGGTGGCTTCGTCCAGCCGGCTGTGCATGTACGACGGGCCGTACAACGCGAAGATGCGCCGGCAGACCGGGCTGTCGCAGTCCTCGCCCGACCCCACCGGGTACAGGCGCAGCAGCAGGTCCAGCGCCTTCGCGGCGATCGTGGGCTGAACGCTGGTGTCCAGCGTGTGGATCCCCAGGTGGTCCATGAGTTCGGCCAGGTGCAGCACGGCCTTCAGGCGCGTCAGGCGCGTGGTCACCGGGTGCGTGGTCAGCTGCGAGCACACCGCGGCGCGCACGTCGGGCAGGCCCGACAGCAGCGCCATCAGCAGCGTCATGGACCCGACGCAATGGCCCAGCGCGATGACCGATGGCGCGCCGGTGAAGGCCTTCACCGCTTCCACGGCGGTGAACCAGTCCTTGCGGGCCACGTCGTCCAGCGAGAACCGCGACCGCGCCGACGGCAGGTCCGGGCTGGCCCGGTAGTCCAGCAGCCAGACGTCGAATCCCCTTTCGGAAATCGCCTGCGGGAGGTTCGGCTTCACGGTATCGACGTTGAACGACAGCGTGGATACCCCGAAGCCCGGCGCCATCACGATCGGCCCCTTGGTGCCGCCGTTGTAGCGGGTCAGGCGTATGGTCACGCCGTCGGCCGTCTGCACGTCGTGGATGTCGGGGTGGCCCCACCGGTGCGGCCCGGGATCCCGCGGGTGGACGTCGCGGGCGAAGATCAGATCGGTGGCCAGCGCGCCGCCGTAGATGTCCAGCAGCGACGTGCCGAAGAACGCGCCGAAACGGGCCAGCAGGGCGATGCGCTGGGGTTCGGGCACGTCGCCCGTCACCGCCATCGTGCCGACCTGCTTCAGGAAGTCCGCGATGGCGATCCGCAAGGTCCCCCGGTACGCCACCGGGCCGTTCGCGTCGCCGTCGCGGACCGTGACGAACAGGGTGGTCGTGTCCTTCCAGAGGTCGTGGCCGGCGCCCCGGCGCAGCACCTTCACGCCGTCCAGGAACCAGCGCTGGCCCGACGGGGCGCGCAGGTCCATCCGGTAGCGCATCGACCAGGTATCGACCGCGGACGGGTCGACCACGATCAGCGCGAAGTCGCCCGTGGCGTCCAACGCTTCGGGGCAGAGGCCCGGCGCCTGGACGGTCCCGATGAGGCGGGCGTGGTGGTCCGGGCGCTGCAGCAGCGCGTAGAGGTCGTCCGTTTCGATCGTGACGACGAACGCCAGCGGCGTCGCGTCGGGGCCGTCGGCGACGAAGTCCGGGGGCGCGTCGCCGAGGGGGACGGGCGCCACCGCGCCGGCCATCTTTTCGGTGAACGCGATGCCGGGGCGCGGGGGCGGGTCCGGCGGCAGCACGGGGGCGCCGTCGGCGTCTTCCGTCCAGCCGCGATCCCGCAGGATCGTCGCGGCGGTGCGCTCGGCCAGAGCCGCGATCGTCAGGGACGGCGGGACCCCCAGCGACCGGGGCACGACGGAAGCGTCCACCACGTACAACCCGTCGTGCACGGTCGTGCCGGCAATCCCGGCGAACACGCGACCCGCCGAATCCACGACGCCGTTTTCCGCCCGGTCCGCCATCCCGCAGCCGCCCAGGGGGAACAGCGTCGGAAGGTCCGTGCCCGGGACCGCGGTGGTGCCCAGCGTACCCGCGGCACGCTTGACGATGTCGGTCACGGCGGGGGAGGGGGCCCGGCCGTCCTCCCAGACGATCCGGGCGTGCTCCCTGTCCAGCACGACCCGCCCGGGCGACGCGTCGTGCCCGGTGGCGACCAGGGTCTGTGTGCGTGCCGCGGCGCCCTGGTGCGGTCCCAGCAGCATCGACCGGCCCTGGTCCGCGGCCCGGTGGGCCCAGCGAGCCAGCGCACCCGCCGCGCCGTCGTCGGCGCGGGTCATGCCGGCGAACCCCACGGTCGTTCCCAGCAGGCGCCCGAGGGCCCCGGGAATGGCCGCGTCGAACAGCACCACACCGTCCTCGAGGCCCGTGCCTGGCCGGGCGTCCGCGATGCCCGTCGCCGCCGGCCCGACGGGTCGGCCGTCCACCGGGTTGCCGGGATTGCAGCCCACCCCGTCGATCGTCCGCTCGCCGTCCCAGGCGAACGCGATCGTCGCGCCGTTGGCGGACACGCGCGCGCCCAGGCAGTTCGACAGGGGCAGCCCCCGTGCCCTGGAGCGCAGCAGGATCCCCGGCGACCCGGGCGTGCCCGCGGCCAGCACCACCACGCCGGCCCGGACGAACGCCGGGGGCGCGTCGAAGCGCTTGCGCTCGGACGCGTGCGGGCGGAAGCGCACGATCCAGTCGTCGCCCGACCGCTCGATGTCGATGACGTCGGCTTCCGTGAAGATGTCGGCGCCATGGGAGGCGGCGCTGGCCAGCCAGGTGTTCGCGGTGGTGCCCTTGGCGCCGGCGTTGCAGCCGGTGCAGCAGTCGCCGCACAGCACGCACGCCCCGCGGTCCACGCCGCCGATCGTGCGATCCGCCACGAACGCCACCGACGCCGGCGCCCGCCGGAAGGGCACGCCCAGCTGGCGGGCCGTCCACGCGTGGGCCTCCAGCCGTGGCAGGCGCGGCGCGTCGTCGGGAACCGTCGCGGGCCGGAGGGTGTCGCGGGCACGCTGCAGTCCCGCGATCCAGTCCGGGTCCGTGCCGCCCCGCAGGGGGGCCGGCCAGGACGGGTCGTCCAGCACGCGCGGGTCGGCTTCCATCTGGACGCCGCCGTTGATCAGCGAGGTGCCGCCCAGGCCGCAGCCCGCCAGGATGCCCCCCGGCCCGGACTGGAAATCGAACAGCCCCGGCCCCTGGGACAGCAGCCGGTCGGGTCCCACCTGGGCCAGCACCTGCGCGAACGTTCGGGGGAAGTCGCCCGGGTGGAACTCGCGTCCCCGCTCCAGCAGGCAGACGGTCCGGCCCGACCGGGCGATCCGTTCGACGACCGGCGCGCCGCCGTAGCCGCTGCCGATCACGACGGCATCGTACCGGTCCTTCAGTTGGTCCAGCGGCTTCGCGATGCGTTCCATGGAGTCACCTCCGTTGGGATCCCTGTTCGGTCCGGCTTCCCGGGCGGTCGCTACTTCTCGGCGAACCCCGACCAGAAGTCGAAGGATTCCTGGATCACGCCGCCCGCCGGCGCACCGTTGTTGTCCTCGCCGCTTCCGTACACGGCCAGGTACGACAGGGCCTTCAGGCGGGCGAAGCCCCGTCCGGCGGCGGTCGGCAGCAGCCGGTTCCGCCAGGTGCCGGTGTCGATGAACACCTGTCGGCTGGTCGGGTGGCCGATCGGCACGGTATCCGGGCTGTGCGTGTGGCCGGCGGCGACGAACCGTACCTTTCCGTGCGTGACCGCATCCTCCCGGGTCGCGAACGTCGCGGGCCCTCCGCCGGTGCCGTTGCCCCCGATGTTGCCCCCGCCGCCCCCGCCGCCGAGCTTGTCCAGCAGCGACCGGACCAGCGCGAGGGGCAACCCCAGCCGCCACGGCCGGGTCGCCAGCGCCTCGCGCACCGCGACGAGGGCCAGCCGCATCTTCAGATCGTCCGGCTTCATCCGGGCCAGGCACTGGTGCAGGAACGGGTCGTCATGGATGTCGTCCAGCAGCGCGCACAGCACCGGCTGCAGGAGGCGCCACACGTCGTCCTCGCCGAGGTTCTGGTTCGGGGCCTTTCCGGGGATTTCCAGCACGAAGTCCAGCAGCCGCGACTGGGGACGGACATCGTCGAACTCCAGCAGCCGCAGGTAGACCGCCGACAGGCGCGAATCACTGAGGATCTGGGCGTGGCCGTAGACCTGGCGCATTTGCCAGGGCAGGGCGCCCACCACGTCGATGGTCACGAAGTCCCCGAAGGTGGGGGCGTCGTAGTCCGCATCGGGAATGGTCGTGCTGATCCCGCGGGAGTTCGCGTAGTCCCCGCCGAAGTTGAACGCGTCGTACTCGTGCCCGTGGCGCACCAGCACGCGGGGATCCGCGCCGACCCAGGTGTGGGGGAACGGCGCGTCCGACGGGGGCATGCCCAGCAGCTGGCGGACCTTCCGGCGGATGGCCGGGGTCGCGTTGGCCAGCCGGTCGTGGTTGCCGGGCAGGTACACGCACTGGATCTTGTCCGGCGCCAGCGGGAATTCCGCATCGACGTCGCCGCCGCCGTCCTCCGGGAAGTACCGGCCCTGCCACAGCCGTCGGAACGCATCGAGGGCCCCTGCGACCCGCGGCTCGGCGGCGATGGCGTCCAGGATGGCCAGCACCTTCGCCTCCAGTGCCGGCGTCACGTGCTGGATGGCGACGTACGGGCGCTGCGGGTTCGCGTCCGCGACATCGCTGCCGTCCGCGGCGCACGTCCCGAACCAGAGCATCGTGCGGTGCAGATCGAACACGTCGCCTGCCAGCACCACGTCCAGCCGGTGCGCCTGGTTCCGTTCGACCTCCGCCGCGAGCCTTGCGATGATCAGGTGGAACGCCTCCGGGTCCAGGTTCCGGACGAACGGCAGGTGGACCGGGCTCGAGCCCTGGCAGACCCGGTCCAGGGCCTCTTCCTCGAAATGGAGATCCGAGATCACCACGAGCATGGCGATGCCCCCATAGTTGGTTCGTTGGCGGCGAGCATAGCGCTTCTTTCGGGACGAAACACCCGTCCTTTGAACACGCGGAAGGGGATCTGATCCCCCCCGGTCGGGAAGATCAGCCGATCGGCGGAGGCCGGTAGAAGGCGGCGTCCTGTCGCACGTTCGCGCCGAACCACGCCTGGATGGCGGCGCGGGCGGCGCCTTCCTCGTGATTGAAGCGCACCAGCGTGGTCACATACAGGAACGCCAGCATCATCAGCGGGAAGCCGAAGGTGTGCATGTCCGTGGACGGGTGGCCCTCGGCCTGGGCCCAGGCGCCCAGCAGGAACGCGGCGATCAGCAGCCCGAACAGCGCCACGTACGCCCGCTTCAGCCGGAACGTGACATCCACGCGAACGCCGGTCGGGGTCTGGACGAACCGGCCCGCCGCGACGTTGAGCGACTGGTGCCGATACCAGTGGTGGGTGGGCGACACCTTGAAGCCGTCGCGCCCGACGCGTCCCTGGAAGGGGTGCGGCCGGGTGCGGAAGGGGTTCGCCAGCCAGCGGAACGGTTCCACCTGGGCGGTTGCCCGTTCCACGATGCGTTCCAGGGGAAGGTCGGTCTGGAACGAGAACGACGAAACCGGCAGCCACCGCACGGGAACCTCGCGCATCCGGGGACGGCGCGAGTGTACCACCGGGGCGCCGGACGGTGGGCGGCGAACCGGCGCTTGCCTCGCAGGCCCATCTGGCCAAGAATCCGGGTGCGCGACGGGAACGGGCGGGTGCCGGAAGCACGGAACCGCGGGCAGGGGTGACGCGGAGGCGCGCGGGAGGGTGCATGGCGGGCGATCGGAAGGGCTATTGGACCTACCGGTCCAGCGACGGGTTCGAAATCCTGGTGGGCCGCACCGCGTCCGAAAACGACGACCTGACCTTCCACGTCGCGGCCCAGGAGGACATCTGGCTGCACGTGGCGCCCACGCCCGGCTCGCACGTGGTGGTGCGCAACCCCGACCACCTGCAGCGCCTGCCCCGCACCACGCTGGACGAGGCGGCCATGCTGGCGGCCTGGTATTCCAAGTGCCGGACGGCCGGCCGAGTGGCCGTGCACTGGTGCAGGCGCAAGGACGTCCGCAAGGAGCGCGGCTCGCCGGCGGGCCAGGTGATGCTGGAAAAGTACGACCAGGTGAAGGTGCGGCCGGGGATCCCTCCGACGGTCACCCCGATCGACGTCCCGGTCAGCGAGTAGCCGATGCCCCGCTCGACCGCCAGCGGTTCAGCACCAGCGGGACCGCGCCGATGGCGATGCCGCCCAGGCCCAGGATCGTCGTGGTCACGTCGAAGGTGGGGATGCTGTAGCCGGCGATGAACCACAGGAAGCAGGCGGACGCCAGGGGCCACAGGAACAGGAACAGCAGGTTGAAGGGCGACTGCAACGCTTCGCGCCGGTGGTGCCACGCGCAGGCGAACCCGGCGAGGCCATAGTAGAAAGCCACCTGGAAGCCGATCGAATCCACCGAATCCTTGATGATCAGGTTCACCGACGGGAAGAACGACGCCAGGAACAGCAGCAGCAGGCCGATGGACGTGATGACCGCGGTGGCCACCCAGGGCGTCTTCCACCGGGAATGCAGCCGCGCGTACCGCGGGTGCAGGATGCCGTCGCGCCCCTTGGCGAACAGGGTCCGCGTGAACTGGAGGATCGACGTTTCCAGCGTGCCGATGGACGACAGCATCACGGCCAGGATCGCGAGGTACGACCAGGGGCGCGGGAACAGTTTCTCGGCGACCGCGAACACGAGGTTGGTGCTGGACGCCTGGATTTCCGCGTCGGACAGCACCAGCAGCGTCACCAGCGCGAACGCCACGAACAGCAGCGTCACCACGACCATGGCGATCACCGCGGACAGCCCGGGCGCCCGGGCGGCGTCGCGGGTCTCCTCGGTCAGGTTCACGGTGACGTCCCAGCCCCAGTAGAAGAACAGCGACGTCAGCGCGCCGGTGGCGAACGACTTGGGCGTGAAGGCGAAGGGGCTGAACTGCGCCAGCGTGACCTCGTGGGCAGGCTGGTCCAGGAACGCCAGGAAGGCCGCCACGATCACCACCAGCAGCACGACGACTTCCACCAGCGTCATCACGACCTGCGTGTACGACGTGGGCTTGATGCCCTTGACGATGACCGCGCTGACGGCGACCAGCCAGCCGGCGGCAACGGCGGTCACCCAGACGGGGTCGGCCGCCAGTTCAGGGCGCACCAGCGCCAGCGTCGCGGTGGCGGCCGGGATGGTGCCGGACACCATGAAGACCGCCGATGCCACCAGCAGGGCCCAGCCTGCGAAGAAGCCCAGCACCGGGTGGAACACCGAACCGACCCAGGCATAGGAGGCGCCGGCGTGCGGGTTCATCCGGTTCAGGTGCATGTAGGCGAACGCGACGCCGAACATGATGAGGCCGCAGTACAGCAGGCTGGCTGGCGACAGCACGCCGACCGCCGCGATGATCGTCGCCGTGGTGGCCGCGATGCTGAAGGCGGGCGCGGTGCCCGCCACGCCCATCACGACCGATTCGCCGAGGCCCAGGGCGTTCTTTTCCAGTTCGTGCTGCTCCGCCATGTCCTCCGTCCGCCCGCCGTCGAAGTGCATTTCTTGCGGCGAACCGCCCGCCCTGTCAAGAGAGCGGGGCGCGCAAGGGGGCGTGGGGCGGCGGATCCCTTCCCGGAATGGCGTGCTATCATCGACCATTCCCGTCATTCAACGGTGGGGCCGGTGGGCCCCGAGGAGGTATCCATGGGCAAGGTCGTCGTGCTGGGTGCGATCCGCACCCCGATCGGTGCGATGGGCGGAGGCCTGGCCTCCATGCAGGCGAGGGAGCTGGCGACGTTCGCCATAGGCAAGGCGATCGAGGCGGCCGGGATCACGCCCGGGGACGTGCAGTACACCTGCATGGGCTGGGTGATGCAGGACCCGCGCGCCTCGAACCTGGCCAAGCAGGCCGCCGAGTTCGCGGGCGTCCCGAACACCGTGCCCGGGACCACCTTCCACGAGAACTGCGCGTCGGGCGCCGCCGCGGTGCACTCGCTGTCGCGGCGCATCCTGCTGGGCGAGGTCGAGGTCGGCGTGGCCGGCGGCGTGGAAGCCATGTCCAACATCCCGCGCTTCCTGTACCAGGGGCGCCTGAAGGGGCAGTTGTATGGCGACATGACGCTGGAGGACGGCGTGCAGGGCGCCCTGGTGGACCGCAACGTCGGCCCGAAGGGCGAGGTGATGGGCCTGATGACCGAGCGCCTGGTCGAAAAGTACGGCGTCACGCGCCAGGAGCAGGACCAGGTCGCGTTCAACAGCCATGCGAACGCGATGCGGACGTGGGAGGAGGGCGGGTTCGCCAACTACGTGATCCCCGTCCCGATCGCGCAGCGCAAGGGACCGCCGGTGATGTTTGCGAAGGACGAAGGGCCGAAGGCGCTGACGATGGACCAGTTCGCCGCCCAGAAGCCGTACTTCAAGCCCGACGGCGGCACGATCACCGGGATGAACTCGTCGTCGATCAACGACGGCGCGGCGGCCCTGGTCCTGTGCAGCGACGAGTACGCGGCGCGTGTCGGCCGGAAGGCGCTGGCGCGTCTGGTGTCCTGGCACAACGTCGGCGTCCCTCGCGAGCTGATGGGCGAGGGCGCCTTCAAGGTGATCCCGGGCCTGCTGAAGCGGGCGGGGATGTCCCTGGAACAGATCGACAACTTCGAGTTGAACGAGGCGTTCGCAGCCGTCGTCGCCGCCGCGTACCACGACCTGCCCGGCCTGCGTCCCGAGCGTGTCAACCAGTGGGGCAGCGGCGTGTCGCTGGGTCACCCGGTGGGATGCACGGGGGCGCGCCAGATCGTCGACATGATCCACCAGTTGGGTCGCCGCGGGAAGCGCTACGGCCTGACGACCCGCTGCGTGGGCGGCGGGATCGGCAGCGGCGAGATCGTCGAGGTGCCGGCATAGGCGCCATCCCCTCTCCATTTCGTTCCCGGGCGGCGTCGCGCGGGCCCGATCCTTGCGTCGCGCCCCTCCACTGCTGATGATGGTGCTGTTCCGGGGGGTTGGTCTTGCGAGGGGGGGCCATGGCCGCTGCACGGCTCGAAGTCCACAAGTTCGGCGGCACCAGCGTGCTGGGTGCGGACCGCATGCTGGCCGCCGCGCGGCTCGTCGCCGCGGCGCGTGCCGACGGGCGGGTCGTGGTCGTGGCCTCGGCGATGGCCGGCGTCACGGACGACCTGGTGGCGGCGGCCGACGCGTCGGCGGCCGGCGATCGGGGCGCGGGGCTGCGCATGCTGGAGTCGATCCGCGACCGCCACGAGGACGTGCTGGCGATGCTGGACCCGGCCGCGGACGACACCCGCGCCGAGGTGCGTCGCATCGCGTCGGAACTGGCCGACCTGGTCCGGGGCGCGTCGCTGCTGGGCGAAATGACGGCCCGGACGCGCGACCGGATCCTGGCGGGGGGGGAGAAACTGTCGGTGCGCCTGCTGGCGGTGGCCCTGCGCCGCGAAGGCGTCGACGCGATCGCGATGGACGCGGACGCGTTCCTGGAAACCGACGGCCGGTTCGGGGCCGCCAGCCCGCTGTCGGGGGTCGCGGATCGCGGCATGGCCAACGCGATACGGCCCGTGCTGGACGCGGGCCGGGTGCCCGTCGTGACGGGGTTCTGCGGGCGGGCGCCCGACGGTGCGACCACGACGCTGGGGCGGGGAGGGTCGGACCTCAGCGCGACGCTGGTCGCCGCGGCCCTGGGCGCGGACGAGGTGTCGATCTGGACCGACGTGGACGGCGTCTTCGGCGCCGACCCGCGGATCGTCCCCGAGGCGCGGACCATCCCGCAACTGAACTACCGCGAAGCCGCGGAAATGTCGTACTACGGCGCCAAGGTGCTGCACCAGCGCACCATGATTCCCGTGGCCTCGCTGGGCATCCCCGTGCGCGTGCGCAACTCGCTGGCGCCCCTGGCTGCCGGCACGGTGGTCGATGGCCGGTTCACGCGCCTGTCGCACCCGGTGAAGGCGATCACCGCCGTCCGCGACCACTGCCTGGTGTCGGTGGAAGGGAAGGGGATGTCGGGCGTCCCCGGCGTAGCCGCGCGGGTGTTCCGGGCGCTGGCCGAACGGTCCATCAGCGTGACGATGATCAGCCAGTCGTCGTCGGAATCGTCCATCTGCATGGCGGTCCCGGCCCACGACGCGGCTGCGGCGGAAGCGGCGCTGAAGCGCGAGTTCCGGGCGGACCTGTCGGCGGGGGACATCGAGGACGTGGTGATCCGGCAGAACGTCGGGCTGGTGGCCGCGGTGGGGCTTGGCATGGCCCAGACGCCCGGTGTGGCGGCGCGGGTCTTCGGCGCCCTCCGCCAGGGCGGGGTCAACGTGCTGGCCATCGCGCAGGGATCGTCGGAATTGAACATCTCGCTGGCGCTGGCCGGCGACGAGGTGGACGAGGCCGTCCGGGCGATGCACCGGGAGTTCGGGCTGCACCGGATCGACATCGGCGTCGATTCGCCGCGGGCGCTGGACCTGGTGATCCTGGGCTGCGGGAAGGTGGGCCGGGCGTTCATCGACCTGGTGCGGGATCGCCACGCCCACGTGTTCCAGCGGTTCGGCCTGGAGGCGCGCGTGGTGGCGGTCGCCGATCGGTCCGGGTACCTGGTCCGGCCGGCCGGGATCCCGAACGACGAGCTGTCGGGCCTGGTGCACGCGAAGGCCGCGGGGGGGCACGTGGCGGCGGTCCCGGGGGCGATCGCCGCCGCTGATCCCTTCGAGGTGCTGCCGGCCGCGCTGGCGTACCGGCTGGCCCGGCCGATCCTGGTGGACGTGACGGACGGCGAGGGGACCGCCGACGTCTTCCGGCGGGCGTTCGCGCTGGGGTGCGACGTGGTGACGGCCAACAAGAAGGCCCTGGCCGGGACGCCGGAGTCGTTCCGGGCGATCACCGGGGCAGCCGCGGCGGAGGGCCGGTTGATCAAGGCCGAGGCGACCGTGGGCGCCGGGCTTCCCGTCGTGGATACGCTGGAAATGCTGCTGGCGACCGGCGATCGGCTGGCACGGGCGGAAGGCTCGCTGTCCGGCACGCTGGGGTTCGTGATGACCCGGCTGGAAGAAGGCGCGCTGCTGTCCGAGGCGGTGGCCGAGGCCGCGGGGCTGGGGTACACCGAGCCGGACCCCGCCGAGGACCTGTCGGGGGCCGACGTGGCACGGAAGGCCCTGATCCTGGGGCGCTGGTCGGGACTGGCGGCGGACGTGCCCGTGCGCTTGGCGCCGCTGGTCGAGGGGCTGCCGCTGGGGCTTGCGCGGGAGTCGCTGTTCGCGCTGCTCCGGGAACGCGACGCCGCGATGGCTGCCCGCATCGAGGCCGCCGCCGCGCGCGGGTGCAGGCTGCGCTTCCTGGCCCGCGTGGTGGAGGGGGCGATCGAGGTCGGCCCCGTGGAGGTCGATGCATCGTCGCCCTTCGCCGGCCTGAAGGGCACCGACAACCAGATCGTGTTCGTGTCGGATCGCTACCGGGATCGACCCCTGGTGATCACGGGCCCCGGGGCCGGGGTGGACGTGACCGCGATGGCGGTGCTGGGGGACGTGTTCCGGATCGCAGCGGAGAGACGATGATGGCGGGCCCCTTCGAAGTGCGCGCCCACCCGCCCGGCGTGACCGCGTTCGCGCCGGCCACCGTGGCCAACCTGGGCCTGGGGTTCGACGTGCTGGGCCTGGCGCTGGCGGGGGTCGGCGACAGGGTCACGGCGCGGCTGGTGCCGGGCACCGAGGTCCGGATGGCCCGGATCACCGGGGACCACGGCGCACTGCCGATGGAGGCCCCGCGGAACACCGCCGGGATCGCCGCCATCGCCACGCTGCGCAAGGCCGGCGTACAGGTGGGCGTCGAACTGGACCTGGCGAAGGGGCTGCCGCTGGGTTCGGGCATGGGCAGCTCGGCGGCCAGCGCGGCGGCGGCGGCCTTCGCGGTGAACCTGCTGGTGGGGTCCCCGCTGCGCAAGGCCGACCTGATCCTGCCGTGCGTGGAGGCCGAGGAGGCCGTGTCGGGCCGGCACGCGGACAACGTGGCGCCGGCGCTGCTGGGCGGCCTGGTGCTGGTGCGGTCGGTGGACCCGCTGGACGTGGTGCGCCTGCCGGTGCCGGACGGCCTGATGATCGCGGTGGTCACGCCGGTGTTCGAACTGGCCACCCGGAAGGCGAGGGCGGTCCTGCCGAAGGAGGTGCCGCTGGTGTCGCACGTCAGCAACACCGCGAACCTGGCGGCGCTGGTCAGCGCGTTCTACTCCAACGACCTGGCGCTGCTGGCCCGCTGCCTGCCCGACGCGATCGTCACGCCGGCGCGGGCGGGGCTGATCCCGGGCTGCATGGACGTGATCGACTCGGCGCTGGAGGCGGGTGCGCTGGCGTCCTCGATCAGCGGGTCGGGGCCGTCGATGTTCGCGTTCTGCCGGTCGGCGCACAGCGCGGCGGCGGTGGGTGCGGCGATGGTCGCGGCCTTCGGGCGCGCGGGCCTGGAGGCGTCGGCCGTGGTCTCGCCGGGCGACTGTCCCGGGGTGCGGCGGGTATGAGGATCGGGGAGGGCCGCGATTCCCCGTGTGCGACGCACCCGGGTGGGGGGAACATGGACGACGCGACCTGGTCCTTGCGATGCGTGGACTGCGGGGCCTCCTGGCCCGGCCTGGAAGTGCGCTATCGCTGCGACTGCGGCGGCACGCTGGACGTCCTGCACGACCTGGACGCGCTGCGCGGCCTGCCGCTGCTGCAGACCTTCGACGCGCGCCGGGCCTCGCGGGACCGGCTGGATCGTTCGGGCGTGTGGCGCTTCCGGGAACTGGTGCTGCCGCTGGACGCCGGGTCGGTGGTGACGCGTCCCGAAGGCAACACGGCGCTGTACGACTCGCCGCGGATCGCTGCCTATGCGGGCCTCGACGCGATGCGCCTGAAGCACGAGGGCGAAAACCCCACGGGGTCCTTCAAGGACCGGGGCATGACGGTCGGCATCAGCGTGGCCCGCCGGCTGGGCATGACCCGCGTCGCCTGCGCATCGACCGGCAACACGTCCGCGTCGATGGCCGCGTATGCCGCGATGGCCGGCATGGAGGCCTTCGTGTTCATCCCGGACGGCGCCGTCGCCGCGGGCAAACTGTCCCAGGCGCTGGCCTACGGCGCCCGCACGCTGAAGATCGCCGGCGACTTCGACGCGGCGATGGACCTGGTCCAGCAGGTGTGCCGCGCCGAGGGCATCTACCTGTTGAACTCCATCAACCCGTTCCGCATCGAGGGCCAGAAGGCGATCGCGTTCGAACTGCTGCAGGACCTGGGCTGGCAGGTACCGGACTGGATCGTGCTGCCCGGCGGCAACCTGGGCAACAGCGCGGCGATCGGCAAGGGCCTGTCGGAACTGCTGTCCCTGGGCCTGATCGATCGCCTCCCGCGGATCGCCGTGATCCAGGCGGAAGGCGCCAGCCCGCTGGTGGATGCCTTCCGGACCGGCGCCGACCTGGTGCCCGTGCCGCGCGCATCGACGATCGCCACCGCGATCCGCATCGGCAACCCCGTTTCCTGGCGCAAGAGCCTGCGGGGCATCCGGGCCGGCGGCGGCACCGTCGAGCGGGTCACCGACGCGGAAATCCTGGAAGCGAAGGCCGTGGTGGACGCGGCGGGCGTGGGCGCGGAGCCGGCGTCCTGCGCGACGGTGGCCGGGGCGAAGAAGTTGGTCGCGGCCGGCGTGATTCCCCACGACGCGTTCGTCTGCGGCATCCTGACCGGCCACGTGCTGAAGGACGCCGACACCGTGGTCGGGTACCACCTCGGAACCCTGCCCGGATTCACCCCCCTGCATCCGAACGCGCCCGTGTCCGTGCCGGCCCGACTGGACGCGCTGCGAAAGGCAATCTCGCGGTAG
>CAIOFV010000156.1 GCA_903857665.1 uncultured Myxococcales bacterium
CCCTGGACCGGTCTCGGGTGCTCCGGGCCGTGTTCCACGCGTTCAACTGCCTGTGGGGCGTGCTGGCCTACCATTTCGTGGTGCCGCGCGTGCTGGCCGCCGCGGCCATCGGGACGATCGCGGCGGCCTTCGGGATCGTCGAAGGGCTGCGCCTGAAGAACCCGAGCCTGAACGCCCAGGTGCTGGACCACCCGCTGTTCGGCAAGGTGATCCGGCCCGGGGAGCGCCTTCGGGTGTCCGGAGCGTTCTGGTTCGTGTTCGGCGTGGCGCTGGTGCTGGTGATCTACCCGAAGGAGGCCGTCGAGGGCGGATGCCTGGTGATGGGCTTCGGCGACCCGGCGGGAAGCCTGGTGGGTTCGAGGTACGGTCGTGTGCGCATCGGGGCCGGGCGGACGCTGGAGGGGACGCTGGGCTTCGTCGTCGCGGCGATGCTGGCCGTGACGGCGTTCCGGTTCGCGGTGTACCCGTCGGCGGGCGTGGCCTGGACGTGCGGCTTCGGCGCGGTGGCGGTGCTGGCGGGTGCCCTGGCCGAAGGCGTGCTGAGCCGGCGCGTGAACGACAATCTCACGGTGCCGCTGGTGTCGTGCGGCGCCTGCGCCGTGTACCTGGCGATGATTCCTGCGGGGTGAGCCGGGTGGAAGGCCCGCGAAGGGGCGCGGGTGGCAGACCATCGACTCCGCTCGGGTGACTCACCGCCCCGGTGGGTCGGGTGACAGACACGCGGAAGACCGCGTGTTGACGATCGGGCTTGCCGGATGATAGTTTGCTTTCGCGTTGTCCCTGTAGCTCAGCTGGATAGAGCACTCGCCTCCTAAGCGAGGGGTCGGCAGTTCGAATCTGCCTAGGGACACCAGGCCGTTGATGCATGTCGTGGGATTGCGACCTCCCGATGTCACGGGATCGGGTCGAGCGTGTGGGCGCCGCCGGTGAGCCAGGAGGCCGGCGACGTCATGTTCGGGCCCAGGAGGATCGCGAACATCTCGACGAACGGCCCGTTCACTTCCCACACGCTGAACTCGTTGGTGTTCACGATCGTGCGGATGTCGGCGTAGCGCATGCCGCGCGGGATGGCCGAGAACGTCGGGTAGAAGACCGCCTTGGTCGCGTCCATGTAGGACGCGGCGGGCAGGCTTTCGATGGGCCCGTAGGCGGGCACGCCGGGGGCGGCGCCCTGCCCTTCCTTGATCCAGGACAGCGAGTCGAGGTGCAGCGGTTCCTCGACGCGCCGCGAGCCGAGCCGCGTGAAATACACGAAGCCGTTCGGGTTGCCGCCCAGCACGTAGTCCGCGGACAGGCTCAGCGAGTTCATGTACCTCTGTTGGTCCGCCGCGGTCAGCCCGCCCAGCTGCATGCGTGCGATGACCGTGTCCATGAAGCGCGCCGTGCCGACGCCGACGCCCCAGTCCCAGTTGTAGTTGTCGGGGCGCGGGCTGCGATGGGCGTGGCTGCTGTTGCGGATGGCGTCCGACCACTTGTTGGCCAGCGAGGTCATCCAGGTCATCGTGGTGGACTTGATGTCCGCCGAGGCGCCGGTGGACAGCACGTATCCCAGGAGGTAGTCGGGCATCGTCTGGCCGGGGTTCTTGTAGTCCGAGAACAGCAGGTGCGACTCGGCCAGGTTGTTGAACGCGCCGTAGGTCCCCATGCCGGTCCAGTCCGCCTGGAAATCCGCGTCGTACTGTGCTAGCCCGGTCAGCCGGAACAGTTCGCTGGCGCCGTACATCAGGAACTGCGGCGCCGCGGCGTTGGCCTTGGCGTACGCGTACGCCTGGATCGCGCGGTTCTTCAGGTCGGCCGCCCTGGCCGCGTCGAACGGGGCGATCAGGCGCGACATCTGTGCGAACAGGCCGGCCGCGCGGGCCGACGCCTGGGGACACTCCGAGTAGGTGTAGTAGTTCAGCGGGTCGTCGTCGTCGTGGTAGAAGGCCCACGGGTGCCGCGTCGATTCCACGCCCATGCGTACGCCGCCGTCGCCTTCCTGCAGTTGCATCCAGGTGTTGACGCCCCACATCGC
>CAIOFV010000157.1 GCA_903857665.1 uncultured Myxococcales bacterium
GACTCCTCGGCCTGCGTCGTGCGCACCTCGAACTTCGTCATCGCTTGCGACTCCCCTGACGGCGCCGAGTGTAGCAGAATCGATCCCGCGGTCGTACACTGGGTCCGTGAAACCGTCAGACTCGCCGTGGATCCTGCTGGACCTCGTCGCCCGGGACCTCGCTTCCGTTCTGGAAGGGGAATCCCTGCCGCGGGACCGGCGCCCCGAGGCACGCCGCCTGCTGATGGCGGCGTGGCTGCTCCTGAAGGGCCGCCGGACGGCCGCCGCCCGCAAGGCCGCGCTCACCCTGGCCCGGCGGCTGGACGGCCTGGTGGCGGGCGCGATGCAGCACGGGTCCGCCGGTTCGGGCGCCCTGCCCCGGACCGACCGACTGGGGATCGCCGACCGGCTCCTCGCGTCGCCCCGATCGCCCTTGCAGGAGCGCCTGTCCGCACTGGAGGGTTCGATCGACGCGCTGGCGCGGAAGACCCTTCGCATGGTAGAACACGCCGAAGCGGAGGCCCGCAGGGCCGGCGTCGCCCCGCGGCATGCCGGCAGCACGCCGGCCGAGGGAGGTCGCCAGAACCTGGAACTGGTCTGGGGCGAAACCGAATCCTGACGGTCGCCTTCGGAGGACTCACGTGAGCGAAGAGCACGAGCATTCGGACGTCCTGGTCCCCCATTCGAAGCGGGACATGAAGCGAGTGGGCCTGGTCATCCTGTCGGCGGGACTCACGATATGCATCCCTGCGTGGCGCTTCTTCTTCATGGGCGCGAACGAGCAGGATGCACACGCCGGTATCGCGTTCGCTGTCGGCGCGGCCCTCCTGCTGGTCGTGGGCGCCGTGATCGAAGTCAAGGCGCGGCGCATGTGAATCCCGGCCGGGTCTCGCGCGCTGACGCCGGGATCCGCCCGCCGCCTACTCGAACCGCACCGTCACCACTTCACGGGCCCCTGCCGCCAGGTCCCGGGTCACGACCTGCGTCCCCAGCGTCGGATGGCGGAACTCGATCCGGTGGCTGCCCGCCGGCGCCTTGAATCCCAGGATGGGCGTCCGGCCCGCGACACGGCCGTCCACGACCACCTCCGCCCAGGGATGGGCGTTCAGCGCCAGGGTACCGAACGCCGGGTCCTGCCCGGCAGGGCCGGAGGGTGACGCGAACCGGCTCGCCGTGGCCGCCGGCGGCTCAGGCGCGACCGCTGGGACGGCCTCCCCCGCCGACAGGCGGGCCCGCGCCGGCTGCGAGGGGGACGACGGGTCGCGAGCCGCCCTGGGCGATGCCGCCCGTTCGTCCGCAGCGCGGGGGCCGTCCGCGACGCGCCGCGGATCGGGGTTCGACGCCACCGCAGGCGCCGTGACCGGGACCGGCACGGGCGATGCCGATCCCGCAGTTGAAGGAGGTCCCGCGGTCGCTTCCGAAGGCGTGCTCGATTCCCGGATCCCCGAGGAAGCAGTCGCCGCGCCTGCCACCGGGGCCCTCGGCCCATCCCCGCCACCGTCATCCGTCCCGGTCCGTGGAACCAGCAGTCCCGCCGCAGTCGCCAGCCCGGCCGCCAGCCCGACCGCGATCGCTCCCGCCGCCAGCCAGCCGGGGCGGCGCCGCTGCGACCTCGGCCCCGGCGTGGCCTCCCCTTCCCCCGGGTCCCGGCGCAGACCTTCGTCGCGGGTGGCCAGCGTCTGCGTCGAGTCGCTGGCGGCGTCCCTCGCGACCCGCGTCCGGTCGCCGTGCCCGTCCTCGTCGAACCCGGCCGCGGCCTCCCTCAGCGCGTCCCCGAACGCCACGATCGTCGGGTAGCGCTCCGCCGGCGACGGCGACAGCGCCTTCCACAGCACCCTTGAAAGGCCTGGCGGCACGCGCCGTCCCGACTCGCGGAAATCCAGCGCCTCGGGCCGCTCCGACAGCCGGATCAGCAGCCCGCCGTCGTCCGCCGGCGGGAACGGCCGGCGGCCCGCAAGCAGTTCGAACGTCACCAGCGCCAGCGCGTACTGATCGGCCCGACCGTCCAGGTTCCGCCCCAGCATCATTTCCGGGGCCACGTACTCCGGGGTGCCGATGAAGGCATCCGACCGCGTCAGATCCGCCAGCTCGGGGTGCGCCTGCCGGTCCGCCAGCAGGATGCCGAAGTCGATGACCTTCAGGCGTTCGGACCGCGTTCCGGGAGCCACCAGGAACAGGTTCGACGGCTTGACGTCCCGGTGGACCAGCCCCCGGGCATGCGCCTCGTGCAGGCCCGCCGCCGCTTCCGCCATCCATCGCACCACGTCGGCCAGCGGCATCGGGCGCCCGCGCCGCAGAACGTCCAGCAGGCTGCATCCCTGCAGGTGCTCCATCACCAGCACCAGGTCCCCGTCGTCATCGACACCGAAATCATGGTACGTCACGACATTCGGGTGGTTGATGCCGGCCACCAGCAAGGCTTCGCGACGGAAGCGTTCCCGGGCGCCTTCCTCGTCGCGCCGCCCGGGCCGGGACGCCTTGATCGCCACCTCCCGGTCCAGCGCAACCTGCCGTCCCAGGTAGATGCAACCGAAACCGCCCTCGCCGATGGGGTGCTCCACGCGATATCGCCCCAGCACCCGCTCGCCTGCCTCACCCTTCACGATCTCCGCCTCCCATCCGGCAACCCGCGCACCGCTTCCGCCCCGCCACCACACCCTCGCGTCGGCCCTGTTTCCCGGACCTTGGAGGATCGCGCTGGAATATTGCGTCGTCGTTCGGCATTCATTGTTTCGGATGGGGTCCCATGGCAGGTACTCCGGTGGACATGTTTTCCTCCTTCTTGATTCCTCAAACACCCCATTCTTTTCTTCCGGGGGCCTGCCTCTCCTACTCCTTCCGCATCATCCGCAGGGCGTCGGTCAGCGAGGGCCCGCCCTGCCCCGCGTAGGCGATCGTCCCGTCCGCCCCCACCACGACGACCGACGGGACCACCCGCACCCCGTAGGCCTGCCAGGCCGGCCCGGCGCGACCCGCGGCCGCGATCGGGTACCCGTGGCCCTTCAGCCAGGCTCCGACGTGCGGCGCGTCCTCGTCGCTCAGCAGCAGCACTTTCATCCCCGGCCGTTCCGCCAGCGCCCGGGCGACCTCGGGCAACTCGGCGCGGCACGACGGGCACCAGGTCGCGAAGAACACCAGGGCCACCGGTGCCCCCTTGAAGGCCTCCAGCGACCACGTCCCGTCGCCCCAGGCGTCCGGCAACGTGAACGCGGGGGCGGGGGTCCCGACGGCGGGCAGCGTCGAGCAGCCGCCGGACGTGGTCCGCACCAGCACCGCGACCGCCAGCCCCAGCACGACCCACCGGATCACGGTCGCCAGTCGATCCCTCACTGCCCCCCCCCCCAACGCCCGGCGCTCGCATCGAACCGCCCTGCGCGACCAAGGGAATATCGGTCATCCACGCGGATTTCTTGATCCCGCGGGAGGCCGCATGATAAGCATCAATCTGTTCGATTGGGAGGATTCATGAAATCGGCAGCCATCGTCGTCGGGTTCCTGTTCGTGGCCGCAGGCTTCTTCGCGCTGGGACGCTTCACGGCATCCGGCACTGGGTCGCCGTCCCCCGCCCCTGCGGCCCAGGTCGCCCCTGCGCCGACGCCCACGCCCCAGGCACCCAAACCGCCGCAGCAACAGCCCCCCGCGCCGGGCCAGCCCCCGGCGATCTTCCGCGTGGAAGGTGACCGGCAGCCCCCCCCGGCACAGGCGCCGCAGTACCCGGTCCCGCCCGGCACGAAGCTCGCGACCGATCCCAGCCCGTCCAAGGGACCGTCGAACGCCAAGGTCATCGTGCTGGAGGTGTCCGACTTCCAGTGCCCCGTCTGCAAGCGCGCCTACGAACCCCTGCGCGCCCTGGCCGACGACTTCCCGGGACAGGTCCGGATGGTCTTCAAGCAGAACCCGCTGGACATGCATCGCAACGCCTGGAACGCCGCCGCCGCGTCGATCGCGGCGCTGCGCCAGGGCAGGTTCGACGCGTATGCCGACCTCCTGTTCCAGAACCAGGGCTCGCTGGACGAACCTTCGCTGATGCGCTTCGCCCAGCAGGCCGGCATGGACGTCGCGAAGTTCCGCAAGGACTACGAGGACGCCACGGTTCGCGCGAGGGCCAAGGCCGAGGGGGCCGCCGCGACCGACATGGGCGCCCAGGGGACGCCCTCGTTCTTCATCAACGGCCAGATGCAGGTAGGCTGGGCGTCCTACGACTCCATCAAGCAGATGGTCCAGCGCGAAATCGGCGCGGTCGATGGCCTGGTGGCCCAGGGCAAGTCCCTGAAGGACGCCCGCATCGAGCGCGTCCGGGCGAACCTCACGGACAAGGCGGCGGCATTTCTAGGGTCCCCGCTGGCATCCGAGTTCCTGCAGCCTTGATTTTCCCCGTTGCGTGACCATTCTTTCCGGCAGTTGCCCACACCGGGCGCGACGGAGCCTGACAACATGTCTACAAAGACCAAGAAGCCCGAAGGCGAAGACCCGCTGCAGACGTTGGCGTCGCTGCCGATCCTCCCCCTCCGGAATTCCGTGCTGTTTCCCGGCCTGGTGATGCCCCTGGTCATCGGACGGGAAAAGACGCTGCGGTTGCTGGACGTGGCTGCCGGCAAGGACGATCCCATCGGCGTCTTGACCCAGAAGGACAAGGACGTCCACGACCCGAACCCGGAAGACCTGTACCTGATGGGCACGACGGCCCGCATCCTGCGCATCGTCCGCGAGCGCGAGCAGGGCGTCGATATCGTGGTACAGGGCATCCAGCGGTTCCAGGTCAGCAAGTTCACGCAGACCGCGCCGTTCCTGTCGGCCAGCGTGACGCTGGTGCCGGAAGAGGACCGCAAGGACGTCGAAACCGAAGCGCTGATGCGGACGCTGAAGTCGCTGACGACCGAGGTCCTTACGCTGATCCCCGAAATGCCCTCCAGCGCGGGCGACATGGTCGACCAGGTCGAATCGCCGTCCCGGCTGGTGTACCTGATCGCGTCGAACCTGCCGATCAGCACGGAAGAAAAGATGCAGATCCTGGGGATGACCGACGTGGCGGACGCCATGCGGACCACCCTCAAGATCCTGCACCACCACCTGGAAGTGCTGCGGGTCACGCAGAAGATCAACACGGAAGTGAAGGGCGAACTGAACAAGAGCCAGCGCGAGTACCTGCTGCGCCAGCAGATCAAGGCGATCCAGAAGGAACTGGGCGAACTGGAAGACGACGGCGACGTGCTGGACGAACTGCAGGAGAAACTGGTCAAGATGGCCCTTCCAGACGAGGTCCGGAAGGTTGCAGAAAAGGAGATGCGGCGCCTGCGCTCCATCCAGCCGTCCTCGCCGGAGTACACCGTCGCGCGGACCTACCTGGACTGGATCTGCGAGCTGCCGTGGGGCGTGGCGACGCCCGACAACCTGGACGTGCCGCACGCGCGCCAGGTGCTGGACGAAGACCACTACGACCTGGACAAGATCAAGAAGCGCATCCTGGAGTACCTCGCGGTGTCCAAGCTGCGGAACAACCTGCGCGGGCCGATCCTGTGCCTGGTGGGACCGCCCGGCGTGGGCAAGACGTCGCTGGGCCAGTCCGTGGCGCGCGCGCTGGGCCGCAAGTTCGTGCACGTCAGCCTCGGCGGCGTGCGGGACGAGGCGGAAATCCGCGGGCACCGGCGCACCTACATCGGCGCGCTGCCCGGCAAGATCATCCAGAGCCTGAAGCGGGCGGAGTCGAAGAACCCCGTCTTCATGATGGACGAAATCGACAAGCTGGGCCGCGACTGGCGCGGCGATCCCACCAGCGCGCTGCTGGAAGTGCTGGACCCGGAACAGAACCACAGTTTCATGGACCACTACCTGGACGTGCCGTTCGACCTGTCGTCCATCCTGTTCATCACGACGGCCAACGTGACCGACACGATCCCGCCGCCGCTGCTGGACCGCATGGAACTGCTGGAACTGCCCGGGTACACGCCGGAAGAAAAGATTGCCATCGCCCGGCGCCACCTGTTGCCCAAGCAGATCAAGGAGCACGGCCTGACCGAAGCCCAGGTCCCGCTGACCGACAAGCACATTCTGTACGCGCTGGACCACTGGACCCGCGAGGCGGGCGTGCGCAACCTGGAGCGCGTGATGGCCGGCATCTGCCGAGGCATCGCGGTGAAGGTCGTCGAGGGCACGTGGGCGGAAGGCCAGCAACTGTCCGAAGAAATCATCAACGATTTCCTGGGGCCGGAGCAGTTCGCCCCCGACAGCGTCGAGCGGACCGAAAGCCCCGGCATCGCGACGGGCCTGGCGTGGACGTCCACCGGCGGCGAGATCCTGTACATCGAAGCCTCCAAGATGGCCGGCAAGGGCCGTCTGAAGTTGACCGGCCAGTTGGGCGACGTGATGAAGGAATCCGCACAGATCGCCCTGTCGTACCTCCAGAGCAACGCCCTGGCGTTCGGCGTGGACGACCGGCAGTTCGAAACCAACGACCTGCACATCCACGTGCCGGCCGGCGCGATCCCGAAGGACGGGCCGTCCGCGGGCGTGACGATGTTCACCGCGCTGTTCTCGCTGATGACGGGCCGCAAGGTCCGCGGCGACACGGCGATGACCGGCGAAATCACGCTGCGCGGGCTGATCCTGCCCGTCGGCGGCATCAAGAACAAGGTGCTCGCGGCCCAGCGAGGCGGGGTCAACCGCATCGTCCTGCCGGAACGGAACCGCAAGGACCTGCAGGAAATCCCCGAGCAGATCCGGCGCGAGATGGAATTCGTGTTCGTCCGGAAGATGGACGAACTGCTGCTGCAGGTCATCGAGCGCAAGGAGGGCGAGGACCTGTTCAAGGCGCCGCTCCGTGCGCCCGAAAGCGATCTGCCCGCCCGGGCCCGCGTCGAGGACGACGAGGAAGTGCCGGAAGTCCGCAAGCCCGAGGTCCTCGAGGATCTGCCCCCCCGCCCGAGCGTCTGATGCCCCCCCGCGCCCCGCCGCCGATGACCCGGATCCGGGGATCGCCCTGCCCGACGCCCGATCCAGGGGACCGGCCGACCCGCCCTGCAGCACGTCGCGCGCGGCTCGGCGCTTGCCTGCCCCTCCCCCGCGGCGCACAATGAAACCAGGACATGGATTGGGCCAGACACGCGCGGACGAGTGCGTCCGTTCCCCTTTCCCTTGAGGAGGCGATCATGGAAGAGCGCTTGATTCGGAATGCGAAGGCGGCGTTGTCGCAGGTGCTGGAATTGCGGGAGGGCGAAACCTTCCTGGTGGTCACCGACGACGCGACCACGATCGTCGGCGAGGCCTTCCGCACGGCCGCGGAATCCCTGGGCGCACGCCCCTCGTGGTACGTGCTGAGGGAGGGGGATCGGCCCCTGGACGACATCCCCGAGAGCCTGATGGAACTGATCCCGGACGTGGACGTGGCGGTGACGTGCTTCGCGGGTCGCGTCGAGGAGACGCCGTTCAGGATCGCGCTGCTGCGGGCGCTGGCGAAGGTGTCCCGACGCATCGGGCACGCGCCCGGGATCACGGTGGAAATGCTCCGCGAGGGCCCGATGGACATCGACTACGAGGCGATGGCCATCACTGCGCACGACCTGATCCGGCGATTCGAGGGGGCGGCGCGGGTCACGCTGACGGCGCCGGGGGGGACCCACCTGACACTGGGCATCACCGAACGGCCGTTTTCCACCGACACGGTGATCGCCGACGGAGGCTGGGGCAACCTGCCTTGCGGCGAGATCTGGTGCGCGCCCGTCGAGGACTCCGTCGATGGCGTTCTGGTGTGCGACGGGTCCATCGGCGACCTGGGCGCGGTCCCATCCCCGGTCACGCTGACGGTGACGAAGGGGCGCGTCACGGCGATCGAATGCGCCGACGCGGCCTTCCGCGAGCAGGTGATCGCGGCCCTGTCGGTAGATGACGCGGCGGGTGTCGTGGGCGAGCTGGGCATCGGCCTGAACCCGGGCGCCCGCATCACGGGCAACCTGCTGGAGGACGAGAAGGCGTCCCGGACCATCCACGTGGCCTTCGGCAACAACGAGGACATGGGGGGCGGGAAGAACGCGTCGAAGACCCATCGGGACTTCCTGGTCCTTCGACCGACGCTGGAGGTCGCGTACGCGGACGGCCACGACGAACGGCTCCTGGTGGGAGGCGAGGTGGTCCCGCGACCCGTCACCCGCGATGCCGCCGCGCCACACCGCTTCCACAACGTGCTGGTCGCCGTGGACTACTCGGACGCATCGATTTCGGCGCTGCGATGCGCGGACGCCATCGCGCGTCGCGACGACGCCACGCTGACCGTCTGCCACGTGCTGGTGCGCCCGCCGACCATCAGCCCCCTGTTCCCGCAGTACGTGGCGATGCCGGACCAGGACGGGTCGCGCCAGCAGGAAATCGAGGCGGCCGAACGCCTGGACGACCTGGTCCGCGAGCACACCCCCCGCGCGGCGAACGCCTACACGGTCGTGGTGCCCTGGGGCGAGCCGGCCGCCGCGCTGGTGGAACTGGGGGAGCAGCGCGGCGCGGACTTGATCGTGCTGGCCAACCGGGGCACATCCGCCCTGTCCCAGTGGATGCTGGGCAGCGTCGCCACGTCGGTGGCCGCCAACGCCCGATGCCCGGTGCTTCTGGTGCGCTGATGTGGTACAACTCCTGACATGAGATTTTCCGCAGCCCGAACACTGATCCCGGTCCTGGCAATGCTCACCGTGGCCGGCTCTGCCCCCCCGGCGCAGGCGGCGATCCACCGCATCGTGCTGGATGGTGCGATCGACCCGTTGCACGCCGAATACGTGGTCCGCGCGATCGACCTGGCCGAGCGCGAAGGCTCTTCGCTGGTGCTGATCGTCCTGAACACGCCGGGCGGCCTCGTGGATTCGATGGAAACCATGATCCAGCGGATGCTGGCCTCCCGGGTCCCCGTGGCGGTCTACGTGTCCCCGGCGGGCGGCAAGGCGGCATCGGCGGGCTTCTTCCTGCTGGTGTCGGCGGACGTGGCCGCGATGGCGCCCGGGACACGCACCGGCGCGGCGCATCCGATCCTGTCCATCGGCGGCATCCTGCCCATGCCGGAACCGGAAAAGGAACCCGCGAAGGAATCGCCGCCGCTCCCGCCGGCCGCCAGGGACGACAAGGCCGGCGGCCCGGAAGGCGGCAAGGACGCCGCGAAACCCGCACCCGCGACGACGGAGAGGCCCGCGCCCGCGGGGCAGACGTCGGTCCTCATGGAAAAGATCACCAACGACGTCACGGCCTACCTGCGCGCGATTGCCGAGCGGCGCGGACGCAGTTCCGAGGCCGCGACGCGGGCGGTCACCGAATCGAAGTCCTGGAGCGACCAGGAGGCCCTGGCGGCGAACCTGATCGACCTGGTCGCCGCGTCGGACTGGGAACTGCTGTCGAAGCTGGACGGTCGCGAGGTCAAGCTGCTGGACGGGTCGGTCAAGACGCTGTCCACGAAGGACCAGCCGATCACCACGATCGAAATGACGTTCCGCGAGCACGCCCTGTCCTTCCTGGTGAACCCGAACCTCGCCTTCCTGCTGCTGCTGATCGGCGCACTGCTGATCTACGTGGAAGTGACCCACGCCGGAATGATCCTTCCGGGCGTCATCGGCGGTCTCTGCCTGCTGCTGGCCGTGACCGGGTTCTCGTTCCTCCCGGTGACCGCGACGGGCGTGCTGCTGCTGCTGGCGGCTCTGGGGCTGTTCGTGGCCGAAATCTTCGTCAATTCGTTCGGGCTGCTCGCCCTGCTGGGCATCATCGCCCTGGCGCTGGGCGGGATCATGCTGGTCGATGTCCCCAACCAGGAGTTCGGCGTGGATCCCGTGCTGGCGATTTCGGCGGCCCTGGCGTTCGGCGCGATCACGGTGCTCCTGGGGATGCTGGTGCTGCGCACGCTGCGCCGCAGGACCACGACGGGCGGCGAGGGCATGATCGGCAAGGAAGGCACCGCGGTGACCGACGTCGGCGCCTCGGGCAAGGTGATGTTGAACGGCGAGTATTGGCAGGCGTTCGCAGACCCGTCGATCCCGAAGGGGACCCCCGTGCGCTGCGTCGAACTGGATGGACTGAGGGTGAGGGTGGAGCCGGCGGGGTCGGCCCCGTCAGAACCGCCTGTCAACGGTTGAGGAGGAATCCATGGACGAACTGCTCGGCACGCTCCTGAAGGGACCCGCGGTCATCATCGTGCTGGTGATCGCCTACCTGTTCACGGCCGTCCACGTCCTGCGCGAGTACGAGCGCGGCGTCATCTTCCGGCTGGGACGCATCCTGGGCAAGCCGAAGGGCCCGGGCCTCATCTTCGTGTTCTGGCCCATCGACCGCATCATCAAGGTGGACCTGCGCACCATCACGATGGACGTCCCCCCGCAGGACATCGTCACCAAGGACAACGTCACCGCCCGCGTCAACGCGGTGTGCTACTTCCGGGTCGTCGATGCGTCGAAGGCGATCATCGAGGTCGAAAACTTCCTGTACGCCACGTCGCAACTGGCCCAGACCACGCTGCGGTCCGTCCTGGGCGAGGTCGAGCTGGACGAACTGCTGTCCCAGCGCGAGCTGCTGAACCTGCGCCTGCAGGAGATCCTGGACCGCCACACGGACGCCTGGGGCATCAAGGTGTCGCTGGTCGAAATGAAGCAGGTGGACCTGCCCGACGAAATGCGGCGCGCCTTGGCGCGGCAGGCGGAAGCCGAGCGCGAGAAGCGGGCCAAGATCATCCACGCGGCCGGCGAGCTGGAAGCGTCCAAGAAGCTGTTCGAGGCGTCCCAGGTGCTGGCGCAGGAGCCGGTCGCCATCCAGTTGCGCTACCTGCAGACCCTGACCGAGATCGGCGTCGAAAAGAACACCACGGTCGTGTTCCCGATCCCGATGGACCTGCTGTCGCACTTCACGAAGAGCCTGGGCAAGAAGGACTGAGCCTGGGGACGAACGCGCCGACCACGACGCGACGGTTCAGATCTCGCCGACCCGCGCCACCACTTCCCGCAACGTGCGCAGATGGAACGGCTTCTGCAGGAACTCGCGGCCGCTGCGGGTCACGAAGTCGACCACCTCGGCGTCCTGGATGCCCCCGGTCACGAAGACGACCTTTTCGGCCACGTCGGACTGCTGGACGGCGAGGGTTTCATACAGGGCGCGGCCGCTGATCTCGCCGCCCAGGGACAGGTCCAGCAGCACCACGTCGAAGTCCTCGGCCAGCAACCGCTGGGCCGCCTCGACCGCGGTCGATACGCCCACCACGTCGTTTTCCGCGCCCAGGGCCTCCGCCGTCAGTTTCTGGATCACGGGTTCGTCGTCGATGACCAGCACGCGCCGGCGCGGCGCGTCCCCGGTCTGCGACACGGCGCCTGACGTCGGCGCGGCCGCGCGCGGCGAGGCCGCCCGGGCACGCTCGATGATGCGGCTGCACTCGCGGGCTTCTTCCAGGATGCGGGTGACCTGGTTGCGGACATCCACGTCCAGGTCCTTGCGCGACGACAGGAGCTGGGCGTACCCGAGCACGACCGTCAAGGGATTCATGAGGGCGTGATAGAGCTTCGACAGTTCCCGGTCCCGTCCTCCGGTCTCGATGGGTTCCATCCACAACTCCTGCCAGGGCGGCCGAAAACTACCGGAAAGGCACGCCGGGGTCAATGCCGCGTTGTCGATGTGCACGTTTTCGGCCACGACGACGGGTCGGGGCCCCTCATGCCCTCGGATGCGCCTTGCGGTACACGTCCCGGAGGTGCTTGCGGCTGACGTGGGTGTACACCTCGGTGGTGCTGATGTCGGCGTGCCCCAGCATTTCCTGCACGCTGCGAAGGTCGGCCCCGTTCTCGACGAGGTGGGTGGCGAAGGAGTGCCGGAACTTGTGGGGGGACACCCGCATCATCAGGCCGGCCTCGATACCGTACCCCTGCAGGTTCTTGAAGAAGCCCTGGCGCGACAGGATCGTCCCGCGAGCCGTGATGAACAGGGGGTCGCGGCGGCCTCGCACGGCCGGGCGGCGCCGCACCATCAGCAGCGGCCGACCGTCGCGCAGGTACGTCAGCACGGCGTCCCGGCAGGGTTCGGAAATGGGGACGATGCGCTCCTTGCGGCCCTTGCCGCGAGCCAGCACGAAGTTCTGCGTCAGGTTCACGTCGACGACGTCCAGCCCCAGCACTTCGCTGATGCGGAGGCCGGACCCGTACAGCAGTTCCAGGATGGCCCGATCGCGAAGGCCCCGGGGCGACTCGGCCGAAGGCTTCTGCAGGATCGAATCGCAATCGTCTTCCGACAGGACGATGGGCAGGCGACGCTGGAACCGCGGGATTTCCACGTCCTCCATCGGGTCCTCGCGCACAGTCCCGTTCTCGTGGGCCCAGGCGAAGAACTGCCGCAGGGCCACCACCGTGGCGGCGAGGCTGCGCGGCGACAGGCCTTCGGCCTTGCGACGGCCCAGGAAGGACTCGACGTCGTCGCGGGTGACAACAGCCGGCAGGGCATCGCGACCGCGGGTGGCCATCACGTGGCCCGACAGGCGGGACAGCGAACGCGCGTACGCCAGGATCGTGTTTTGCGAAAGTCCGCGCTGGACCTTCAGGTGGAACAGGAAGGCATCGACGGCCCGATCCATGGCGTTCCCCGGGGGAGCGTCGTCAGGATGACACGGGCGAGCGGCGGGCGCCAAGCACGCGACCGGCCCGCCATCACGGGCCGGTGAGCGCCAGCCTCATCCGCCGCAGCAGGGCGTCCCGGGGGTTCAGTTCCAGGGCGGCGTCCAGCAGCCGGATGGCAGCGTCGCGAGCCCCCTGCCCTGCCAGCCAACCGCTTGCGGTCGCCAGGTGCAGCAGCAGCACCCGCCGGGTTTCCAGGTCGATGTCGGGCCAGTGCCAGGCCACGTCGCGCAGGTCGGCAAGATGCGCAGCGGCGTCCGGGGGGGCGGTCGGGGCCGGTTGGCCCGGCGGGATCACGTCGAACGTCCACCCGTCGAACCGCACGTCAGCAAGAGGCGCGGCCAGGTCGTCGGAAGCCATCAGCCGCACGGGACGGCGCGCGGCCAGGTCGCGCAGCAGGCTCCAGTCCAGGTCGCCGGTCCACAGGAACGCCTCGGCGAACGGCCGCAGATCCGGGTCCCGGGCACCCAACCGGGCCGCATAGTGCCGGCCCCCCCGGGCCTTGGCGTACAGGGTCTGCTGCACCAGCGTCACGTCGGGGCGCGTCCCTTCGACGGCCTGGTCGTACATCAGCAGGAAGTGCACGGCATAGTGCGATGACATCAGCACGGTGCGGGGAGGCGCCGACTCCCAGATCCCTCGGGCCAGGTCGGACGGTTCCCGCAGGCCCATCCGCTCACGGGCCGTCGCGGCCCCCGAAGCCACCAGCGGCGCCACCGCCAGCATCGCCAGCAGCGACGCGCCCACCCAGGCCGCCACGCGCCCGGACGTCCTCCCCAGCGACGCCGCCAGCACCGGCAGGGTGGCGCCTGCGGCCGCGGCCAGGATCGCCAGCCCGGCGATCGCGGGCAGGAAATACCCGTGATCGTTGGGATTGGACGGATCCAGGATCCCCATCGCGACCTTCGATGGCAGGTTGCCGACCACCAGCAGCGCCAGCACCAGGGCCCAGCGCGCGGCGCCGGATCGCGCCAGCAGCCACGCGCCCAGCAGCGCCGCCACCAGCACGACGGGCGACAGTGCCCCGGCCAGGAGGCCCAGCGCCTTGATCGCGTTGTATCCCACGCTGGACCCGGCCTCGGCGTGGCCTCCCAGGGAACCCTGGAAGATGCGGGCGGACGCGTACCAGAAGGTCCCTTCGAACGAGTTCGTGTCCGCCCAGGTCGGGTCCGCGCCCGCGGCGCCGCGCACCGGCAGGTACAGGTAGCAGGCGACCGTCACCACGAACCCCGTCGCGGCGACCGCCAGCACGGCGGTCCAGGGCACGTCGCGTCGCAGCCACGCCACCGCAACGGCCGGCATCGCCAGGATCACCAGCAGATGGTGGTTCGCCAGCCCCAGCGCCAGCAGCACGGCCGCCACGCACCCCGCGCGCGCATCGCCCGGCCGCCACATCGCGATCGCCAGAGCGGCCAGTACCAGGGCGCATGAATACGTGTAGACCTCGACGGCCATCGCCTGCAACACGACCGAGCCGGACAGGGCGAACCCGATGCCGGCGGCCAGGCCGGCCAGCGCGGGCCAGGGCGTGGCCCGTTCCAGCCCGGGCGGGGATGCGGGGGCGCGGCCGGCACAGCCGACGACCGCCTGCCACGCCGCACGGGATGCCAGCAGGGACACCAGTCCCGCCGACACCGCGGCGAACGTCGCCGAAAACAGGTTGGCGCGGAAGGCGATGTCCCCGAACGGCAGCAGCAGGAAGAACTTCAGCAGCAGCAGCATCGAGGGATGGCCGGGCGGATGCGGCAGGCCCAGGTTCGCCCCGGCCGCCATGAACTCCGGCGCATCCAGCCAGTAGGGCACCGGCGGAAGCACGACCAGGAAGGCCAGGAAGGCGATTCCCGCCGACACGAGGGCCGCGATCGGCGCGCCGCGGGGGGCTGTCCGAGGGGTGCCTTTCATCCCGCAAAACCTCAGGTCTGTTCCAGTCCGTCGGGCATCGCTCCGGACGGGTCGCCCTCGGGGATCGGGATGGGCCGAACGCCCCGGTGGGCGTCCGCACGGGCGTGCTTGGTCAGATCCTGCGGCAGAAGCGTCACGCCGCATCGGGCCGCATAGGCGTCGATCACGCGCAGTGCCTTTTCCGGATCCGGGTCTTCCGCCTCGATTTCGAAGTCGTGGTGCCCGTCCGGGAACACGGTCTCGTCCACCTCGATCGTCACGTCCTCGGGCGTGTCGCAGATCGCGCGGCGGGTCAGGGACCAGTTCGCCACCGACAGGGACTGGCCGGCCACACGGGCCGCCACCCCCTCGAACCCGGTCATCCGCGCCAGGTCGAACGCGGAACCTCCGCCGATCCAGGCGACAGCCGCCGCGCGGTCCACCGCGACTTCCGTTTCCTCGGTCCGGAAGGTGGCCCCGTCCCGGCCGCGCTTCTGCTTCAACGTCAGCCGCGCATGGTCGGGGGTGACGCGAACGCGCAGGCTGATGCCCTCCGCCAGGAGATCGCTGCCGGGTGTGTCCAGGTAGCAGTTCAGTTGCATGCCCCAGCGGCGCGGCTTCGGGAGCACGGCGAGGAAGCGGTGGAGATCCTTCCTGGAGGCGACGACCAGCTTGACCTCGCACTCGATGCCGATCGCCGTCACCGGTTTCGCCTTGCCTCGGCGAGACGGCCGACCGATGCAGGAATCACTGTCCATGCTGCATCCAGGCCCAGGCCGCGATGGCGCCGACGGCCAGCACGGCCAGGCCCAGGAAAAGGGCGATCTTCCAGTTCCTGCCGCGGGAAACGGCGGAACCCGCCACGGTCCTGAACATCATCGGTGCACGGGTCGGGGCATCGGACGGGGAGCGGGCCACCGGGCCCTGCGGCCCTTCGATCACGGCTGGGACAATGTGCGTCCTGGCTTCCGATGCGGCCTCGGCCCGGGACTCGACGGGCACATCGACCGGGGCCCTGCCCCGAGCCTCGGCGACGCGTTCGGAATCCAGCTTCCGCTCGACTGCGGCCCGCGCCGCGGTTTCCCAGGCGGTCACGAGGGCCGCCCGAGCCTCGCCCGCGTTGGCCGGCCGATCGTCGCGCTTCTTCGCCATCAGGCTCGCCACGATGGCCGCGACGCCCGGCGTGATCTCGGGCACCTTTTCGACCAGGGGCACCGGCGGCTGCGTCAGGTGCGCGGTGGCGACCTCGAGCACCGAATCCCCCGAGAAGGGCAGTTCGCCGGACGCCATCTGGTACATCAGCACGCCCAGCGAGTACAGGTCCGAACGGCCGTCCAGTTCCTCGCCGCGGATCTGTTCCGGCGACATGTATTCGGGCGTGCCGAACACCATGCCGGTTGCCGTCTTGAACGACGAGTTCTCCCCGCCGGTGTAGTCGCGGATCTTGGCGATGCCGAAGTCCAGCACCTTGACGAAATCCGGGTTCGAGCGCAGCGGCTCGATCATGATGTTTTCGGGCTTCAGGTCGCGGTGGATCACGCCCGCGGCGTGCGCCTCGTCCAGCGCGTCCAGGATCTGCGAGGCGATCCGGACCATGCGATCCTCGGGCAGGCGCCCTTCCTCGAACAGGACCCGGCACAGATCCTTTCCCGGCAGGAACTCCATCGCGATGTACGACAGGCCGTCCTCGGTCTGGCCGAAGTCCAGCATCACGATCGCGTTGGGATGGTTCAGGCGCGACGCCGCCTTCGCTTCGCGGTGGAAGCGCTTGACCTGGCTTTCTTCCGTCAGGAGGTGCCGGTGGAGCACCTTCAGCGCGATCTGCTTGGCCAGTGCCTGGTGCTCCGCCCGATAGATGCTGCCCATGGCGCCCGTGCCGATCCGCTCCAGCACCATGTACTTGTTGTCGATCAGCTTGCCAACAAGTGGGTCCTGCGGCTTCTTGACCAGCGCGGCCAGCTTGCCGCCGCAGAACGGGCAGAAGCGGCTTCCGTCCGGCGCGGCATTCGAGCAGGAGGGGCAGGCGGCCAAGGAAGAGACTCCGCGTCGGGCTTTACGATTCTAGAGTGCGATGGTACGATTCGCAAGGTCCGGAAGGTACAGACCCAACGGCATCGCGACCTGACCCGGAGGGGGGCAATGATCCGCTGCGTGCATTGCGGAACCGACAACGAAGAAATCTTCACGTACTGCCTGAACTGCGGAAAGCCTCTCGAGCAGTCGATGAAAGGCTTCAAGCCGCGCCATGCGTCGACGGCTCGCAAGGGGACGTGCAGCCTCGTGACCATCCGGACGGACGGGGGCACGGGGCCGGAAATCCCGCTGGTCGAAGGCGTGAACCACGCGGGGCGTTCGGGCCCTGAAGTGGTCATCGCGGATGATCCGCGCGTGGCCGACCAGCACGCGACCATCGACGTCGGTCGGGACGTGGTGTTCCTGGAGGACCTGGGCACGCGGCACGGCACCTTCGTGCGTGTCACAGGCCAGCGGAACGTCGCCGACGGCGACCAGATCCGCATCGGGCACGCCCTGTTCGCCATCCAACTGGCGATTCCCCGCCCCCAGCCCTCCACGGACGGGGCTGCGTGGCTGGGATCGGCCGGCACCACGGGCGACTGGTTCGGCCGGCTGCTGCGGCTGGGGCCCGGCGACGCCGTCATCGAGGCGCACCTGCTCCGCTCGCCGGAAACGACCCTGGGCCGCACCAGCGGCGACATCCTGCTGCCCGACGACCCCTTCGTTTCATCGCGGCACGCGTCGTTCGCCGCCTCGGGCGCCGGATGCATGCTGAAGGACCTGGGCAGCACCAACGGATGCTTCCTGCGGATCCGCGGGCGTGTGGCCCTCGAAGATGGCGACTTCGTCCTGCTGGGTCACCACCTGTTCCAGTTCAAGCGCCCCGTCGCATCCTGATCGGATCTTCGATCCCCGTCGTGCCCACACGTTCACGTTGACGAGAGCGTCCCCGATCCCTGACGTACCCGAGCCCTTGCCCGTACCCGGATCCGGATCCGTGCCCGAATCCGTGCCCGATGGGGCTAGGCGTTCACGGCGGGTACAGGGGCAGTAGGCGGGTACGGGTACGGGCTCGGGGACGGGTACGGCTTCCTCGCGCGGACCTACGGCCGCGCGAGAAGACCGCGACGGAACAGGTAGTCCTCGATGCCCAGGTTGACGAGGTCGGGTTGCTCCAGCGGCGCCGAGTGCGTCGCCCCGCGGATCCCCAGCAGTTCGCTGTCCGAAAGGGCCTCGTACATCTGCTCGGCGAGGAAGTAGGGGGCGAACCTGTCGCGGTAGGCCCCTACGACCAGGCTGGGGACCTTGATGTCCGCAAGGAACGGCCGGGTGTCGTGCTCCGCCGCGTTGGTCAGCATGATCAGGCCGGCTTCCAGGTCCATCGCCGCCAGGTGCGCCAGGTAGGGTCGCATGTCGGGCCACTGCACCAACCGGGCGTCGAATTCGCTGCTGGACACCAGGTAGGCCAGGTGCGTCGGGACCAGGGAATGCCATAGCCGCGCCATGTGCCCCTTGTGGCGCGTCACGGTCGCATAGATCAGCGGCAGGAACGTCCTGGCCCACGTGTTGCCGTGGAAGGTGTCCGGCAGCCGCCCCGGTGATCCGCACATCAGCACCTGGGCCAGCATGCGCTGCGGGGCCCGATGGGCAGCGTCCAGAACCACTTCCACGCCCATGCTGTACCCGAGATGCACGGCCCGCTCGATGCCCAGGGCGTCGCACACCTCGAACAGGTCCTCGACGCAATCCTCGACGGTCAGTCGGCCCGGTTCGTCAGGGATTTCGGACTGGCCGTGGCAGCGGTAGTTCCAGCGGATGACCCGCATGAACTTGAGGAAGTGCGGCACCAGGAAGGCGAAGAACGAGCCGTTGCACCCCATCCCGTCCGTCAGGACCAGCGGGGGCGCCGCCGGATCGCCAAAGGACTCGGCGTACAGCACGGTGCCGTCACGGGTCCGGATGGAATGACGCTGGTCCGGGAGCGGGGGATGAACGACCGAAAACGGCAGGCCTGGTCCGGGCCGTCCCATCGTCGCCTCTTTCAGTCGATCTTCGATTCGCCGTCGTCGCCCAGGTCCAGCAGGCCGGCCTTCGCCGGCGCGCGGGGCGCAGGCGCGGCTGCAGCCGCCTTGGCCCGGGTCGCCGACACCGGTTCGCGACCGCCCCGCGTCGCGGTTGCCGAAGCCCGCCGCGCCGCGGTCCCAGCCGGGGCCGCCACAGGCCGCGCGGTCACGGTACGCGCCGGAGCGGATGCCTGCACCGAATCCGGCCGGGAGCCGTCCATCACGATGCGACCCTTCACGGCGCCGCCTTCCAGCAGCACCATTCGCGGGGCGTAGACGCAGCCCAGCACGCGGCCGGTTTCGGTGATTTCCACGCGCTCGGTGCCGATCACGTCGCCGGAGGCCCAGCCCGCCACGATGACCGTGGGCGCTTCAACACGCGGGCCCACCCGGCCGCCGTCCTCGACGATCACCGCCGTCGTGGACGATACCGTCCCGTCGATGCGGCCGAATACCACCACGTCCTCGTCCGCGCGGACGTCGCCCGTGACGACGGTCTCCGGGCCGATCTCGGTACGGGTCCCCTGGTCGTCCGCCATCGGTCAGCCCTCCCCGACGTCCATGTCCACGCGACCGCGGAACACCGCCCCGTCCGAAATCAGGATCCGGGGGGTGCGCACGTCGCCGATCATCCTGGCGCCCGGCAGGATTTCGACCTTCTTGAGGCCGACCACGTGACCCTGCACGGTCCCGCCGATGGCCACTTCCGGCCCGGCAACCTCGGCTTCCAGGCGACCCTCGCGCTCGATCCGGATCGGTGCGTCCATCGTCACCGTGCCCCGGATCTCGCCTTCGACCACCAGCACGTCACGACCCGTCACCGAACCCTCGATCCGTGTCCGCGGCCCGATCGTCGTTTCACCCATGACGAGCCTCGCCCGGGGCCGGTTCCGCCACGACGTCCATGTCCAGCGTGCCCGTGAACAGCGCGCCATCCTCGATCACCACGCGCGGCGAGGAGATCGTACCCGTCGCGTCGCATCCGGGCATCAGGTGCGCCAGTTCGTCGCAAGCGGCGGTGCCATCGAAATGGCCCTCGACCGTCAGCACCGCGACGTGCGCTTCGCCCTTGACCGTGCCGCCTTCGCCGATCACCAGTTCCGCGTCCAGACGGACGTGGCCTTCGACCACGCCCTCGACGCGCAGGTCCTGGCGACCTTCGATTTCGCCGCGGACGGTGATTGCCTTGCCGATGACGGCGGTGCCGTCGTTCGCCATTGGAGCCTCCCGATCGACCGCGGGGACGCTAGCCCATCCGGGCCTCCATGTCAAGGCGCGCCGGGGTCCGCAGGACCGCTCCGGGCGCGGGCCGGGCGTCTCTTCTGCCCGGTCCGGGCGCGTCCCTTCACGGGTTCAGGCGGGTGGTGGTGACGGGTGTCGATCGGAAGCGGCCAGCGGCGTCACTCCGGAGGGATTTCGATGGCCGGGTGCTCGGCCATCACCACGTCCACGGCGGCTCCATCCAGCGTTTCCTGCTCCAGCAAGGCCGCAGCCAGCGCCCTCAGCGCGGCCTCCCGTTCGGTCAGGATCTGCGTCGCCTTGTCCTGGGACTCCAGGATGATGCGCTTGATTTCCCGGTCCACGCGCTGCGACGTGGCTTCGCTGATTTCGTTGTGGGACGTCAGGTCCTTGCCCAGGAACACCAGTTCCGACGACTGGCTCATGTGGATCGGCCCCAGGTTCGACATGCCGAACTGCGCGACCATGCGCCGGGCCTGCTCGGTGGCCATCTTGATGTCCTGGCCCGCGCCGCTGCTCACCTCGCCGAACGCCAGCATCTCTGCCGCACGCCCTCCCATCAGGATCGCCAACTGGTTGAGCAGGTACGACTTGGACGCCGTGTAGCGGTCCTCGCTGGGCAATTGCTGGGTCATGCCCAGGGACAACCCGCGCGGGATGATCGTCACCTTGTGCAACGGGTCCGCACCTGGCACCGACCGCGCGATGATCGCATGCCCCGCCTCGTGGAACGCCGTCAGTTCGCGCTCGTGCTCGTTCATCACGATGCTGCGCCGCGCGGTGCCCATCAGGACCTTGTCCTTGGCCTCCTCGAAGTCGGCCATGCGGACGTCGTTCTGGTCCTTCCGCGCCGCAGCCAGCGCCGCCTCGTTGACGATGTTCTCCAGGTCCGCGCCCACGAAGCCGGGGGTTCCGCGCGCCAGCAGATCCAGGTGGACGTCGCCCGCCAGCGGTACGTTGCGGGTGTGGACCCTCAGGATTTCTTCGCGTCCCTTCACGTCCGGGCTGGGCACCACGATGCGCCGATCGAACCGCCCAGGGCGCAGCAGCGCCGGGTCCAGCACGTCGGGCCGGTTCGTCGCGGCCATGATGATCACGCCCGTGTTGGCCTCGAAGCCGTCCATTTCGACCAGCAACTGGTTCAGCGTCTGCTCGCGCTCGTCGTGGCCGCCGCCGAGGCCCGCGCCACGCTGCCGCCCGACCGCGTCGATCTCGTCGATGAAGATGATGCACGGCGCGCGCTTCTTGCCCGTTTCGAACAGGTCGCGAACCCGGGACGCGCCCACGCCCACGAACATTTCCACGAAGTCCGAACCGCTGATCGACAGGAACGGCACGCCCGCCTCGCCCGCGACCCCGCGCGCCAGCAACGTCTTCCCCGTCCCGGGCGCTCCCATCAGCAGCACGCCCTTGGGGATCCGCCCGCCAAGACGCGTGAACTTCTTGGGGTCCTTCAGGAATTCGATGATTTCATGCAGCTCGGCCTTCGCCTCTTCGATGCCGGCGATGTCCGCGAAGGTGACCTTGCGCGAATCCTCGGTCAGCGTCCGGTGCTTGCTCTTGCCGAAGCTGAACAGGCGGCCTCCGCCCGACTGGGCCTGCCGCATGAACATCAGGAACAGGAACACGAAGAACAGCATCGGCAGCCACGTCGTCAGGATCGTGACCCACAGGCCCGCGTCCTCGCTTTCGTAGCGCACGGCGATGCCCCGCGCGATCATGTCCTTCTGGAAGTCCTTCAGGTCGCCCACGGTGCGGAATGCCTGCCCATCGACGAACTCGCCGTCCAGGTGGTCGCCCTTGACCGTGACCTTCGACACTCCCGAGGGGGGCTTCGGTCCGTTGGGTTCCGCAGGCTCTGGCAACGCCTTGATGATGAAGGCCGAAAACTCGATGTCCGTGGGGGACGGGCGATCGAAGTGCTCCTTCATGATGAAGGCGAACAGCCCGATCAGCACCAACCAGACCAGGATGGTCTTGACGCTCTGCTTCACACCCATTCCTCGTGCCGGGACCCTTCAGCCCGGGGGGATTCGTCGGGGCATGATAATCACCGGATCCGCGATTGGCAACGCCGTAAGCCTGCGGGCCGCGCTTCTTGACACGTTGCGTCTGCATTCCCACCGTACAGGGGTCCCTGCATCACCGGAGGATCCCGTGCAGCGTCCCCCCTACGGACTGACCCGCGAACTTCCCGGAACGACCTGGGAGGACGCCGTGGAACGTACCATCGCCGCGCTCAAGACGGAGGGCTTCGGCATCCTGACGCGCATCGACGTCCACGACGTGATGAAGGCGAAGCTGGACGCCAACCTCGGAAGGAAATACGTGATCCTGGGCGCCTGCAACCCGCCGCTGGCCTGGCAGGCCCTGCAGGGCGAGCCCTGGTCCGGCCTCCTGCTGCCCTGCAACGTCGTCGTGACCGAAACCGGGGACGGCGCCGCGGTCAGCATTGCGTCCCCGAAGGCCATGTTCAGCGTGGTCGACAACCCGGGCGTCGCGCCTCTGGCCGCCGAGGCCGAGCAGCGCCTGACGCGGGTGCTGGAAAAGATCTAGCCCGGCGACCCGTACGATGCGAGTCCCGCGATTTCGGGGCCTCTTTTGCGGGCTGTCCGTACCCGTACCCGCGCCCGTACCCGATGCGGCCGGGCACGGGCACGGACGGGAAGAAGCGGGCAGCACCTACGGCTCCGCTCCCCCCATCCCCTCGTGGAACACGACGTCGGACGGCGGCATCCTGCGCCCGCGGGGAGGCACCGGCGCGTCCAGGGCAGGCAGGCCCAGCGCCACCAGCAGCACCGGGAAGTAGCGATCCGGGATCGAAAACGCACGCCGCAACGCCTTGTCGTCGAAACGCCCGATCGGCGTGGTCCCGATGCCCCGCTCGGTCGCCAGCAGCATCAGCGCCATCGCCGCGAAGGCCGGATCCCGGACCGCCATCGCGAACCGCGCCACGTCGTTGCCCTCGAAGGACCGGTGGATCGCCTCCACCATGCGAGCCGCCTCCATTTCGTCCAGGGCGCCCGCCTTGACGGCCTCGGCGGCCTCCGCTTCCGCCCGGCGGTCCGCGAACGCATCGCCGCACACGATCACCACGGCCGACGCCGTGCGCACCTTTTCCTGCTTGTAAGCGCAGTCGTACAGGATTTCCTTCCGCTCGCGGTCCCGCACCACCACGAAGCGCCAGGGCTGCAGGTTGAAGTCCGACGGCGCCAGGCACGCGTCGCCGATCATCTCCTCGATCATTTCCCGCGTCAGCAGCAGCCCCTCGTTTTCGAACCGCTGGATCGACCGGCGACGTTTCAGGACCTGCAGCACCGTCATGTTCCAAGCCCTCGCATCCAGCGCGATCCGGCGCGCCCGACGCTACAGAAGATTCGCTGCCATTTCGGCCAGTTCCGACCGTTCGCCCTTCGTCAGCGTCACGGTGGCGGCAAGCCGCGTCTGCTTGAACCGCTCGCTGACGTAGATCAGGCCGTTGTTCACGGAATCGACGTACGGGTTGTCGATCTGGTAGGGGTCGCCCGTCAGCACGATCTTGGTCCCGTCCCCCACGCGCGTGATGATCGTCTTGACCTCGTGCGGCGTCAGGTTCTGGGCCTCGTCCACGATCATGAACTGGTTCGGGATCGACCGGCCGCGGATGTACGTCAGCGGCTCGACCTCCATCAACCCCATGTCCAGCAGTTCCCGGTACGACCTGCCGCCGCGCCGGTCCGGCCGCGACAGGCCCATCAGGAATTCCACGTTGTCGTGGATGGGCTGCATCCACGGGTTCAGCTTTTCTTCCACGTCGCCCGGCAGGTACCCGATGTCGCGCCCCAGCGGGAAGATCGGCCGGGACACCAGCAGGCGCGTGAACGTCTGCTCTTCCGCGACCTTCTGCAGGCCCGCGGCGATGGCCAGCAGCGTCTTGCCCGTGCCCGCCTTGCCGATCAGCGTGACCAGCTTGATTTCGTCCCGCAGCAGCGCGTCCAGCGCGAAGTGCTGCTCCTTGTTCCGCGGGCGGATGCCCCACACCGGGTCCTTCAGTTCCACGATCCGTTGCAGCATCCCTTCCTTCGCCGCCACGCGGGTCAGGCAGGACTGCGACGGGTTCAGCGGGTTCCGCGCCACCAGGTACTGGTTTTCGGAAAACGTCATGCCTTCCGGCACCGGCACGGTTTCGTTCTTGAACAGCCGCGCGATGGACTCGCCGTCCACGCCGACGTCGCCCGTGCCCGTGTACAGTTCGCTGATATCGCGGTTTTCCTTGCTGTAGTCCTCGGCGTGCAGCCCCATCGCCACCGCCCGGATGCGCAGGTTCGTGTCCTTGGTGACGAACACGACCGGGATTTCCGGTTCGGCCTTGCGCAGTTCCAGCGCGGTCCCGACGATCAGGCGGTCCATCAGGTGCGACAGGCTGATGTCCCGATGGTAGGGGGCCATGTCCTTCAGGTGGTCCGCCGACGCGAACAGCACCCGCAGTTTGCCGCCGTCCGGGATTTCGACGCCCGTCCGCAGGTCGCCGCGCTCGCGGAAGCGGTCCAGCAACCGCGATGCCTGCCGCGCGTTCTGGCCCAGTTCCGACAGTTCCTTCTTGAAGTGGTCGATTTCCTCGATGACGTAGATCGGCACGCAGACGTTGTTGTCCGCGAACGACGTCATCGCATTCGGGTCGTGGAGCAGCACGTTGGTATCGAGGACGAAGTTCTTTTTCATCCGTCGTTTCCCCGGCGGCCCGCCTTCGGCCGCCCCGCCGCCTATTTCCCGCAGCCGTAGTGGATCCGGAAGGAGGCCTGGACGTCCTTGGCCCCCCGGACCACCCGCTCCCTGGACCACCCGACCCGCACCTCGAAGTCGTGCTGCCCCGGCACGAAGCGCACCGCAGTCTTCCTGCCGGGGGTCACGCCGGTCACCGGCAACCCGTCCACCCACAGCGTCAGGGCCCGCCGCGCCGCCGGATCGGGGCACTGGTCGGTGGTGTTTTCGAAGGCCACCGGGATCCCGTCGCCGGAACCCGCCAGATCGGGGAAGGTGCACCCGAAGGCCAGCGTCTGCCCCGCCTTGGGGTGGGACACGGATGACGTCATCACGCGGCGACCGCCCGACAACACGTCCACCACGGCGCCGTCCGCGGGGACCGACACCCGGGCCTGGCCACGGTCGGCCACGACGCCGACGGACCGGCGATCGACCAGGAACTCGACGGGTTTCGGATCGCCGCAATCGCCGGTCGTGTTCACCAGGCGGATGGGCACCGCGGGGGAGGCGGCGGCGGGCGCCGGGTTCGCCCCGGCCGCAGGCAACGACGGCGCCGGCATCCCGGCACAGCCGACCGTCAGCACCCAGTCCGGCGCCATCAGCAGCGTGTTCGTTTCCTCCAGCAGCGACCCGTCGGCACGAATCACCGCGATGCTGTACATCCCGCGCGGCAGCCCCACGACCACCGGGGCGCCCGTGGGCACCTCGATCCGTGGGGACATCTCGTTGCCCATGAACTGGACGCTCAGGGGTTCCGCCGCCCCGCAGAGCCCCGACTGGTTGCTGACCCGCCCGTTCAGCAAGCCCGACTGCGCGAAGGCTGCGGGTGCGACCGCGAGGGCCACGACCACGGCCGCGAGGAGGGGAAGGCGTTCATTCACAAACCGAAGCATATCGGGCGCCGACCTGAACCTCAAGCGACTTCTGCGCGATGCCGGGCGGGGGCGTTGGGAAGGGCTGGGTGGGATTCCGCGCGACTCTCTTGCAGGATTCCCATCCCCTATCAGCGGTTGATCTGCCTGTCCGGAAAGTCAGGACGCTCCGACCGGATGCCTAGGCTGGTGCTCGTCGGGTTGTCGCGTCTTGCCAGCCTTCCACAGGAGGTCTCGAAGTCCCGCCCTCAACGCCCGCTCACGCGCCAACGGGTTCCCGGAGTGCAGCGCCGCGTGTTGCTTGGTCTGTTCAAGCAACGAAAGAAGAACCTCTTCGGATAGTCCGGCCGAGGAAGCCACGAGGAGAAGGTTGGTCTTCAATTCCAGGACGAGCCGCCCGATCTCCTGAGCGTTCTCCTCGGATTCACTGGCTGCCCTGAAGTATCGGGACCCCACGTAGATGAAGATTCCGAGGAAGGGACCGAATACGAAGGTTGCGGGCATGCGAAGAATGGAAACTGCCAGAACCAGCAGACTTCCTCCCAAAGAAATCGCGATCCCAACCAGGCGATTGTTCGTAGCGCGCCGATAGGCGATTTCAGCATCGCGATGGAAACCGTCAAGCACACCCTCGACGAGTTTCCAATCGACCTCGGGAGATGCAGGCTCCGTCCGCATGAGGGTCGCAACCAGGATTCGGCCCGGAAGCGGGGGACTCGGTGTGCGACGCGAAGTGACGCCTTGGTTGGCCTCGCCTGCCACCGTTCGGACCGGAGTCTTCCTGGGTTCGTCCTGATCCACCGGACCACCTCGGTCTTTCAGGGCCAGTTTACAAGGCCACGCCTTCGCTTCAGTCGGTTCCCTGATTCGCAATGGGACGTGAATTGACAGCGGAGACGCGCAACCTGGCCGCGGATGTCGCAGCCGAACGATACGATGATGGTGCGGTCCGGAAGCACAGCCCCTCCACGGCGTGTCACGGATGCCCGCCGTCGGCTGATGGCCAGCCGCGTTGGGCCACCTCCAGGTCAGGGGTGCGCGAGGGCCGCGGAGCGGCGATCTCGACACCGCATCGGAGGGCAGCTCCGCGCGGCAGAGAGGTCGCCGTTTCGCGCCCTGACACCTTCAATCCAGACGTTTCTTCGCCCGGCCTACCTCCGATTCCTTGGCATCCCGCCTGTCAGCAAGACTGATGACGCCCGTGAAGTCTTCTCGCCTGATTCCGTAACTGGTCCTCAGAAAGTCCTGGTTGTTGTCGATCCAGGCACGAATGATCCAGGCTGCCGCTTCCGCGGGAGAATCACCCGTAGCCACCTCCATCCTTTCAATGACCCATGCGTAGAACCCCTTCACCGTGGGCTGGGGCTTGAGGACCTGAGGCCTAGGCTTGTCCTTGGCACGCTTGGGCATGGACGTAATCACCTCTGACAATATCCAGGTGGACGCTATCTCCTGCAACAACCTCTGTCAATATGTTTTGACATGTTTTTGCATGTGCAGGCTTCCCATTTTACGATGCTTGAATTGGGTTCCCCAATCGGCCCGATCCCAACTCGTTCCGCCGTCCGAAATTGACGCCCCCCGCCCGGAGTTTGATACTCCCCTTCGACACGAATACGGGACGGACGATGATTGCGAGGCGAATCCCGGGGGTCCTGCTGCTGGCGCTGCTGCTGGCGTGCGGGCGCACCACCGGCCGCGATTCCGATGGCGACGGGCTGTCCGACAAGCAGGAAGCGGCGGCCGGCACCAATCCCCTCAATCCCGATACCGACGGCGACGGCATCCCCGACGGCCGCGACCCCCAGCCGAACGGCGCGGGTCCCACGCTGTCGCTGACCGCCAGCCCGGTGTACGTCGATACGACCCGCACGGGCTACCGCTGCGTGGACCTGGTGGCCCTGCTGGCCAACAGCGGGCAGGTGCTGGCCGACAAGGACGTCAAGTTCGCCGCCAGCTCGGGGGAACTGTCCGCGACCGTCTGGTCCGGCGGCGGGACCTACCGTGCAACGATCTGCGCGGCCGGCAACGACACCGTGCAGGTGTCCGTCCACTACCTGCAATACGTGCGCAGCGTGACCATCGCCTTCGACGTCACGATCCCGCAGCCCGGCGTCAACACGATGCCGTATCCAAAGGAACGGCGGCTGCAGGGCGAACTGACGGTCTTCGCGGTGGTCGCCAGCACCGTGGGCCTGCCGGACCAGTCGCCCCAGCCCTTCCCCGACGCCTACGTTCTGGTGCAGAAGGACGGGGTCACGAGGTTCCAGGGGGTCACCGGACCCCAGGGCAACGTGGTCATCACCGACGTCGAGTTGCTGGGGCCCGTGGACATCACGGTCGGCGCCAACGGGTACCGGTTCGTCACCTACTTCGAGGTAGACGCGGCGGTGCTGTCGGTGGCGATGGTGCGGCTGGACCCGGTCCTTCCGGCCGATGCCGTGCGTGTCGGGCGGGTCGAAGGCGTCGTGTCCGGGTTCGCCGGCGAAGGCGGGCTTCCCTCCATGCCCACGGACGGGAAACTGTTCGATAGCTACAAGCACCCCCTGCCGATCGCCATCGTGCAACTGGCCGTGAAGAACGTGCCCCTGTCGTCGATGAGCATGGGCAGCGTGCTGGAGCCGCCGACCGACCCGACCAACCCCTTCGCGCTGCCCGCCAACCTGGTCCCCTACCAGCCGGGCTCACTGGACAACGGCCTCGATGACAGCGCGCCGCTGCAGTTCCGCCTGGAAAACGTCCCGGAGGGCCAGTACCTGCTGTTCGCGCTGGCCGGGCTGGCGAAGGGCGTGCTCGACGCCATCCAGGATCCCTACAAGCTGGAGGTGCAGCCGATGGCGCTGGCCATCCAGCGCATTTCCGTGACCGGGGGCCAGACGACCTACGTGGTTCCCCCGCTGATGCTGGACATCGACCTGCGCGCGGACCGCGACGGGGACGGGCAGCCCGACGCCGATACCGTCGCGATCTCGCTGGGGGTTCCGCCGACCGACCCGATGACGGGCGTGACGCTGCCCAGCCGCCTGGTGATGCCGGTGATGGACGCCGGGGGCGAGGGGTTCGTGTTCGTGGCGATCGACGGTTCGTACAACAACACGCCCGGGTTCGTCGGGCCCACCCACATCCGGTTCCCCGTCGAGGACGACCAGGCGATCGCGGCGCTAAGGATCCCCTACTTGAACCGGCTGGCGGTGGGGCTGAGCGGCCGGTCGGCCTACTTCGGCGCCGACCCGCCGGGCATCTCCACGCCGGTGAGGCCGCAGGTCGTCGGGGGCGACTCGGTGGCGTTCGATTCGTGGCTGGACCTTCCCCAGGCGATCCATCCCGTCCCGCCTGTCGCCGGCGTGCCAGGGAAACCGCCGCTGGACACCCTGTCTGCCGAACCGTTCACCGGCCACCTGGAATGGAAGCCCGTGGCGTCGCCGGGATCGCCCGACCTCTACGCGATCCGCCTGAACTACATGACGGCCGCGCCCAGGAACCTGCTGCTGGAAAACATGGACGCGACCGCGCAGGGCGTCGGGTCGTTCGGCGGGCCGAAATCGCACTGCCTGTGGGAGATGTTCGTGCGGCCCGAGCGGACCTGGGTGGACCTCCCGGTCTTCCCGGCGGACGCTCGTGCCCGCCCCGTGCTGGCCAACCCGTCGCCGACCGGCGCGGCGGTCGGCGACGCCCCCGAGCCCCCCCAGCACTACGCCGCCACAACCATCGAGGTGGAACTGAACGCGTACCTGCTGGGCGCCGGCGACAAGACGTTCGCCTACGATCAGGACTTCGCATACAGCGACGTGAACCTGCACTGCTCGGTCGTGTCGCAGGATTCCTACGTCGTGACGTCGGCCTGGTAGAGTCCTGCCTGCGATTCAGCAGCGAAACGTCAGGGATGTGTCAGGAAGGCGTCGGGGAGAGCCCCGGGGTTCCTAGAACACGACGTCGAGGGAGGAGCGGTCGTTGTTCTTCATCACTTCCGCGCGGGCCTTGACCTGCGGGAGGATGTTGTTGCAGAAGAACGTCGCGGACTGGACCTTGCCCCAGTAGAACTTCGCTTCGGGGTTGTCCGTGACCAGTTTCTTCTTGTCGGACATGCCGGTCGCGTTGTTCTCCTGGTACAGTTTGGTCAGGGCCGCGTCGGCCACGACCGCCTCGTTGACCAGGCCGAACGCCGCGATCACGTCGCCGAATGACTCGAGCAGCGGGTAGGCCACCAGCATCAAGTACTGGGGGTCCTGCATGGCGATGCCCATCATCTTCATGGTGACTTCGGCCAGCACGTTCTTGGCCTCGCCCAGCTTGGTCGCGATCTTGCCAACGCCGGGGTGCATCTTGTACTTGTCGGTGAACAGTCCGATTTCCTTCAGGAAGCCGCTGAAGATCTGCATCGACTTCATCGGGATCTTGCGGCCGGCGAGGTCCATCGCCTGGATGCCGTTGGTGCCTTCATAGATCGGCGCGATGCGGGCGTCGCGGTAGTTCTGCTCGACCGGGTACTCGGAGCAGTAGCCGTAGCCGCCGTAGGTCTGGATGGCCAGGTCGCAGGCCTTCACGCCCATGTCCGACCCGTACGCCTTGCAGATCGGGGTCAGCAGCTCGACGTAGCCGTTGTACTTCTCGCGCTCGGCCGGGTCCTCGGAGGCGCGGGCCATGTCCGCGTACCACGCCGAGGTGTACAGCAGGGCCCGGAGGCCCTCGACCACCGACTTCTGCCACAGCAGCATGCGGCGGACATCGGCGTGCTCGATGATCGCGACCTTGGGGGCCTTGGGGTCCTTCATGGCCAGGATGTGCGAGCCCTGGAGGCGCTCCTGGGCGTAGGACTTCGCGGCCTCGTAGGACGCGCCGGCGGCGGCCAGGCCCTGGACGCCGACCATGATGCGGGCTTCGTTCATCATGTGGAACATGATCTTCATGCCCTCGAGCTCGGCCCCGAGGATCTCGCCTTCGCACTTGTTGTCTTCGCCGAAGTTCAGCACGCACGTCGGCGAGCCCTTGATGCCCATCTTGTGCTCGATGCGGCCGACCTTGACGTCGTTGAACTCGCCGCGGGTGCCGTCGGCAGCGACGCGGTACTTCGGGACGACGAACAGCGACAGGCCCTTCGTGCCCGCGGGGGCGTCGGCGGTGCGTGCCAGCACGGCATGGATCACGTTGGCGTTGGCGGGGTTGCACAGGTCGTGATCGCCGCCGGTGATGAAGATCTTGGTGCCCTGGATCAGGTACTTGCCGTTCGGCAGCTTTTCGGCCGTCGCCTTGTTGGCGCCGACGTCCGAGCCCGCGCCGGCCTCGGTCAGGCACATGGTGCCGGACCACTTGCCTTCCAGCAGCGCCGGCGCGTACTTGGCCTTGATCTCTTCGGTGCCGAAGTCCTGCAGCAGGCTGATGACGCCTTCGGTCAGGCCGGCGGTCAGCGCGAAGCCCACGCACGAGCCGATGAAGAATTCATGGATGACCTGGCCCATGACCCACGGGAGGCCCTGGCCGCCGATTTCCTGGGACTGGATCGCGCCCAGCCAGCCGTTTTCCGACAGGCGCTTCCACGCGTTCTTGAACGGCTCGGGCAGCGTGACGTTGCCGTCCTCGAACTTGGCGCCGACCTGGTCGGAAATCTCGTTCATCGGGGCGATGACGTCGCGGGCGAGCTTGTAGGCCTCGATCATCAGCGCGTCGTAGTCGTCCTTGCCGTAGTCCTTGAACATGGGCAGCTTCTGCAGATCCTGGATCTTCAGCACTTCGAACAGCAGGAAACGGATGTCGCGAAGGTCGGCAACGTAGGCGGCCATGGGTAGTACCTCCATAAAGATAGGGTAGACCTGCGGGAAGGTTAGGAGCCGGGGCGTGGCTCTGTCAAGAGGTTTTTCCCGGGCCTTGGCACACTGCGTCATGGAGCCGGTCGCCCACGATCGGGCGGTGTTGACTTGGGACCTTCGCATGCGATAGGAGACTTTCGGCCTAGCGCGGAGCGTCGATGAGCATTTCGAGGCAACTGAAGGACGACATGGTCCACGGATCATGGATCCGCAAGATGTTCGAGGAGGGCCTCCGGCTGAAGGCGATCCACGGCGCGGACAACGTCTACGACTTCACGCTGGGCAACCCGTACGTCGATCCGCCCCCGGAGTTCCACGCTGCGCTGGAACGCGTCGTCCACGAAGAGCGCCACGGCATCCACGCCTATATGCAGAACAGCGGCTTCCCGGAGGTCCGGGCGCGGGTCGCGGCCGAGCTTGCGGCCGAGCTGGACGTCCCGTTCGAGGCCGCCCGCGTCGTGATGACGATCGGAGCCGCCGGCGCCCTGAACATCCTGTTGAAGTCGGTGCTGGACCCGGAGGACGAGGTGGTGCTGGTCGCGCCCTTCTTCCCCGAGTACGCCTTCTACATCCGCAACCACGGCGGCACGCCGGTCGTGTCGAAGGCCGACGCGACGTTCCTGCCGAACCTCGAGGACCTGGACCGCCGCATCGGGCCTCGCACGCGCGCCATGATCCTCAACAGTCCCTGCAACCCCAGCGGCCGGATCGTGACCGCCGAGGTGCTGAAGGGCCTGGGCGACCTGCTGCGCCGCAAGTCGGCGGAAAACGGCCGGACCATATACCTGTTCTCCGACGAGCCCTACCGGCGGCTGCTGTTCGACGGCCGGACGTTCCCCAGCCCGTTCCATTTCTACGAGCACACGATCCTCGCCACGTCGCACTCGAAGGACCTGTCCCTGGCCGGCGAGCGCATCGGCTACCTGGCCATCGGCCCGAACTGCGAGGACGCGTCGGACATCTTCGCGGCCACGACCTTCTGCAACCGGACGCTGGGCTACGTGAACGCGCCGGCGATCATGCAGCGAGTGCTGCTGTACCTGGGGACCTACCAGACGAACGTGCCCGTCTACCAGCGCAAGCGCGACCGCCTGTACGAGGCGCTGACGGCCATGGGCTACGACATCGTGAAGCCCGAAGGCACGTTCTTCATGTTCCCGAGGTCGCCGCTGCCGGACGACACGAAGTGGCTGGACGTGCTGGCGGCCGAGCACGTGCTGGTCACGCCCGGTGCGGGCTTCGCGTTCCCGGGCTATTTCCGGATTTCGTTCGCGGTGGACGACGCGGTGATCGAGCGGGCATTGCCGGGGTTCGAGCGGGCGCTGAAGTCGGTGCGTTGAATCGGCGGGAGGAAGGCGCTGCGGGCGCCTGCGCCGGGACCGTCAGGCGGCGGCGCGGGCGTTCAGGAAGCCTTCCATCGCCACGCGATCCCTCGGGAACACGTGCTTGAAGCGTACCAGCACGCGGCTGCGACCGGCGCTGCCGGCCTCGCCGACGACACCCACGATTTCCGCCAGCGTCTTGATCGAATCCCCCGAGGGCAGGTCGAAACCCAGCCAGGCGTAGCGGCCCGGAGGCACCTGCTCGCACGCCAGTTCCATGCCGTGCGGCCCCAGGCGGGTCGCCACGGCGCCCAAGGGCGCGCCATCGGCCGTGAACTCGCGGATCGGGATCGTCGCGTCCACCATGCCCCAACTGATCGCTTCGATCGGCATCGCAGCCCTCCGTGCAGCGGCACGCCTTGCGCCGCAGTGCGAGTCTAGGTTGGCTGCGATCGCGACGCCAAGTTCGCGACATCCGTTTTGTCGAAGGAGGGGAGCCGGAGCGGGGCGGCCCCGGAGGATCGTCAGGGCACGATCGGTTCGCATCCCATCACGACGGGCTGGTCATCGATCACCACGAACCCGGAGCCGGCCGACAGGTCCAGGGCGCCGCTCCACACGGTCGCCGGGGATGCGCCGTCGTCGGTGACGTCGCGAACCAGGGTCAGGGGGATCACGGCAGCCGCAAACGGGGTGGCCACGACCTGGAAATCGAACACGCACGAGCATCGGCACCGGGTGCTTCCGTCCTGCGGCGCGTCCGTTTCCGTCACGGTGCAGCCCTGGGTCGTGCACGCCATCGTCATGGCGTGGCTGCCGCAGCAGTTCAGCGACACGCGGGTATCGGTCACGGTGAGGGACTGCGCGGCCGGGTCGTGGGCCCACCGCAGCACTTCCGCGTCGCAGTATGCGGGCGCGTCCACCGCCGCCTCGGCCATCACCGCGGCGACCGTCCGCGCGAACCCGCCGCAATCGCTGACCTCGGCCGCCACGCTGTTGAGGGTCAGGGGTTTCGCCTCGCCCGGGTCGGCGCCGCAGCCGGCGCAAAGCAGCGCGAGGAGCGACAGGAGGCCTGCGAACCGGGCCGGGCACGAAAGCGAAGCCGCCCCGATCGCATCCACGACTGCCGCACGCATGGCCCTTCCCTCGCTCTACGCAACGATTCTACGCCTCCCCGGGAGGCGTGGCCACGGGGCAGGGCGTGCAGCAAAGGCCGCGACCCGCCATCCGCGAGGCCGGCTCTGGCGGTGGGCGGCGGCCTCTGGTATGCTTCGCCCGAGTTCTTGGGAGGAGCCGGAAGGCCCATGGAGCAGGAATCCCGCACCCGCTGTTACAAGTGTGGCGAAGAACTCGTCTTCGAGGTCAAGATCGGGCGCCGCGACACGTGCCCGAACTGCTACTCGTACCTGCACGCCTGCTTCAACTGCCAGTACTGGAATCCCGACGTGCACAACCAGTGCACCGAAAACCAGGGCGAGTTCATCCGCGACCGCGCGGAGGGCAACTTCTGCCTGTACTTCACCTTCAAGGGCACGAAGGACACGGGCGACGAGGAAGCGACGAAGGCCAAGGAACGCATGCAGGCGATGTTCGGCGGCGCTCCGGTCAAGACGACTCCCCGGTCGGCCGACGAGGCGAAGGCCCGCCTGGACGCCCTGTTCGGTTCGCCGAAGAAGCGATGACCCCTCGCGGCGCCCGCCGGGCCAACGAGGTCCCATGAACCGCCCGCGCATCCGGGTCGATCATCACATCCCCTGGGGCATCGAGGGCTTCGACGGCCTGGGCGACGTCGTGCCGTACGACGCCGCGGACCTGCGGAAGGACCCGTCCATCCTGGCCGATGCCGACGTGCTGGCCTGCCGATCCGTGACCCGGGTGGACGCCTCCCTGCTGGCCGCCGCGCCGCGCCTGGTCGCCGTGGCGACGCCGGTGGTGGGCCTGGATCACGTGATCTGCGAGGACATCCGCGCCGCACAACGACAGCGCGGGCATCCGATCCAGGTCTTCAACGCGCCGGGATCCACCGCGGCCGGCGTGGCCGATTGGGTCGTCGCCGCGATCCTCCACGCCCTCCCGGAAGTGACGGATCCACACCGGCTGAAGGTCGGCATCTGGGGGTTCGGGAATTGCGGGCGCGCACTGGCGGCCCGGCTGGCGCGGCTGGGCATGCGGTTCGTCGCGTACGACCCGCCGCAGGAAACGCGAACCGCGGGGGCGTTCCAGTCCGCCGCGCTCGAGGACCTGTGGCAGTGCGACGTGGTGTCGCTGCACGTTCCATTGACCGAAGCCCGGGATACCCGCTGGCCCACCCGGGGGATGATCGATCGGGGAGTCTTCCGGGCGCTGGCCAGCGGGGACGTCCGCCTGCTGTGCAACAGCGCGCGGGGCCCCGTGGTCGAAGGCGCCGCGCTGCAGGCGCACCTGGCCTCCGGCCTGGCCCCGGCCCTGGCGGTGGATGTCTGGGAGGGCGAACCGACCCCCGACCCTTCGGTGGTGGCGGCCACCCGGATCGCGACCGCGCACGTGGCCGGTTCGGTGCTGGAGGGGCGACGGAAGGCGGTCGCGAAGGTCCGCGAGGACGTGCGGCGCCTGCTGCACCTGCCCCGGACGCCCTTCCCGGCCCAGCCCGCGGGCGGGTTCGACCGGCCGCCGCCGTTCGCCGTGCCTCCCCATCCGCGACCGGACGACATCCGGGGCGGGATCCTCGCTGCGGTGCCCCTGGACGAATGGACGCGCACCTTCCGCGCCGCCTACGTTCGCGCCCCCCTGGCGGAACGCGCCGAGGCCTTCGAGGCCGCTCGCCGGGCGGGATTGCGACGCGAAATCCGGTGGGGCCGGCTCCGGCCCGCCGATTGACATCCGCGAGCGCCTGCCGGAGAATGGGCGCGCCCGTACCACGAACAGGTGCGATCGTGAGGAAGGCCTGCCCCAGCTGCAAGATCGACCTGGATCCGCAGTACCTTTTCTGCCCGGAGTGCGGCTCGACGCTGGACCTCGTCCCGGACGCCGCCTCGGACCCGGAATCGCCGGCGCTGGACGCGGCTCCGAGCACCCTGGACGCCTCGGGCGCGCCCTCGTCGTCCCAGCGGCCTCGTCCCGCACCGGCTTCGTCGCAGCAGTCGCGAGCGGGGGGCAAGCGTTTCCGGATCGTCCGTCTGGCGCGCGGCGGCGGCAGCGCGACCCCGTTCGACATCCCGGACGCCGGCCTGCCCCTGGGGCATGACGAGGGGGGGCTGTCGTTCCCGGACGACGACACCGTTTCTCCGCGCCACGCCCTGGTCGTCCCGGCGGGCGACCATGTCGAGGTCCAGGACCTGGGAAGCCTCAACGGCCTGTATGTCCGCATCTCGGACGCGCATCCCCTGTCCGAGGGGGATTGCTTCGTGTGCGGCGATTCGGTCTTCCGGGCCTCCCTGGTGGCCGGCACCTTCGCGCCGGCGGAATTCAAGTTGTACGCAGCGCCGGCCGAAAAGCCGGTGCTGGCGACGCTGACCCGGATCCTTTCCGACGGCCGGGAGGGCGAGGTCCACCCGATCCGGACGCTGCCCTTCGTGATCGGCCGCGAGGAAGGCGACGTGAAACTGGGCGGCGACCGCTTCCTGTCGCGCCGCCATGCCGCGATCCAGGCCGGCCCGGCGGGCCTGGCGCTGGCGGACCAGAAGAGCCGCAACGGGACCTACGTGCGCCGCGGGGGCTCGCTGCACCTGAACGCGGGCGACATCTTCCTGATCGGGCGACAACTGCTGCGCGTGGAGTCGGTGAGCCTGTGATCGTGTGCGCCGCCTGGACGGTTTCCACCCGTTCCCCGTCGATCGCCATGCACGCCGTCTCGCCCGCCTTCATTGATTCCATGGAACCCACTTGAAACATCGAGGGAATTCGTGCCGAAACGCATTCTTGTGTCCGTGGACCCGTACGAGGCCCGTGCCGCCCTGCTCGAGGGCGACAGCCTCGCCAATGTCGAAATCGAAAGCGCCTCTTCGAGCAAGCGCAAGGGCAACGTCTATCGCGGCCGGGTGACCTCGGTCGAACCCAGCATCGACGCGGCCTTCGTGGACTACGGCGCCGCCAAGGACGGCTTCCTGCCGTTCGACGAGGTGGCGTCGAAATCGCTTGCGAACCTGACCGGCCATGGCCGCGCGGCCAACCGCTCCGGGCTGAAGTCCGGCGACTGGGTGCTGGTGCAGGTGACGAAGGAGGAGGTGGGCAAGAAGGGCGCCTCCCTGACCATGCACGTGTCGCTGCCGGGCCGCTTCGTGGTGCTGATGCCGTTTTCGGATCGCACCGGGATTTCCCGCAAGCTGGGCGGCGAGGAGCGTGCCCGGTTGCGGTCGCTGGCACAGCAACTGCAGATTCCCGAGGGTTACGGCTGCATCGTGCGGACCGTCGGCGAGGACGAGCACCTCGACGATCTGCAGGCGGACCTGGATCAGCAGGTGGCGGCCTGGGAATCCATCCTCCAGAACTTCCAGTCCCGCCAGGGCGCGGGCGAGGTCCACGTCGAGGCGGGCCTGGCGCTGCGCTTCGTGCGCGACTACATGACGTCGGACGTCGCCGAGGTGATCGTCGAGGACGAAACCTCCTACCGCGAACTGGCGCAGTTCCTGGATTCGCGCATGCCCCAGCGGCGGGCGATCCTCAAGCGCTACGCCGGGGACATGCCGCTGTTCCTCCGCCACGGCGTGGAACGGCAGATCGAGGCTCTGCTGACCAACAAGGTGGTGCTGCCGTCCGGCGGCAGCATCATCATCGGCCAGACCGAGGCCCTCGTCGCCATCGACGTGAACTCCGGCCGCATGAAGTCCAGGGACATCGAGGACACCGCGTTCCGCACCAACCTGGAAGCGGCCCGCGAGATCGCGCGACAGGTGGTTCTGCGCGACCTGGGCGGCATCCTGATCGTGGACTTCATCGACATGGAATCGGAAGCCCACAAGCGGGCGGTCGAGGAGGAACTGAAGGCCGGGCTGAAGTGGGACAAGGCGCGCCTGACGTTCACGCACATCCAGGAGTTCGGGCTGCTGGCGTTCAGCCGGCAGCGCCTGCGCCAGTCTGTGGATTCGGGCATCACCCTGCCCTGCCCCACCTGCGGCGGTTCGGGCCGCGTGCGGTCGCCGAACCTGCTGGCGATGTCCGCCCTGCGAAAGATCCGCGAGCGACTGGCCACCCAGGGCAACCGGGCGGCCTTCGTCGAGGTCACGGTGCCGGTCGAGGTGGGCAACTTCCTCAACAACCGGAAGCGCGAGGCCCTCACCGCGCTGGAACGGAAGTTCGACGTGCTGATCGACGTGATCGGCGATCCGGACGCCCTTCCGGACGACCTGAAGTTGACGGTCCTGGGGGACGTGCCGCAGGGCCGCAAGTCGATCATGGGGTACGAGGAATCCGAGGAGACGGGCGAAGGGATCGTTCCCGAGACGGACGAGGGCGACGTCGTGCACGTCCCCGGCGTCGGCGCGCGAACGATGGCGCCGACCTACGAAACCGCGTCTCCCGGGAAGGGCCGCTCGCTGTTCCGTGGCCTGATCAGCAAGTTCCTGGGACTGGAGGAAATGGCGGAAGTGCCTCCCCCCGCCCCGGAACCTGCGCGGCGCGACCCGCACCCGGTCGCCTCCATGCCGCGGTCGATGCCCGCGCATCGCGACGAGGCCCCCGCCGCGCCGCCGCCCGCGCCCCCTTCGACGCCCCCGCAGCGACCCGTCGCGGCGACACCGGCGCCCAGGTCCCAGGCACCGTCGAGGCCCGCGCAGTCCCCCAGGCCGGCCCGCGAACCCCGGCCGGTCGTCGAGCCCAGGCCGGTCGTCGAGCCCCGGCCCGCGCGGGAACCCCGGCCGGCCCTCGAGCCGCCCGTTCCCGTCGCGACGCCCGCGATGGACGCACACCAGGCGCCCAGGGCCGACTTCGAAGCCGAAGGCCCCATGGAACCCGGTGAAAGCGCCACCCGCAAGCGCCGTCGTCGCCGCCGCCGCCGTGGCAAGGGCGGTGCGGGCGAGGGAACCGAGAGCCTGGGCCTCGAAGCCGGGCTGCCGAACCTGACCGGGGATGCTTCGGAGGAAGGGGACCAGGAAGCGCCGGACCAGGCGCCCGTGGACGCCATTCCTGCGACGGACGCCGTCCTGCCCGTGGAAGCCGAGGCACTCGCGCCAGTGGCTCCGCCGGTCGAGCGGAAGCGTCGCGAACGAACCGCAGCACCGAAGAAGGCGCTGGCGCCCGCCCCGATTCCGGACGAGGCGCCGTCCTCCCAGGCCGATGCGGAACCGGACGGTGCCGAAGGCACGGAAGGCGAGGCCGGCGGCCACAAACGTCGCCGCAGACGCCGCCGGGGCAAGGGCGGCGCCGGGGATGCGGGCGGCCCTCTCGAGGGCGCCGGCGATGACGCGGGACATCGGGGAACGGGCGCATCGCGACCCGACGAGGAACTGCCCGAGTCCCAGGCCGCGTCGGATGCGGGCGATCCTGCGCCCGCCGAGGCCACGGCTGAAGGCGACGCGAACCCGAAGAAGCGCCCCCGGCACCGCGGCGGGCGCGGACGGAAGAAGGCCGACGGAACCGGCAGCGGCAGTGACGCCGCACCTGATGAATCCCCTGCACCCGGGCCCGACGCGGTCCCGGAAGACTGACCGGCGGCTGATGGAACGGCCTCGACCGCGGACCGCGGAAGGGGCGGGATCCGGGGCTCCCGGACGGAGGCACCGATGCTGGACCTGAAATACGTGGTGGAGCACCTGGACGAAGTGGCGGACCGCCTGTCGACCCGCGGCGGGCGCGCGGACCTGGAACCCCTGAAGGACCTGGCGGCGCGACGGCGCCTGGCTGTGACCACCCGCGACCAGGCCCGGGCGGACCAGAAGGCCCTGTCCGACGGCTTCCGCCAGCCGGGCGTCACGCCCGAGCGGCGGGAGGGATTGCGGGCGGAATCCAAGGCCATCGGCGAGCGGATCACGGTCCTGGAAGCCGACGTCAGCGACATCGAGGCCCGGCTGCAGGACGTCCTGCTGAACCTGCCGAACCTGCCCCATCCGACCACCCCCGTCGGCGCCTCGGCGGACGACAACGTGGAGGTCCGCGCCTGGGGAACGCCCCGCACGCTGGACTTTCCCGCGAAGGAGCACTGGGAACTCGGCGAGGCCCTGGGAATCCTGGACTTCGAGGCGGCCCGGAAGATTTCCGGTGCCCGCTTCGTGGTGTACCGCGGCGCCGGCGCCCGGCTGGAACGCGCCCTCGCCTCGTTCATGCTGGACATGCACGTCGCGCGGCACGGGTACACCGAAATCCTGCCGCCGGTACTGGTCAACCGGGACTGCATGGTCGGCACGGGCCAGTTGCCCAAGTTCGTCGAGGAGGCCTACATCGCCACCGACGACCTGTACCTGATCCCGACCGCAGAAGTGCCGGTCACGAACCTGCACCGCGAGGAAATCCTGGACGGCTCGCGCCTGCCGGTGAAGTACGTCGCCTACTCGCCCTGCTTCCGCCGCGAGGCCGGCAGCCACGGCAAGGACGTCAAGGGCATGACCCGCGTCCACCAGTTCCAGAAGGTCGAAATGGTGAAGTTCACCACGCCCGAAACCTCGTGCGACGAACACGAGGCCCTCGTGCGGGACGCCGAAGACGTCCTCCAGGCGCTGGGACTGCCCTACCGCGTCATGTCCCTGTGCACCGGCGACATCGGGTTTTCCGCGTCGAAGTGCTACGACCTCGAGGTGCACCTCCCGGGCCAGGGCGGCTACCGCGAGATTTCGTCCTGCAGCAATTTCGAGGACTACCAGGCCCGGCGTGCCAGCATTCGGTACCGTCCGGCACCCGGCGAAAAGCCGCGGTTCGTCCACACGATCAACGGGTCCGGAGTCGCGATCGGCCGGACGATCATCGCGATCCTGGAAAACTACCAGCAGGCCGACGGCTCGGTGCTCGTTCCCGACGCCCTTCGGCCCTACATGGGCGGGATCGAGGTGATTCGCTAGCGCCATTCCCTATTGCGCCTCATGGGCCTCCGTGGTAGCCTTCGCCCGCGTTGTTCCTGGGGGGATTAGCTCAGTTGGATAGAGCGTTGGTCTCCGGAACCAAAGGTCGTGGGTTCGAGCCCCGCATCCCCCACCCGGTTCCTTCTTCTTTGCCAAATCCCGCCACCCTCATCTGATCCCCTGCCGGAGGGAGACATGAGCGCCCGGATCCTGATCGCCGACAAACTCGCGAAGCGCGCCGGGGAACTCCTGCAGGCAGCCGGGCACCAGGTGATCACCCGGACGGGCCTGTCGGAAGCGGAACTCTGCCTCGCCGTGAAGGGCATCGACGTCCTCCTGGTCCGCAGCGCCGCCCGGATCACCCGCCCGATCATCGAGGCCGCCGATGCCCTGAAGGCGATCGGGCGCGCCGGCACCGGCGTGGACAACATCGACGTCGTGGCCGCCACGGCTCGGGGCGTGCTGGTCATGAACGTCCCGGGCGGCAACACGGTCACCGCCGCCGAGCACACGATCGCCCTGATGTTCTCGCTGGCCCGCAACGTCCCCCAGGGTGACGCCTCGCTGCGACGCGGCGAATGGGAACGGTCGAGGTTCACGGGGATCGAGATCACCGGCAAGACGCTGGGCATCATCGGTTTCGGCCGGATCGGCCAACTGGTCGCCGACCGCGCCCTGGGCCTCAGGATGAAGGTCGTCGCGCTCGATCCGCTGGTGCCGTCGTTCTTCATGGAAGCCGCCGGCGTCGAAGCCGTCGACTCGCTGGACGCCCTGCTGGCCCGGGCCGACATCGTCACCGTGCACATCCCGGGCGGCGCCGCCACGAAGGGCCTGCTGGGACGCGAAGCGCTGGCCCGGTGCCGCCCGGGCGCGCTGCTGATCAACTGCGCGCGCGGCGGGGTGATCGACGAAGCCGCCCTGGCCGAAGCCCTGACCTCGGGGCACCTCGGTGGCGCCGCCATCGACGTCTTCGAAACCGAACCGCCCAGGGACAGTCCACTGCTCGGCCTCCCCAACGTGGTCCTGACGCCGCACCTGGGCGCATCCACGCACGAGGCGCAGACCCGCGTCGCAATCGCGATCGCGGAACAGGTCCGGGATTTCCTGGCCACGGGCCGTCGCCACGGCGCCGTGAACTGAGGGGCAGTCGCCACATGCCGAACAGCCTGACGATCGTCGGTGTCCAGTGGGGAGACGAAGGCAAGGGAAAGGTCACGGACCTCCTGGCCCATGACGCCTCGCTGGTCGTCCGGTACCAGGGAGGCGCCAACGCCGGCCATACCGTCGTTGTGGAAGGCCGCAAGGTGGTCCTGCACCAGGTCCCATCGGGCATCCTGAACCCCGAGGCCTTCTGCGTCGTGGGCCCGGCCGTGGTCGTCGATCCGGACACCCTGCTGGACGAAATGGACACCCTGGACCTGGCAGGAATCAACGTGTCGCCCGACCGGCTGGCGATCAGCCGCCAGGCGACCGTCGTGCTGCCGTATCACAAGCGCCTGGACACGCTGCGCGAAGCCGCCCGGGGCGCAGGCCGCATCGGCACCACGGGCCGTGGCATCGGCCCCGCGTACGAGGACCTGTTCGGCCGCACGGGCGTGCGCCTGGCCGACCTCTGTGACGCGGATCGCCTGTTCGCACGCCTGGACGCCCTGCTGCCCGAACGCAACGCCGTGCTGAAGTTCCTGGGCGGGGAATCCATGGATCGGAATTCCATCGCGCTTCCGGCCCTCGCCCTGGGCGCCCGGTTGAAGCCCTTCCTGCGCGACACGGGCGAGGTGGTCGCGCGGCACATGGCCGAAGGCCGGAACGTGCTGTTCGAGTCGGCCCAGGGGACGCTGCTGGATGTGCTGCACGGCACCTGGCCCTTCGTGACGTCGTCCCTGACCGTGGCCCCCGCGGCATTCGCGTTGTCGGGTGTCGGGGTGCCTGCCCACGGAGGCGTGCTGGGCATCACGAAGGCCTACACGACCCGCGTCGGCAGCGGCCCCTTCCCGACCGAGGACACCGGCGAGTACGGGGAATGGCTGCGCCAGAAGGGCGGCGAGTTCGGCGCGACCACGGGACGGCCGCGGCGTTGCGGCCACCTGGACCTCCCTGCGCTTCGCTATGCCCTGCGGGTCAACGGCGTGACCGCGCTGGCGCTGACCAAGATGGACGTCCTTTCGGGCCTGTCCAGCGTGCCGGTCTGCACCGGGTGGCGCTTCGGGGACACGGTCATCGACATCGCGACGCCCGACCTGTTTTCGGCGCCGGGCCTGCAACCGATCCTCGAGGACTGGCCGGGCTGGGCCGCACCGCTGGACGGCGCCACGGACATGGCCGATCTGCCGGTCGAGGCCCGCGGCTACGTCGAACGGCTGGAATCGACGCTGGGCGTCCCGATCCAGTTGGTTTCGACCGGTTCCGGACGCGAGTCCACGGTCGTGCGCAGCGATCCCTGGGCCTGACGCGGCCTCATCTGGTATTCTTTTCGTCCGGTGCTCGCGAGGCTCCCGATGACCCGGATCGCAACAGCATCGACGAACCCGTCGTTCGGGACGGTGATGTCGACCTTCCGCCTGCTGGTGTTCTCGGAACCGGAAACGGCCAGGCGGCTGACCACGGCGCTGGCACCGTTCGGATACTCGCTGGAAATCGTTTCGTCCGAAGCCGATGCCTTGGCCGCGATCCATGCCGCCCCGCCCGAGGTCGCCATCGTGTCCGGGGCGCTGCCCGGCAATGCCGGCTTCAACCTCCTGCGGGCGCTGCGAACCAACCGCGCCACCGAGGATCTGCCGGTCGTCTTCGTGACGGCCCCCGGATCCCCCGACCAGGAACTGCGCGCGTTCCAGATGGGCGCCGAAGAGGTCGTGACCGAGGAGGCGTCGGACGGTGCCCTGCGCGCCCGCCTGCGCGTGCTGCTGCGGTTCGCGTCCATCCGCAGGCGCCTGGTCAACGACAAGCGCCGCCTGGAGATCCGCGTTTCCGACCGCACCCGCGAGCTGCTGGAAATCACGATTGCCACGGTCGCGGCGCTGGAAAAGGCCGCCGAGATGACCGACCAGGAAACCGGCCAGCACATGACCCGCGTCGCCGAATATTCCGCGGTACTGGCCCTGGAAATGGGCATGGACCCGGAGTTCGTGGAAAAGATCCGCCTGTACGCACCCCTTCATGACGTGGGCAAGGTGGGGATCCGGCACGAGGTGCTGAAGAAGGAAGGCGTGCTGACCAAGCAGGAATTCGAGGAGATGAAGAAGCACACCATCTTCGGCTTCGAACTGCTCACCGCGGCCCGGGCCGACCCGGTGGCCTCGAACATCGCCCTGTCGCACCACGAGCGCATCGACGGGAGCGGCTACCCGCATGCCATCAAGGGCGACGCTATCCCCGTGGAGGCCCGCCTGGTGGCCGTTGCGGACGTGTTCGACGCCCTGACGACCCGGCGCCATTACAAGGAAGCGATGCACCCGGAGGACGCCTTCACGTCCATCTGCGACGAGTTGGCCAACCGCTTCGATCCCATGGTCGTCAAGGCCTTCCTGAAGCGTCGGGCCGACATCCTCGACGTCCACAAGCGCTGTCAATAGACCCCGCCTTCGTCGTCCGTTTCCGACACCCATCCAGGTCATGCTAGAATGCTCGCCATGCGTGGCGCACCCCAACCCACTGTGAACTCCCGGACCGTCGAACTGCTGGAACGGCTGCTCGCGGAACTTCCCGAGGACATCGACAGCCTGGTCGCCTTGCGCCATCGCGTGTTCGAAGCGTCCGCCTCCTTCGACCCGGCACGCGACCCGCTGGCGGCCTCGCTGCAGCGGTGCATTTCGACCCTGCGGACCCGGTCCGAGTCCACCCGCAAGACCGTGTCCCAGGCGGCACCCCTGGTCGAAGCCGTCCCGGGGCCTGCCTTCCACGCCCAGGAAACGATTGCGGTCCCCGAACCGCTGGCGCCTCCCTCGATCCCGGACGAAGTCGTTACCGCCCCGGAGGTCCGCCCCGAAGCCCGCCCCGAAGCCCGCCCGGAAGCCGGGGCGGAAATCCATTGGGATCCCACCCAGCGACTGCTTTACGAGGACGTGGTGCGGCTGTTCGACCTGGGAGACTCCGCGGGCGCGATGATTTCGCTGGAGCGGTTGCTGATGCTGTCTCCCCTGGCCGACGAACTGAACATCTTCCTGGACAAGAACGGCGACCTGCTGCTGCGCCTCTATCGGGAAGCCCTTGGATCGATGGACCGCGTACCGGTCCCGGTGAAGGACCGTCGGCCCCTCAAGATCCCCACCGATCAACCGGCGCTCCTGCTGGACGTGCTGCGGCATGCGGACGGCCATCGCTCGCTTCGGGACCTCGTCCGGAAGCTACCCTCCACGGAACTGCGCACGCTGATCGTCGTTTCCCACCTTGCCCGCTCCGGCTTCGTCGAGATCGCCTGAGCGACGTCATCCCCGGGATCCGTGTATGCGCGTGAACGAGGCGGGCCGGAGGACTGCGTGCGGTTTCAGCGCCTGGGCGAAGTCGAAGTGGCGCCGCGGAACATCCATGCGCCGGTTTCGGTGAGCAGGAAGACCACACGGTAGACCAGCAGTTCGGATTCGGGCCCGGGAGGCAGCACCTTCATCAACTGCCCCATGCTGGGGTTCTGGTCCAGCAGGTTCACCACCCGCATTTCGCGCGGCAGCAGTTTCAGATCGGGCAGCGAAACGCGGGCGCTGTCGGTCCGAGCCAGGCGACGGGTCGCCGATTCGTTCAGGAAGGCCCGCAACAGCGGCAGGTCGTACTGGGCGCGAATCGCCTCGGCCAGGGCTTCCATCGGGTCCAGGTCCAGCGTCACCGCGGCCTTGGGCGAGGACACGTTCTCGAAGAACCCGTACCAGCCTGTGTCCCAGCGGAAGATGTCCAGAAAGCGTTCGCGGAACTGCACCTGGAGCGCCTCGGCCAGTTCGTGCGCGCCCACGACGCCCTGGGACACGAGCGCATCCCCAAGACGGCCGGTGACGTTCCGCGACTGCTGGATCGCGGTCGTCACGGATTCGCGGGTCGTCAGCCGCCGGCGAACCAGGAATTCGCCCAGCAGTTCGTTCTTCAGGTTCGAATAGATGAAGCGCGGGCGGCCGTCACGGAAGTAGATTTCCTTCTGGTTGGAACCCTGCTTCAGGGTCAGCAGGCCGCTCAGCCGCTGGACGCGCGCGATCTGGGTCACCAGTCGGACCATGTTCCGGCGTTCCAGGCCCCCTTCGAACAGCAGCACGCGCCGGGACGTTTCGACGCCCACGTCGCGCATGTGGCCGCGGAATGCGGCCACGTCGCCGACGCGCATCCACTCGCCATCGTTCATCGAGCAGGTTTCGTCCTCGGTGATCGAGCGGCTCTTGAGCAGGCTGAGGACGTTGTCGAACGAAACCGGCCCGAAGATATTGCCCTCGGCGTCCCGGATCCGGAAATTGGCGGTCTGGGGAGCCACCCGAGACGTCTTGGTGTTGGGTTCCGTCAGCCTCAGCCCGGAATCCTCGAAGGACAGGTCGGGGGCTTCGGCTGCCGGCGCAGGCGGCGGTACGACATGCGACACCAGGGCCACCGGCTGCGACGGCCGACGGGTTGTCGGGACGACAGGCGGCAAGGCCGACGGCGGCGTCAGCAGGTGCGCCGGAGGGGGCGTGAGCGGGCGGAGCGGAGCGGGCGTGGCCATCCGCGGCGGCATCGGCGTGGGTTCGCTGGCGCCCGACACCGGGGTGGATTCGTTCGCCTGGTCGAGCAGGGCCTGCCGGGTCCCCTCGGTCACCTCCTCGACTTCCAGCGGCAGCAGTTCCTGTTCGGATTCTTCCGGGAACAGGTCCCGGATGAAGCCCGCCAACTGCGACGAGCCGACCCGGTGGTTCCGGGCGTACAGCCAGTCCTGCAGGTCGCCCAGGAAGTCCTGGGCGTTGCGGTAGCGCCGCTCGCGGTCCTTCGCGAGGACCTTGCGCAGGATGTCGGCCAACCCGGCCTCGATCTCCGGATGTCGGGCCAGTCGCTTTTCGACGTCGGCGTCGCGGACGTTGATCAGGGTCTGGAGGTCCGTCCGCCCCAGGAACATGCGCTTGAGGGTCAGCGTTTCGAACAGGATGACCCCGAGGCTGAAGATGTCGGACCGGTGATCGACGTCCCGGCCCATGACCTGCTCGGGGGACATGTAGCCCAGTTTGCCCTTCAGCACCCCGCCGCCCTGGTCGCCACTCGACGTCGCGGCTTTCGCGACGCCGAAGTCGGTCACCTTCACTTCGCCGTCGAACGACACCAGCACGTTCGAAGGGGATACGTCGCGGTGGATGATCTGCAGGGGATTCCCGTAGGGGTCCCTGGCGTTGTAGGCGTACCACAGCGCCTTGCAGACCTCGCTGACAATGTGGACGGCCAGCTCGGGCGTCAGCGTCCGACCCACCTTGTTCGCACGCGCCATCACGCGCTGCAGGTCGCGCCCGTGCACCAGTTCCATCGCCAGGTAGTACTGGCCCTCGACCTGGTCGAACTCGTAGATGCTGACGATGTTCGCGTGCTGCAACGGCGCCGTGATCCGCGCCTCATCGACGAACATCTTCACGAAGGACGGGTCCCGGGAGTATCCCAGGAGGATGCGCTTGATGACGACGACCTTCTGGAAATCCTCGGCGCCGCGCACGACGGCCTTGAAGATTTCCGCCATGCCGCCCGAACCGATCTTTTCCAGCAGGAGGTACTTGCCGAACTGGCGGGGGCGCATCTGGGAGACGTTGGAGGCGGTGTTCGCGTTCGCTTCCTGGCTCACCGCTCCTCCCGTCGTACCCGTCGAACCGCAGCGCCGAACCTGCGAACGGGTCCGCCCGATTGTCCCCGCTCAGGTGCCGCGTTGTCAAGCGTTCCGGGGCACGCGGAACGAGGCCCGGAGACCCCCTGGCACACCGTAAGCTTCGGCCTCGCCGGAGGAACCATCAACGCGAAGGAATTGCGGGAAGATTCGATTCAGTGGACGCCGCGGATCGTGATCTTCACGTTTCCGGTCGGGCCGCCGCCGGAACTGTGGTCCCCGGACGTCACGCCCCAGTAGGTCACGCCGGCGATCGCGCCCAGGCCGACCACCAGCGCGGTCCAGAACCACCACTTGTTGACGACGTTGAATTCCTTGGGCTTCTTGCCCGTGTCGCGGAAGATGGGCGAATTCGGGTCGACCATCAGGTCCTCGCCGGACCCGGAGGAACCGCCAGCCGCCACGGCACCACCAGCCTCGGGAATCGCGACGGGCGGGGCTTCGAGTGCCGCCAGGGCCGATTCAGCACCGGCGTTCAGCCCGGTCAGCCGCGACAGCAGTTCCTGCAGGCCCGACACCAGCGTGGCGTCACGGGCCAGTTCCTGCCGAACCGGCACGGCATTCCCCGCGCGCCAGTACACGCCCTGCAACGCGAAGCCCTTCTTGTCGGCCGTCACGCGCAGGAGCACCAGGTCCGAAGCGCCGGCCCGCTCGGCCAGGGTCTTCGCTTCGGCCGACGGGATCGCCTTGTCCAGGGTCTTCGTGATCCCCTGCACGCCCTCGTCGATGGCCTTCCGGTTCGAAGCCGTCACGACGGGAACATCGACGCGCTGCTCGGGGCCGCCGCGAACCGCGACGAACTGCGCCCAGCGCTCGTGCCCTTCGGCGAACACGCTGACGAGGTGCTCGCCCAGCTTCAGCCCGCTGATCTTGATCGGGGCGAATCCGCGGAACTCGCCGCCCACGTAGACCTCGGCGCCGGGCACGTCGCCCATCTGGATGTCCAGGCTGCCGTCCGGGGCCTCTTCCAGTTCCCGCTGGATCTGGGCGAACAGGTTGCGCGCATCCAGGCTGAACGAGTATTCGCCCTGCTTCTGGCCCGGGTACAGCAGCATCGACCGGCGCACGGCCTCCTTCGCCTGCAACTGCTTGCGCGCCTGCAGCGAAGCGATCCCCAGCCCCTTGTAGGTCCGCGCGACCAGCACCCGATCGGCCAGCCCCAGGACGGGCTGCAGCATCGATTCGGCCTCGCGATAGGTGACCAGCGCTTCGTCCCACTTCTGGCTGCTGAGGGCCTTGTACCCCAGGTCCACCTTCGCCTGCACGGCAGCAAGGGTGGAATCGGGCAGCACTTCCGTCATCGGGGCACGGCCCAGCCCGGCGGGCGCCAGCCGATCCGCCGCGCCACGCAGAAGCCCGCGGATGACCATCGCCGTCGTGGCGTCCTTCTTCCCTTCCTTCGGGACCACGAAGAGGGCCAACCGCCGGGACGACGCACCCGGGGCGGCCTGGGCCCGGGCCTCGTTGATCAGCGACAACGCGCCCGTGACCTCCAGTTGCAGCAGGCTCGCGGCCAGGAAGGCCGCAATGCCCACGAACAGCGGCGACCGACGGGTGGGAACCAGGGACAGGAACCGGTTTTTCCGGGTGGCGTTCATCAAGGAGTCCTCCCTACTGCGCCGTCGGGGCCAGGTTCGTCTTCAGGTTCGGGGGCGCGTACAACTCCAGCAGGCCCTGGGTACCATCCGAGAGGCCCGGGGCGTCCACGAGGCCGCCCACCACCAGCAAGGTGTCGTCGATGAGGCGTTCGACCGAGTGGCCGGCGCGCGCGAAGAACTCCGCCTGGCCCGCCGCCGGGGTCGCGAACGTCTTGGTCGCGAAGTCGAAGGCGCACGCGCCGCCGTTGGCGACGCCGTTGAAGTCCATGTACCCGCCCAGCAGAACGGCGCTGTCGGCTTCGAACGAGCCCGCCGTCTTGTGGAAGAACCGCGCCGCGCAGGGCGCATCGATCGCTTCGGCCGTGACCACGTCCGCGGAGTCGATCGTCAACACCCACGCCTTGGGCTGCGGGGCCGTCAACGCGGCGTTCTGGTAGACCGCGCCGCCCGCGACCAGGAACTGCTTGTTGCCGTTCGCGGTTTCGCTCAAGGGCGTGAGCGTCGGGAAGAACAGGAGGGGCAACCCGCCCACCGCACGAGCCCGGAACGCGCCGCTGGCGCCGGCCTCCTGCTTGGAGGACTGCGTGAAGATTTCCACCACGGCGTCCAATTCGGTCGTGCCGCCCACCACCAGGGTGCGCGTGAGGCCCTGGCTGGTGTCTTCCAGCTTGGCCATCGCCGCGCCGTTGTGCTGCCGGTTCAGGACCAGGCTGTTCTGCTGCAGGTTCAGCAGGCCGCCGCTCGCAACGCCCGCGGCATCCTTGTCACCGTAAGGCGCCCACATTTCGGCGGTGTTGTAGTTCGCGGCGTCCAGCGGCCACTTGCCGCCACCCGTGATCAAGACGGTATTGTCGAAGAGGCGGGCAACGGTCGGGAAGACGCGCCGCAAGGCCATCTGCTTGACGTTGCCCGAGTGGTCCACGCCGGCCTCGCTGAAGGTGGACGTCGCGAGGTCGAAGATTTCGTAGGAGTTCAGGCTGTCGGCGGTATCGACCTGGAACGGGAAATCGCCAGCCTTCATCGTCATTTTCGTGGTGCCGCCGAAGACCAGGACCTTTTCACCGCCGGCGAGGGGCAGGTACACCATCGCGTGACCGGCCCGCGCGGACGTCATCGCGCCGACCTCGGTGACTTCGCCCTTCGCGGGATCATATATAAAGGCGTTCTTGGCAGCCCCGCCGAGCGCGAACGACCCGTCCCCGTTGTCGGTGGACGTCGTGAACCCCCCCGTGATCAACACGCGGCCGTCGCCCAGGGCCACCGAGGCCGGGAACGCACGCTGCGTGTAGGTCTGGGGCGCACCGACGCAGGTGAACGCGCCGTACCGCGTGAGGACCATCTCGACCGCCGTCGTGCGGTCCTGGGCAACGGCGACCTCGCGCCGTCGGCCGAACCACGCCGGCGCGTCCTTGCTCGTGTCCTGGCCCGGGGTGAACCCCAGGACCGTGACGACGTTGTCAAGGCCGGCGGGCACGCTGCCCAGCGACACATCCTGGGTGGCAGCCGTGATCTTGGCCGAACCCTCGGCCAGGATCACCGTCTTGCCCGTATCCCGGGCGGCGCCGGTGACGAGTACCTGGACCAGGTCCACCGCCGCCTGTGGCGCGGTGCCAGTCTCGCAGGTGCTCTTCAGGGCCGTCGCGACGACGCCGATCGCGCCCTCGCCCGGGCCATCCGCGCCGCACGCCACCAGGCCGAAGGCCAGAACAGCAGCAAACAGGGTTCTCGTCGTCATGCTCCGTGGTCTCCCGGTGATCTGCCCAAGGGCCAACCGACAAAGGACCATTGTTGACGGGAGGATAGGACAGGACGGAGGGGGAAGTCAACCGGAATACGGCGTCCCGGTGGGGCTGGGGGCATCTGCCGAGCACCCCGCGTCACGGCGGAATGCAGCCGACCTCCAGGGGGTGCTCGCACACGCCGGCACCGCTGGCCAGCGCGTTGCTGAAAACCTGGCAGGAATCGTCTGTGCAGTCGATGGAGTCGGGCGTGCAGGCGTCGCTCGGGCTGCACGCCGGATGGAGCGCCCCGGCGGTGTTGCACCCGGTGGCCACGCGGATCTGATCGACGTAGACACCTTCGAAATGGTTGCTGTTGGAATCCCCAGAGTCGAAGGACAGGCGAAGCGCAATGGACTGGTTGGTCCAGGCGGACAGGTCGCCGACCACGTGAACGAACTGCTTGTTGGTCGTCTTGTCGATGGCGACCGATGTGAAGACGTCCGGGGCCTCTTCGACCGAGCCGGGGCTCGACACGACCAGCACCCGGAACAGGTCCAGCAGGGCCGAAGCCGGGACCGAGGGGATCAGCGGCTCGGAATCGATCCATACATATAACGACACGAAGAACGACGTATTCTGCGGATCCAGGGGCGGGATGAAGAAGGTCGGCGACGTCAGTTTGCCCCTGACCAGGGTGGCGTCAAGCCCTTTCGGATTGACTGGATTGCACGAGTCATCCAGGGCGCCGTTGTAGTAGGTCCAGCACTTCGTCGCGCCGAAATACGCGCTCCAGTCGCCGAACGCGGCACGGTGGTTGGTCACCTGCCACGTGACCTTGCCGTTGTTCGGCCCCAGTTCGGTCACGGCCCAGCCAACGAGGCCGTCCTCGAATCCCTCCGAAAAGATGTCCCGCTCCCGGCAGCATCCGATTTCCCAGGTCAGCGCGCAGACGTTCGGCGTGGTCGTCTTGTCGCAGTACTTCCGGTTCTGGCAGGTGTCGCCGGCAGGGAACGCGACGCTTTCACAATCCTTGTCCTTGGCGCACGTCGTGGGGGCTTCCGCGTCCGACGTGGAGTCGGCTCGAGCATCGGCGACCGGCAATTCACCGTGTGCGTCGCCGATCGCATCCGCACCGGCCTCCTCGAAACCGTCCTCGACGTCCGTCCACTCATCGAGGTCTTCGTACGGGTTCCCCGGGGTCTTGCTGCCGCAACCCGCGACGACGATGAAGAGCAGGGCGACCCGTCCAGACAGCCCCGGCCACCGGTCCCATCGGCCCATTCCGGAACCTCCCCCCCCGAATGCCGGACGATTCCGGCACCGTCCCAAGCATACCGTTTTCTCCGGACATCGCGACAGCCCGAAGCGAATCCCGCGCCACGCGACAGCGTCCACGAACCCGCTCCCCCTTTGCCCTCGGCACTTTTCTTGACACATCAATACCTCGATGCGAACATGACCTCGGCCGAAACTGGACGTTCGAATGGCCTTGCTCGGCGGACGTTCCTCCCTCGTCGGGGTCGACATCGGATCGTCCTCGATCAAGCTGGTGCGACTGCAGCAGGCGAAGGGTTCGTGGGAACTCGTCGCCTTCAGCCTGGGTCACCTGCCCCCTGAAGCCATCGTCGAAGGCCGCATCATGAATTTCGCCATCGTCATCGAACGATTGCGTGAACTGATGCGGGAGGCGGGGATCAAGAACGCCCCGTGCGCCCTGGCGATCGCGGGCAGTTCCCTGATCATCAAGCGCCTCTCCCTCCCGGAAATGACCCGCGCCGAATTGAACGAATCGATCCTCTGGGAGGCCGAACAGTACATCCCGTTCGACATCAAGGACGTGAACGTAGACGCCCAGATCCTCAACCCGCGTGCGGGCCAGGGGCAGATGGACGTGCTGATGGTCGCGGCCAAGAAGGAAGTGGTCAACGAATACGTGTCGGTCGCGGTCGAGGCCGGCATGAAGCCCGCCGTGGTCGATGTCGCCATCTTCGCGGCCATGAACATGTTCGAAGTGAACTACATGATCCCGGCGGATCAGACGCTGGCCCTGCTGAACGTGGGCGCCAACTCGATCAACGTGGGCGTCCTTTCCGGCGGCGCGGTCGCCTTCACGCGCGACATCGCCGTGGGAGGCTCCCTGCTGACCGCGGAAATCCAGCGCCATTTCAACGTGTCCCACGAGGAAGCCGAGGCGTTCAAGACCGGCGCCGAATCCAGCCTGTCGTCCTCGACCATCGCGCGTGAAGTCAACAAGATCGCGGACCGGACCTGCGACTCGATGGTCACCGAAGTGCAACGCTCGCTGGACTTCTTCGTGGCGACATCGGTCAAGGCGGACATCCAGCGGATCTTCCTCACGGGCGGCTCGGCACAATTGCCGGCCCTCATTCGCGCCCTCGAGCGCCGGATGGAAGTGCCCGTCGAACTGGTCAACCCGTTCCGGAACATCTCGGTCGATGCCAGGAAGTTCGACATCGACCTCCTTCAGCGGGCGGCCCCTGTGGCTGGCGTCGCCGTCGGCCTCGGGCTCCGCCGACCGGGGGATGGCGCATGATTCGCATCAACCTACTCGGCCTCAAGGCCAAGCCGAAACCGACCGCATCCCGCAAGCAACTGGTGGTCTTCGCCGCCCTCCTCGTCGTCGAAGGCCTGTTCCTCTTCCTGTGGCACCAGAAGCTGGCGGCCGACCTGGCCGAGGCGACCAAGCGGACCAAGGACGCCTCCGCCAAGATCGACGATCTCAAGCGCGTCAAGCAGTCCTGGGAGCAGTGGCAGGCCGAAAAGGCGGACCTCGATCGGCAGACCCAGGTCTTCGAGACGCTCCGCGCCGATCAGATCGGCCCGCCCATGATGCTCCAGTACCTGTCCTACGCGCTGACCCCCCTGGACGACTCTCCGGCAGGTCGCGACGAGGCCCGCGCGCAGGAACTGGCCGGCTGGAACCCGAAGTGGGACGCCCGACGCGTCTGGCTGGGCGCGATGCGCCAGACCGAGCAGCAGGTGACATTCGACGGCCAGGCCCTCGATCACGAGGACGTCGCCGAGTTCTATCGCCGCCTGGAGTCCACGGACTTCTTCTCGGGGGTCGAACCGGGCCTGCAGACCCGCAAGGTCCATTCCGAGCTCGGAATCCGCTACGTCGATTTCACGGCGAAGGCGAACGTTTCCTACAGGGCGGCCATCGAGCCTGATCAGAAGCCTGCCGAGGCGACGCCGCCGGCCGGTGCCCCGCCCCCCTCGGGCCCCGGTGCCCCGGGTGGTCCGGGCGCTCCCGTGGGCGGCAAGCCCGGTGCGATGAACGATTCCCCGGCGTCAGGGCCCCTGGCCGCCGTGTCCGGCGAAGCCAAGCCCTCCGCGAGGTGACCGATGGACAAGTTCCTCGAGCTTCCCCTGCCCCAACGCGTGCTCCTCGTCGGGGCCTGCCTGGCGGTGCTGGGCGGCGCGACGTACTACCTGCTGATCTCCCCGGTCAGCGACGGGATCTCGTCCCAGGCAAAGAAGTACAAGGCCCTGATGGCCGAATACTCCCAGTTGAAGGGCTACGATTCGACCGAGTTCAAGCAGCGCCTGGAGCAGGAGCGCGCCGACGCCATCCGCAAGCGGGTCGAATACAGCAAGATGCTTCCGCGCGAGGAAGAGCTCCCCGACTTGATCACGTCCATCAAGGCCGATGCCGATTCGTCCGGGCTGATCGTCGCCCGCTTCGAGCCCGGGAAGACCAAGGAGGAGGGCAACAGTTATCGCGGGCTGCCCTTCAGCCTGGAACTCGTTGGCACCTACTCGCAGCTGGTCACCTTCCTGCAGACCCTCGCCCAGCCCAGCAAGCGACTGGTCAACGCCAAGAACATGACGATCAACATGCTGCCACCGGGTGCCCTCGCGGGTACGGCGGGTGACGTCGGCATGCTGCGGCTGCTCCAGGACCGCGAACGTGCGCGCGGCCTGACGCCGAACGAGCGGTACGCGCGCACCGTGCTGCAATTCGAGGAATTGTCCAAGCGCTCGCTGCTGAAGGTCGATATGACGGCGATGGCATACATCTACACGGGCACCACGCCGGCACCCGCCGGAGCGCCCCGTGCGCCGGGAGGGCCGAAGTGATGCGCGTCGTCCTGCTGGCGTCCCTGGTCCTCGTCGTCGCATCCTGCGGTTCCCCTCGGGACATCTACTCCACGGACAAGAATGCCCTGGAGGCCGCCGCGCCGCCGGTCGCGCCCCCGAAGGCGCCTGCCGCGCCGCTGGGAAATCCGAAGTACGCCATCCTCAAGCCCTACTTCAAGGAATTCCTGAAGCGCCCGGCCGAGGCTGACATCAACGTGTTCAAGGCGAACCTGGCGGTGTTCGCGCCGATCGTCGAGATCGAGGCCGAGCCCGAATCGACCCAGGAAGAACCCAGGACGCCCCTCGAGTACTACGACTCCGATTCCTACCGCCTGGTCCTGATCATGAGCGGAACGGCCCAGGCCAAGGCGATGCTGATCGATCCCCAGGGCAAGTCCTTCATCGTCCAGGTGGGCACCAAGATCGGCAACCGCAGCGGCAAGATCGCGTCCATTTCCGCCACCGAGCTTCGCATCGAGGAACCGGGCCACCCGGTCATCGTCAAGGCCCTCGAATCGTCGCTGGACGAAGTGCTGCGCGAGTTGCAGGCCGTCCAGGAATACTGACCTCTCCCCGGTCCGCCGTCCTTTTCCCCTTCGCCGCTGGCCCGTCGTAGAATACGGCCCGAAGGCACTGGAGCAGGCACGACATGACAGCGCAGGACGACCCCGACGACCTGGTCGAGTTCGACGACCGTACCCGCGTGGACGGCAGCGCCCACGGCGGCGAGACGGCACGAGCGGGCACCCCGTCCGTGGCCCTGGACGGCCAACCGGAGGCAACGCGCATCGGGGCGCCGATCGCCTCGGTGGCTCCCACGGGGGGGGCGTCCGCCCAGGACGCCTCCGCCGAGGACGAACCGGAGGGTACGGTCCTGATCGAGTCCCCGTTTGCCGAACCGCCTGCGCCCTCCACGCATTCCGCCTCCCTGCTGGTCGTGGAAGGCAATGACCGCGGGAAGAGCTTCGCGCTGGCTGGCGGTGCGCAGGTCGTGGGGCGCTCGCTGGAGTGCGGCATCGTCCTCAACGATGCGACCGTGTCCCGCCGGCATTTCCAGGTCCAGGCCGAGGGCGACGGCTGGCGGATGTCCGACCTGGGCAGCGGCAACGGCACCAAGGTGGACGGGCAGCGCGTGCCGACGATCCTGCTGCTGGAAGGGATGCGCATCGAGGTCGGCCAGAGCGTCCTGCAGTTCGTCGCGGCCCAGGCCGGGGGCGCCGAGGAAGACGACGAGCGGACCCGGGCCGTCGAGATGATCCCGGAGCCGGAGCCGGTGCCGGCGCCGAAACCTGAACCGGTACCGGAGCCGACACGCGCACGGCCCGCGACGATCCACCCCCGGGAGGCGCCGCGGATCGAGGTGGTGGACATCCCTTCCGATCCGCCTCGGCGCTTCCCCGTGTGGCCGGTGACGGGCGGCGTGCTGGCTGCCGCGATCGTGTCGCTCACGGTGGCCCAGTTCGGCTTCGGCGTCCGGATCCTGCCGATTGGCGACGAGGCCCCGGCCGGTACGACGTCCGCGGTTCCCGAGGCCTTGGACGCCCGGGCCGAGGCTGCCGACCTGGTGGCCCGGGCAACGAAGGCCATCCAGGATCGCCAGTGGGATCCGGCCGTCGCCCTGCTGGCCCAGGCGAAGGCGAAGGACCCGGAACTTTCCGGCATCGACGAAGCCATCGCCAGGGCACGGGACGAGAAGCGCGCGGGTGCGCTGCTGACGGCAGCAAAGGACCTGGTCGAGAAGGGTTCCACCGACGAGGCGCGCGGACTGCTGACCCGAATTCCCGACACCAGCATCTACTTCGCCGAGGCCCGGCAGGAACTGGCCGCACTGGACACGAAGCACGTGGCCGCCGAGATCGAGGCGATCCGGACGAAGGTGAAGGACGGGAGGAAAGGCGAGGCCCGCCAGTACTTCGTGACGCTGATCGCCAACCACCCCGAGGATTCCCGGGTGCTGGCGATGCGGGACGAACTGTTCGCGGCCGGGATCGCCGTCGAGCCGCCGCCCCGTCCGACGGCCGCCCCTGCGCCCTCCCCCGCCACGACCGAAGCCGCGCCCGCTGCGGCGCCTCCCGGGCCCGCAGCCGCGCCGGCCCCCGTCCCCGCGCCACCGGTCGCCGCTGCGCCCGCGCCGGTTCGCAACGGCAAGGCGGACATCGCGCAGGCGCTGGCGGCCTATGACAAGGGTCTCTTCCAGCAGGCCACCGCCACGCTGAAGGCGGCCCGGGGCCGTGCCGAGGACTCGGGACGGCTCCAGGCCCTCGCGGAGCGCATCGATCGGTTCGCCGATGCCTACACCGAAGGGAAGGCGACCCTGGCCGGGAAGCGGCTCGACCGGGCCGAGGCCGCCCTGTCCGCGGCCCTGAAACTGGACCAGGACATCAACGGGCACTACGCCCCGGAGGTCCGTGGGCTTCTGGGGGACACCTTCCGCAGCCGCGCCGCCGCGGCCATCCAGAACGCCGATTACGGCCTGGCCGCCCGGAGCGCCACGCGCGCCCTCACCTACCGTGCCGAGGACGACATGGCCCGGACCATCCTCGACAAGTGCCTGGTGATGGCCCAGAAGCTGTACGACGCCGCCCAGGCCGACTGGAAGGCGGGCCGGAAGGACGACGCCCGGCAGAAGGCCCGAACAGTGCTGGAAATCGTGCCGCACGGCCACCTCCTGGAGGACAGGGCCGCGGCGCTGCTGAAATAGCCCCCTTCCGGAATCGCTGACGCGGGCCGCGCAGGCCCTGCTCCGTCGCCGTTGCAAACGATCCTCCAAGCGTCTAGACTCCGGCCGGCGACCGTCACAAGGGGGAACCATGCCAGGAAGAACCCTGGTCGAAAAACGCATCATCATGGACGCCGCGACCCTGGATGCGACGCTGGACCGCATGGTCGCAGGCCTCGCTCCGCTGGTCGCGGACGGCAAGGCCTGCCTCGTCGGGATCCAGACGGGCGGGGCCCACCTGGCGCGGCGCCTGCAGGAGCGCTTCGGAGCCCGGGGCCTGCCGACCCCGCCGCTGGGCGTCCTGGACATCACGCTGTACCGCGACGACACGTTCCTGGGCCTGCAGCAGCCCGTGGTGCGCCATACCGACGTCCCGTTCGAGATCAGCGGCTTGGACGTGATCCTGGTGGACGACGTCCTGTACACCGGGCGAACCATCCGGGCGGCCCTGGACGCGCTGGTGGACTTCGGCCGACCGCACCTGATCCGGCTGGCCGTCCTGGTGGACCGCGGCCTGCGGGAGTACCCGATCCAGGCCGACGTGGTCGGCGCGACGATCAGCACCGTCGCCTGCGAAACCGTGCAGGTCGAACTGACGGAGATGGGGTGCGCCACGGAACGCGTGGTGATCTACGAGAGGGAGTCCCGATGACTACCCGGATGAATCATCTGCTGGGCCTGGAGGGCGTCTCCCGGGAACAGATCCAGACGATCCTGGACCTGGGGCGCGAGTTCAAGGCCGTAGGCCAGCGACGCATCAAGAAGGTGCCCACCCTCCGCGGCATCACCGTGGTCCTGATGTTCATCGAGCCGTCCACGCGGACGCGCATGTCCTTCGAGGTCGCCGCCAAGCGGCTGTCGGCGGACACGCTGGCGTTCACCGCGTCCACCTCGGCGCTGAGCAAGGGCGAAACGCTGCTGGACACGACGCAGAACATCATGGCGATGAAGCCCGACGTCATCGTGCTGCGGCATGCGTTCAGCGGTGCGCCGCAGTTCCTGGCTGGTAACGTCGATGCCGCGGTCGTCAACGCCGGCGACGGCCAGCACGAGCACCCGACGCAGGCGCTGCTGGACATGTTCACGATGCAGGAAAAGAAGGGGACGCTGGAGGGCCTGGAGGTCGCGATCGTGGGCGACATCCGGCACAGCCGCGTCGCGCTGTCGAACCTGTGGGGCCTGACGACGATGGGCGCGAAGGTGCGCGTGGCCGGCCCCCGGACCATGCTGCCGCCGCACCTGGACCGGTTCGGCGCGGGCGTGCGGGTGTTCGACCGGATCGAGCCCGCCATCGAGGGCGCCGACGTGGTGATGATGCTGCGCATCCAGAAGGAACGGATGGGGAAGGACCTGTTCCCCTCGGACCGCGAGTACGCGCGGTTCTTCGGGCTGGACACGGCCAAGCTGGCCCTGGCGAAGCCCGATGCCATCGTGATGCACCCGGGGCCGATGAACCGGGGCGTCGAAATCACCCCGGAAGTGGCGGACGGCGGGCGGTCGGTGATCCTGGAGCAGGTGGAAAACGGCGTGGCAGTGCGCATGGCGGTCCTGTACCTGCTGAGCGCACACCTGCTGGAGGGGGCGTGAGCATGCGCACGCGACTGGCCAATTGCGAAATCCTGGATCCCGAGAAGGGCAAGCGCTTCTGGGGATACGTGGAGTGGGAGAACGGCGTCATCATCGCGGTGAAGCGCGCCGGCCCCGGCATGGTCGATGAACCCGACGGCGTCGAGGTGATCGACGGGCGCGGCCACCTGCTGGTGCCGTCGTTCGTGGACCTGTACGCCGACTTCTGCGAGCCCGGCAACGAGCATCGCGAGGACGTGGCGTCCGGGTCGGCGGCCGCGGCGGCGGGCGGGTACACGACGGTGTGCGTGCGTCCGGACACCAGCCCGACCATCGACGGCGCCGACACGGTCCGGTTCGTGCTGGAACGGGCCGCCGCATGCGGCAAGGTGGACGTGCGGCCGCTGGGCGCGCTGTCGAAGAACCTCGCCGGCGAAACAATGGCCGAGATCGGCGAAATGGCCGAGGCGGGCGTCCCGGCCATCAGCGAAGGCGACACGTACGTGGCCCGGACCGGCTTCCTGCGCCGCTGCATGGAGTACGGCACCAATTTCCGCCTGCCGATCCTGCTGACCAGCGAGGACCCGACCCTGGCGTCCGGGATGGCCCACGAGGGCTACGTCGCCACGATCCGCGGGCTGAAGGCGACGCCGGTCGCGGCCGAGGAGGCCGCCGTGGCGCGCCACGTGGCGCTGGCGGAACTGACCGGCGCCCGGACCCACCTGCTGAAGATCACCAGCGCCGCCGCCGTCCGCATCATCAAGGATGCGAAGCGGCGCGGCCTGCCGGTGACCGCGTCGGTGACCGCGCACCACCTGGCGTTGACCGAAACGTCCGTCGCCGACTGGAGCCCGGCCGCCAAGGTCTGGCCGCCCTGCCGCTCCGAGGCCGACCGGAAGGCGCTGCTGGCCGGCCTGGCCGACGGGACCATCGACGCGATCGTTTCCGATCACGCGCCGCGGGCCATCGAGGACAAGGAACTGGAATTCGACCTCGCCGTGCCGGGCGCCTCGACGCTGGAACTGGTGTGGCCGATCCTGAACCGACTGGTCGGGACCCAGGAACTGGACCTGACAACGGCCATCCGTGCGCTGACCGTGGCGCCACGTCGCCTGCTGGGAATGGCGGGTGGATCGGTGGCCGTGGGCGCCCCCGCGGACCTCGTGCTGCTGGACCGCGCCGCCACGTGGATGGTGGACGCGGTGTCGCTGGCCTCGCGCAGCAAGAGCAGCCCGTTCCTGGGAACGACATTCGCCGGCCGCACCGACATGACCCTCCGCGGCGGGCGCGTGACCTTCGCGCGCACCAGCGGACGATAGGGGTCGATGGAAATCCGCGACCCGATCTTCGGTCCCATCGCCGTCAGCCCGGCCGAAAAGCGCGTGCTGGATCACCCCCTGGTCCAGCGCCTGAGGCGGGTGCGCCAACTGGGGTTTTCCGAGGCCACCTTCCCCGGCGCAACCCACACGCGGTACCTGCATTCGGTCGGTTCGATGCACCTGGCCGGCGAGGCCTTCGACGCCGTGGCAACGGACCTCGAGGGCGTGCTGCCGATCGAGCTTCGCCGCGCCCGCGCGACACTGAGGCTGGCGGCCCTGCTGCACGACCTGGGGCACGGCCCGATGTCCCACACGGGCGAAGGGCTGCTGCCTCGCCTGGGGGACTTCGCGGCGCCGCCCGCGACCGACAATCCCGCCCGCCGGGCCACCCACGAGGAAATGACGCGGTGGCTGCTGTTGAACAGCGACATCAGCGACGTGCTGGGCGACGCGTTCGCGGACGTCGGCGTGAAGGCCGAGGACGTCGCCGTGGTCCTGGGAGGCGACGGCGAGGACGCCTTCCGCTTCGGCCGCCGCAGCGCGCTGGGCCTCATGCGCCAGTTGATCGCGGGCGAGATCGACGTGGACCGGATGGACTACCTGCGGCGCGACTCCTACTTCACGGGCGTGTCGTACGGGCACTACGAAAAGGACTGGCTGCTGTCCCACATGGGCGCCCACCCGGTGGACGGGACGTGGTGCCTGGCGCTGGACTCGTCGGCGATCTTCGCGTTCGAGGACTTCCTGCTGTCGCGGTACCACATGTTCCTGATGGTGTACGCGCACCACCGGACGATGTCCTACCACCGGCTGCTGGCGCGATTCCTGGAGGGCGAGGGCCGCGACCTGTCGGTCCCGGCGGATCCGACGGGGTTCACGCCGTGCGACGACGAATGGTTCCTGTCGTTGCTCCGGGCGTCCTCCGACGCCTCTGCCCGGCGCATCATCGAGAGTCGCCCCCTGCCCCTGGCCGTCGAGGCCTGGGACGAGGAGGCGGACGCCCTCAAGAACCTGCGCCCGACGCTGGATGCGGACCTCCCGGCGTCGTGCGAGTGGGTCGAATCGGGCATCGAGTTTTCGCGGGAGTTCCCGGGCGGACGGTCCTCGCGGAACGGGCCCCCGCTGCTGGTGCGGGTTGCACATGCGGGTTCGCGACGCACCGTGGTGCCCGTCGAAGTGTATAGTGATCTCTACGTCCGGCAGGCCCGCCGCAAGCGGGTGTTGCGGATCTACTGCTCGGAGGACGACGTTCCCGCCGTGGAGGCCCGTGTGGCCGCGGTGGTGGACGCGGGGTGAAGATGGCGGAAGTTTCCAACGAACTGCAGTCCCAGCTCGACTCGGCGTACGAGATGATCGCCGCCGACGAAATCGACCAGGCCTGGGTGCTCCTGGGGCGCCTGGAGCAGGAATACCCGGACTCGGCCGAGGTGATGGCCCTGATGGGCGACGCTGCGCTGCGCGTGGGCGACATCGACTACGCGGTCGAACTGTACGACCGCGCCGTGGAACTGGACCCGGAATGGTCCGACGCCTACTCGGCGCGCGCGAACTGCTTGATCGAGGAAAACCAGATCGAGGAGGCCGAGGCGGACGTCGAACGGGCGCGGGATCTGGCCCCTGAAAACCCCGCGGCCCATTACGTGCGCGCCGTGCTGCTGGAAAGGGCCGGCCGGACGCGGCCGGCCGACAACGCCTACCGGCACGCCAACCGGCTGGACCCCGAGGGATGCCCGCTGCCGATCCGCGTGACCCGGAAGGTGTTCGATGACGCTGTCAAGAAGGCCATGGCGCTGCTGCCGGATGAGTTCCGCAAGCGCATGGTGGACGTCGAGATCTTCGTGTCGGACCTGCCGGACCCGAAGATGACGGAAGAAAGCAACCTGTCGCCGCTGATCATGGGGGCGTTCGACGGGTACTCGATCACCGAGCGCACGGGGTCGGACCCGTGGACGCAGATCCCGCCGAAGATCCATCTGTACCAGAAGAACATCGAACGCCAGTGCCAGGACAAGGAAGGGCTGGTCGGCGAGATCGAAATCACGCTGCTGCACGAGGTCGGGCATTTTTTCGGCCTGGAAGACGACGATCTGGAGAGGCTGGACCTCGCATAGGATCGCGGGGTCGGGGCTTGGTGGGCCGGGGGGCGGGGTGCCTGCTCCGCGGGCCGGCGCGCGCTGGTTACCCAAGTGGATGTCTGGCTTCGCGGCTGATGCACTCGACCCAAGCATGACTTCTCGCAATACGTTCGTTCGCGCCTGAACCGCTGCGCAGGCACACCCGTCCCCCGGCCACACAGACCGGTTCCTCGCGTTTTGGGGCGCAGGTGGGGGCCGCTCCAGGGCGGTTGGGGGGGGATGGGGGGATTGAAGGTCAGTGGGGGGTCAGCGAGGGGGGACGGATTTGGGGGCGCCGCAGGGGAAGGACGGGTTGGTGTAGGTGGGGGTGATCTTCAGGGTTCCGTCGGTGTTCTGGACGGCGGCCACGATGCCCTGGGGCCACTGGATCGTCGCCGCCTCCCAGAGGTCGCACGGGTTCATCGGGACGCCCAGGGCGGAAAGGTCGCGGTCGAACGTGAGTTGGCCACCGATGTAGATCTTGAGCCTGGCGAAGGAAGCGCCGAAGCCGTGGTCGTCCCAGTAGTGGACGCCGACGCGGTACGTGCGACCGTAGACGACACGAAAGAGGTTGGCGTTTTCGGGACCGGCGCCGTCGCTGTCGTCGCGGTCCAGCGTGGGGTTGTCGGGGACGTTCGGATCCGCGGACTCCCACTCGGGGTTCCGGTTGTACCAGAAAAGGTCGTAGGGGACGTTGAACCAGCCATCCGGCGCGCCACCCGCGACCGGGCCGGCCCCCGTGGCGAAGGGATGCAGCACGTGCAGGTCCATGTCCGAGCCGGCATCCGGTCCTTCGTCGAACGGGTTGGCGTCGCCGGGCGTGTCCCAGGTCAATTCGGCGTGGATCATCCACAGGCAGCAGGCATTGATCTTCCTGCACGCGGTGGTGCCGCACACCGGGTCGTTCGAGCACCGTTGCGCGTCACAGACATCGAGGCAGTAGGTATATTGGCCCCCGACGTTGTCCTGGTGCGTGGGCGTCGCGGAATGTGCGTCGGGGAGAAGGCCGGCCTTGTTCTCCGGAGGCTGACTGACCGACCACGAATACGACAGGATCGAGCCGCTGGCCGCCTGGCTCTGCTCGCCATGCAGGTGGATGGTGTCGCCCAGGAAGGCCTGCTCGCCTTCCTCGATCACGACGACGGGCTGCGGGCACCCGACCTCCCCGGTGGGATCAACATCCAGAACGTCGGGCAGGGCGGCAGCATCGGCAAGATCGTTCGACACCACGTCCGATGTCGTCGAACCTCCGCAACCCACGAGGGCCCAACCCAACCCCACGGCCAACAGGGCGCACGTCCCGCGAGTCATCCCCTGCCCCCCCACTTCGCGTCACTGAAGTATGCACCCATCACCATCCAAAAGCGCGGCAAGCGAGGCCGGCGGGCAAACGCGAGGGACCGGCCGGCGCTGGCCGGGGGACGGGTGTGCCTGCGCAGCGGTTCAGGCGCGAACAGACGCGATGCCAACACTCGCCCTTGGGTAGAGGGCATCACCCGCGAAGCCAGACATCCACTTGGGTCACCCGTGCGCGCCGGCCCGCGGAGCAGGCACCCCGTTCCCCGGCCCACCACGCCACGAGCCCGCCGGCTGTCGCCCTCCGGCGCCCTGCCCTACCGCGACGCAGCCTCACCGGCTTCTCGAATGACGGCCTCGGCGGCCTCGCCCCGGACGTGCGACAGCCTCCACTCGGTCTCGGCTTCCCGCGGGCTGGTCGATTTCAGCGTGCAGGTGCCGCCGACCCGTCGGGTCAGCAGCGCCAGGCGCTTCCGGATGTCGCGGACGCCGGCAAACGGCGCGTCGGCCAGCGGCGTGAAGCGCTTGGGTACGAACGGGGACACCGACACCGCCAGGCGCACCCGCGGCGACAGGTCCCGCACCAGGCCGCCCAGTTCCTCGATGTCGTCGTCGGTTTCGCCCGGCAATCCCACCATCACGTACAGGCGCAGGCGGCCGATGCCGTTGGCCCGGCACAGGTCGGCGCAATGCCGCAGGTGATCGGCCGTGATGCCCTTGTGCAGCGAGGCCCGCAGGGCTTCCGACGGGCCGTCCGCGGCCACCGTCAGCGTCTTCAGGCCCGACCGTGCCAGCAGGCCCAGCAGCTCCGGCGTGACACGGTCGGCGCGCACCGAACCCAGCGTGACACCGGACCCCCTCCCGTGCAGCGCCTCGACGATTCCCAGCAGGTCGGGGTGGTCGGATACCGAGGCGCCCAGGAGGCCTACCCGCGGGGTCCCGCGGGGCACCGCATCCAGGATCGCCTGGGCCGGGTGGAACGATGCGCGCCGGGTCCCGCCGCGAGCCACGCAGAACGTGCATCCCCGGGGGCATCCCCGGCCCACCTCGACGATGAAGGCGTCCCCGAACTCGTTGGGCGCATCGGTGACGATCGTCCGCGACGGTGGGGTGCCCGCGGGCGCCTGGACGGGCGGCCCCGGAGGCGCTTCGGTGCCATGGATCGCGGGCACCCAGGTCCCCCGTACCGCCGCGAGGCGCGCCAGGGCATCGTCCCGGTCGCGCGCCGAACCGACCGCGGCGGACAAGTCCGCGAATGCAGCGTCCGCCTCGCCCAGGAACACCGCGTCCGCGAAGGCGGCGGCCAGGTCGGGGTTCGACAGCGTCAGAGGCCCCCCGGCGACCACCAGGGGATCCGTCGGAGGCCGGCACGACCGGACGGGTTCAATCCCGGACGCGCGCAGCGCCCGTGCGACGGCCGGCGCCTCCAGTTCCCAGGCGAGCGTGACCCACACCACGTCGAAGTCCCCCAGCCCGCGTCCCGACTCCAGGGAGCGCGGCATCGCCCTGCCGTCGTCGGGCATCGGGGCGCGCTCGCAGGGGGCCAGGCCCGCATAGGCGGAATGGAAGCCCAGCGAGGAGTGGGCCAGGCGGGATGAAACCGGGGTGAACAGGACGGAGGAGGCTTTGCTCACTTCAGGAGGATCGCCGCGCCGGGGCCGCCGGTCAACCCCGGATCGGGCAGATCCCCCAGGATGGGAGTGACCCGGTCGTGAAACAGCACGCGGGCCGCTTCGACGCGGTGGGCGACCTCGGGTTCGCCCCCGCCCTCCCGCATTCCGCGAAGCTCGCGTCGCAACGCCCGTGCCTGCTGGAGGGCGCCGATGCCACGGGGATCGATGCCGAGGACCCGGGCGTCGCCCAGCGCGGCCAGGATCTCCTGCTGGGCCCCCATCGCCACCCGCCGGGTCCACTCGACCTCCGGGGCCGCGATCTGGAGCCGCGAACGCCGATCCAGCAGGTCCGCGGCGTTCCCGTAAGCGCGACCGCGCTGCACACGCAACACCAGCCCCGTGACGTGCACCTGCCACCCCTTGCCGGGCAGGCTGGGACGCACGGTTCGGCGCAGGAACGCCTTGTGGGCGGGCTGGTTGGGATCCGCCAGCCACAGCAGCGACACGCCGGTCGTCCGCCGGACCTGGGCGTCCAGGCGCATCTCCCAGTACAGGTGGCCGGCGGCCGGGTTCCGCCACGACTCGACCATGCGCAGCGGCACGAAGCTGTTGTGGGCGACGGCGTCCGCGGCGAGGTGGCACAGGTAGCCCAGGAACGCGGCCCGTTCCTCCTCGCTGCGAGCCAGGCGGTGCTGCTGGAGGGCGTGCTGCCAGTTGTGGGAGTGCTGTTCGTAGGACGCCAGGTTCTTCGCCAGCGACCGATCCGGGTCCAGCGTGCCGCGCAGGAAGGCGTCCGGGTAGCGCCGGATCAGGCGCGACACCCCGGCCGCGAACAGGCTGGCCGAACCCAGCAGGTCAAGCCCCATGTCCAGGTGCGCGATGGGCCCGAAGGCCAGGGCAGGAAGAGGCGCCAGCAGGATCGCGACGACGATGAGGAGGGTTCCGATCACGATCCCCTCGCGAGCGCCCGCCGCGAACCCCGGCGAGCGGCCCGCATGATACCGATCCGCGCCGTCGAATGCGATCCGGGGACCACGGCACCCCCGCGCGAAGCCCTGTCGCGGGTCATCAGGGTCCCCAGGCATTTTCTTCGGAGGTGGTTTCCCCGAACCGTCCAACCCGCTATTCTTCGCCTCCGGGGCGTATCGGGAGGATTCGATGGACCGGCTCACCGCGGCGAACCTCGTACTGGTCGCGGTCCTCGTGGGAGCGGCCGCATGCGGCGGGCGCGAACACGCGTCCACCCCCGGGAACGACATTGTCGAAGTGGTCTTCGACGTCGGCTCGGACGTGCCCGCGAGCGATGTGAACCGCGACGGGGGGTTCGACTCCGAGGTCCCGATCGAGGACACGCTGACCGGCGGGCAGGACCCGGGCGCCAGCGACGCATCCGACGTCCCCGACGTGATCCAACTGCCGGCGACCTGCAGCAACATGCCCCCCGACGCGGCGGCCAGCGGCGCCTGCGTGGTGGAGGCCGGGAGCGCGTGGCTGTTGATCCAGGGGCACCTCATGGTGCAGCGCGACAGCACCCTCGACGGCTTCCAGCGGGACGGCCAGGTCCTGATCGGCCCCGACGGGACCATCGCGGCGGTCGGCTGCGACGCGCTGGCGGGGATCGCCGACGCGGCGGGCGCCACGAAGGTGCTGTGCCGCGACGTCATCGTCACCCCGGGCCTCATCAACGGCCACGACCACCTCACCTACGACGGCAACGCCCCGAAGGCCCATGGCACGACCCGGTACGATCACCGGAACGAGTGGCGGACGGGGGCCAACGGCAAGAAGCCCATCGACGTGAGCCCCACCGACGGCCAGGAGTCCTGGGGCGAACTGCGCAACGTGCTGGCCGGCACCACGACGATGTTCGGCTCGGGCAAGGCCGACGGGCTGCTGCGCAACCTGGACAAGGACCTGATGACCGGCATCGACGCGACGCGCAAGGCGACCCCCGACGTCTTCCCGCTCGGGGACCTTTCCGGCGAACTGCTGACGTCGGGATGCGGCTACCCGTCCCTTCCCAACGCCACCAAGATCGCCGCGAGCGCCTGCTGGGTCCCGCACGTGGCCGAAGGCGTCAACGCCGCGGCCCGCAACGAAATGTTGTGCATGGCCTCGCCGGCCAGCGGCGGCGTCAACGCCTTCCTGCCGCACAACGGCTTCATCCACGGCATCGGCGTGATCGCGTCGGACATCGCCGCCATGACCGGCCGGAACGAATCCCTGATCTGGTCCCCCCGCAGCAACATCGACCTGTACGGCAACACCGCCGCCGTGACCGTCTACGCGCGCCTGGGGCACAACATCGGCCTGGGCACCGACTGGACCGCCTCGGGCTCGATGAACATCCTGCGCGAATTGCGCTGCGCCGACCGGTTCAACGCGACCAACCTGGGGGCGTTCTTCAACGACCGCGACCTGCTGGACATGGTCACGGTCAACAACGCCAACGCCTTCAACCTGGGCGACAAACTGGGCGTGCTGGCCGTGGGGCGCCTGGGTGACGTGTCGCTGTGGAACGCCAGCGTCCACGCGGACGAGAGGGCCGTGCTGGACGCGGCGCCCCAGGACGTGCTGCTGGTGCTGCGGGGCGGGGTGGCCCTGTATGGCGACAAGGACGTCGTCAAGGCGCTGACGGCCGACGCCATCGACTGCCAGGACGAACTGGACGTGTGCGGCGTGACCAAGCGGGCCTGCGTGCTGCGCGAAACCGGCAAGACGCTGGCCGCGCTGACGGCCGCCGGCAACTACGGGCTGTTCTTCTGCGGCGACCCGACTGCCGAACCCTCCTGCCTGCCGGCGCGTCCCGGCGAGTACGACGGGCTCCCCAAGGCGGGCGACATGGACGGCGACGGCGTGCCGGACGCCCAGGACAACTGCCCGACCGTGTTCAACCCCGTGCGTCCC
>CAIOFV010000158.1 GCA_903857665.1 uncultured Myxococcales bacterium
CGTCCTTCAGACGCTACTTGACCTGATCGACGACGCTCCCCGGCGTACCCGCGTCATCGGCATGGCCCTCGATTGGCTACCCGGCAACGAATCGCGACCCGAATGGAACTACGTCCTTCAGACGCTACTTGACCTGATCGACGACGCTCCCCGGCGTACCCGCGTCATCGGCATGGCCCTCGATTGGCTACCCGGCAACGAATCGCGACCCGAATGGTCCTACGTCCTTCAGAAGCTACTCGCCGTCGCGCGGGACGACGACCAGGTGGACTTGCTGGTTCGCCAGGGCGTGGACTGGCTCCCAGGACGGGAAGCACGCCCCGAATGGAACTATGTTCTCCAGAAGCTCGTGACAAGAGCCCGTAACGAGGACCAGCAGCGCAGGCTCATCGAGATCGCGATGTCTTGGCTTTCGCTTAACGAACGACACCCCGGGTGGCTTCCCGTCATCACCAGGATCCTGGACAACTGCGACCGCGTAGCTTTGCTGTGCCGTTTCCTGGATGGCGTCCTTGGATGCGCACTGTCCATGGAACCGGAACCCGCGCGACGTCGTGTCCTGTCAGCCGTCCTGGCCGCTCACCGCCGTTCACGGGACGGCGCCGTGACGACTCCCATGACGGTGTCGGCCTGCATCACGGGCGTCGTGAGCGGTAGGCTGGGCATTCGGATCGCGGGGCTTGACGGCTTCCTCGCGGTCGGCGACGGCCTTCCCCTGACAGGCGCGAACCTGTCGTTAGGGCAATCGCTCCCGGTGCGCATTGTCGCGGTCGATTGGCGGAACAGGCTCCTGAATCTCGTCCCTAGGGGGGCATTGGCCCCGGTCGAACTGGCGCAAGATGCGGCAAACCTTGCGCTCTCGACCGGCATACCGGTCGAGTTACCTCCGATGCCGTCCCAGGACCGTCTGGCTGTGCATCGCGAACTGGAACAACGTACCGACTTGCGGACTCGATCTTCGGGGGCCGGTGCGGATCGCCACGTCGTCGTGTACCGCGCCGTGGACGCCCCGCTCCCGACAGGCGAAACCTGACTCCCCACTGGCGATTGCGGATCGGAAGTATTGGATCGGTTTCCACCAGTTAAGAGCAGAGGCTACAGCCGATTCAGGATGTTCAATGGCCTCCAGTCCACATTCTTCCGGATCCGCAGAGAAGTTGTTGGGCGGCCACAGGACCTGATACCAGAAGCCTTCCCGAAGCGGCACCCGAGAGCGCGCAACATGAACTTGCGCCTCTTGAACGCAGCCACGTCGTTCGCAGAAAGTTGGAACCACTCGCCACCCTGACTGCGGTCGCCGAACCTCTTGAGCCAGTACTCCTCAATACCCCCAGGATCGTCGGTACGAATCGCGTGAACCTGGACCACTTCTTCCGGAAATTGGATCGCCAGTTCTCGCTCGCGACGACCCACCGCATTTGTCTTTCCGATCTTGTAGTGGCGGCCGGATCGCATCAGATACACAAACCCCATTGGTATTGCCGCCTGAGGCTCCTCAGACTCTGCGAGAGTAGACTCTCTAATCTGTCGAAGTGACCGTGAGAATCAGCTCAGATTACGAGCAGCATATCCGCGGCTTGACACTTATTCACAGGCCAGATTAGATTCTGGCCCAGCGTCAGGAGGAACGGAGGTAGAGCGCTCATGGCAAGTCGAACGGGGCATTTTTTCGAACGCATCGCTCCTTTGGCGTCCGGCATTACGCTGCTGGCAGCCCTAGTTACCGTTATTCAACTCGGCTTGGCGATTGTCAGCGCTCGCGATACCCAACGAATTGCCGAATCAGTCAGCACACGGTTCATCGACAATTTTCCGAGGAACATTCCCGCGCTTGTCAAGCTTGTTGAGACGGCAAGAGATACAATCGTTATTTGTGCTGATTACGCTGGATACGGGGAGTTTTCGAATCGGGAAGGTTTTGAGGATTACCGACACGCGCTGACCAAGGCGGTCGCAGCGAAGGTGAAGGTCAACATGTTTCTTTATGACGAAGCTGCGATGCGGGAGGCACTCAAGCGGCAATTCCCTGACGAAGTCGATTCGTTCTTTCAGAAGGAGATTGACCGCGAATTGGCGATTCGCAATGAGTTCAAGAACAGTGGGATAACGATCACGGATGTTCACACTGACCTCCCTGTCTTCCTCTGGCTAGTTGATGGCCGCGAAGCGATCTTCTCGTTTCATGTCTTCCGATCTGCTCCCGGTGACTCCTTCCGCGAAGCTGCCTTCCGAACGCTTGACGCCAGGTTCGTGGAGGTCTTGCGTTTGAAGACCGACTCATTGACTAGCCCCCCCCAACCAGAGCCTGTCCCGGCGGTCCAAGCAGTACCTCCCGATGCAGTATCGACAGGCGACGTAGGTGCAAGGATTATGGCAGGTCAGGAAGGTACGCCGATGCCGTCGCTGTAAATTCCGGCAGCCCAACCAGCATGGATTGGACAAACCCCTTCCGTCACGGTCCCGGCCATGGCCTCGCCTTCGTCACTCCCAGGCATGCGAACGTCCTTGGCGGGCGGGTCCGCAGGGAAACGCGCCGGATGTCCATCCCCTCGGGCCGGGCACCGGGGTTTGGCACTCACGCGCAAGCCGTTCGCCGGTACAGACCCGAGGAGACGCAACGTCCGCGAGGAATTCGATGGCAAGGAACCTCCGCGTCGCGACGCTCGCGAGGGTGGAGTAGACTCCCGCGTGGAGGTGGCGGGAACCAATGGCACCGACGATCCTGGTTGAGGGGCCTTACCGGTTCTTCTTGTACTCGTCAGATGGCGACGAACCGCGCCACGTCCACGTGGAGCGAGATGACAAGGTCGCGAAGTCTTGCTGGAGCCGCTTCGGCTTGAACGTAGTGGCGGCTTCAACCGGAGCGAGATCGCGTCGGTCAAGCGCCTGGTGGAGAAGCATTTGAACGCGTTCATGGAGGCTTGGAATGAGCACTTCGACCCACCTGGGTCCTGAGCCAAGGGCATCCCAGGTGATGATCAAGGCCGATGCTCTGGTCATCGACCTCGTCGATGGTCGGACTATCATCGCGCCTCTGGCGTGGTTCCCAAGGTTGATGCATGGGACCTCCGCTGAAAGGTCCAAGTGGGTTCTGATTGGTGAGGGCGAGGGAATCCATTGGCCTGCCTTGGACGAGGACATTTCCGTGATGGGGCTTCTTAGAGGTGGCCCGTCCATGGAGTCTCAGGGGTCCCTGCAGCGCTGGCTCGATTCGCGTTCACGGAGCGAGGGGCATCCTCGTAAACGCCCCGCGCGAAAGACCGCCCAAGTCCCTCCCGCTGTTCGTTCTGACCGCCGTCCCCGTGTCGGGAAGCACGCCTGAAGCCCTATCCAGCGCGGATTTGGGAGGCCGGCGAACCCCCCAACATCCCTCTTTCCGGCCCTCCCACTCGTAGTAGACTGCGGATGCAGCGGAGACCTGGAATGCATGGCTGCCTTGCGCCTTCACGAAGTGCCGCTGCGTGTTCCAGTTGGGCCGGTCTGGCCGCGGCGGCAGGCCTGCTGTTCCTTTGCACGAACGCCTTCGCCCGCGAGACGCCGGACCGGGATCCGGTGGAAACCCCCTCTGGCGCCTCGTATTTTCAAACCAAGGCCTTTCATAGGACGATGCGGCTGGACGTCTCCCTGACCGGCGGTGCCCTTTTTGCCGCCGGGCCCTTCGCGCAATCGTTCTCCGGCGGCGGCAACCTCGACGTTCGAATCGATTGGCCGGTCGATGATTCCTTCCGGGTGGGGCTGCGGATCGGACTGGGCATCGGCAGGATGAATGACATCCCGGATGCGGACTGTGGTGACGGCCCTTGCTACCAGGGCGCATCGGCTCACGCCGCCTTCCTGCCGGCCATTCGCACCGCGATGGAGTGGAGGGAGGCTCCGAACGCCTTCTTCGAGTTGTCCTTCGGGGGCGCGATCGTGGTCTACAGTCCCGCGCAGGAATGGCGTCACCATGCCGTCCCGAACTGGGCGGTAGGGCTTGGCCAGGTCTTTCATGTCTGGCGACGGGACGACATGATCCTGGGCATCCGGGCACAACTCGACGTCGTGGCGGGGCAGGGCCTCGGTCCCATCTACCTGATGCTGGTGCCCACCGCCGGCCTGTCCTGGTCCTGTTCGCCAGGCCGGTCCTCCGGGGCTGTCGCTCGCTCCGGCGATTGAACGCGCCGGGGTCGTGCTACCATTCCCCTGTCACATCGCCACAGGGAGACTCGATGACCCGCAACGACGCCCTGCACCTTTGCCAGTCGTGGCTTCCCTTGTGGACCGGGAATCAGCCTGAACGGCTGGCAGACGCATACAGCGAGGACGTCTTCTACCGCGACCCTGCCAGGCCCGAGGGAATCCACGGCAAGGCACGCCTGCTGTCGTACTTCACGAAACTGCTGCCTCCCTTTCCGGATTGGGTGTGGGAGGTGGACGATGTGTTCCCCATCGATGGAGGGTTCACCCTGCGGTGGAAGGCGACCATCCCCATGGGCGACACCGTCATCCGCGAAACCGGGATGGACCTGGTGCTGGTGCAGGAAGGCAAGATCGTTCGCAACGAGGTCTACTTCGATCGTTCTGCGATGCTCGCAGCGATGCGCAAGACGTAGGGCCGGCCTCGGGGTGGGGCGCCCGTGCAGGCAGGTGACGCCGCGAATTCACCCATTGCCCCATGGGCGCTACTTCTCGTTGTACAGGCGCGCACCGACCTCCCCGGCGACCACCAGTTCCACCAACCCCCAGGCCGTCCCGACCACGGTCAGGTGGATCGGCATGAAGCCGTAGACCACGTTCGATACGTTGGCCAGGAAGTACGCCAGGAACCAGACGATCAGCGACACGATGGCCGCCGTCCTGGGCCCGGGCCCCAGTCGTGGCCGAACGGCCGCATACAACCCCACCAGGACGAAGCCAAGCGCCAGCGAAACCATCCCGAAGAACGCCATGGCGCCCCCGCCCATTGGAGGCAGGTTGCGCGCCGCGAGCGCGTCGTCCATCTGGTTCCCGACCATGGGCACCATCGCGATCGCGCTGGCATTGATGATCAGCCCCGCCACGAAACCGCCGGCAAGCACACCCTTCGCGTTGATGGCCACAGGATTCTCTCCGTTCAAGCCGGGTGAATGGGTCAATGGGCTGGTTGTATCAAGCCGAATGGCAGGAATCGGCCTTCGGGGCCCGGATGGACCGGACCGGCCGATTGCCAGCCAACGGCCGCCGGATTATGATAGCGTTCAGCGATGACAGGGTTTCCTCGTCAACAGGATGGAGTCATGGGAATGCGCGAGGTCCTGCGAACTGCCCGGATGGCGGGGATGATGATCCCCCTGTGCCTGGGAGCGGCCTGCTGGCCGCTCGACACGCCGGCGAACCTGCATTCGGCCACCCACGCGACCGACCTCACGGGCGACCTCCAGCCCGACGCGGCACCCGACGCCCCGGCCTCGATCGATGACGCCGCACCCGTGCCGGATGCCACCACCGACGCCGCGGTCACCGACGCCGCCGTCCCCCCGATCGACTACCCTTCCTTCACCGCGGTCGCGCTGGTCCGGATCCTGGACCTGCACCAGTTGGCGGCCTCCAGCGCCGGCAGCATGGTCTACCGGATGTACGACCAGCAGGACGCCGCCTGCCCGGGCGGCACGTCCGCGACGCCTTCGACGGCCTATGCGACCTTCGACGGCGCCTGCCAGATCGCCGGCAGCGAAGGCACGTTCGACCTCGCCGGGGCGTTCCGGTTCGAAACGCCCCGGGTCTGCAATTCGGCCGTGGCCACCCCGTCCAGCGAAACCATCGTCGATCTGGCCGGCCTGACGCTGGCCGGAACCTCCGACGACGGCCAGAAGGTCGATCTGCGCTTCGACCTGCAGTACCGCAAGCACGTGCAGGACGGCGGATCGACCGAGGACTGGACCGGCGACCTCCGGTTCGACGACTACCTGACCCGGTGGACGCCGTGCTGCACCGCGCAGCTCAGCCAGTTCCAGATGCTGCACGGCACGCACCTGCGCGGGTTCGACGTGCACATCGGGCACGACGCCGCAGCCGGCGACACCTACTCGGGCGTACTGGACATCGCGGGCGAAGGAACGGTCGCGGTGTCCACGCCGATCCCGCTGGCCTACCAGGATGCGTGCTGGAAGCCGAAGTCCGGCACGATCCGCTTCGACGGGACGGGATCGGCGGAAATCCGGTTCGGCTATCTGCCCGGGGCGGGCACCGGCACCGACGCCTGCACCAACGCGACCAATACCTCGACATGGTGGCTGGACGGGGTCGAACAGGGCCCGATCGCGCCGAACTTCTGGGGTTCGCTGACCATCTGCGGCGCGGCAACGAGCGGGTCGGGGGGTTGACGGGCGTTCAGCGAACGCACCGGCGGGCGTTGACCTCGATCTTGTTGTGGCCCGAAATCCTGCCGTCATAGTAGGCGACCGTCCAGGCATAGATCGGGTCATCGACCATCGAGGACGAGCTCCAGTACACCGTGCAGTTTCCCTTCAACACCGGGTTCAGGTAGCACCCCTCGTCCCCGGGGCCGCTCCAGTCCGTGCACCCGCGACAGATTTCGGTCCAGCAGCTGCCGGCACAACCGGAAGCCACCTCGCAGCGGCCGCCGGACATCGTCGGTGTGCAGCCCACGACGAGGTACCTCAATTCGTCGATCTTCGGGAGCCGCCAGTCCGTGTAGCCGGCCAGCGCCATGTCCTTGCAGGTGTTGCCGGCAGACTGCCAGTCCTGGTAGCCGATCGAGGACGCCTTGTCCCACATAAGGCCGGTCCGAAGATCCGTGACGGTCCCGTCCCCGTTGTCGGCCCAGTCCTCGGGATCGAGGGCTTCGAACGGAGTGATCGTGATCCCCTCGCCGGTCGGCCGGGTATCGACCCCGATCGAGTCGGCCGAGGGCACGGTGATGTCCTGGTTCCCCCCGCTGCCCCCCCCGCCGCACGACGCCAGCGCGAGGAACACCAGCCAGGCGATGGAACGTGCGAACGCGTCCTGGTCAGCCCGCATATTCTCTCCCACGTCGCGACCGGTCCGGACCCTCCCGGGTCATCGGACGCAACGAACCCCGTTCGAACCCAAGGTGAACCTTGCGTCGTATTCTACGCAGTCGTAGATTGGAGTTCAACCGCTGCGCAAGGCGCTTTCGCTGGGCACGCGACACCGGTAGAATCGCGATGCCATCGACATTCCCACCGGGATTCGAAGGGCACGAACAGGAGGCGCGATGCCGGCCACGACGCACCCCATGACGAGGAAGGCGGGTCGCCCCAGGATTGCCGTTCCCCGGGCACGGCTCGTCGAGATCGCACGCCGCATCTTCGCCGACAACGGGTATCACAACACGACGCTCGACCAGGTCGCCGAGCAGGCCGGGATCCGCCGCGCATCGCTGCTCCACCGCTTCGGCAGCAAGGCGAACCTGTACCGGGAACTGCTGGACCAGGTGGTCGGCGACCTGAGGAACCTGGTCCGGAGCGCGTTCGGGCCGCAGGCCGATTTCCTGGAGGCGCTGGACGTCCTGGGGGGGCGAGTCGTCGACTACCTCGGGGGACGGCCCGGTGTCGGCCGGATGCTGCTGCGGGAACTGGTGGATGGGGGCCCCTACCTCGAGGGCGCCGGGATCCAGGCGGTGCAGGACACGCTGGAAGTCACCACCGCCTTCCTGGCCTCCGGAATGAGCGACGGGGCGTTCAGGGAGCAGGACCCCCGGCAACTGGCACTGACGATCGTCGGCATCCACCTGTACTACTTCGCGACGCTGCCATCGACCGGCGCGTTCATCGGCGCGGAAGCATACACGGCGGAGGGCGTCGCGGTTCGGAAGGCGGCGGTCCTGGCACACGTTCGAAGCGTTTGCGAAGCGCGCCCGGGTGAAGAGCGTCGAACCGGCGCGGTCATCGGGCGCCACTGACGCGCGTCCCGCCCCTCAGAACCCCATGTGGAACAACACCCTGGCGGCCAGACGGTTCGCCCAGGTCGGGTTCTGCCCGGTCTGCACGAAGAACGTCTGGCGCAGCGGCAGGCTCAACCTCCGCAGCATCTTCTTCCACGGCGCACCCGGCTTGTCGGGGAAGGCCGCCGGGTCCATCTGCGAGCATGCGGTGTAGAACACGTTGCCGAAGTGGTAGTGCGCATCCAGTTCGTTGTTGGTGAACAGCGCCAGCAGCGCCGGCACGTTCAGCCAGGGCCGGTAGGGCGTCGGGTCCCCGATCAGGCGGATCCGCGGCTTCCCGAACACGTTCACCGCCAGTTTCATGTAGCGGCTGACCATGGGGTCCAGGCCCATCTTGGTGGCCCCGACCCAGTCCACCGCCACCAGGTCGGGCCCGGCGATGATCGTGTTGGTCTGGCGCGGCGCCGTGGACGCGAACACCCCGAACGGGCCGTCCGCGCTGTCATAGGCGTCGATGATGCCGAACTGAACCGGGAACGCCTGCAGGTACTCGATCGCCGACTCGAAGATGCCGCGCCCGCAGTGGTACTCCTTGAACTTGTTGGCCAGCGGCAGCGCGCCGTAGATGTTCTTCAGCGTCAGCGTGTAGTACGCATAGCAATGCGACTTGTTCTTCGCGAACGAAATGCGGTAGTCCGCCTCCCGCCAGGCCTTCGACACCGGGTGGATGCCCAGGTGCTGGCCCAGGGGCCGCATCTCGTCGGCGTCCAGCGTCATGTCCACGATCGGGATCCCGATCGCGTCGAAGCCCTGGTAGGCCGCGACCTCGCGCACGCTGCGGTGCTCGAAGAACTCGCCGTAGGTGCTGTGCGCCTCGACGATGGCGAGGTTGACGTATCCGCGCGCCTGCAGCCGGTTCACCAGCCGACCGACCAGCTTCGGGTTCGTGAAGGTCGACACGTCCTCGCGACTGTATGAAAACATGAAGTTCGGCTTGATGACGATCCGGAAGGCTGCCTTCGCCTTCCCCGACGCCTGGCAGGCCGCGTCCACCGACGCGTCGAACCCGGAATCATCCAGCGCCCGATCCAGCGACGCCATGCGGTCCGCGCCGGTCGCGACGGCCACGACGGCCTCCCGCGTCGTTCCCACCGGCTCGCGCCGCAGCAGGTCCATCGCCTCTTCCAGCGCCAGCGTTTCCACGCCTGCCGCGTCCTTAACGCGGCGGATGCGACGCAGGAACACCCCCGTCGGATAGTGGTCGTTGGCCACCTCCAGCACCGGGTCGCCCAGCACCTCGAACGCCGGCGCGCCGCCTTCCTCGGCGGTCCCCAGCAGGCGCACCTTCGTCGAACTGCCCTCCATCGCGTATTCCGACGACGAGGACCAGTCGATCAGTTCCCCGAGCCACGCGTCCAGGCGGTCCTTGGCCCAGTGCTCGCGATCGTCGCGCAGCACGCCCGTGTGGATCTGCGTCCGCACGATCCCCTTGCCCGGCGGGATGGCGCACAGGTACCGGTACAGCAGGGTGGGTTCCTTCAGGCTGCGGAAGGTGCCGCGCTCGGCCTCGCCCCGCGTGTTGGTCGGGTCCACCACGAACGTGTCGTCGCCGCCGCTACCCTGGATCCGGAACGTCCCCGACGACACGCTGACCAGTTGCGGCGTGATCGTGATGCCCAGCGGATGCGTTTCCGGCAGCACCTGGCGCAGCGCCGACGCAAGCCCGCTGGTCAGTTGCCGGGCCACGTTCGGGACGATCGGGAACGGGAACTCGACGGCGTCGAACTCGACCGCCCGGAAGGCCAGGTCGAACTCCACGTGCCGCGGGGGCAGCGCCGGGTCGCCGGCCTCCATCGCCTTGAACGACGCCGACTGGCCGGGCGCCACCTCGTGCAGCGTCCCCTTGAACGTGCAGGTGCCCGCCGCCAGGTCCAGGCCCAGCCCCTCCAGCGCCCGCGCGCTGGCCGCCAGCCGACGCCAGCCGCCCGCACCGTCGCCCACCAGCAGCAGTACGTCGCTGAACTGCTCGCCGTCCCCCCACGGGAAGCCCTTTTCGTGCGTGCCGGCCACCAGGAAGAACGGCCGGTCGGCGTTCGCGGCATCCTTCGTCACGCCGGACAGCACCAGGTTGAAGTACCCGGCGTCGTACAGCGGCGTCCAGCCTTCGATGTATTCGTCCCGGATCTGCCCCATCGCCAGCGACAGGAAGGCCGCGTGGGCCGCCAGGCGCTGCAGGATGGTGGCGTTGCCCTCGACGCGCATGGACGACGCCAGCGACCCCGAGTCCTTCAACAGGAACTGCAGGATCCCGGCGCCCACGACCGGGCCGGTTTCATCGGTGCCCTGGTGGAGGGTCGTGTACAGGTGCGTGATGTCCCACAGGACGTTGGTTTCGTCCGCCTTCAGGTGCTTCTGCCCGTGCAGGTAGTAGTGCTGCCCGTCCGCGGCCTGGAACCCGAACGCGTACAGCATCCGGCGTTCGCCGTTGTCCGGGTCCAGGTCGAACATGTGGATGCGCCCGTCCGAAATCGGGAAGGTGCCTCCCAGCGGGGCCCACGTGACGCTTCCCGTCAGCAGGCCCATGTGGCGCTCGTCCTCCAGGAAGTCCTGGAAGTCCGGCATGCGCGCCTGGACCGTGAACTGGATCGGCGTCACGTGCTCGCGTCCAGCGGCTTCCCCGGCCTCGGGATCGGTGACCCCCATCGCCGCGAATCCCGACATCGTCTCGTCGAACACGAAGGTGACGTTGCGCAGAAGCCCCATGATACCCCCCGTCTGTGTGGTCCGCTGGTTCCGGCTGCGACCTATGCTCGGATGGGCCGAGGGGAGTGTCAAGGGTCCCGAACGGGCACGAGGGGTGAAAGACCCTGCCTACAGCCGGAACGTCCTGCCCAGTTGCAGTTCCTTGGCGCCATAGAACGCCAGGTAGGACGCCAGCGGCTTCAGCGCGCCGGACTTGAGGATCGCGGCATCCGCCTTCAGCACCAGCGGCAGCGCCTTCGCGGCGGCGCGCCCGATCACGCCCGTCTTCGCCGCGGACAGCCAGCCGACCAGCGGCGCCAGCACGTGGTAGCGCTCGACGCGCTCGACCTTGAACACTTCGCCCGCCTCGGCGACCAGCGCGTCGGCATCGGGCAACGCCAGCAGCGACGCCACGCCGGGCACGCGCGCCAGCAGGTCGGACGCACGAGGCAGGACCTTGTCGGCCCCCGGGATCTTCAGCAGCGCCTTCGTCAGGGCGCCCGTCGGCGGCCGCACCCGGATGCGCACGAAGATGCGTCCGCCGGCACGCAACTCCCGGGCGGCCTTCTTCAGCAGGATCACGGGTTCGTTGTACCGGCCCAGCGCCGAAAAGAAGATCGCCAGGTCGAAGCCGCCCGACGCGAACTCGCGCTTCATGTAGTCCGACGCGTAGCCGTTCAGCCGGATGCCGCACCGCGCCTCGTCCGCCAACGTCTGCAGCGCGGCCAGGCGCGCCCCGTCGGGCTCGACCACCGTGACGAACACGTTGGCCTTCAGCAGGTCCAGCGCGATGCGCCCCTTGTCCTCCAGGCCGACCACCAGCGCGCGCCGGGCGCCGTCCTTGGCCCACGCGAGCACCTGGGCCAGCGTTTCGCCTTCCAGCGCGTCCGTCAGGGCCACGTCCTCCAGAAAGGCGTCCAGGCCCGGCCCCGATACGCGGTGCACCCGCGCCTCCTCCTCGATCGAGCGCATCGTTCGGACCATCGGTTCCCTCCAGCGCCGCTACAGCACGCGGCGCGCGTTTTCGTCCTTCAGGCGGGCGACCAGGTCGGCCAGCGGCATGGCGCCCAGGTCCTCGCCGCCGCGGGTGCGGACCGCCACGGTGCCGTTTTCGGCCTCGCGACCGCCGCACACCAGCTGGTAGTTCACGTGCTGCAACTGGGCGTCGCGCACCTTCTTGCCCAGCTTCTCGTTGCGCAGGTCGGCTTCGGACCGCAGGCCCGCCTGCAGCAGCGCCGCGTTCACGGTCTTGGCGTACTCGGCGAACTTGTCGCCGATCGGCAGCACCTTCACCTGCGTCGGGTTCAGCCACAGCGGGAACTTGCCCGCGCAGTTCTCGATCAGGATGCCGATGAAGCGCTCCAGGCTGCCCAGGATGGCCCGGTGGATCATCACGGGCACCTTGCGGGTGCCGTCCTCGGCCTCGTAGGTCGCGTGGAAGCGATCGGGCATGCTGAAATCGACCTGGATGGTGCCGCACTGCCACGACCGGCCCATGCAGTCCTTCACGTGGAAGTCGATCTTCGGGCCGTAGAACGCGCCGTCGCCGGGGTTCAACTGGTAGTCGATGGCCTTCGCCTTCAGCGCCGCCGCCAGGCCGGCCTCCGCGATCTGCCAGGCCTCGTCGCTGCCGATGCTGCCGGCAAGCGGGCGCGTCGATAGTTCCACCGCGACCTCGTCGAACCCGAAGGTCTTGTAGATCTCGAAGACCAGGCCGATCGTTTCCATCACCGCGGCTTCGACCTGCTCGGGCGTGCAGAAGATATGCGCGTCGTCCTGGGTGAACGACCGCACCCGGAACAGCCCGTGCAGCACGCCGGACAGCTCGTGGCGATGCACGGCGCCCAGTTCCGCGACGCGCAGCGGGAATTCGCGATACGAATGCATGCGGCTCTTGTACACCAGCAGGCCGCCGGGGCAGTTCATCGGCTTCACGGCGTGCGGCACGTCGTCGATCGTCGTGATGTACATGTTCTTGCGGTAGTGGTCGTAGTGGCCGGACGTCTGCCACAGCGACATGTTCAGGATCGCGGGCGTCAGGATTTCGTTGTAGCCGTACTTGCGGTGCACTTCCCGCCAGTACTCGATGACGGTGTTGCGCAGCAGCATGCCCTTGGCGTGCCAGAACGGGAAGCCGGTGCCCTCGTCGTGGAAACTGAACAGTTCCATTTCCTGGCCGATCTTGCGGTGGTCGCGCTCGCGCGCCTCCTCGATCGCCTTCAGGTGCGCTTCCAGCCGCGCCGCATCGGGGAAGGACACGCCGTAGATGCGCTGCAACTGCTCGTTGTTCTGGTCGCCGCGCCAGTAGGCGCCCGCCATCTTGGTCAGCTTGACGGCCTTCAGCACGCCGGTCCGGGGCACGTGGGGGCCGCGGCACAGGTCCAGGAATTCGCCCTGCCGGTACGCCGTGATGCTGCCTTCCTCGAAAGCCCGGATCATTTCGACCTTGAACGGGTTGTCCGCGAACGCCTTCAACGCATCCTCGCGGGCCAGTTCCAGGCGGGCCACCGGGTGGTCCTCGGCGACGATCTTCGCCATCTCGGCCTCGATCCGCGCCAGGTCCTCGGGCGTGAACGGCCGCACCGCGAAGTCGTAGTAGAAGCCTTCCTCGACCACCGGGCCGATCGTGGGCTTCGCGTCCGGGAACAGCCGCAGCACCGCGTGGGCCAGCAGGTGCGCGGTCGAGTGGCGGAACACGTCGAAGCCCGCCTCGTCTTCGAAGGTCAGGAACTGCACGGCACAGGGGCCCGCGACCGTCATCGACAGGTCGCGCGAAACGCCGTCCACCGAAACCGCCAGCACCGTCGGGTCGCCACCGCGGCCCGCCGCCGCCAGCACCGCCGCGAAGTCCGCGCCGGACGGGACCGTCACGTCCCCGAGGCCCTGGACCCGCACCGTCATCATCGCGTCTGACATGGATTCCTCGCTGTTCTTCGAATCGGGCCGGACCACGCGGTCCGGAGGGGGCATAGTGTAGCACCGCCGGGGCCTTGCCGCAAGACGGCAGGCCGCCCGAAGCGTCCCGGATGTCCGGTCCCGTGGGTCACGGACGGGCGACCCGCGCGATCCAGCGGGCCAGTTCCTTCTTCAGCGCGTCCGCGGCATCGGGCATGTCGGAAAGGACGTTTTCGTGCTCGTAGGGGTCCAGGCGATACCGGAACATCTGGAACGTGTTGTTGTTCAGGTCGTGGATCAGGTCGAGGCTGGCGGTCCGTACCGACGCCTGCTGCAGTGTCCGCTTCACGTGGTACACGTTCTCGGGCAGGTAGAACTGGTGGAACACCATGCGGGCGGCCTCGGGCGGCGCGCCCAGCAGTTGCGGGACCAGGCTGTTCCCTTCGAAGAAGAACCGGCCCTCGATCCCCGCCAGGTTCACCACCGTCGGCAGCAGGTCCATCGCCGTGATCGGCATGTCCACGACCCGCGGCTCGGCGAAGGGCGCCCGGATGATCACGGGCATGTGCAGAACCGGGCTGTGCACGTCGAACCCGTGATGGCGCTTCGAATACGTCGAATCGAAGGACTCGCCATGGTCGCCGGTCACGATCAGGACGGTGTCCCCGGGGGGCAGCATCGCGTCCAGTTCGCCGATGAACCGCCCGACCTCGTGGTCCGTGTAGGCCAGTTCGGCCTGGTAGATTTCCTGCTCGGAATCGCCGAAGTCCGTGCCGTCGGGCGGCAGGGTATAGGGGCTGTGCGGATCGTAGTAGTGGATCCACAGGAACATCGGCTCGGGCCCCCGGTTCCGCACCACGTCGATGGCCGCGTCCGTCACCTGTTCGGCGTTGTGGAACACCGGCGCGACGTAGGCCGGGATCGCATCCAGGTTGACGACGTCGAACCCCTGCGTCAGCCCCCTCCAGTCCCGGAAGTACGCGATGGGCAGCACGGCCGCGGTCTGGTAGCCCGCGGACCTCATCACTTCCGCCCACATCAGGTTGTCCTCCAGCAGGCGCAGCGGGATGCGCGAGCCGGGTTCGCGCAGGATCTGCGAGTCGTACCGCGAGGTCATCATGGCGGGGATCGCCAGCCGCGTGCTGGGTCCCTGGCTGTAGGCCCACGGGAACCAGGCGGCCCGGTGCGCCAGGTCCCGCAGGAACGGCGTCGAATCCGGCTCGCCGCCGTCGATCGTCATCAGGGACGGCGCCACCGCATCGATGCTGACGAGGATGACGTTGTACTTGCGGGCGACGCCCTCCGGCATCGGGAAGTCCCAGTGCGACGGGTGGACGTCCCCATCGACGGGAAGTTCCAGGTCCAGCCCGTCGCAGTCCTCGTCGATGCCGTTGTTGGCGATTTCCGGGGCGCCGGAGTACCGGTCCGGGTCCCAGGGGGCGCAGTCGCCTTCGCCCATCAGGTTCATCTGGCCGTCGCCATCGACGTCGGCCAATGCCTTGAAGGCGACATAGGCGACCGGCGACACCTGGCCCTTCGAGGAAATCACCAGCCGGACGTCGTTGTCGTTGCCGGTCCACAGGACGGTGGCCAGCAACGCGGCGACCGGGATCCCGATGCCGATCGAAAGCACCGTCGCACGGACGCGCCGGGGCCACGCATCGACCGGGCCCGCCAGGCCGGCCAGCAGACCGGCCGCGAACGCCACGCAGCAGACCTGTTCGGGAACCAGGTTCGTCGCCGCGATCACGTCCGACACCGCGGAGGACTGCCAGGCCAGCGCCGCGACGACGCACAGCAGGCCGATCCCGGCGGTCGCCAGCGGGGACAGCCATCGCCAGGGGGCGGCCCAAACCCGTTCGGGCGTGAGGGCGGAAGCCAGCCGGCCGGCTACGGCATGCCGCATCGCTTCCACGGCCAGGGCGCACGCCAGCGCGATCAGCGCGACGGCCGCGGCGGCGAACGTGGGGGTGCGGATCGACTCGATGGCGCGCAGGGACAGCACCAGCACCAGCGCGGTGAACAGGCCGGCTTCGCAGAGGGCCACCAGCGACGCCAGCCCGGCCTGCCCGCGCCGGTACAGGTCCTTGGGATGCAGCACGCGAGCCACCCGGCCCGGCCAGGCGCGCGGATCGTCCAGGCACGTCGGGTACAGCAACGCGACCAGGACGGACAGCATCGCGCCGAGGGCCAGCACGAACACGCCGTCGAATCCTACGATTCCCGCCGCCGAACCGATGGCGATCCACGCGGTTTCAGGCTGCTCGGCGTCCAGCGTCAGCGCCGCGTCCAGGGCGCCGAGCACCGCGGCCGACACGATCGACAGGAACACTCCCTGGCGGATCCGATCGGCGAACCCTCTCACGCAAGCCCCCTCTTCCCTTCGATCGCGGCCGGAAGCGCACGACGGGACGGACCGGGGGGATTCTACCCGTTTTCGTGCGGCGTGCCCCTGTCCCGTCCCTGCGGACGTCGCTTCGCCATTGCCTCGGTCCCCGCTTGCTGCGATCCTAGGCCATTGCCTCGCGGAGTCGCACATGGACCTCGATGCCGTGCTCGCGTTGCCGCCGTTCCAGGCCCTCGATCCGGCCCGTGTGGCGCCCCTGGCCGCCGCGATGGAGGAATGCCCCGCCGACACCGACGACGAGGTCGCACGCCAGGACACCGACGCCGAGGTGATGGTGGTGGTCCTCGAGGGGCGGCTGCAGGTCGGGTGGCGCGACGTGGAGGACGGCCTGGAATACGTGGGCGCGCGCCTGGGGCCGGGCGACTTCCTGGGCCTTTCGGAAATCCTGCTGAACGTCGCTCATCCCAAGTCCGCCTGGGCCACGGAACCGTCCCGCGTGGCCCTGCTGCCCCGCGAGGCGCTGCTGACGGCCTGCGCCGGGGACCCGGTGCTGTCCACCGCCCTGTACCGCCTCGTCGCCGAACGGCTGAACACGATGGCCGCGCCGGTCGGTGCGCGCATCGTCGATCTGGCGCGCCTGAAGCTGGACGAGTCGCTGTGGGGCCTGCTTTCCCTGGCGAACATCCGGAAGTACCGCGCGCTGCCGCTGGCCCGCAACGGCCGGGTCCTGGTGGTGGGCTTCGCGAACGCCGGCGACCTGAACGCCATCGACGACGTCGCGCGCCTGGTCAGCGGCTATCGCGTGCGGGCCGTGGCGCTGGACGGCGGGGAGTTCGAGCGCTTCCTGCGCACCCGCGTCGTGCCCGTGCTGGAGCGGGTCCGGCCCGACGAGAACCCGCGCGACCGGTGGTTCCAGGTCGTCAGCCAGAAGTCCACGGACGTCCGGCTGGTGGACGCCATGCCCTCGGTGGCGCCCGAGGAGCGGGGCAAGGCCATTTCCGGCGAGATGGTGGTGGCGCTGGTCAACCGGCTCATCGGCGAAGCCCTGGAGCTGGCCGCGAGCGACATCCACGTCGAACCGTCAGAGAACGAACTGGTCGTCCGGTACCGCGTGGACGGGCGCCTGAAGCGCCGCCCCGAGCCGCTGGACATGCGGTTCCACGCGCCCCTGGTGTCGCGCCTGAAGGCCCTGGGCCGCATGGACATCGCGGAAAAACGGCGCGCACAGGACGGCCGCCTGTCGGTCGAGCACGGACGCCGCCAGATCGACTTCCGGCTGTCCACGGTGCCGACGCGCTTCGGCGAAAAGCTGGTGCTGCGCATCCTGGATCCGCAGACGATCCTGATCGACCTCGAGCGCCTCATCCTGCACGACCCGACCTACCAGGCGATGCGCTGGATGATCGAGCAGCCGCAGGGGCTGGTGATCATCGCGGGCCCGACGGGCAGCGGCAAGACGACCACGATCTACAGCGCCTTGATGCGCCTGCGCGAAGACGAAATCAACATCGTCACCATCGAGGACCCCATCGAGTACACCATCGAGGGGATCAGCCAGGTCCAGGTCAACGACGCCGCGGGCGTGTCCTTCGCCAACTCGGTGCGCCACTTCCTGCGCCAGGACCCGGACGTCATCGTGGTGGGCGAAACGCGCGATCCCCAGACGGCATCGACCACGGTGGAAGCCGCGCTGACGGGCCACCTGGTGTTCACGTCGCTGCACTCGAACGACGCGCTGGGCTCGGTGGTCCGCATGCGCGAAATGGGCGTGGAATCCTTCCTGCTGGCCCACACGCTGGTCGGCGTGGTCAGTCAGCGCCTGCTGCGGCGCACGTGCCCCCACTGCCGGCAGCCGACCACGTACCACCCGGACCTGGTGCAGCCCCTGGGCCTGTTCGGCAAGGACGAGGGCGTGGGCGGCTTCACGTTCCTGAAGGGCACGGGCTGCCTGAACTGCAACTACCAGGGCTACAAGGGCCGCGTGGGCGTGTTCGAGTCCCTTCGGGTGGACGAGCGGCTGAGGCCGTTGATCGCCGCGGGCGAAACGATGATCGTCATCGAGAAGGCCGCCCGGGAGGCCGGGCTGTTCCTGCCGCTGCGCGAGCATTGCCGGCACCTGCTGATCAACGGCATCACCACCCCCGAAGAAGTGGCGCGCGTGCTGTTCGTCACGGACTGATCCGCCTCCCCCCCAGGCCCGTGATTCCGTTGCGCTGGCAGAAGGTTACGTCGATGATGCTGACGGCCGCGCGCCCGGCCCGACATACTCGTCTTGTCGCGGGCTGCAGGTGCCGGAATGGCCCATGGCGAGCGTCCTGATGGGCTTCCCCACGGGCTCTACAAGGAACTGTTGGACGGTCTGGACGAGGCCGTCTACTTCGTCGATCGGCACCGGCGCGTCCTGTACTGGAACAAGGCGGCCGAGCTGCTGACCGGCATCCCCGCCGAGGACATCCTGGGCACGCGTTGCTGCGACCAGCGGATGAAGCACGTGAACGAGGAAGGCGAAGGCCTCTGCCAGGGCGACTGCCCGCTGGCGCTGACGATCCGTGACGGGATTGCCCGGACCGAGGACGTGTACGTGCGCCATCGCGAGGGCCACCGGGTCCCGGTAGCCACGCGCGTCCTGCCCATCCGCGACCTGTCCGACACCATCGTCGGCGCCATCCAGATCTCCCGGGACAACAGCGCCCAACTGGCCCTCGACGAACGCACCGCCCGCCTGGAACGCGCCGCGCTGCTGGATCCGCTGACGGGGCTGCCGAACCGCCGCTGCGTCGAATCCGCGCTGCGCGCCCGGATGGAGGAGTACGACCGCTACGGCTGGGAGTTCGGGGTCCTGTTCGTGGACATCGACCGTTTCAAGATCGTCAACGACGAACACGGGCACAGCGTCGGCGACCTGGTCCTTCGGATGGTGTCGCGGACGCTGGCGGCCAACACGCGAACCTTCGACATCCTGGGACGCTGGGGCGGCGAGGAGTTCCTGGCCGTGCTGGCCAACGTGGACAGGGAGGAACTGGGGGCCATCGCCGAGCGGTCCCGCATGCTGGTGCGCGAGTCCTCGCTCCAGACGGCACTGGGCAGGCTGTCGGTCACGGTGTCGATCGGCGGCACCATGGTGATGCCGGGCGACTCGGCCGAATCGGTGGTGCGCCGGGCCGATCGGCGGATGTACCTCAGCAAGGCCTCCGGGCGGAATTGCGTGACGGTGCTTCCCGCGCCCGGGGAATCGGCGTAGCGCCGGCACGCGGGCGCCGCCTACGATCGACGAAGCCTGAGGATCCACTGGTCGCAGGTGTCCCGCCCGACCGCACGCTCCTCCAGCACCTCGAGGGGCCGGCCGCGCAGCAGGCCCACCACGTCCGACGAGTCCCAGTTCCGCAGGTGTTCGTAGCGGCCGGCGGCCTCCCGGTGGGCCCGGGCCGCGTGGTGCCTGGACCGGACCAGGGGCAGGGGAAGCGATTCGACCAGAAGCGCTTCGCCGCCCGTTCGCAGGCAGGCCGCCAGCACGTCCAGCGCGCGCCCCACGTCCCGGAAGTGGTTCAGGCTGCGCAGCGCGACGGCCGCGTCGAAGGGGCCGCCTTCGCCGTCGAACGCCTCGATCGCGCCGAGGTGCAGGTGCAGGGGCAGGTCGGACGCGCCGGCCGCCGCGATCACCGCCGGGTCCGGGTCCAGGCCGTGGTACTCCACCCGCCCCGAGCGGATGCGATCGGACAGCGACGACAGATAGGGAACCCAGCCCATCCCCACGTCCAGCACCCGGCCGGTGCGTCCCGCCAGCCAGTCGTGCACCCGGGCTTCGTCCTCGTGGAAGAACGACGCGGGCGCGGGGACGAAACAGGCGCAGCAGGTCGGCAGGTCGGGGCAGCCCCGGCAGGGGTGCGACACGATCACCTGCCGGACGTCGCGCCCGAAGTCGTCGATCGCCGCCTTCCCCGACACGTCCAGGTACAACTGGCCGCGGGCGTGGACCACGTGGCGCACCTCGGCGTCCGTGAAGTCGCACGTGTCGGTGCGGCACAGGATGAATCGCGCGTCCACGGCCACGATGACGGCGCGACTGGTGCCGGCGGTGGACAGGCCCAGCGCCCGGGCGGTGCAGTGCGCGGGGTCCAGCACGAAGCCCGTCAGTTCGCGGACCGGCACGTAGTCGAACGAATTGCTGCCAGGCGGCGCCTCGACGGGGGCGGACGTCGTCGGCCCGACCGCAGGGGCCTGGGGCTGGGAGTGGGAGTGGGGCTGGGTGGCCGATACAGCGTCGAGCCGGCGCCGGAAGGACGCGTGCGCGGCTTCCAGGAAGCCCTCGGGAATCGCCGGGGGAAGGAAGGCCGGGCGGTGCTGGAACAGCGAACCGTCCGCGGACGTGCCGGCGTCCGGGGACACCAGGCCCGCTTCCAGGCAGGCATCGAACAGCGGCGTCCCGCGCAGGGGGGTCGCGAACTGGACCGCCGGCATCGCGCCGTGCGCGTCGCGCAGGCGACCTGCGAAATCGAGCGTCGCCTGGACCGATTCCGGCGTCTCCCAGGGGAACCCGATGATGAAATGGACCAGTGTCGGAAGGCCCACGCGGGCGGCCTCGGCCACCACGCGCTCGACCTCGGCGGGGTCCTGGCGCTTGCCGATCGGGCCGGCGAGGTCCGCGGCGCTGGCGCTTTCGGCCGACACGGACAACAGCGAGACCCGGTCCTTCATGCGGGCGATCGCCGAGGCGGTCAGCCGGTCGGCCCGCAGTCCGTTCGGGAACTCGTACCGCAGATCCAGCCGATCGAAGGCCTTCAGCACGTCCTCGAAGTCGGCGCGCAGGTTCGCCATTTCGTCCAGCACGAACAGGCGGCGGGCGCCGTTGTCGCGACGCATGCGGAGGGCCCAGTCCTCGACGACCGCCAGCGGCACGATGCGCTGGATCTTGTGTCCCCCGCCGGGGCGCCGCCAGCCGGAATTGCTGCTGCAGAAGACGCACCGATTGGGACAGCCGCTGGACGTCATGAAGGGCCGGGTGGCGGCGTCGATGGCGAAGGGATTGGCCCACCGGCCGTCGCCGAAGCAGCGGGACAGGAAGCGGCCGTATGCCTGCAGGTCCAGGGCCGACATCATCGGGAACGGCGGCGGTCCGTCCCAGGGGCCGGGAGGCTCGCTGACGACCTGGCGCGAGGTGCGCAGTGCGACAAGCCGGTCCGGGTGATCGAACGACGGTTCGCCCGAATACCGGAGCACCGCATCCAGCGCGGGCATGCGGTCGAGGGCCGCCGCGCCGTCGTAGTCCACGGCGTGCATCCCCCCGACGTCGCAGTCGGCCAGCACCAGGGAGGCACCGGGGAACCGGTCGCGCAGTGCCGCAACCAGGGCCTGGGTGGCCGGATGGGGATCCCAGGGGCACAGGAACGGCGAGGCGCCGACGATGACGACATCGACAGGGGCGTCGGGCAGGGCCGAAAGGAGGTCGGCTTCCGAAGCGCCGACCCGCCAGCCCGGGGCCTCGATCACGCGATCCGAGGAGGGCAGCGCGAACGCGTCCACCAGCCGAACGTCGAAGCCGGCGCGGGCGGCACGGGCCGCCGCAAACAGCAGGCCGTGGTGGGCGAACCAGGGATAGTCCACGAAGTCGGCCGGCAGATGCAGCGGCGGGTTGAGGAACAGCGCGCGTCGGAGGTTCGAGCTCACCGGCGTATGGTACCGGGGCGAACCCCGGTCGGCAATCGGGACGGAGCGGAGCTGCCGGTGATGGCGTCCAGCACCGCGAGGGCCCTGTCGCGCGGCAGGCCCAGTTCCCGGGCCCTGCGAACCCACGCAGCCCGCAGCGCCTTCGGCGTGATCGGCGGCTTCCGGTCCGCGGCACCCCCGGCGGCAGCGGCCCGATCCCGGGCGGCCGACACGTCCAGCCGACGGGCCAGCGCCACCAGCAACGCCTCGTCGCATCGATCGATTTCCAGCGCCCACTCGTCGGCCGTCGGCGACACGCGGGCGATGCCGGCCTGCCGGGACCAGGCATCGGCGAGCACGCAGGCGACCATCGCCTCGGCCACCGGGGCGATCCGCGGGCACAGGCACGGGTCGTGCCGGCCACGGATCTCGATGGTCGCGGCCTGCCCGTTCCGATCCACGGTTTCCTGCGTCTTGCCGATGGACCCGGTCGGACGGATCGCCAGGCGCATCACCAGGGGCTGCCCGGTCGAAATGCCGCCCAGCACGCCCCCGGCATGGTTGGAACCGAACCCCCCACCCGGCAGGGGCCGATCGTTGAACTCCGACCCGTGCAGGCGTGCGCTGGCGAACCCGTCCCCGATCTCGACGCCGCGCACGGCGCCGATGGACATCAGGGCCGATGCCAGGTCCGCGTCCAGGCGCCTGAACACCGGATCGCCCAGGCCCGGGGGCATGCCCTCGACTCGGATCTCGATCACGCCGCCCACCGAGTCGCCCTCGTCGCGAGCCTTCCGGACCCGTTCCGCCATCGCCGACGCCACGGCCGGATCGGGACACCGCACCGGGTCCGTTTCCGCGAACGCCGCGTCGAACGTCGCGGCCCGGATGCCGTCGATTTCCACCACCGCACCCTCGATGCGGATCCCGTGGCGGTCCAGCAGGCGCCGCGCCACGGCCCCCGCGGCCACGCGCCCGACGGTTTCGCGGCCCGACAGGCGGCCACCGCCTCGCCAGTCCCGGACCCCGTATTTCGCCAGCCAGGAAAAATCACCGTGGCCCGGCCGGAAGACGTTCTTCAGGTTTTCGTAGTCCCCCGAGCGGACGTCCACGCTGCGGACCAGGATGCAGACGGGGGCGCCCGTGGTCAGTCCCTCGAACACCCCGGACAGGATCTCGGCACGGTCGGGTTCGGCGCGGGGACTGTCGAGACCGGTGCGCCCGGGCCGACGGCGGTTCATCTGGGCCTGGACCGTGGCCTCGTCCAGCGGCAACCCGGGTGCGACGCCATCGATGACGACCCCGACGGCAGGTCCGTGGGACTCACCGAAGGTCGTGATCCGGAAGGCATCTCCACGCGTGTTCGATCGCATCGCACACCTCGTCGGGGCCCAGGACGGCCGTGTCCAGGACCAGTCGGGAACAGGCGGCATACCAGGCCTGGCGTCGGGCCAGCAGCGTCGGGATCTCGTCCGCGACGGCGCCGCCGGTGACGGGCGGACGGTCGCTCCCCAGCACGCGCGTGCACAGGGTCCCGACCGGGCACGCCAGCCAGACGGTGAACGCGCGGGTCAGGAGGCGCCGCGTGCCCTTGTCCTCCACGGCGCCGCCCCCGGTGGCCACCACGGCTGTCCCTGCGTCGAGCACCTCGCGAAGGGCCTGGGCCTCGGCCTCCCGGAAGTCGGCGACCCGCCCCTGTGCGAAGAGCTGCGGGATGGGAGCCCCCAGCCGCGCCTCGACCGCCTGATCGGAATCCACGAAGGGAATCCCGAGGCGTGCGGCCAGCAGCCGCCCGATGGTCGTCTTGCCCGCGCCGCGCATCCCCGTCAGAGCGATCACCGGGCGCATCGGTACGCCTCCAGGTCTTCCCAGAACCCCGGGTAGGACTTCGTGACGCATCCGGGATCGCGAATTTCGATGCCCGGCACCACCAGGGACAGGATTCCGAAGACCATGGCCATGCGGTGATCGCCGGACGGGTCCAGCGCCGCGGGCCCGTGCAGGCTGCGGCCGCAGGGTTCGACTACCAGCCCATCCGGGGTTTCCGTGACCCGGGCCCCCAGTCGGCCCAGTTCCCGGGCCAGCACCGCCGGGCGGTCGGATTCCTTCAGCCGTGCGTGGGCGACTCCGACGATCCGCACCGGCGCGTCCGCGAACAGCGCCGCCAAGACCAGCGGAGGCAGCAGGTCCGGGGTCGAACCCAGGTCGAAGACGTGATCGCCCGCGGCGTCCAACGCCTCGACGAACGCCGTGAAGACCACGTCTCCCTGACCGTCGGACGGGTCCAGGCCCGGCAGGTCGATCCGCCGGCCGGTGACGCGCTCGGCCGCCATCCAGAAGGCGGCGAGGCTCCAGTCCCCTCCCGACTCCACCGACCGCCCCGGGTAGGCGCACGGAGGCACCCGGCAGACGCCGTCGCGCTCCTCGGCGTCCACGCCGAACCGTCGCAGCCACGCCATCGTCAGGTCCAGGTACGACCGCGATGCGACGGGGCCCGAGGGCCGCACCCGCAGTCCCGACGGCAGGCCCGGAGCGACCAGCAGCAGGCCCGATGCGGGCTGGCTGGAACCGGACAGGTCGATGGCGACTTCGGCGGGGGTCGGGCCCGTCCTGAGGACCACCAGGCGGCCCGTCGCCGGGTCCAGGCGCAGATCGACGCCGGCCGCCTGCAGGGCCGTGGCGTGGGCTCCCCATGGGCGCTCGCGCAGACGGGCCCCCAGGTCCAGCACCAGGGGCCCGTCCAGCCGGAGGGCCAGGCTGGCGGCGAACCGGGCCGTGGTCGCGCCTTCCCCGCACGGCACCGGTCCCGATGGCAGGCGCAGGGGTCCCGGCGTCACGCGCAGGCCCTCGGGGAGGACGTCGAACCGGGCGCCGACCGCGGCGAGGACCACGGCCAGATCCTGCGAATCATCGGAAGGCGAGGCGTTGCGGATCGTCGAAGGGGAACCGGCCAGGGCCGCAAGCACCAGGGCCCGCTGCGTCGCGCTCTTGGACCCCGGCACGCAGAGGCGCGCCGGCCTGCGAGTCCCCGACCTTCCCTCGTCGCCACCGATCGACTGCGCCTGGCACCCGTCCGCCCGGCCCAGGCGGCGGGCCTCGTCGAGGAGATCCCCCGGCGAAACGTCCAGCCCGGCCAGCAGGGCCGCCTGCGCCGCACCCTGCCGGCACCAGAACGCAAGCCCGTCTGCGGCCCGCCTCCCGGTGGCACGAGCGCGCTGCACCAGCGGGGAGATGCCGTTGTGCGGACGCACCACGTCCAGGACCCGGGCCGGGATCGTGCCGTCGCCCTCCCACGGGCAGCCCGCCCCGTCGGCGCCAACGGGCGTGGTGTTCGCCAGGAGGTCGATCGGCCCCGACGCACGCCGCGCCCACGGAATGACATCCCACGCCGCTGCGCGGCCCGCCACGCCCTCCGGCAGGGAGGCCAGCGCGTGGAGGCACCGGTCGGGATCCCGTGCCGCCAGCGTCACGCGAGCGCCCAGTGCGTCGGCAGCGAACCCGACGGTCACCGCGGTCGCCCCGGCGCCCAGCACGCGCACCTCGTGGCCGGCTCGCAACCCCAGGCCCGCCAGCAGCCAGCGGGCCGCGATCACGTCGGTGTTGGCGGCCCTCCACGTCCCGTCGGGCAGGCGCACCAGGGTGTTCGCGGCGCCCAGGGTCGCCGCCGATTCGTCCCGGACCGCCGCCGCATCGAACGCGTCCCGCTTGAAGGGCATCGTGACCGACAACCCGAGGATCCCGAAGGTCTGGGCCGCCTCGGCAACCTCCTCCCACCAGGTCGCGGGAAGGGGGAGGTACTGGACGTCGATGCCCCGGGCGGACAGGAGCCGGTTGTACACGTCGGTGCCCAGCGAATGCACGACCTGAGGGCCGCCGACGACGGCGACCGGCCGCAGGCGGTTCGATTCCAGGACCCGCAGGGCGATCGCCCGCTCCCGGGTGATCTGCCCGGGCGCCGTCGAAAGGCCCTCTTCCGAGGCGACGAACGACCAGGCCGAGCCGACATCCCCGGGACGGACGCGCGTCCACAGCCCGGCGTCTCCCATCCCGACCGCCACGACCGGCCGATCGCCGAGGCGCCTGCGCACCCTGCGCAGCGCCAGCAGGTCGGCGGCGCCCTGGATCGGGGCGGCGATCTTGATCATCGCCGCAGGAACCCCGGCCAGGGCACCCGCGACGGCATCCAGGGCCGCCACGTCGGGCGCGTGGACCGACGCCACGGTGCGCTCGGCCGGGATCCCGACCGCGCCCGCACGCCCCAGCATGTCCGCTTCGACATCGACGAAGGCCACGCCCGCCGTCGCCGCCCGGCTCAGGATCGCCAGGCGCTCGTGCTCGGACCCCTCGAATCGACCGCCGTCCACCCGTCGCCGGCACGTGGCCACGATCCGCGGGCCATGGGCCGACAGCAGGTCATACACCCGGTCGTCCAGGTCGCGCAGGTGGTCGAATCGGACCTCCTGCAGATCGGCGGGGTCGCCGGACTCGAGGCGCGACGCGAGGGTGGCGAAGGAGGGTTCGGCACCGGTCACGCAAAGCCGCGGGGAACCGTCAGGCAACGCCATGCCAGCACTCCAGCAGCAGGCTTTCGTCCACGGGCACGGTCCAGTCGCCATCGCCCGGTTCCATGACCCCGGGAGACCGCGGGAGGGCCATTCGGATGCATCCCTGGCGCGCCTTCTTGTCCCGGGCCAGGAAGGGCCTCGCAGCGTCGAAGGGCACCTGGGGCGTGTCGGGCAGGCCCAGGCGGCGCAACCGATCCCCGAGGGAATCCGCCTCGGACCGCTGGAAGCCGGTGAGGCGCACGGCCACCCGGGCGGCCACCACGAGTCCCGCCGCCACCGCCTCGCCGTGGGTCACCCGGAACCGGGACGCCGCCTCGATGGCGTGACCCGCGGTGTGACCCAGGTTGAGGACGCGGCGCAGCCCGTGCTCGTAGGGATCCTGCCCCAGGATGTCCCACTTCACCCGGGCCGCACGGTGGACCGTTTCGGCATCCGGAGGTCGGCCGGCCGCCAACCGCTTCGCGTCGCGATCCAGGACGGCAAGCAACCCCGGGTCGCCCACCAGCCCGGCCTTGACCATTTCGGCCAGCCCGTTGCGCACGTGGCGCCTCGGCAGCGTGCCCAGGAAGCGGGGGTCGGACACGACCGCGACCGGCCAGTGGAACGCGCCGACCAGGTTCTTTCCTTCCGGAAGGTCCAGCGCGGTCTTGCCTCCCAGGGCGGCATCGACCTGCCCCACCAGGGTGGTCGGCACGAGGATCACGGGCAGCCCGCGCAGGCAGGTCCCGGCCGCGAAGCCCGCCAGGTCCGTCGTGACGCCGCCACCGACCGCGACCACCACGGTCGTCCGGTCGGCGCCCGCCCGCAGCAGGGCCTGGACCAGCCGGATCCAGACGGCCGGGTGCTTCGACCGCTCGCCCGGAGCCACGCCGATCACGTCCGGCATGGCGACGATCCGCGAAAGCGTCCCCGCGACCTCGGCGCCCCAGGCCTGCCACGCCCGACGATCCGCGATCACCACGGCCCGCGTTGCGCCCTCGGGCCACTCCGAAGCCAGGGCCTCCAGGGACCCCGGCCCCGATCGCCAACGGGAACGGACCGCGTTCTGGATCAGCAGGGTTTCGGTCGGGTTCGAACGGGGATCGGGCTGGGGCATGGGCATCCTCGCCACGGCGGGACGACCGCCGGCCCTAGGGGTTCCGTTCCAGGTAGGACTGGGCCTCATCGGCCTGCGAGCCCTTCGGGTTCACCTCGAGGTAGCGGGTGTAATAGTAGCGAGCGTCCGACACGTTTTCCTTGGCCTTCTGGATTCGGGCCATCCCGACAAGGGCCGGCCCGTACGAGGCGCCCAGCTTCAAGGCCGCCCGGAACTGCCGATCGGCGTTGTCCAGGTCACCCATCCGCACCGCGCACTCGCCCATCCGGGCCACCGGTTCGACCCGGCCCGGGCGCGCCTGGGCCGCCAGCCGGAATTCATCCAGCGCCACCGCCGGGTTCCGGTTCAGTTCGCGGTTCCCCGCGGCCATGTGGGCGTCGTAGGTCCCGGGTTCTTCCGAGGGCGCGACCGCATCGCCGGCCGCGGCGCCGCGCGCCGGCTTCGCGACGGGCTCGCGGGCCGGCATCTTCAATTCCCGCACTCCCGTGTCCGACGGTCCCGCGGGCGCCCTCGCGCGGGCGGGAGGCTCGACGACGGCCTTTTCACGCAGGGCCGCTGCCGTCCGCAGCGAGGGTTCCGGAGCGGAGGCCCGTGCAGGCGGCTGGGCGACGGATCTGGACGGCGCCTCGGCGGCCCGGACCGGTTCGACCGCCCGACCGGGGGACGGCACCGGCGGCGCCACCGGGGCGGGTTCAGGGGTCCGTGCAGTCGGCACCCGCTCGGGCGCCGGGGGAATCGCGGCTGAAGGAGCGACCACGGGGGCAGGAACGGCGGCGGGCAACGGGGCAGCGACAGGGGCCTTGACCGGGGCAGCGGCCGGGGCCGTGACCGGGGCAGCGGCCGGGGCAGGCGCGACCACTTCCCTGCCCTCGGGGGCCGAGGAAGGCGCGGCGACAGCGGGATCGGCCGACCTGGCCATCAAGACCGCCGACGAGGCGGGGGTCGGCGGTACCGGGGCCGCCAGTTCCGGGATCGCGGCCTCCCGGTACAACACGACCAGGGCCACCACCCCTCCCAGCCCGAGGGCCACCAGCAGCGCAAACGGGATCGCCCGTTTGATCAGTGCCTTGCGACGGCTTGCCTGGCCGATCGGGTCGGAGGCCCACAGGTCGCCGTCACCGGCCTTGGCGAAGGGGTCAACCGCGCTCGGGAAGGCCATCGGCTCGTCGGCAGGAGCGACTTGCACCGGCCGCGGGGGCCTCTGGAACTCGACGACTGCCTGGACGACGGGCTCGAGCGCGGAGGGAGCCGGTCCCATCGCCTGCGGAGGATTCACCGCGGGTTCCGGAATCGACACGGCAGGCACCTCATACGATGCCGGGACATCGACCTCCGCCCTGGCATCGACGATCGGCACGAAGGGGGGGGTCGCCTGCGGCTGGGGCGCCGCAACCGGCATCGCTGCAACGGCCGCCGCGGACGGGCCGGCGTGATCGTCCAGCGGGGGCAGTCGCTGGGTTTCGCGTTCGGAGGGACCCTGGTGTTCCTCGGGCCCCCCCGCGGCACGGGTCGGGGGCGCCGCGGGTGCAACGGGCGCCGGGGCCGGCGCGGAAACCGCCGGCCGCACGGGAGCCGGGGCCGCTGCAACCGCCGGCGCACTCGCCGGTTCGGTCGAGTCGGGCCCGGGAAGCGCGGGGGCCTGCACCAGGGCCCCGGCCAGGTCCACGAGGTCCGAAAGGGGATGCCACGCCTGGTCCTGTCCGAGGTAGACGTCGTCCCGGGACAGGCGGCCGCTGGACAGCCATGCCCGCACCCGGTTCGGATCCTCGAATCGGAGGAGGACGCGATCGCTCGTCCGGATGTAGATTACTTTTCCCATCACCTTCCGCCGGCCGTCACTTCCGGAACAGGAACACCGCCGCCGCCCCGCCACCCGCCAGCGCCAGGACGGCGCCGACGATCAGGGCCACGGCCCACCGGGGGAAGCCCGGCTTGCTGCTGTTCGCGATCTTGAACGTGAACTGAGCCGTCGTGGAAACCGCGTTTCGGGCCGCGGCAGCCTGGGAATCGGCAGGTCGGGGCGAGCCTGTGGGTTCCCGGTCGGCGACGACAGGCGCGGCCGCAGCCGATGCCGTCGGAGCACCCCCGGGGATCGTGCCGGACGCGCCGCCGACAGGGATCAACCCCTGTCCATCCGGAGCGCGCCGGAAGGCCTGCGTGGCGCGGATCCCTCGCTTCGTCTCGCGCAGGAATTCTTCCAGCGACATCCAGGATTCGCTGCCCCGGGACACCTGGTAGGGCGCGGGATTCTCGACCACAGACGACCAGTTCACCAGGAGGGTCGATGACGGGAACTCGAGGACGAGCCCCGTGGGGGATTTCACCGTCCACAAGCCGCTGCCCGTTTCCTCGACCTCGGCGACGGCCTTCACAGCCACCGGACGCTCGGGCAGGGGTTCGAAAGGGGCCGGGCCCGGGGGCGGTATCGAAAAGGCGGGCGGCGGCAGCACCGCGTCCACCGGAGGCATCTGCGCGGTGTCCACCCGCACGGGCTGCTGCGGCACCACCGTGCTGGACCCCGCGACGCCACTGGGGGGACGGTTCGTCCGGCGACTGCCGAAGGCCTGCATCGGCTTGCGAAACGCGCTGCCGAAGCCGTCCGACACGGCCTCCCGACGAACGCCCGACTCGGCGGGTTCCACGTCGGGAATCGGCCGCCCGACGCGAGCGGCGAAGCGCTGCTCCCGACCGCATAGAGGGCAGCACAGCATCCCTCCGGCGGCGGCGACCTCGGCGTCGTCCACCTCGAAGGTTCCCGTGCAATTCAGACAGGTCAGTTGCATCCAGCCCGACCCCCGGGATTCGACGACAGAGTAGCATCCGCGGTCTGACCAATCAAGCCCGCTACGCCATTCCCCTCCCCGGGACAGGGCCTCCACCGGCACGGCACCGACCCGCAGGGATTTCATGGGGCACGCCCCGGGCGGGACTTTGGCACGCACGCACGCGGGGTGCTACGCTGGCCGCCGGTCGATTCGGGAAGCGACGCCCAATGGCAGGTTCAGTGGTCAAGCCCAAGAACGGTACCGGGACCCACCCCCAGGCGATGACGAGCGCCCATGCGTTGCGACTGGAAGTATACGGCGCGCTGCTCACGCTGTTCTCCCTGGTCCTGCTGCTGGCCCTCGCGACGTCCGACCGCCTCGATGTCACCGTCGGCGCCGGGGAAAAGGCCCTGAACTTCCTGGGGCCCGTCGGCGCGCACATGGCCGACGTGTTCCTCTGGGCCCTCGGGCTGGTGGCGTTCCCGTTCACGCTGGTACTGGGCCTGCTGGGCGTGCGCGCCGTGTTCCGCCGCCCGATCCCGCTGGGTCCCCGGAACGTCGTGTGGACGATCGTCTCGCTGCTGATGATGACGATCCTCCTCCAGATCACGATCCCGGACGCCCGCCTCTTCGGCTATCCGCCGGCGGGCCGCGTCGGCATGTACGCCGGCGAGCTGCTGGCCGCTCTCCTTTCCTATGGCGGCGCCGCGCTGGTCGCCTCCCTGACCCTCGTGATCGCGATCACCTACCTCGCGGGGCAGTCGATCGGCGCCCTGCTCCGCGGCACCGGCCGCCTCCTGGTCGCCGGTGGGCTGCTGGTCGGGCGGGGCATCATGACGGGCACGACCCGCCTGCTCCAGGCTGCGGCCGCACGGTTCCGGCGCACCTCGACCCGTGAAGCGCTTCCGGCTCCCGACGACGACGGCCCCCGGATCTCGGTCCGGAGCGGGGCAGCGGCCAACGGCACGGCAGACACCCGCGTGGACCTCCGCCGGCCCGCCGAGCGCTCCGCGCAACCGGGCGCCGACATCACGCCCTGGCCGACTTCCACCGACCCCGACGACCCCGACACACCTTCGGAGCCGTTGGACATCCCCCTGGGCGGACCCGACGGGGCCGACGCCCTCCGGCGCCCCCGTACCGAATCGACCCACAGCCCGCGCATCGTCGTGACGCCGCAGCGGGCGCCGATGGTGCAGGAATCGCTGGCCCTGCCCCGTGTCGCCACCGACCCCTACGTGCCGCCTCCGCTGACCCTGCTGGACGCGGTCGAGGCGCGGGATGCCGTCATCGACAAGGACCTCCTGCGCCGCAACGCCGAAACGCTGGAACGCAAGCTGCTGGACTACAAGGTCGAAGGCAAGGTGGTCGAAATCCACCCGGGCCCTGTCGTGACGATGTACGAGTTCCTGCCGGCCCCGGGCGTCAAGATCAGCCAGATCGCGAACCTCGCCGACGACCTCACGATGGCCCTGGAAGCCGTCAGCATCCGCATCGTCGCGCCCATCCCAGGCAAGGGCGTGGTGGGCATCGAGGTCCCGAATGCGCTGCGCGAAACGGTGTACCTGCGCGAAATCCTGGCGTCGGAACCGTTCGCCCGCAGCAAGAGCAAGCTGACGCTGGCCCTGGGCAAGGACATCTTCGGCACGCCGGTCGTCACCGACCTCGCCAAGATGCCGCACCTGCTGATCGCCGGCGCGACCGGCTCGGGCAAATCGGTGGCGGTCAATGCGTTCATCCTCAGCCTGCTGTACAACGCGTCCCCGGAAGAGGTCCGCATGATCCTCGTCGACCCCAAGGTCGTCGAGCTGCAGGTCTACGAGGGCATCCCGCACCTGCTGCTGCCCGTGGTCTACGACCCCAAGCACGCCGCCGCCGCGCTGCGCTGGGCCGTCGAGGAGATGGAGCGCCGGTACGAGCTGCTGGCCCGCTTCGGCACGCGCAACCTGCAATCCTTCAACCAGCGCGTGGACCGGATGCTGGGGCATTCCGATCTGCCGGTCGGCTCGGATTCGCCGGACACCGAAATCGCCCCCGTCGCCTCGACCACGGACATGGGGCCCGACGAGGACGAACTGAAGAAGCTGCCCTACATCGTCATCGTGCTGGACGAGTTCGCGGACCTGATGATGGTCGCGTCGAAGGACGTCGAAACGGCGGTCGCCCGGCTGGCCCAGAAGGCCCGCGCCGCCGGCATCCACCTGGTGATGGCCACCCAGCGGCCGTCCAAGGAGGTCATCACCGGGCTGATCAAGGCGAACTTCCCGTCGCGCATCGCGTTCCGGGTGTCGTCCAAGATCGACAGCCGCATCATCCTGGACCAGTCGGGCGCCGATGCGCTGCTGGGGTACGGCGACATGCTGTTCCTGCGTCCGGGCTCGTCGCTGGTCACCCGCGTCCACGGGCCCTTCGTGGCCGACGAGGAGGTCGGGCGCGTCACGGCGCACCTGAAGGCCCAGGGAACGCCCACGTACCAGATGGAGATCCTCGCCGCCGCCGATGCCGAGGCCGACGAGGACCCCTCCGACCTGGACCCGCTGCTGGACGAGGCCCAGGACATCGTGCTGGAAAGCCGTCGCGCCAGCATTTCCTTCCTGCAGCGCAAGCTGAAGATCGGCTACAACCGCTCGGCCCGCATCATGGAGCAACTGGAGCGACGCGCGGTCGTCGGTCCGCCCGACAGCCGCGGCGAACGCCAGGTCCTGCTGTAGAAGAATCGCGAACGATCGGTTGGGAGCGTCAGGGCAGGGTCACAGTGCGTCGCGCAGTTCCCGCACGATCCGCAGCACGGTGGACGCGGTGGTCTTGCCCAGGGACATTGTGCGCTCGTACTCGTACTGGGGCAGGTTCCAGTCCTCCTCGCGGACCATGTAGCCGACCTCGTCGTTGCCCAGCGACATCGTGAACTTCACCGGGGCGTCGGACAGCTTGTCCAGCTCGGCCACCACGGTCGGCGCGGGTTCGCCCGGCACCGACGCCAGGTCCATCAGGACCTCGGTGCCCTTGCGGACCTGCAGGACAGTGATCTCGCTGGACATCATCGTCGTGCCATCGACGGTCTTGATCTTGCGCTGGATCAGCCCGCGGTTGCCCATGTACTCGAAGATCCAGTTCTTGACCGGGAACTGGAACGCCTTGTTGGCCGACAGCAGCGTGATCCCGGTGGGACCGACCGCGGCCCCGCCGGACTTCACCGCCGACTCGACCGCGTCCGCGAGGCCGTTGCCCATCCGGTCCCGGAGGGCGAGGCGATCGTCCACGCTCATGTGCTTCAGGAACACTTCCATGATCTCGGGTTCCAGCGCCATCTTGGCATCACCGGGGTTGATGTCGACCAGGCCGCCCAGGGCGCCCTCGATGAACAGGGGCACGCCGCCCACGTCCTTCTGGATCCGGTTGTAGAACACGCCGGCCCAGTCGGCCGACAGTTTGTCGTCGTCCCAGAGGGCCTCGACGTGGCAGCCCCAGTTGGCGACCGTGGCGATGGCCGAGCCGTCGGCGCCTTCGACCGTCAGCACGCGCACCACGTCGTCCTTCTGGTTGCGGATCTGGGGATGGATGTTCAGCGACAGCGTCGGATCGACGTTCCCCTGCGACACGCGAAGACGGGCGGGCTTCGCGGCGAGGGCCGCCTGGTCGATGGCGTTGGCGATCAGGATTTCCACCGCGGCCATGTATTCGGGGACGCGGCCACTGGCGAGCGGCAGGAACCCGCCCAGCGCCGGGCCCCAGTAGCCGACCGTGTCCGGGCCCACGTGGTCGTGGATGGCGGCGATGATGATGCGATCCGCGTATCGGTCGGTGGCCCGCGCGCGCGCCGCCTTCGAGTCGTCGTTGCCGTACCCGATCGTGTCGATCGTCACCAGCACGAACGGCGCCTTGCCGTCGTCGAGGTACAGCGCGTGGGCGTAGATCGGGTCGCGGACGCCCTTGTTCTTGCGACCCATGTCGAAGCCGCCCAGATAGATCATGTTCTTCCGGGCGAGGTCCGTGGTGATGTCCACCGTCGCGGCGCCGGCGTAGAGGTTGCCGTCCGCGGCCGCCGCGATCCGGTCGTGGACCTTGTCCATCGCCTTCACGGGTGTGGGCAGGCCCAGGGCCGCCAGCTTCTTCTGGTTCACCTGCATCGAGCCGGCGCAGGCGTTCACTGCCAGAGCCACCACCGCGACTGCGGCCAGGGTCCAGGTCGTCCGGGCTGCCATGTTGGTCCTCCTTCCCACTTGTCTCGTCCGCCTCCCCCCGAAAAGCGGGGACGGAAGGCGCGAGGCGAACGATATCCCCGTGTCGCGGACGAGTCCAGCGGGATCCTTGGGGTCGCGAGGCACGACCGTGTTCGCAATCGGCAACGCATCCTTCGCGTCCCCGAGTACAATTCCCGGTGATCGCCCGGCGCGCCCGACGACGCGGGCGGCAGGCCATTTCGACCCCGGAGGTTTGGCATGATCGTCCTTCCGGCCATGCGCCGCGTGCTGATGGCGTCCCTGCTGCTCCTGGCCCTGCCGGCCGGGTTCGGCTGCGACGCAGGTGGCGGCGGGACCCATGGGGTCGCCGATGCCCTCGACGCCCCGGACGCGGCCGACGCCCCGGCCGGCGACACGGTGGACGACACGGCACAGCCCGACGTCGGCCCGGTCTGCCCGGGCGGCCTGTCCTGCCCGTGCACGCTGTTCACGGACTGCAACACGGGCCTCTGCGTCGAAACGATCGAGCGGTTCCAGTGCGCGTACCAGTGCGGCATGGGCCAGATCTGCCCGAGGGCCTGGGGCTGCACCCCGATCACGGCCGGGGGCGAAACGATCTACGGATGCGTCCCCCTGCAGCCGGACCTGTGCCGTCCCTGCCGGACCGATGACGACTGCCTGCCGCTGACCGGTGCAGACGGGCAGGACTGGCTGTGCATCGACCGCGGCGCGACCGGACGGTTCTGCGGCTCCCCCTGCAAGCGCAACGAGGACTGCCCGGACGCGCCCGTCGCGTTCGAATGCGCCTCGGTCCAGAAGGCGGCCGGCGTCGAAACCCTTCAGTGCGTCCCGACGGGCGGCGAATGCCCGTGCACGGAAAAGTATGCACAGAACCGCTTCCTGACCTCCTGCTACGCGGAAAACGGGTTCGGGCGCTGCACCGGCCAGCGCACCTGCGACGAGCCCTGCGACGCCCGGACGCCCGCGGCGGAAACCTGCAACGGCATCGACGACGACTGCAACGGGGACACGGACGAGGGGCTTGCCGCGGTCCCCTGCAAGGTGACGAACTCGTGGGGCTCGTGCCCGGGGACCGCCACCTGCAACGCGGGGGGGCTGGGCGCCTGCGAGGGAACGCCGGCCGCCCTGGAAAGCTGCAACGGTCTGGACGACAACTGCGACGGGCAGACCGACGAGGGTTTCCCGGACACCGACCACGACGGGATCGCCGATTGCATCGACCCGGACATCGACGGTGACGGGATCCCCAACGCGCTGGACGACTGCCCGAGCGCGTACAACCCGGACCAGGCCAACAACGACGCGGCCGAGGAGGCGGTCGGGGCGAAGGTCGGGGATGCCTGCGACACCGACGACGACAACGATGGCATCCCGGACTCGGCCGACAACTGCCCGTTCGTGAAGAACGTCGACCAACTGGACACGGACGGCGACGGCATCGGCGATGCCTGCGACTGCGACGCGGACGGCGACGGCGTGCCCAACGCGGCGCCGCTGGACATGCTGGGCCACACCTGCCCGACGCCGGTCCCGAGGGACAACTGCCCGCTGGTGAAGAACGCGGACCAGGCGGACGCCGACGGCGACGGCATCGGCGACGCCTGCGATTGCGACGTGGACGGCGACGGCGTGATGAACAACAACCCGGGCTGCCCGGCGATCACGACGCCCGACAATTGCCGCACGGTGTGGAACCCGGACCAGGCGAACCTGGACGGGGATTCGTTCGGGGATGTCTGCGACTGCGACATCGACAACGACGGCGTCGGCAACACCAACCCCGGCTGCCCCCTGCCGGACCCCCCTGACAACTGCGCGACGATCCAGAATCCGACCCAGGTGGACACCGACGCTGACGGGAAGGGCGACGCCTGCGACTGCGACATCGACGGGGACGGCGTGCCGAACAACAACCCCGGCTGCCCGGCGTGCGGCGGCGCGGGCCAGCCCGCCTGCGACAACTGCCCGCTGGTGAAGAACCCCGGCCAGGAGCGCGTGCTGGGCGGGACCATGGGCGACGCGTGCAACCCCGACTGGGACGGCGACGGGATCCTCAACGCGGTGGACAACTGCCCGAGGCTCGCCAACGCCGATCAGCGTGACACCGACCTGGACGGGAAGGGCGACCTCTGCGACTGCGACATCGACGGCGACGGCTTCGGCAATCCCGGCATCGACCCGACCGGCGCCGCGTGCCCGGTTCCCGCTCACCTCGACAATTGCCCGACCATCGCCAACCCGACGCAGGCCGACTTCGATCACGACGGCATCGGCGACGCCTGCGATTGCGACATCGACGGGGACGGGGATCCGAACCCGAACTTCGGCTGCCCGAATCCCTCGGTGCAGGACTGCAACGATTTCGACGCGACGGTCCACCACGGCGCCACCGAGATCTGCGGCAACGGGAAGGACGACGACTGCCAGCCCAACCTGGCCGGCTGCGCCCTGTAGGCCGGCCTCGCCCCGCAACCCGCCTCGGGGATCGCCGGGAGGATGCGTCCGCGGCAGCCTTGGCGGGCTTCGCCCCCCGCGCTTCCAATCTCACCGCGACATCAGGGGTTCGTCAGTGAAGGGGCGGCGCCGGCAGGCGCTGCACGTCGATCCCGGGGGGCAGCCTGCGCGTGTCGCGCAGCATCCGGATGGCATCGCCTTCGCCGCGAGGGCGGACCAGCGACGGGCTCGCGGCCTGGGCCCCGCCCGCGATCGGCGTCGCATCGCGAGGCGTGGCGGCCACGGCGGGCACGGAAGCCGGCGGCACGGCCGGCGCAGTTGGCGCTGCCAGCACGGTGGCCTGGGCCGCGGTGTGGGAGGCTTCCAGGAACGCGCCCGGGGCGACGCCCAGCACCAGCGTCAAGGCCGCGGCGATGCCCAGCGCGATGCCGCCCGACGTGCTGTGGATGGCCTCGGCCGGCTCGCCCTCGGGTTCCTTGAAGAACACGTATACCAGGATGCGCAGGTAGTAGTACAGGGCCACGACGCTCATCAGCAGCGCCAGGATCACCCAGGGGAGGCCGACCGAGGGGTTTTCGATCAGGATCTGCCGGAACAGGTTGAACTTGGCCAGGAACCCGCCCAGCGGCGGCAGCCCCGCCAGCGACAGGATCGACACCAGCAGCGCCAGGCCCAGGCCCGGATGCCGCCGTCCCAGCCCCGCGATCCGGTCCAGCGACATGTCCTCCTCGCCCGCGCGGCCCAGCAGGGCCAGCACGCCGAAGGCGCCGACGGTCGCGACCGCGTGGGTCAACAGGTAGAACGGCACCGCGTCGTTCAAGGTCCGCGCGGCCGTGCCGGCCAGGGACTGCGTCGCCCACACGCCCAGCAGCAGGTAGCCGGCGTGCGCGATGGACGAGTAGGCCAGGATGCGCTTGACGTTGGTCTGCACGATGCCCAGCACATTGCCGACGACCATGGACGCCACCGACAGCCCCAGCAGCAGGTCGCCGGGGGTCACGTCCACGCCGACGAACAGCGGGGCGCGCGACAGCGTCAGCACCACGCGGGCCAGCACCGCGAACGCCGCCGCCTTCACCGCGCCGGCCATGAAGGCCGTCACCGGCGTCGGGGCGCCCTCGTACACGTCGGGGGTCCAGAAGTGGAACGGCACCGCGGCGACCTTGAAGCCCAGGGCCACCACCAGCAGCACCATCGCGCCCTGGACCAGCAGCGGGTCCGGGCCCGACCCCTTCGTCACCAGGTCACGCGCGATGTCCACCAGGCCGAGGTGGCCGGTGGCGCCGTACAGGAACGCGACGGTCAGCAGCAGGAACGCCGACGCCACGCCGCCCAGCAGGAAGTACTTGATGCCGGCTTCCGCCGAGTACGCTGACGACGCCTTGCTGGCCGCCATCACGTACAGGGCCAGGCTCATGATTTCCAGGCCCAGGAACAGCGTCACCAGGTCGGTCGCGACGATCAGCAGGATCGCGCCCGTCACCGAAAACGACAGCAGCCCGTACGTCTCGCCGCCGTGGATCCCCTGCTCGGGCAGGTGGTCCGCCGCCAGCAGCGCCGCCAGTCCGCCCGACAGCAGCACGATTTCGGCAAAGAACCACCCGTGGGCGTCCAGCGCGAACACGTTGGCCAGGAACGGCTGCGCCAGCGTGACCGGCGTGCGCCACAGCAGGCATGCCAGCACGCCCGCCACCGCGAACCCGCCCGCGGTCACCCAGGCCAGGAACCCCTTGCGGCCCCGGCCCGCCAGCAGGTCCAGCGCCATCACCAGCAGGCCGGTGAACGCGGTGACCAGCATCGGGGAAATCGACAGAAGGTCGCTCATCGGTAGACCTCCCCGTCCGACCGAAGGGCAGGAAGCGCCGCCAGCCGGTGCTCGACCATCCGTCCCTTGCACGTGTCGATCAGGGCGCCCACCGATGCCGAGGTCCGGGACAGGAAGACATTCGGGAACACGCCGATCCAGAACACCAGCACCACCAGGATGCCCAGGATGAACCCCTCCCGGAAGGTCACGTCGGGAAGGTTCCGGTTCTCCTCGTGCGTGATCGGCCCGAACAGCACCTTGCGCACCATCGTCAGCATGTAGATGGCGCCCAGCACGACGCCCGTGGACGCGACGATGCCCATCACCAGCAGCGACGTGTTGATGCCGCCGGGCGACGACAGCGCCTCGCGGAACGTGCCGGCCAGGATCAGGAACTCGCCGACGAAGCCGTTGGTCCCCGGCAGGCCGATCGACGACAGCGTGATGACCACCATGAAGAACGCGAACACCTTCATCGGCTTGGCGATGCCGCCGTAGGCCGCGATCAGCCGCGTGTGGCGCCGCTCGTACAGCACGCCGACCAGCAGGAACAGGCCGCCGGTGGACACGCCGTGGTTCACCATCTGCAGGATCGACCCCTGCACCGCTTCCGCCGTCAGCGCGAACATGCCCAGCATCACGAAGCCCAGGTGCGCCACGGAGCTGTAGGCGACCAGTTTCTTGACGTCGTCCTGGGCCCAGGCGACGAACGAGCCGTACACGATGCCCACCACCGCCAGCAGCATGATCGGCAGCCCGAACACGCCGGCCGCGTTGGGGAACAGCGGGATCGCGAACCGCAGGAAGCCGTAGGTGCCCATCTTCAGCAGCACGCCGGCCAGGATGACCGAGCCGGCCGTGGGCGCCTCGACGTGGGCGTCGGGCAGCCACGTGTGGAACGGGAACAGGGGCACCTTGATCGCGAAGGCCAGCCCGAACGCCGCGAACAGCCACATCTGCTGCTGCAGATCCAGGCCCGTCTTCAGTGCGTCCAGGTAGGCGAACGACGTGCTGCCGCCCTGGATGTAGAGGTAGATGATGCCGGCGAACATCAGCACCGACCCGACGGTGGTGTACAGGAAGAACTTGATCGCCGCGTAGATGCGCCGCTCGCCGCCCCAGATGCCGATGATCAGGTACATCGGCACCAGCATGATCTCCCAGAAGATGAAGAACAGCAGCATGTCCATCGCCAGCAGCGTGCCCAGCATGCTGGTTTCCAGGACCAGGAACGCGATGTGGAACTCGCGGGTGCGCTTCTGGATGGCGCCGAAGGTCGACAGGATCGTCAGCGGCGTCAGCAGCGTGGTCAGCATCACCAGCAGCAGGCTGATGCCGTCCACGCCGACGGTGTAGCGGGCCCCGAAGGCCAGCCACGCGTGGTCTTCCACCAGCTGGAAGCCCGCCAGCGCCGGGTTGAAGTTCACCCAGATCGACAGGCTGACCAGGAACGCCCCCAGCGACGCCACCAGCGAAACCGCCCGGTGCGCCCGGGCCCGGTCCGCCGGGATCATCGCCAGCAGCAGCGCGCCCAGCAGGGGCAACGCCATGGTCAGCGTCAGGAAGGGGGTGATCGCTCGGGTCTCGATTCCCATCGGTCGCTCCGTGGCGCCAGGTTGGCTAGGGCCGGAACATCACATGAACAGGAACACGATGACGGCCAGGCCGACGGCCAGCGCCGCCGCGTACGCCTGCACGTCGCCGTTTGCCAGGCGCCGGCCCGCCCCGCCCACGGCAGAAATCAGCCGCGCCGGGCCGTTGACCAGCACGCCGTCCACCAGGCCGGCGTCGATCCATTTCCAGGTGAAGTGGGCGATCGCCTTCAGGGGCCGCACGATCAGCAGGTCGTAGGCCTCGTCCACCCAGTACTTGTTCCACAGCACCTTGTGCATCCCGGCGAACGACGTCGCCAGCCGACCGGGCACCTCGCGGCCCGCGCCGCGGTACATCCACCACGCCAGCCCGATGCCGGTCAGCGCCACCAGGGACGACACGCCCATCAGCGCCAGCTCCAGCCCGTGGCTGCCGGTCGCGTGGATCGCTTCTTCCGACCCGCCGAACACCGGCTCCAGGAAGTGCTCCCACAGGTTCAGCGACGGGTCGGGCAGGCCCACGTAGCCGACCACCGCGGCGCCCGCCGCCAGCACGATCAAGGGGATCGTCATCGTCGCGGGCGACTCGTGCGGGTGGGCGTGGTGGTCGCGCTGCTCGCCGGAAAACGTCAGGAAGTACAGCCGGAACATGTACAGCGCGGTCATCAGCGCCGCGCCCAGGGCCATCGCGAACCACACGACGCTGAGCCACTCGGGCACGACGCCGGAGGCGTGATGGTAGGTCAGCGCCTTGAACAGGATTTCGTCCTTGCTGAAGAAGCCCGACAGCAGCGGCACGCCCGCGATGGCCATCGTCGCCACCAGGAACGTCCAGCGGGTGAAGGGCATCTTGCCAGCCAGCCCGCCCATCTTCTGGATGTCCTGCTCGCCGTGCATCGCGTGGATCACGCTGCCGGCGCCCAGGAACAGGCAGGCCTTGAAGAAGGCGTGGGTCATCAGGTGGAACACGCCCGCGCCGAACGCGCCGACGCCGACGCCCAGCACCATGTAGCCCAGCTGGCTGACCGTCGAGTACGCCAGCACCTTCTTGATGTCGTTCTGGACCAGCCCGATCGACGCCGCGAACAGCGCCGTCGCCGCGCCCACCGACGCCACCACCGCCATGGACCAGGGCGCCAGCACGTACAGGAAGTTGAGGCGGGCGATCATGTACACGCCCGCGGTGACCATCGTCGCGGCGTGGATGAGGGCGGACACCGGCGTGGGGCCGGCCATGGCGTCGGGCAGCCACACGTACAGCGGGATCTGGGCGGACTTGCCGGTGGCGCCCACGAACAGCAGCAGCGTGACCAGCGTCACCATCGCGTTGTCGGTGTTGAACGCCGTGGTCGGGTCCGCCACCGCCGCGCGCAGCGTCGGCACGTCCAGGCTGCCCTTCAGGTGGAACATCAGGAAGAAGAGCGCCAGCAGGAACCCGAAGTCGCCGATGCGGTTGACGATGAAGGCCTTCTTGCCGGCGATCGCCTTGTCCATGTCGGTGAACCAGAAGCCGATCAGCAGGTACGAACACAGCCCCACGCCTTCCCAGCCCACGAACAGCACCAGCAGGCTGCGGCCCAGCACCAGCAGCAGCATCGCGAACGTGAACATGTTCAGGTGGCTGAAGTACCGCGCGTACGACGGGTCGTCGTGCATGTACCCGACGCTGTACAGGTGGATCAGCGACCCGATGCCGGTCACGATCAGGATCACCACGGCGGACAGCGGGTCCAGGTACAGCGCCAGGTCGACGTTGACCGGCCCCGAACTGATCCACTGCAACAGCACCGCGGTGACCGACGCGTCGGGCAGCGACTCGCGCAGCGGCAGCCACAGCAGCACCGCCCACAGGGCCGCCCCGAAGGCCACGACCGGCGCGCCGACACCCACCAGCGTCACGGTGCTTCGCTTCAGCATGCCCGACAGCAGGCCGTTGAACGCGGCGCCCACGAGGGGCGCCAGCACGACCACGGTCAGCAGGGTCTCGATGGACGGAGTCGGCATGCGCTACCCCTTCATCCGCGTGGCCCGATCCAGGTCCACGGAGCCGTTCCGCCGGAACAACGCGATGGCCAGCGCCAGGCCCACGGCCACCTCGGCGGCGGCCACGGCCATCACGATGAACACCGCCGCCTGGCCCTGGACATCCCCCCGCTGGCGGGCGAACGCCAGCAGCGCCAGGTTCACGCCGTTGAGCATGATTTCCAGCGACATCAGCACGACCAGCAGGTTCCGCCGCGTGAACACGCCGACGGTCCCGATGCCGAACAGCGTCACCGCCAGGATCACGTACCAGGACACGGGGACGTCCATCATTCGGCACCTCCGTCCCCGCGGCGGGCAACGACCAGCGCGCCCACGATGGCGACCAGCAGCAGCAGCGACGTCGCCTCGAAGGGCACCAGGTAGGTCGTCAGCAGCGCCATCCCCACGGACTTCACGCCGCCGAAATCGTTCGCCACGACCACCGACGCGCTGGCGGCGTCGTAGGCCGAAAGGCCGGCCGCGACCAGCACGCCCAGCTTGACGGCCACCGCGACGACGGCGATCACACCCACCACCTTCCACGCGGTGATGCGGAAGCCGCCCAGGTCCTCGCGGCGCAGGTTCAGCAGCATGATGATGAAGGTGAACAGCACCATCACCGCCCCGGCGTACACCAGCACCTGCAGCACCGCGATCAGGTGCGCCGACAGCAGCACCATCAGGCCCGCGACGCAGGTGAACGTGGTCAGCAGCGCGATGGCCGCGTGCAGCGGGTTGCGGCCGAACGGGGGCAGCACCACCGCCAGCGCACCCAGCACCGCCGTGACCGCCAGGATACCGAACACCACGAGTTCCGCGGACATGGAACCTCCAGGGTCACGCCGCCCCGTACGGGCAGGCCCTCCCGGTGATGTGCGCCTCGAAGTCGTCCCGGAACCGGTTCACGAACGAGATCACCGGCAGCGCCGCCGCGTCGCCCAGCGCGCAGATGGTGTTGCCCATGATCTGGTTCGCCGCCGACAGCAGCACGTCGCAGTCCCCGGGGCGGGCCGTGCCGTGCTCGATGGATTCCACGATCCGCTCCAGCCAGCCGGTGCCGTCGCGACAGGGCGTGCACTGCCCGCAGGACTCGTGGGCGTAGAACCGCGAGATGCGCAGCAGCACGGCCACGGGGCAGGTGCCTTCCGTGAAGATCGTCGCGGCCGCGGTGCCCAGCATGCTGCCCGCGGCCTTGATGCGTTCGAAGTCCATCGCGACGTCCAGGGCGTCCGGGCCCAGAACGGGCGTGGACGAGCCGCCGGGGATGATGCCCTTGATGGGCTTGTCCCCGATCGTGCCGCCGCCGAAGTCGTAGATCAGCGTGCGCAGGGTCAGGCCCAGCGGGGCCTCGTACAGGCCGGGGCGCTTCACGTGCCCGGACAGGCCGTAGATCTTGGGGCCGCCGTCCTTCGGCAGGCCCATGGCCAGGAACGCGTCGGCGCCGTGCTGCAGCACCAGCCGCACGCACGCCATCGTTTCGACGTTGTTGATGATGGTCGGGCAGGCCCACAGGCCCGCCACGGCAGGGAACGGCGGGCGGTTGCGCGGGCGGCCGGGCTTGCCTTCGATCGACTCCAGCAGCGCCGACTCCTCGCCGCAGATGTAGGCGCCGGCGCCGGGGTGCACGACGATCTCCAGCGCGAACGGCGATCCCAGCACGCTGCGGCCCAGCACGCCGGCCTTCCGCATCTGCTCGACCGCGTCCTCCAGCACCTTGATCCCGTGCACGAACTCGCCGCGCACGTACAGGAACGCCGTGTGCGCGCCGATGGCGTAGGCGCTGATCGCGATCCCCTCCAGCAGCGGGAACGGGTCCTGCTCCAGGAAGTAGCGATCCTTGAAGGTGCCGGGCTCGCCCTCGTCGGCGTTGATCACCAGGTAGCGCGGCTTGGGGTTGTCCTTGGGCAGGAACGACCACTTGGTGCCGGCCGGGAAGCCCGCGCCGCCGCGGCCGCGGATCGTGGCCTTCTTGACCTCGTCGATCAGCGCGGCGGGCTGCATCGCCAGCGCCTTGCGCAGCGCAACCAGGCCGCCCATCGACTGGTGCCTGGCCAGGTCGAGGATCGATTCGCCGGGACCGCAGCGCAGCAGGTGTCCGCGGGTGGGGTTGGCGGGGATCGCGATCACCGGGCACCTCCCGGTCCCGCCGCCGCGCCGCCGTCTGCAGGCGCCGTCCGCAGGGACTCGATCAGGGCGTCGACCTTGTCGAGGGTCATGTCCTCGTGGTACGCGTCGTTCACCTGGATCACGGGCGCCGTGCCGCAGGCCGCCAGGCACTGGACGCCTTCCAGGCTGAACAGCCCGTCCGGCGTCACCTCGCCGAAGCCGATGCCCAGGCGCTTCTTGAGGTGGTCGCCCAGCTGGTCCGCGCCCTTCAGGTAGCACGCCACGTTGACGCACACCTGCAGGTGGAACCGCCCGGTGGGGCGCTTGCGCAGCAGCGTGTAGAAGGTGGCCGTGCTGAGGACCCAGGCCGACGGCAATTCCAGGCGCTTCGCGACGTACTCCATCGCTTCGCGCGACAGGTAGCCGAACTGGCGGTCCGCCAGCACCAGGGTCGGGATCAACGCGGCGCGACGGTTCGGGTATCGACGGACGATCCGGTCGAACTCCCGATCCGCGTCCGGCGAAAAGGCCAGGGCCATGAATACCCCCCGGTTCCGGCTGGGAAAAGGACGATTCTAGGTACCGGAGACGGGCGGTTCTGTCAAGGGCGGGAACCGTCCGGGAATCGCGGCCCGACACATCGAGCGGCGCGCGGTTTCCCCCTTCGGGGCGGGTTCTGCTATCCTTCCGGGCCATGAGAACCGCCATCATCTCGGACATCCATGCGAACCAGGAAGCACTGGAGGCCGTATTGCAGCGCATCGACCGCGAGGAGGTGGATCGAACGATCTGCCTGGGCGATGTCGTCGGCTACGGGGCCAGCCCGGACGAATGCTGCAAGATGCTGATGGATCGGTCGGTGTTGACCCTGCTGGGCAACCACGACGCGGCCGTGACCGGCGCGATGGACGAGGCCTACTACTACGAAGGCGCGCGTCGGGCGCTGCAGTGGACCCGCGACCGCCTGTCGGAGTCCTCCTACAAGTGGCTGTATGGCCTGCCGTTCACCCGGGTCGAGGAGGACGTCGCGTTCTTCCACTCGGCGCCGATCCTGCCGTCGGGGTTCTTCTACGTGGTGCAGGCGTCGGAAGCGCAGACCCACGCGCAGGTGATGGACCGGCTGCGGTCGATTTCGTTCATCGGCCACGCGCACCTGACCGTCGCGTTCTCGATCACCGAAAAGAAGGTGAAGAACGTCGAGGCCAAGCAGGTGAAGCCCCGCCCGGACACGCGCTTCATCGTCAACGTGGGCAGCGTGGGGCAGCCCCGCGACCGCGACCCGCGGGCGTGCTTCGCGGTGTGGGACTCGGACAAGCAGAACCTGGCGTTCGTCCGCGTCGAGTACGACATCGAGGCGGCTGCCGCCAAGATCCTCGCCGCCGGGCTGGACGAGAAGTTCGCCAAGCGGTTGTTCATGGGTGTGTAGCCCCAAGTTACTGGGCAGCAGTCAGTGGTGTTCAAGGACGTGACGCCGTCGAGGGCCGGGTCCCGGTGTGCCCGCCCCGGGGGGACCTACGGCTTCGCCTTCGGCCGCGCACGGGGGCGCTGCCCCCATGCTCGCCTCTGTCCTCGCCGGCGGCGTGGTATTGAATCCCCATGAAGGTGCCGCCGGCTGCGGAGCCCCCCGGGTCGGGCACCCCGGACCCGGCCCGGCGGTCGTCTGCTGGGGGAGTTGGAACCGCTGCACCAGCCCTAATCGATCTTATGGATGGAGCAGTGCCTGGCGGCCAGCAGGACGTGGACCCCGGTGCTGGACACGAGTTCCACCACGACATCGACGAAGGAGTCGGGGCCCCACTTCGGTCCATTCCGGCCGCCCACCAGCAGTTGACCCGCACCGGATTCGAGCTCGGGCGAGTCGTCGAACCAGGCCTGTCCGGATTGCACGACCCACAGGGACGGGGCGCGCAGGCCGGCGGGAAGCGCGGCGCCGCTGGTGGTGGACACGGTGGCCATCGCCATGAGCGGACTTCCATCGTAGTTCCCCTCGGACCCGTCGGGGGATGCGACCGGCATGAAGTCGCGGTAGAGGTACGCGCTGATCGCGAGAGTCTCGCCGTCCAGTTCCACCGTCTCGGGTGCGTCCAGAAGGTCCCGCGTCACGTCGATGAGGGTGTAGGCCGGCGAGGATACGGCATCAGTCGATGAGGCCGTGGTGTCGCAGCCCGTCCAGGAAAGGGCACCTGCAAACAGGACGGCGACCGCGCATCTGGCCTTCATCGATCCTCTGCCGACGCCTTCGGCATTGTCTGGCAGCACATGCCGGAGCACCGGGCTCTGGAGAATCATGTGGTTGTGGGTCATGGTTCCACGCGAGTCTTCAGGAACGTGCGTACCCGTTCCTGAAGGGCGATGGCGAAGTTCTTGAACGTGAGGTCGTCGGCGGGATGTGATTCCCGCGTGGGATTGGCGTTGGTGGCGACCGCAAAACAGGCAGCGTCGTACAGGCGCTCGCGAACCAGGCGTCGGCACAGCAGTTCGTACCGGCGCCTGTAGGATGCATCGACGAACGCGGGGTCCACCACGAAGTGGGGCTGTTTCATCTTCACGGGTTTGTGCACCTGGGGACAGTCCTCGAGGAGGAAGAGGTACCCGAGGAACGGCCGCTGCTGATTGCCGAAGCGGCCCTCCCGGTAGGCGGTCCACAGACAGGTTGCACTGCCGATCGCCTCTTCGGAACGATTGTTGAAGTTGTTTCCGAAGGACCCCACCTGGGATTTCAACTCGACAGCAGCCAGCAACTCGCCCTGTGACACCGCAACGAGATCCCACTTCTTTTCGGCGCGATAGAAACCCGGCAGCTCCAGCGCGGTGTTCGTATGGATTTCCAGACGCGACAGGCCCGCCTCTTCCAGCAGATCGACGAGGAGCGCGGTCACCTGGTCCATCTGCGCACCGCCGGTGACGGCACCGCGCGAACCCGCGTCGATCCGTCCGGATTCCTGCTGCTTGCGCATCTGCGCGGCACGCACGTCCCAGAATCCCTGGACCGCCTGGTGGAACCGCTGGTCGAGTCTCACGTCCATCTCCCATCCAGGAACTCTGGAGCGCCGTAGATTCCTGCGGCGATTTCGGTTGCGGCAGCGACGTCACGGGCTGCGAAGGCACGCCGCAGGGCCGTCGCCTGACGCGCAGAAACCTGCTCGGGCCGAGGTACCCGAATCCTGCGCAGGTACTGCGCCTGGAAACGGAGGGTCCCCCCACGCATGCGTACCGCGTAGCACTCCACGAAGAACTGCGCGACACGAGACATCAGGAGGCCGCCAAGCACCTCCAGATCCCAGGAATCCGAGACCACGAAGTAGAGATTGTGATGAGGATACGTCGTGCCGCGATCCAGTACCGGGTGGATGCTCCCCTTGATGTCGGGAAGGTAGAGTTTCGGCCGGGCGGTCAGCGTGGGATCCACCCGGTCGATCGTCCGATACCAGTGCTTCCCCTGTTCCCGGGCACAATGGCGCGAACACAGTTTCTCGCGGTGGGAGTTCAGGTACTGCCCAAGAAGGGGATGGTCGGAGAGCGCGACAAGCCCGTCCGCATCCCAGGGATTCACCAGGAAGGTGCCCGACCACCGGAGGGAGCCGGTCCGAAGATCGTCGGCCATCGCCAGAGGCAGCAATCGTGACGGCTCGACCAGCGACGCATCGGTTGTCAGGAAGATCGCATCGCAACCGCTGGCAACACCGATCCCGACGCGGGTCGATGAAGCCTCGGAACCGATGGGGTCGAACTGGGCCTCGAGCCTTCGAAGAGTCGCAAGGTCCTTCGGGTGCACCAGCGGCCAGGGTTCCGACCCGCGATACCAGGTATCCACCCTTGCGGCAGACAGGCCCGACGGCATCCCCACGGCATCGCCGCATGCGATCTGGCGAATGACGTGGGCCAGGGGCGCGGAACCGACGGATTCCGCCTCGAGGTCCGCGCGCGCCACGACGACCTGGCGCTGCTCCGACCTGCGGATCACCGTGACGGCGGGATAGGCGCTCACGTCGGCGAGAAACCCGTCCGCTTCGTGCATCTGGATCACGGTTTCGAGCGCGAATCCGGAACTGACCAACTCGCGCAAGGCCGAGCCGTACTGGTTCAGCATCCAGCGATCCGCACAGATGAACGCGCAAACTCCATCCGGCCGCAACTGGCGAAGGGCGGCCTCGAAAAAGGCGACGTAGAGATCGGCGCGCCCCTTCATGGTCGGATACGACGAACGATAGAAGGACTGCACGTCGGTCGGCAGTTCCTCGATGCGGACGTAGGGAGGGTTTCCCACGATGAAGGTCGCCTTCGGCAGGGACGGGGCCTCGTGGAGATAGTCGCCAACTCGCACCCAGGATTCGGACAGGAACGACGCGTCGTTCGGCGAGACACGCATGTCGAGAAGCGCGGAGCAGACAGCGGCGCGTGCGGTCTCGGCAGTCCACGGGTCGAGTTCGAAGGCGAGCAGCGAATCCCGGCAATCGCGATCCGGGCGCCCGAGGCGACGGCAGGACTGGACGATGCGCTCCACGATCGGGACGAGGAAGGCCCCCTCTCCCGCGGCGGGTTCGATCGTGAGGCAGGAGACGAGATCCAGGTCCGGCAGAAGGCCGGCCAGATCCAGGACGAGTTCGACAACCCAGCGCTTCGTGTAGACCGCGCCACGCTCTTCGATGGGGAGCGAAGCGCGAACCGGCGGAAAGAGGCTCGCCTGCAGGCCGAAGTGTCTCCGCGCCGATGCCATCCATCACGCCCCTGGAACCGCCGGAAGGATACCACGAGGGAGGGACACCCGACGCCGCTCCCGACAGAGTCACGGCACGGCGGCGTGCATGGGTCGCCGGATCGTGAGCGCGCCGTCCCGTCAGGCTCTGGACGCGTTTCATCGGACGGCACAATCGCGCGGCCGTGCCCTCGACGCTGGCACTTCCGGCCCCGATCGACGCCAGCACGTCCCCCGCGTCCCCGCGTCCTGCGTCCAGCGGCACGGATGAACCTTCCGCGTGCAGCGATCGGGCGCCGATTCGTGCAGGTGGGACGTCCGGGACTCCCATTGCCCGGGCAACCTGCACGAACGGGACCTCGGCGTCCACGTCGGCGGGGTTTGATGCCACCTCGGACCGGTCCGCAGATTTCTTTTACCCCCCGCAAACCGATTTTGCGCGGCGTCCGTCTACCCCCCCGTTGCCGGCGCCCGCGGCGGGCGACCGGGTGGATAGGAGGGCCCGATCATGATGCACATCCCATCGGTGTCCTGGAGCTCGGAGGTGCTGCGGCTGAAGGCGGAGGTGCTGGCACGCGCGATGGAAAAGGACCCGCGTGTGGCGGACCTGGCGCCGGTCATCCGGGGAGCGGCCGATCGCCTGGCGGCGGCCGCGGAAACGGCGCACGCGACCCGCCTGGAGGAGCGGGCGTGTCGCGCGACGTTCGATCAGTGCGAGGAGGCGGCGGTCCGCAACGTGCGGATCGCCGAGGCCCTGGCCCGCGCGACGGTCGGCGCGGACCGGACCCAGGAGGCCTACCGGGCCGCGTTCCCCAAGGGCTTGTCGGGCGCCACGCAGGGCAAGCGGGACGCCTGGATGCGCCGGGCGAAGAACGCCGGGGAGGCGCTGGCCGCGGTGGCCGGGCTGGACACCGCCGGCAAGGCGCTGATCGACGCGGTGACCGCCGCGGAGGCGGCACGGACCGCGTGGACCGGCGCGGAACGCCAGGCCGAACTGGCGACCCAGGCCAAGAACGCGTTTAAGGCGGCGCTGGTGGAAGAATTCCGGGTGCAGCGCGCCGCGGTGAAGGCGCGCCTGCGGAAGCAGTCCGAGGTGGACGCCTTGTTCCCGGACCTGGCGGCGGTGGGCTCGGGGGCACAGAAGCCCGGGGCCAACGGCAATGGCACCGGCACCGGCGCTGACCACGCCGCCGGCGGAAAGGGGACCGTCCTGGCCGCTCCCCCGGAACCGGGGAGCGTGCCTGCATGACGGCCACGTCGGAAACCCTCTGCGGCCCGACGGTCTCCCCCGGGCCGCGGAGGCACCGGCCCCCGGTCGATTCCCACACCCATATCAAGAAGGGACGACAGACCCTCACCGTGCCGCTGGAAAGTGCTCAAGGAAGAAAGGCACGTGCAGTTCCCGGGCAATCACAGGGATCTGCAGCAGCGTATGCCAACGGTAGAGAGGGGCACCGTGGTGTTCAGGCCGAGGCGGTTCACCGCCCGCACATAGTGGGCCATGATGAATTCCTGCTCGAATCCGCCGCGGATGATGCCGATCGGGACGCCAGGGCCAGGGGGGAAAACCCACGCGCTGCCATCCGTCGGTGCGCCCGTGTAGTCGCCGTGTGAATCGTCCGCCACCCACTCCTGGACGCTGCCCGCAAGATCACACACGCCCCACGTGTCGTTGCCGGCAGGCGTCGAACACCCCACCGTTGGTGTCGACGTCTTGCAGCCTTCCCCCACACCGGCCCCGTCGGCGCACGTCGGTTCCGTGTCCCCCCACGGGTACAGGTTCTCCGCGGACCCGTTCCGGGCCGCGTATTCCCACTCCGCTTCGCTGCACAGCCGGCCTCCAACCCAGGCGCAGTACGCCTGCGCCTGGTCCCTCAGCACGCAGACGACAGGACCGTCTTCCCCCCACTGCACGCAGGGCACGGCCGTGCACGCCCCCGCCATCTCGCACGCACGATACTGCGCCAACGTCACTTCCGTCTTCGACATCCCGAAGGCCGGCACCGTCACGGAGTGGACCGGACCACAGGACTCGTCCCAGGTCTCAGGGTAGCCGACCGCACTGCAGTACGGGTCCGCCGTCCCCATCTGGAAGGTCCCTCCCGGGATCGACACCATTTCGGCATTGCAACTGCCCAGGCACGCCTTGCACTGCCCGGCGTTGCACGTCTGGCCGTCGCCGCACTTCCCGCAACTGCCCCCGCACCCGTCGTCGCCGCAGTTCTTCCCACCGCAGTTCGCCGTGCAATCGTTGCACTTCCCGGCCGCGCACCCCGCCGGACACGACGACAGGAACGTGCCATGCCCGCACGAGTCGATCCAGCAGACGCTGCTGCCGCAGCAGCCCTTGTGATCCTGCGGCGTGCAGATGCACTGCCCCGAATGGCAGGTGCCTTCGCCGGTGCACAACCCGAATTCACAATCCTGCGACATGCACTCTTCATCCCAGGAACAGGCCGTGTTGAACGCCCCGCAACGCAGTTTCTGACAGGCAGGCGGCGTCAGCCTCGTGTTGCAAGTGGTCCCGCTGGGGCAATCCGCGTTCGCGACGCACGGGATCCCCGTCAGGCACTCCGACTTGCAGCAACGCGCGCCCACAAGAAGGGCTTCTTCCGAATGCTCCTGGAGGTAGCCGCGGTACGAGCCCCGCAGGTCGCCGGCGACACTGTTGTCGTAGCTGCCGCCCCGAAGGACCTGGAGGGGGTCGAGATGAGGGTCGGCCGGAAGATTGTCTATCCACGCGCCGCCATTCGTCGGTGCGCTGGTGTAGTCGGTGTGGTAACTGTCCTGTACCCATTCCCAGAGGTTGCCCGCGAGATCACACACGCCCCACGTGTCGTTGCCAGCGGGCTTTGAACACGCGGAGGCCATTTTCGACGCCTGGCAGCCGTTCCCCGACCAGACCGAGTCGTCGCATGTCGGGTCCGTGTCCCCCCACGGGTACCTGTTCCCCGCGGACCCGTTCCGGGCCGCGTACTCCCACTCCGCTTCACTGCATAGACGGCCTCCAGCCCACGCGCAGAAATCATACGCATCGTTCCACGACAGGCAGGGCATGGGAGTGTCGGAAGGGAGGCCATAGCCATTATAATCGCAGCCGCCCCAGCTCCCCGTGCACGCCGTGCACCTGGAGTACTGCGCAATCGTCACTTCCGTCTTCCCCATGCTGAACGCCGGTACCGTCACCAGGTGGACCGGACCATCGTTCAGGTCCGTCGCCCCCATCGGGAACGTCCCCCCGGGGATCGAGACCCAGACCACGGAAGCACCCTGCTCCGGCCCGGGGTCCCCGGGGCCGTTGTCGACCGGACCGGGGTCAGGCTGCCCCGGATCGGAGGGGCCTTCGTCAGCGACGTCCGGGTCGCCTTGCGGGTAGTCCAGGGTACCGGGATCGGTCCGGCCCGGGTCAGGCGTCGTGTCGCCGCTGATCGGCACGTCGGCCACTGCATCCGGCACGTCCGGCGACATCGGGGTGTCGGTTGCGAGAGGGATGTCCACAACCCCGTTGTCCGCTCCCGAGGATCCGCCCCCGCACCCGACCACTAGCATGACGGCCAAGGTCAGGAAACCGATGCGGCGCATTTCGTTCTCCCCCGGAATCCGCGGGAAAGGATAGCACGGGCGGGCGACGTCCCTTGATGCAGCCATAAGGGTATCCGACTGCGGTTTCCGGAAATCACGGCGACTTGCAACAGCGAGCGCCCAGGTAGTTGCCGTACTTCGCGGGGTCGCAGAAGTTACGGTACGACCCCCGCAGGTCGACGGCGCCGCCGACATCGAAGAAACTGCCGCCCCGGCCGATCCGGGCGGAGCCGCGAGGGCTGTCCACCCACGCGCTGCCATCCGTCGGGGCGCTCGTGTAGTCGCTGTGGTAATCGTCCTCCACCCACTCCCAGACGTTGCCCGCGAGGTCGCACACGCCCCACGTGTCGTTGCCCGAGGGCTTCGAGCACACGGCCGCCGGCGAGGGTGGCGAACAGTCGCTTCCCAACCCCAACCACACGGCGTCTTCACACGTCGGGTCCCTGTCCCCCCACGGGTACTTGTTCCCCGTGGGCCCGTTCCGGGCCGCGTACTCCCACTCCGCTTCGCTGCACAGCCGGCCCCCGGCCCAGGCACAGTAGGCACCCGATTGGGCCCACCACAAGCAGACCACGGGAACGTCGTCCGCGCCCTGCGGGCAGGTCGCCGGCCTGCACGTCCCCGCCGTCACGCACGACTGGTACTGCGCGACCGTCACTTCCGTCTTCGCCATGTGGAACGACGGTATCGTGACCGCGTGCACGGGCTGCTCGATGCTGTCAAGGTCCGTCGCCCCCATCTGGAACGTCCCACCCGGGATGGACACCCAGTCAATGGAAACACCTTGCTGCGGTCCGGGGTCCAACGGGCCGTTATCGACCGGACCTGGGTCGGGCTGCCCCGGGTCGGGCTGCCCTGGATCGGAGGGGCCATCGTCCGCGGTGCCGGGGTCTGTATGCGCGTCCTTCATCGGAGCGACGTCCGACGGGCCCGGGTCGGTCGTCGTGTCGTCCTGAATGGGCACATCGGCCACCGCATCCGGCACGTCCGGCGACACCGGGATATCGGTCGCAGGAGGGATGTCCGCAACCCCGTTGTCCGCTCCATCGGATCCGCCCCTGCACCCGACCATCAGCGCGACGGCCAGGGTCAGGAAGCCGATGCGGCGCATCTCGATCTCCTCCGGAACCCGTGGGGGGGATGGTAGCACGGACGTCCGGCAAGGGAGGTTCCACATCGCAACCCTCGCCCGCCCGATTGACGGCCGAAAAGCGCACGGATATGCTGGAATTCGCTTCGAGGATTGGCGATGAGGGCCACGACGCGCCTGACCGACAACGTCCGCCGCCAGATTCTGGAAATCCTGTGGCGACGACTGTCCCCGGCAGAATGGGACGTCACGCTCTTCGGTTCCTTCGCGCGCGGCACCGCCACCTCGGGGTCCGACATCGACCTTGCCGTGAAGGGTCCCGGGCCCCTGCCGATGGCGATTGCCGAGCACCTCGTGGCGGACCTCGAGGAGGCGATCCCCATGTTGCGCGACTTCGACCTCGTGGACCTGTCGCAGGTGAACCGCGCCTTGAGGAACCGGGTGGAATCGGAGGGGGAACCATGGCATCGGGCGACGAAGGCGGCGTGAGGCTTGCCAGGTTCCGACAGACCCTGGCAGCGCTCGAAGAGGTGGTCCCGGCCATGGTGTCCGTGCCACCGTCGATCCTCCGCGACTCCCGGATCCAGCGGTTCGAGTTCACCTTCGAGGCGGCCTGGAAACTGCTGCAGGCTCGGGCCGAGGAGGACGGTCTGGAGTCTGCGACTCCCCGGAAGGCGTTCCAGTACACCCTCGCGACGGGCCTGCTGGATCCGGAAGACGAAACGACCGCGTGGGATGTCCTCAGGTACCGGAACCTGACCGTGCACACCTACGACGAGGTCCTCGCATCCGAGGTCGAAGGATTCGTGATCGGGACGGCTCTCCCCCTGTTCCGGAAGATCGCCGAACGAACCGATAGGTGATGGACCGGCGCGTGAGCAGCCGCACGACCGCCATCTTCAGACCGCTCGCAGCGTGGCAAGTCGATGCTCCCGGCCGTAATCCACCGCTTGTCGGGAAGGACTGGGTCCGCACTTCCTCACCTGCGGCGGCTGGCCACCCCGAGGAAGGCTCGACCACCCCCTGTCCGCCACCGCCCACCCACAGGCGTCCGAGGGTCCGGGGCGAAGGGGAAGGCGGGGCCCTTTGGAGGACCTGCGGGACCCGACGGGGTGACGGCGGCCTGTTCGCGCGCAGCGCGACGCGGCCCACTGTTTGAGGCCCCCGCAGGGGGCCGAGTTTGGGCCGCGAAGGCCGCCGGCCCCCAGTCGGGTGCGGGGGCACCGGCGCGGCCCCGCCTTCCCCTTCGCCCCGGACCCCTTCACCAGATGGGTGCGCGCCCAGGACCGCACTTCTCAACGGTTCCTGCCTGCAACGAAATCTGACGGTGAATTAGGGGGCGGGACGCCCGAGGGACTTCACCCGCGGGACTACGTCCGAGCCAGCCGCGCCGCGAAGACCCGCAGCACGTCCGCGGTGAAGGCGATCTCTTCCGCGGTGGTGAAGCGGCCCAGGCCGAAACGCAGGGTCCGGCGGGCGCGGGAGGCGTCGATGCCCATCGCCGCCAGCACGTGCGAGGGCTTGGCGGCCTCGGTGGCACAGGCGCTGCCCAGCGCCGCGCCGACGCCCTCGCGGGCCAGCAGCGCCACCAGCGTTTCGCCCGCCACGCCGTCGATCGTCACGCTGAGGCAGTGGGGCACCGAGCGGGTCGGGTCGCCGTTGCGGACCGACCCCGGGAACGCGTCCCGGATCGCGTCCAGCAGCGCCTGCGACAGCGACGAGATGCGCGCGACGTCGGCGTCCAGTTCGGCTTCGCACAGGCGCAGCGCCTCGGCCAGCCCGACCACCGCCGGCACGTTGACGGTCCCCGGCCACAGGCCGCCTTCCTGGCCGCCGCCGTACAGCAGCGGACGGGGACGGATGCTGCGCCGATCCCGCACCACCAGCGCCGCCGCGCCCTTGGGCCCGTACGCCTTGTGCCCGGACAGCGTCAGCAGATCGGCCGCCAGGGCCAGCGGGCGCAGCGGCATCTTCCCCGGTGCCTGGCTGGCGTCCACGTGCAGCACCGGGCCGCCCCGGACCAGCAGCGACCGGATGCCGGCCACGGGCTGGATCGTGCCGACCTCGTTGTTCACGGCCATCACGGAAACGAGGATCGTGTCCGGCCGCAGCCGCGCGCGAACTGTTTCCAGGTCCACCACGCCGTCGGCCCCCACCGGCAGCCACTCGACGTCGAATCCCCGCTCGGCCAGCACCGACGCCGGTTCCAGCACCGAGGGGTGCTCGATGGCGCTGATCAGCAGGTGGTTCCCCTTTTTCGCCCGCGATTCCGCGATGCCCACGATCGCCAGGTTGTTCGCCGCGGTAGCCGAGGGCGTGAACACGATCTCCTCGGGCCGCACCCCTGTCGCCGCCGCCACCTCCGCGCGGGCGGCATCGACCGCGTCGCCGGCCTGGCAGCCCCACGAATGGATCCGCGCGTGAGGGTTCCCGGGCCGCCCGGACAGCAGCGGCAGCATCACGGCCAGCACCCGCGGGTCCAGCGGCGTCGTGGCCAGGTTGTCGAGGTACGCTTCCACGCGGCGGATACTGCCACGCGCGGCCCGCGAAGTCGAACCGGTTGACGACGGGGCCCGCAGGCCCAAGGTTGGTGCGGACCCGGGCCGGCGCGGCCGGCCCTGCGAAGGCTCTTGGAGAGGAACGACACGATGGCGACGCGGGACGAGGTTTTCGAGGCGCTGACGCGGGTGATGGATCCGGAGTTGGGCAAGGACATCGTGAAGCTGGGCATGGTCAAGGGCGTCACCGTGGACGGGGACGCGGTCCGCGTCGATGTGGAACTGACCACGCCGGCCTGCCCGCTGAAGCACGTGATCCGGCGGGACGTGGAGGCGGCGGTCCGCGCCCTCCCGGGCGTCGGCGCGGTCCACGTCGAACTTGGATCCCGCGTGGCGTCCCGGCAGAAGGAAAAGGGCGAGCGCCTCCCGTCCGTGAAGAACATCATCGCGGTGGGCGCCGGCAAGGGCGGCGTGGGCAAGTCCACCGTGGCCGTGAACCTGGCGGTGGCGCTGGCGCAGTCCGGCGCGACGGTCGGCCTGCTGGACGCCGACGTGTACGGCCCCAGCGTTCCGATCCTGCTGGGGCTGGGCGGGCCCGGCGTGGAACCGATCCGCGTGGGTGACAAGGACATGATGGCGCCCATCGAGGCCCACGGCTTGAAGGTCATGTCGATGGGCATGCTCCTGGGACAGGGCGACGCGGTGGTCTGGCGCGGCCCCATGCTGCACAAGGCCGTCAGCCAGTTCCTGGAAGAGGTGAACTGGGGTGACCTGGACTACCTGGTGGTGGACCTGCCCCCGGGGACCGGCGACGTGCAGATCTCGCTGGCCAACCTGGTGCCGATCTCGGCCGCTATCGTGGTCACGACGCCGCAGGACGTGGCCTTCGCGGACGTCCGCCGGGCCCTGAAGATGTTCGAAATCACCAAGGTGCCGGTGCTGGGGTTGGTCGAAAACATGGCGTCGTTCACCTGCCCCGGCTGCGGCGCGGTGCATCACCCGTTCGGCGACGGCCGCGTCAAGGCGCTGGCCCAGGCGTCCGGCGTGGCGTACCTGGGCGAAATCCCGCTGGACCCGCGCGTGTCCACCAACGGCGACCTCGGCCTGCCGATCGTCGTCGCGGATCCTGAGGGGATTCCTGCGGGGGCCATCCGCAGGCTGGCGGAAGCGGTAGCGGGGGGCTTGAGCGTCCTGAACCTCCGTCCGGCATGAGGGCCGGCCCCGCGCCGGCTCCGATCGCCTCCTGATTCCCGCAATCACACGAGTTTTCCGGGGTGTCGCCCCCCGCCGATCGATCTTCTTCCGGCAGGCGCCAGGAATCATCGTACGGAATGTGCTTGAACCCCGCTTGACACCCCTCCGCGCACGATGGTATTGGGGTGCACCCGGGACGGGTCCGGAGGTATTCGGGAATGGATGTGATCGTCGGCGTCGCGCCCCCCCTGGCCGCGGCGTTGGTGGACCTGGACGCCACCTATTTCGTCCAGATGACGATGTTCCTGGTGCTCTACGTCCTGCTTTCGCAGGTCTTCTTCAAGCCATACGTGCGCCGTCTGCGCCGTCGCGACCAGGCCGGCACCGGCCTTCGCGAGCAGGCCAAGGACGCGCTCCGTCGGGCTGGTGAGATGGACGAGAACGCCGAGCATCGCCTGACCGAGGTGAAGCAGGCCGCCGTGCTGGAGCGGCGACGCCTGGCCGAGGACGGCGTGGCGCTGCGGGACGGCATCGTCGCGAAGGAGCGCGAGCACGCCCAGGCCCACATGGACCGGGAACTGGCCGGCCTGGACGCCGAAAAGGCGACCTTCCTTGCAGGTGCGGACAGCACGGCCGCCGAACTGGCGGCCTTGATCGATCAGCAGATGCAGTCGGTGGAGGCACGATGAGTCGGCGCTCGCTGGCCCTGGCGGCCCTGGTCGCCGCGTCCCTGCCCGCCGCGGCCTTCGCGTCGGAAGGCGGCGCCGGGCCCGGCCGCGATTTCTACGTGTACCTCGTCGATTTCCTGGTCCTGTTCATCCCGGTGGCCTGGGTCGTCTGGCCCAAGGCGCGCCAGGCCCTGGCGGACCGCCACGACGCGATGAAGGCCGAACTGGATGAAGCGAAGGCGCGGTTCGCGGAAGCCGAGGACCGGATGAAGGTCGCACAACAGCGCATCGCCAGCCTGAACGACGAGATGAACACGGTGATGGAGGAGTTCCGTCGGCAGGGCCATGCGGAGCGGGACGCGCTGGCCCACGAAGGCGTCGCGCTGTCCGAAAAGATCCGGGCCGAAGCCGAGTTCCGGCTGGACCAGGCCGTCAAGATGGCCCGTGCCGAGCTGGCCGATGCCGTGGTGACCAAGGCGTTCGCGCTGGTGGAAGGACGGCTGGCGGCCAAGGCCGGCGGCGCCCTGCCCGACGGCGTGGTGGATCGCGTGGTGCGTGAGGTCGGCAACCAGCCGTCCTGAGATCGTGAGGTGCCCATGACCGACATCGCCGCCCGGCGGTATGCCGCTGCCCTGCTGGACGTCGCCGCCGAAAAGGGCGCGATCGACCGCGTCCTGGCGGAAGTCGAGTCGTTCGCCGCGACGGTCGCGGGCGCGCCCGCCCTCAAGGAAATCCTGGCCGACCCGACCGTGCCGGCGGAAGCCACCGCCCGCGCCGTCGCCGCCATCGCCACCCGGATGGCCCTGTCCGACACCGTCCGCGGGTTCCTGGGCCTGCTGGCCTCCCGCCGTCGCCTGGGTCGCCCGGAAGCGCTGGTCACGGCCCTTCGCCAGGAACGAGACCTTCGGGCAGGCCGCGCCACCGGCGTGCTGGAATCGGCCGGCCCCGTCGCGCCGGCGCAGTTGGTACGGCTGCGCGAGGCCGTCGGGGCGTCGATCCGAAAGACCCTGGTCCTTACGGAGCGGCGCGACCCGGCCATGCTGGGCGGCCTCCGGATCGTCGTCGGCGACCGCGTGTTCGATCTGTCCGCGCGGACGTACCTGGAATCGCTTCGTTCGCATCTGTTGGAGTCCCGATAGCCGGTAGCGGGGTGTTACCCATGGAATTGCGCGTCGAAGAAGTCACCGAGATCCTCAAGCGCGAGATTCGCGAGTTCGGCCGGAAGGTCGAGGTGCGCGAAAAGGGAACCGTCATCACGGTCGGCGACGGCATCGCCCGCATCCACGGCCTGTCCGGGGCCATGGCCGGCGAGCTGCTGGACTTCCCCCACGGGGTGAAGGGCCTGGTCCTCAACCTCGAGGAAACCAACGTCGGCGTCGCCCTGCTGGGCGAAGTCAACAGGATCCGCGAGGGCGACGAGTGCCAGAGGTCCGGCCGCATCGCGCAGGTCCCCACCGGGCCCGCGGTCGTCGGGCGCGTGCTGAACGCGCTGGGCCAGCCCATCGACGGCCTGGGCCCGATCGACACCACGAACATGCGCCGCATCGAGTTGAAGGCCCCCGGCATCGTCGGCCGCCAGCCGGTCAAGGAGCCGCTCCAGACGGGTTTGAAGGCCGTCGATGCCCTGACCCCGATCGGCCGCGGCCAGCGCGAATTGATCATCGGCGACCGCCAGACGGGCAAGACCGCCGTCGCCATCGACACGATCATCAACCAGAAGGCCACCCACCAGACGTCGGCGCCCGTGTGGTGCATCTACGTCGGCATCGGCCAGAAGCAGTCCACCGTCGCCCAGGTCGTCGACAAGTTGCGGCACCACGGCGCGATGGAGTACACGACGGTCATCCTGGCCGGCGCGTCCGAAACGGCCCCGATGCAGTTCCTGGCGCCGTTCACCGGCGCCGCGATGGGCGAGCACTTCCGCGACAACGGCGGCCACGCGCTGATCATCTACGACGACCTGTCCAAGCACGCGGTGGCGTATCGCCAGATGTCCCTGCTGCTGCGGCGCCCGCCAGGCCGCGAGGCGTATCCCGGCGACGTCTTCTACCTGCATTCGCGCCTGCTGGAGCGCGCCGCCAAGATGTCGAAGGAGCTGGGCGGCGGGTCCCTGACGGCGCTGCCGGTCATCGAAACGCAGGCCGGCGACGTTTCGGCGTACATCCCGACCAACGTCATTTCGATCACCGACGGCCAGATCTACCTGGAAGCGGACCTGTTCTACAAGGGCGTCCGCCCGGCCATCAACGTCGGCATCTCGGTGTCGCGCGTCGGCGGTTCGGCCCAGATCAAGGCCATGAAGAAGGTCGCCGGCACGCTGCGCATCGAACTGGCCCAGTACCGGGAAATGGCCGCCTTCGCCCAGTTCGCGTCCGACCTCGACAAGGTCACCCGGCGCCAGTTGGACAAGGGCGCCCGCCTGATCGAGCTGCTGAAGCAGGGCCAGTACAAGCCCCTGTCGGTCGAGCAGCAGGTGCTGTCCCTGTTCGTCGGCACCGCCGACGAGGGGTTCCTGATGGATATCCCGGTGGCGGCGATCAGCCGGTTCGAAGCGGAAATGCTGGAGTTCATCGAGTCCCGGCACCCCGAGATCGCGGTGGGCATCCGGGAAACGAAGGACCTGTCGCCGGACCTGCGGAAATCGCTGGCCGCGGCGATCACCGAGTTCAAGGGGTTCTTCAAGGCGGAATGACGTCCCGGATCGCGGCCCACGGGGCCGCGGGAGCAGGTACCCATGCCGACGCTCAAGCAAGTCCGGCGCCGCCTGACCAGCGTGAAGAACACGCAGAAGATCACGCGCGCCATGAAACTGGTGGCTGCCGCGAAGTTGCGCCGCGCGCAGGACAACATGCTGCGCGCGCTGCCCTACGCGAACCGGATCCGCCAGGTGATCTGGGACATGTCCGAGCACACCAGCCGCGACCTCCATCCCCTCCTGCAGGTCCGCGAGGAGAAGAAGGCCCTGATGCTGGTCATCACCAGCGATCGCGGCATGTGCGGCGCGTTCAACAGCAACATCAACCGGCGGGCGGAGCGGTACGTCCGGACGCTCGAAGGCGGCCAGCAGGAAATGGAACTGGCGCTGCTGGGCCGGAAGGGCCGCGACTACTTCCGCCGCCGCAAGTTCCCCGTGTTCAAGGAATACATGGAAGTCCTGTCCGCGCCGACCTTCGAGCACATCGCGGAGATCGGCGCCGAGATCACGGCCCGGTTCATCGACGGCGGCCACGACGCGGTGTACGTGGTGTACAACGAGTTCAAGTCGGCGATCAGCCAGCAGGTCGTGGTCGAGCGGCTGCTGCCGATCATCCCCGAACACTCCGAAGCGGATCGCGACGAGGAAGAGCGCCTGGCGGGCATCGAGTTCGCCTACGAGCCGTCCCGGGACGCGATCCTGTCGTCGGTGCTGCCGCTGTACGTGAACGTGCGGCTGTACTTCGCGGTGCTGGAATCGCTGGCGGCGGAAATGGGCGCCCGCATGACGGCGATGGAGTCGGCGACCAAGAACGCGGGCGAGCTGATCGGGCGCCTGACGCTGCAGTACAACAAGGCCCGCCAGGCGGCGATCACCAAGGAAATGCTGGAGATCGTCAGCGGCGCCGAGGCGTTGAGATGATTTTGGAGGCGGGGCGCCCTGCCCTGCCGTTTGCGGAGGTCGAACGCGATGGATATTGTTGACGGCGTCATCACCCAGGTCATCGGGCCGGTCGTGGACGTGCGCTTCCCGCCCGGGAAACTGCCCGAGATCCTGACGGCGCTGCGGGTCACCAACCCGTCGATCAACGACAAGCCGGACAACCTGGTCCTGGAAATCGCCCAGCACGTGGGCGAATCCACGGCGCGTTGCATCGCCATGGACTCGACGGACGGCCTGGTGCGCGGCATGACGGCCAAGGACACCGGCAACCAGATCATGGTGCCGGTCGGCAAGTCCACCCTGGGCCGCATCCTCAACGTCATCGGCGAGCCCGTGGACGAGATGGGCCCGGTGGTCAGCGACAAGTACTACCCGATCCACCGCGAGCCGCCGACCTTCCTGGACCAGGACGTCAGCGTCAAGCAGATGGAAACGGGCATCAAGGTCGTCGATCTGCTGGAACCGTATCCCCGCGGCGGCAAGGTCGGCCTGTTCGGCGGCGCCGGCGTCGGCAAGACCGTCATCATCATGGAACTGATCCACAACATCGCCACCCATCACGGCGGCGTGTCCGTGTTC
>CAIOFV010000159.1 GCA_903857665.1 uncultured Myxococcales bacterium
ATCTGGACCGCCAGCGCCAAGGATATCCTGGCCAAAGTCATGCGCGCCCAGGAGGCGCTTCAGGCCAGTCTTCGCCAACTGGAGGTCACGCCGTGATGATGGCTATTTATGGCGGACTACACTAGATGCGGCCGAGGGGAGCGATGCGGGCCGGGACGACGGCCGGGACGAAGCGAACGCGGCGGACGGCCCCGCGCCGGACGTCAACGACGACACCGCCGACGCGGCCCTCGACACCCCGCCCGCCGACGTGCCGGCCGATGCGATGCCCGACGCCGAAACCGACCTGCCCGCGCCGCGCGCCTTCACCTTCCTGACGATGAACGTCGGGACTACCGAAAACATCAGCCACTCCGGGGACCCGGACGGGTACTCCGACACGCTGGGCGGCGTCGAGTCCCGGTTCTACGGCAACAACCTGGCGTGGGCGCCGGCGCGGCAGGCCCTGCGCGCGATGTTCGACCGCGTCCAGCCCGACATCGTGAACTTCCAGGAACTGTACTGGGAAGGCCATTGCGCGCCGGACTGCGCGGGGATCACAACCACCGATCCCGACCTGTTCGCGGCGGCGTGCCAGGCTCCCGCGTTCGCCTGTGCCGGCTGGGTCGAGGGCAACGAAATCACGGTGCGGCAGGTGCTGGGCCCGGACTATGCGGTGGCCTGCGCGCCGAACCACCCGGACAACTGCGTCGGCGTGCGCAAGGGCTTCGGCACGCTGGCGAGCTGCGCGGACGGCCCGTGCATCGACGGCCTGGACGGGATGCCACCGCCGAACGGCTGCACCGGCGGCGCGCGCGTGGCCACCGCCGTGGTGCGGATCGACTACGGGCCGGAGGTCGCGGTGATCGACGTCCACACCGTGTCGGGCACCAACGTCGATTGCCGGCTGGCGCAGTTCGGGCAGGTCTTCGTGGACCGGGGCGACGGTAAGCCGGCGGCCTTCGGCGCGCACAACATCGTCGCTGGCGACATGAACATCGATCCCTTCCTGATGGAGGACGACGCCAGCGTCGATTATTGGAACGCGCACGTTGGCGCGGACAAGCCCTTCCACTATATCTCGTCCTCCGACGCGTCGGGCCCGAACACGCACCCCTACAGTTTCATGAAGCTGGACCACGTGATTTCGAACGACCTGGAAGGAACGTGCGTGGTGCTGGGCGTTTCGGAGGGGACCACCGCGCCGCTGGCCGAGGGCAGCACCGTGTTCGACCACCGGCCGGTGCTGTGCACGGTGCGGCAGCCGACGGACGCGACCGCCGACCTGACGGACTTCAAGGTGATGCAGTTCAACCTGCGCACCGCGTTCGGGGACACGGACGCAAACGCGTGGGCCAACCGCGTCGACCTGGTGGCGCGGACCATCCGGCTGCAGGACCCGCTGGTGTTCGGCACGCAGGAGGGCTGGAAGTTCCAGCTGGACGACCTGACCGCGCGGCTGCCCGACTATGCCTGGGTCGGCCTGTCGCGCAACGGGGACGACTTCGACGAGTACAGCGCGATCTTCTACCGCAAGGACCTGCTGGAGGTCATCGACACCGCGACGCTGACGCTCAGTGACACGCCCGACGTGTTCGGATCGAAGTTTTCGGACAGCCAGGCCTTTTCGCGGATCCTGACATGGGCGCACCTGCGGCACATCGCCAGCGGCAAGGACCTGTTCGCGTTCAACACGCACTGGGACTACGTCAACCAGGACGACATCTTGCTGAAGATGGCGGCGCTGACCGCCCGGACCGTGGCTGCGGTCGCGGGCGACGCCCCGGCCTTCCTGACCGGCGACTTCAACGCCGCCGCGGGCGGGCCGGCGTGGCGCGTGATGACGGGGGCGGACGCCTACGGCGACGTGCGCGGCGACCTGGTGGACACCTGGACCGAAACCGGGACCGCGGAAACGGGCACCTTCCAGGGCTTCACGGGCGTGGCCGGCACCGACCGCATCGACTGGATCCTGCACGATCCGGCGTGGCTGAAGGGCTTGAACGCGGGCACGGTGACGACCCACGAGGGCGATCGCTGGCCCTCGGACCACTTCCCGGTCGCCGCCACGCTGCGCCTGGGCGCGGTGAAGTAGCGAACGCCCCAAGGGCTTGGGGCTGGCCACCCGTCTCGATGCGAGCGGGCGTGACGCGCCCGATCCCGGCAGCCCCGGCCCATTCCACCTGCGAAGCGACGCGCGCGTTGCGATCCCGATCGATCTGCGGCAGCAGTCCGGCGAGGCCCGCGCCGGGCCGGCAGAAGGGGGAATCCGCAATGTCGAAGGGATCGGGAACGCTGGACGGATCGGCGGGCGGCCTTGCCGTTCGGTGGCCTGGGCTGCTGGCTGCGGGCGTCCTGGTGCTGTGCGCCGCGGGCTGCTCCTCGTCCTCGACGGGCAGGGACGTGCCTGCGGACGCGCCGGACGTGGCGGACGCGGTGCCGGAGGCCGCCCCAGACGCCCCGGATGCCTCCGACGCCCCGGATGCCTCCGACGTCGCCGACGTCCCTGAAGCCCCTGACACTCCTGACGTCCCGGACACTCCTGACGTCCCCCTGCCCTTCCACTGGGCCTCCGGTTGCGAGGGTTCCCGCACGTGGGACGCCTGGACCACCGCACCGGACGCCCTTGCGGCCGACGCCCCTGCGACCACCGCACCGGACGCCCCTGCGACCGACGCCCCCGTTCCCGACGATGCCATTGCGACCGACGCACCGGACGACACCCTTGCAGCCGACTCCCCCACGCCCACTGCGCCCTTCCTGCGCGGGCCTTTGGTGCAGATGGCCGACCGGGACGGGGCCACGCTGGTCTGGCGGACGAACACTCCGCAGACCGACCCGGGCTGCGTCGATCTGTCCTGGGGCGGCTCCCCGTCCACCCAGCGCACCGTTTGCGGCACGGCCGACGCGAACGGCCAGTACCAGGTCCCGGTATCCGGCCTGCCCGTCGCGACGGAAATCACCTACACGGTCCGGGTCGGCGACACCCGGACGCAGCCGACGACCTTCCGAACCCTGCCCGACCGGCCCGTCCCGATGAAGTTCGCGGTGTTCGCCGACGCCCACAGCAACGAGGAGAACCTGCGGAAGATGTCGGCTGTCGCGCTGGCGGAAGGCGTCGACTTCGCCATCGGTGTCGGCGACCTGTCCAACAGCGGCCTGGTCAGCGAGTTCGACACGACCTTCCGCGGGTTCCGGGACCTGGGCGCCCGGGTCAACATCTGGGCAGTCATCGGGAACCACGACGAAAAGAGCATCCAGGGCTACATGGACGCCTTCGTGCTGCCCGAGGGCAACACCGAGGACGACCCGTCGGCGGGCCTGGGCGAGGCGTGGTGGTCCCGGCGCATGGGCGACGTGTGGATCGGCGGCGGCTACATCCGGGACTTCTACCTTTCCGCTCCCGACAGCGACTGGGGCGAGGTCGGCTGGTTCCTGGGCCAGTTCCAGACGGAGGAATTCAAGACCGCGAAGTGGAAGCTGTTCTTCATCCACGAACCGCCCTGGGTCGCCAGCGGGGGCGACGACTGCACGTACTACGGCGAACAGAGCCTGCGGTTCGCGCTGATGCCGATGCTGGCCGCCGCCGGCGTCCAGGCGTCGTTCCACGGCCACATGCACGGCATCGAGTGGGGCGACGTGGACGGCGTGCGCAGTTACGTGGTCGGCGGGCTGTGCGGCTGCGGCATGGACTCCGACAAGTGCCCGGTCCCGGAGGGCCTCCCGCAGCCGTGGAACCGGAAATACGGCATCGCGAACCTCGCGATCGTGGAAACCGGTTGCGACCAGCTGACGGTCCGCTACCTGGACCTCGACGGCAAGGACATCCCCACGGAAGTGATCCCGGTGACACCGGCCGGACCGTGACGAACGCACGCCACCGCGGAGGCATCGTGGCCGACCGGCAGCAGGGTTCCCGGGACAATCGGGGCTTCGGGCCGTGGTTCGCGCGGCCGGGCTGACGCGTCCTACGGGCACGCGCCAGGGAAGCAGATCTTCTGGGCCTGCCCGAACATCGTGCAGCACTTGTCGCCTTCGGGGCAGTCGCCGTCCAGCGAGCAGGGCTTGCCCATGCACTGGCCGGATGGCATGCAGGACTTCGACGACCCCATGTCGCAGCAGGTGTTGCCGCCCGAACAGTCCCCGTCGAGGGTGCAGGCCTTGCCGACCTCGCACTGGGCGGCGTCCTGGCAGGACGCGGCGCTGCCGGCCTTGATGCAGCAGATTCCCGCGCTGCAGTCGGCGTCGGTGAGGCACTGGCTGGGGCACTGGGCGGACGGGGCGCAGACGGTGCCGGTGCCGGGGACGATGCAGCACACGTCGCCGGCGGTGGTGCAGTCGGCGTGCTTCTGGCAGGGCGGCAGCTGGGGTCCCTGGACCGGGCAGGCGCCCGTCGGGACGCAGGTCAGCCCCGCCTGCAGCGCGCAGCATTCCCGCCCGGTCGGGCAGTCGGCGCTGGTGGCGCAGGTCTGCCAGGTGTCGCAGCCGCCGCTGCCCACGCACCGGAAGCCCAGCTCCGGCACCTCGCAGCACGTGTCGCCGTTCGCCTCGCCCTGGCTGTTCTTGCAGACGTCGGTCGGGGCCGTGCACGTCACGGAACCGGGGCACTGGGACGAGGCCACGCAGACCAGCAGCCCGTCGCCGGAGTCGCAGCAGGCCTGGCCCAGCGGGCATTCCGTGGTCGAGTGGAAGCACTTCTGCGGGCACTGGCCGATGTCCACGCAGACGACGCTCTTGTTCAGGTCGCAGCACTCCTGGGTGCTGGGGCAGTCGTCGCTGGTCAGGCAGTTCTTCGGGCACATCGCGTCGGCCATGCAGGTCGGGGCCTTGGCCATGTCGCCGAACTTGCAACACACCTGGCCCGCGGTCTTGCAGTCCACATCCTCGGCGCAGCCGCCCTGGGCCCCGGGGCAGATCGTGTCGGGCATGCACATCTTCGCGGCGCCATAGAAGTCGCAGCAGACGTTGCCGTTGCCCCCGCACTCCTCGTCCGTGGTGCAGTTCGTGAAGCCGCCGCCCGGGCACTGATCGCTGGTCGCGTAACAGGTGCCGCCGCCGAAGGCCGACGTGCAGCAGTGCATGTCCGTGCCGCAGTCGGTGTCCACGGCGCAGGACGCCGGCGTCGTCGTTTCGGAGGACGGCGTGTCCCCGGGGGTCTCGTCGGTCGCCACCGGGAGGTCGGTCGCAGGGACGTCCTCGCCGCCGGACAGGTCGGGCCGCACCGCGTCGGGCGCGTCCTCGGACGTCGCCGTGTCGGGCCCGATGCCGTCGGGAGCCTCGTCGGACGGCGCGATCGCATCGGTCCCCGGATCGGTGCCCGCGGTTCCGCCGGACCCGCCGGAGCACGCCCACAGCAGCACGAACCCCAGCACCATTCCCCGCTTCAGGTGATTCATGACGCCTCCCGGAATGCGACGGCGGCCGGATCTGAACACGCCGGGCCACGGGGGTCAAGACGGGCCCGGAAGGCCTTACGGGCCGCCGCCCCTCGTCATCGGGAGGTCAATCGGGAACATCGCAGTCGATCAGGGCACTCCCTGGTAGTGGAACAGCGAACCGCCATGACCCGCGAAGAAGACGTCGTTCGCGCCGAAGCCGATCATCGCGGCGCCGGTGCCCGTGGCCGCCGCGTCGGGAGTTGCGACCGCCTTGACCGATACCCCGTCCCAGTGCATCAGCAGCACGTGGCCATCGGAGGTCGCGCCGGAGAACCAGACGTCGTCGGCCGCGGCGCCCCAGATCGCGTTGACGGTCCCGTGGACGCCGGCCGGGAAGGGAACCGCTTCCCATTCCAGCGCGGGCAGGTGCAGCAGCACGTCGTCGCCGCCGGCCCACAGGTTGGTCGGGGTCACGCCGAACACCGCGCGCAGCGCCCCCTTCGCGTTGGCGGTATCGAGCACCGACACGTCCTGGAAGTTGCCGTTGTCCATGTTGCCGACCAGGATCGTGAAGTAGTTCTTGCCGCCCTTTTCGTGGCTGTCGCCGACGGCCCACACCAGCCCGCCGGGGTTGCCCCACACCGCGTTCAGGTTCTGGTACTTCGTGAATCCGGCCGCCAACGGGTTCGCGACGTAGCTCCAGGCGACGGGGCTGCCCTGCCCGCGCCAGATGACGCCGTGCTGGCCGACCATCCAGACGTTGTGGTCGCTGTCGGCATGGACGCCGTACATCAGGGGCGACGAGATCCCCGTGACCGGGTCCGCGGGCAGGAAGGCGTGCGTCCAGGCGCTGCCGTCGAAGTGCACGGGCCCGCCGCTGGCCGCCAGCCAGACGTCGTTGGGACCCGTTCCGGACATCGCGCCAAAGCCGACCTTGTCCATCTGGGTCACCGGCGCCAGCGAGTTGCCGTTCCAGCGCAGGATGACGGAGTGGGCGCCGGTCGAGTCGGTTCCGCCGACCAGCACGTCGTCCGACGCCAGGCCCCAGATCCCCGTGAAATCCAGCACCGCGTTCGCCACGTTGCGGGTCGTCCATGCACCCCCGTCGTAGTGGTCGATCGTGCCGCCGTCGCCGAACGCCCACAGGTCGTCGCCCGCGGCCCCCCAGGCCGCGAGGAACTTCTTCTGGTACTGGGACGACACCACCGGGGCGGTGACCGGGGTCCAGGTGCCGCCCACGTCATGCGCCAGCGCAGGCATGGCTCCGAAGGCCCAGACGTCGTCCGGCTGCGAGCCCCAGACGCCCCACGCTTCGGAGAAGCTGTTCGAGGAAGACCACGCCGGCGACCACTGCAGCCCGTCGAAATGCAGCACGAGCGCGTAGGGTATCGACCCGTCCAGCCAGGTGCCCGCCGACCACACGTCCGACGGCCCGGTGCCCCAGGCGCTGCGAAGGTCCACGCCCCCGGCCGACGCGGTCGGCGAAGGAAGGGTGCCCGCGTAGTCGCCCCCGGTCCACTGGGTGCCGTCGAAGCGCATCAGGGACGCCCCGCCGACGGCCCAGACGTCGGCCGGTCCCGACCCCCAGATCGCCGAAACCGCGTGGTCGAACGGGACCAGGGACCAGGCGCATCCGTCGTAGTGGAGGAGGAACCCCTGGCCGCCCGCCCAGATGTCGTCGGAGCCGCTGCCCCAGAGGGCGTCGATGTCGCGGATCCCGCTTTCCAGGCCGGGATCGGGAGTGGCAACGGTCGTCCACGCGTGGCCGTCGAAGTGGGTCAGTCGGCCGGAAGGGTCGGTTCCGGCGAACCACAGATTGCTGGACGACGAACCCCACAGGGCGCGGAAGGCGGGCGGACCCTGGACCGTCGAACCATCCTGGGCCACGTAGGATCCCAGGCCGCCGAACACCTCGTGCCAGGCCGCGCCGTCCCAGTGGAGGATCGCGTTGTCGCGGACGGCCCAGACGTCGTTGGAAGCGAATCCCTGCGCCGCCACGAACGCGGTCTGCGGCGCCAGCCTGCACCACCCCACGTCGTTGCAGTCGCCGGGCGCAGCGAGGTCCACGTAGGGCTCGGGCACCTGGCAGGCGGCGTCTGGGGCGACCTCGACCGCGTCGGTGGGGACGACGTCCACGGATGCGTCGGGCGCGTCGTTGGTCGTCGCGTCGGTGGGCGTGACGTCGGTGGGCGTGACGTCCGTCGTGACATCAACGCGGGTATCGCCTTCCGCGACGTCTGGGCTCGTCGCGTCCGGCGCGTCACCGACCGCGTCGACCGCGAGGTCCGTCGGCGTCGTTGCCCCGGCGCTGCTCCCGCAGGCTTCCAGGAACGGGACGACCATCAACGCGATCGCCAGGACTGGGAGGTGGCAACGATGCATGGGGACACTCCTTGTTCGCGCGGAAGGCCGACGGGCGCACCCGCGCCGATCAGCAGGGCGGCCAGTTGAGGGTCACGTAGGTGAGCTTGCACGTGGTCCCGTTGGGGTCGGTCGCGCAGAGCTGGACCTCCAGCTCGTCGCTGCTGCAGCTGCGCGTGAAGAACGTCAGCGGCGTCCAGGCCAGGTCGCGCACCGACCCGATCGTCTTGAACGTCCCGGTATCCCAGTAGCGGGCCTTCCAGACGTACGACACGCAGTCCGGGGTGCCGGCTGGGCAGTCCGCGAAGCCGCCGGGGCTGGTCACGGCGGCCTTCATCTTCAGGGACACCGTCGGGTCCGGGACGGCGAAGGGGTCCGCCGAGGTGCCCACCGGGGACGTGATCGAAACCGTTGGAGGCGCCTTGGGCGGAGCGTCCGCGACGGTGAAGCCGACGCTCGCCTCTGCGGTCGAACCGAAGTCGTCCGTTACGGTCAGGATCAGGCGATGCGTGCCGTTGGTCGTGAACTGGGTCTGGACCTCGCAGCCCGTCTGGCCGTTGATCGCGTCCCCGGGATCGCTGCTCTTCCAGGCGAGCTTGCTGCACGGGACGCCCAGCGGCTGGTTCGGGTCGGTCCCGGTGCCCTGGACCACGTACGTGGTGTTCCGGTAGACGGTCTCGCCGTCCTGGGGCGCCACGATCGTCGCGACGGGCGGATCGTCGTCGACGGTGACCGACACGGCGGCCGTGGCCTTCTTGCCCATGCTGTCCGTCACGGTCACGGTGATCGTCTGCGCGCCCAGCACGGTCAACGGCTGGTCCACGGCCTTGGAGGTCGAAAAGACGGTGACCGGGTCCGAGGAGTCGGTCCACTTCACCGCGCAGCACCCGGGACCGTCCTCGGCGTCGGACATCTTCGCTTCGAAGTGGATGGTGCTGGCCAGGGCCCCGGCCTGGACGTGCGTCCCGTTCGCCGGGGACAGGATCTGGACCGTCGGGGCGGTGTTGGATGCGACCTGCTTCGGCAGGATCGCCACCGCGCCGTTCATCACTTCCTTCAGGTCGGTGAAGCCCATGTAAGCGTAGCCGGCGTCACCCCAGCACTGGCCCCACGAGTTCTTGATGACCAGCCGCCGCCCGAACTCGGGACGATCCTGGACGAAATGGACCACGGCACCGCTGGCCTGGACGGCATGGCTGCCCAGGTCGTGCTTTTCGGAAGCGACATCCGACGGATTCCACTGGCCGACCCATCCGCCCCCACCCAGATTGTCGGTGGAATTGAAGATGTTCCCGAAGCTGGCCACGATGTCGAAACCCATCGCGACGCTGTACCCCTGCGAAATGAACATCAGGGCGTAGTTCGCCGAGGCGTTGTCGGTGATGTCGAACAGAACGGCCATGCGGTCGACCGCGTACAGGCCCTTCGCCGAAGGGACGGGCGTCCAGTAGTACGCGGAGTGGTCGGACGCGTGGTACAGCACCTTCGCCTGGTGCGCGGTGTCGCCGCACGCCGGCCCCTGGTAGACGTCGCCGCCGTACCCGCAGGAGCGCTGGAACCAGGGCGGATCGCCGGCCGCGTATCCTGCGCAGGGCTTCTTGTCCGTGCACTCGATCCGCTCGTAGGCCTGGTTGTAGGCCCAGACGCCCTCCAGCGGCACCGCGAAGCCCGCGAGGATCATGTCGGCAACGATACTGGTCAGGGGGAGGCCGTCGTTGGCGTCGTCGGGGGACCAGAACAGCTTGGCCGTCGCGTACAGGCTCTGCTCCGACAGGTTCACCGCCTGCCCGTACCGCCTCAAGATGCTGTTTTCCATCGCGGCGACGATCCCGAAGGACACGCACGAGCCTCGAGCCCCCTGGGACTTGACGTCGGTGTCGTAGGACTTGCCCGGCCAGGTCGCCGCCATGTACAGCCCCTCGGGCTCGTGGGTGCAGCCGCTGCCGTAGTGGTCGCCCGCGTAGCCGCTGGAGGGTTCCGGTACGGCGCCTTCGAACTGCGAAGGATCGGTGATGACCGGGGCCCCGTCGCCGCTGTCGCCCAGGTCCTGCGACACGCCCTCCCAGCAGGTGGCGACCTGCTTGTTCAAGGCCTCCAACGCAGCCAGGTCCATCGAACCGACCGTCGACGGGTCCGGGAGCCCGACCGCGCAGTCGTCGGGGATCAGCGGGAACACCGTCGTGTAGATCGCGACCTGGTTGTCGATGGTGTGGAAGCGCCGGTAGGAGTCGACGATGTCGTGGATACGGGTCTGGCCGCCCTGGGTGACGACGGCCTGCTTCCCACCCTTCCCGTCGGCGACCAGGATCTGGTAGTTGCCGTCGGCCAGCACCGTCACGTCGGGGGAGGGAGGCGCCTCCAGGCGGGCCTGGAGCTCCGGCCGCTTCGCGTAGATTTCCTTCAGCGTCGCGGCATCCTCGACGGCCTGCTGCGCGCGGGCGGCATCGGCCAGGGCCTGGCGATCGGGGCCGAACGCCAGGAGGGTCCCGCTGGCCCGGAAGGCCTCCAGCTCCGAATCGGACACCTCGATGGCGCCCACGGGGGCCTGGGCCCAGGGCCCCTGGACCACGGCATCCGGCGGGGCGTCGGCCGCAGGGACATCCGGCGTGACATCCGCCAGGGGCACGTCCGGCGTTGCATCCGGAACCGCGTCCGGGGAACCGGCGGAGCCTGACGCACAGCCGGCACATGCCAGGACGACCCAGAGCGCCGCGAAGGACCGGGTAGACCGCATTGGAGGCTCCTGTGGACAAGATTTGTGGGCGGCTTCAGGGTACGGCAGGGGCACCCGAAGTCAAATCCCGGGTGCCTGGCGGCGGGGGGTATGCGAGCGCTGCGGCGCAGTCTGGTCGGGCACTATGTGGCTGTTTGCGTGGACGCCCGGCACCTGCGATACACGCGGGGGTACCGGACGCGGATCCGCATGCGCGACCGCACAGGTCCGATAACAGGCTGTAGAATCGAGTTGCGGCCTGCGGACCCCTGCGGAGACCTGTCGTCATGCCGGCCCCGGACCCGAACTCGGGCCTCTACGTGCTGCTCCTCGAGGTGGTCGCGCCGACCTCCGTTCGGGTCGGCGCGCTGGGGACGCTGGACTTCCCGGCCGGCACCTGCCTGTACGTGGGCAGCGCCCGGAGGAACCTGCGGCAGCGGGTGGAACGCCACCTGGCGGCCACCAAGAAGGTTCGATGGCACGTGGACTACCTGACGACGCATCCGGGCGTCCGGGTCGTCGGGGCCGTGCTGGTGACCGGGTCGAAGGCGACCGAGTGCGGGCTGAACCGGAAGGTGGGAAGGGGCGTGGCGGGCGCCGTGCCCCTGCCGCGGTTCGGGGCATCCGACTGCCGGGCGAAGTGCCCGGCGCACCTGTGGTGGCGGGAGGAGGCGGTGTCGCTGGAGGAGGTCGCGGCGATGGTGGGCGGCACGACCCTTGGGCCGCCCATTGGCCCGGACCGGCCCCCGTGGTAGGTTTCCCCGGGATCGATGGCCCGGGGAGGGGAACCGTGGGGCTGCGGCAGGTGGTCGAGTTCTTCCGGACCGGCCCGGACCGCGCCCTGCGCAGCGACGACCCGGCCGTCATCGACCGCGAGTACAAACGTCGCCGCCGCAGCGTGTTCTGGTCGGTCACGCTGGGGTACGCGTTCTTCTACGTGGCCCGCATCAACTTTTCGGTCGTCAAGAAGCCACTGCTGGACGAGGGGATCCTGTCCGCGACCCAGATGGGCGTGATCGGGTCCACGATGCTGACGGTGTACGCGTTCGGGAAGCTGTCCAACGGGTTCCTGTCGGACCGGGCGAACATCCGGCGCTTCATGTCCATCGCGTTGCTGTGCGCCGCTGTCATCAACCTGGCGCTGGGGTTCGTCACCTGGTTCTGGGCCTTCGCGATCCTGTGGGGACTGAACGGCTGGTTCCAGTCGGTCGGATCGGCGCCCAGCGTGGTGTCGCTGTCCCAATGGTTTTCGCCGCGCGAGCTGGGGACCCGGTACGGCCTGTGGTCGGTCAGCCACAGCATCGGGGAAGGCGCGACCTTCGCCATCACGGCAGCGCTCGTGTCCTGGCTGGGATGGCGATGGGGCTTCTGGGGCCCCGGCCTGCTGTGCGCCGGTGCGGCGCTGGCCCTGTACAAGACGCTGGCCGATCGACCCGCGACCTATGGCCTGCCGTCGGTGATGGACTACCGCGACGACCATCCGGCGCCCAGGCCCGAGGGCGAAACGCCCCGCGAGGCGGTGTCGGTGGGGCGCCTGCAGGTGGAGGTCCTGAAGAACCCGGCGATCTGGGTGCTGGGGCTGGCAGGGGCCACGATGTCCGCCGCCCGGTACGGGGTCAACAACTGGGGGATGCTGTACCTCCAGGAGGGAAAGGGCTACTCGATGACCGAGGCCGGGTCGATCCTGGCCGTGTACCCGATCGCCGCGCTGGCCGGCGCCGCGCTGTCCGGGTTCGTGTCGGACCGGCTGTTCGGGTCCCGCCGTAACATCCCCGCGCTGCTGATGGGCGTGATGGTCACGGCGACGCTGACGGCGCTGGCGCTGACGCCCGCGGGCGAGCCCTGGCTGGACTCGGCCATCCTGGCGGTGTTCGGCTTCAACATGGGCGGGCTGCTGACCTACCTGGGCGGGCTGATGGCGGTGGACCTGTCACCCAAGCGGGCCGCCGGGGCCGCGATGGGGATCATCGGCGTGTTCGCCTACCTGGGGGCGGCGATCCAGGACACCGTATCGGGGCTGCTGGTGGACCAGGGGCGGACCGTGACGGACGGCGTTTCTACCTATGATTTCGACCACATGCTGGCGTTCTGGATCGGCTGTTCGCTGGTGTCCATCCTGCTGACCCTGGGGGTCTGGAACGCCCGTCCCCGGGAATAGGCTTTCGACTTCAAGACAGCCCATCTTCAGACCGACTTCTCCTTGACAGGAAAGGCCCGGCGGTGTACGTAAGCGTTTGCGCAGCGTAATCGTTTGCGGTGCGCGACGCCCCCGTTGTCGGTGGACGCCGGAGAGGAACGACATGGCAGCAACGCTGGTCGAAATCGCGCGCCTGGCCCGGGTTTCCGTGGCGACCGTGTCGAGGGCGCTGAACGGCCAACCCGGCGTCGGCCCCAAGATGCGCAAGCGGATCCAGGCCCTTGCGGCCCAGGTGGACTACACGCCCCACGCGAACGCCCGGGCGCTGGTCACCGGCCGCATCCCCTTCCTGGGCCTGGTGGTTCCAGACATCACGAACCCCTTCTTCCCGTCCCTGGCCCGGGGCGCCGAAGAGGCGGCCTTCGCCCGCGGATACAGCCTGCTGCTGCTGAACACCAACTGGAGCCCGACCCGGCTGCGCCAGGCGTTCGACCTGCTGACGTCGCGGCGCGTGGCGGGACTGATGATATCGGTGCCCCTCGAAGGGCTGGGCGACGACCACCGCGAATGGGCCGGCCTGGCCCGCACGGTGGTGATGGCCGGGGTCCCCGCTCCGGCCGGCTCCGGGATCGGAACCGTGGACGTGGACGACCTGGAGGGCGGGCGACTGGTCGGGCGGCACCTGCTGGAGCGATCCTGGCGGCGGATCGGGTTCGTCGCCGGCTCGGCGGTGGATCGCTCGGCACGGGATCGACTGGCCGGCCTGCAGCAGGCCCTGGCCGAGGCGGGGCGGCCCGGGGCCCTGGGCGCGACCTCCGCCGGCGAGTGGTCCGAGGCCAGCGGGTACGAGCAGGCGCGTCGATTGCTGGCCCGTCGCAGCCGCCCGGACGCCATCTTCGCCGCCAACGACCTGCTGGCGCTGGGCGTGGCCCGCGCCTCGGCCGAGGCGGGACTGGCCCTGGGGACCGACCTGGGCCTGGTCGGGTATGACGACATCGACAGCGTGCGCTGGACCGCGGTGCCCATCACCTCGGTCAGCCAGCCGGAGTTCGACGTGGGGCGCGAGGCCGCACGACGCCTGGTGGCGCTGGCCGAAGGCGCCGGCGCCGAACCGGATGTCCGCCTGGAGCCCCACCTGGTCATACGGGCCAGCAGCGGCGCTGCACGCGAGACTCGCGCTGCCACGGCGAACGGCGCCCTGGCCTCCCGGACTTCCACGGAGACGATCGGATGAGCACACCCATCCTGAAGAACTACGTGAACAGCGCGTTCGTGGACGCGGGCTGCCGTGGGCTGCTGGACGTCGAGAACCCGTCGACCGGCGCCGTGATCGCGCAGGTCCCGCTGTCTACCGCCGAGGAAGTAGATCGGGTCGTCCGAACTGCAGCCGCAGCGTTCCCCGGCTGGGCAGCCACTCCCGTGGCCCGCCGGGTCAAGCCCCTGTTCGAGCTTGCGGAACGCATGCGCCGCGACGAGGAGGGGCTGTGCCGCGTGCTGGTCGAGGAGATGGGCAAGTCCCTGCCCGACGCCCGCGCGGAAATGAAGCGGGCCATCGAGAACCTCGAGGTCGCCTGCGGAATGCCGATGCTGCAGCAGGGCGAGCGGCTGGTGGGGTGCTCCTTCGAGATGGATGGCGAGGTGCTGCGCATGCCCGTGGGCGTGTTCGGCATGATCGCCCCGTACAACTTCCCGGCGATGGTGCCGTTCTGGTTCCTGCCGTATGCCATTGCCACCGGCAACACCTTCGTGGTGAAGGCCAGCGAGCAGGTCCCGAACACGATGCAGCGGATCTTCGAGCACCTGGACGCCGTGGGCCTGCCGCCCGGCGTGGTGTCACTGGTCCACGGGGACCGGGTCGCGGCCGAGGCGCTGGTCGAGCACCCCGACGTGGCGGGGATCTCGTTCGTGGGCTCCACGAAGGTCGCCCGGCAGGTGGCCGCCCGCTGCGCGGCGACGGGCAAGCGCTTCCAGGCCCTGGGCAGCGCCAAGAACCACCTGGTCGTGATGCCCGACGCCCGCATGGACGAGGTGGTGCGCAACATGATCTCGTCGTGCTTCGGGTGCGCCGGGCAGCGGTGCATGGCGTCGTCGGCCATCGTGGCCGTAGGCGACGCGACCTATCGCGAAACGATCGACCGCTTCGTCGCCGCGTCCCGCGACGTCGTGGTCGCCGACCCGCTGGACCCGCGGTTCGCCGACGAGCAGATGCTGATGGGCCCGGTCATCTCGGCGAGGCACAAGGACTACGTGCTGAACATGATCGACGTGGGCGTCCGCGAGGGCGCGACGCTGGCGCTGGACGGCCGAGGCCTGACGATCCCGGGGAGGGAGGGAGGCCACTTCATCGGCCCGACGGTGCTGACGGACGTGCGCCCCGGCATGGCGGTGCACCAGACGGAAATCTTCGGCCCGGTGGTGGTGATCCTGAAGGCCGATTCGTTCGAGGAGGCGGTCGGGATCCTCAACGACCATCCCTACGGGAACGGCGCGTCGCTGTATACCCAGAGCGGGTACTGGGCCCGCCGCTTCAAGATGGAGGCGCGCGCCGGGATGCTGGGCATCAACGTCGGGATCCCTGCGCCGGTCGCGTACCTGCCCTTCGGGGGCACCAAGGCGTCGGCGTTCACGGACATCAAGGCGCAGGGCCGCGAGGTGGTGTCCTTCTTCACCGAGTCCCGGATCGTCACCGAACGCTTCTGGCCGGAGGCATGACCATGGGCGAAACGAACGGCGGGTACCTGGGCCCGCTGCACCAGACCGTCGCGACGACGGCCACCGACTTCTGGAACGACAGCTGCGCGTCGGACGAACTGGCCGACGCGATGGTGCACGGTGCGGTGGGCGCCACCACGAACCCGACCATCGTGCTGGAGGTGCTGCGGAAGGAACTGCCGCGGTGGCGGGACCGGATCCTCGCGATGGGCCGGGAGATGCCGACCGGGTCGGAGGTCGATGTCGCGTGGCGCCTCATCGAGGAGATGGCCGTCGCCGGCGCGCGGCAGTTGATGCCCGTGTTCGAACGCGAAGGCGGCCGGAAGGGGCGCCTGTCGATCCAGACCAACCCCGAGTGGTACCGGAACGCGCCGGCGCTGGTGGCGCAGGCCGAGCACTTCGCGGGCCTCGCCCCGAACATGCAGGTGAAGATCCCCGCGACCCGGGCCGGCATCGAGGCGATCGAGGAGGCCACGTTCCGGGGCGTCAACATCAACGCGACGGTCAGCTTCACGGTGCCCCAGGCGCTGGCGGTGGGCGAGGCGGTCGAGCGGGGGCTGCGGCGGCGGGAGGCGGAGGGCCGCGAGGTCGCGTCGATGGCGCCGGTCTGCACGCTGATGGTGGGCCGGCTGGACGACTGGCTGAAGGTCGTCGCGAAACGGGACGGGATCGTCTGCACGCCCGGCGACCTGGACTGGGCCGGGATCGCGTGCATGAAGCGAGCGTATGGGATCTACCGGGAGCGGGGCCTGCGGACGCGCCTGCTGGCTGCGGCGTACCGCCACCATATGCACTGGTCGGAACTGATCGGCGGCGACGTGATCCTGACGATCCCGCACGCCTGGCAGCGCCTGTTCCACGCGTCGGACATCGAGTGCCGGCCGCGCTTCGACGACCCGGTGGACCCCGCGATCCTGGAAGGGCTGTTGCGCCGCTTCCCCGATTTCCGGCGCGCCTACGCGCCCGACGGGCTGTCGGCGGACGAATTCGACGGGTTCGGCGCGACGGCGCGGACGCTGCGGGCGTTCCTGGAATCGTACCACCAGTTGCTGGCGCTGGTCCGGGACGTGCTGCTGCCGAACCCGGACCTGGGGTGACAGGCCTGGGGCAAGCGGTTCGCAAAGGAACGACAGGTTCGGAGCAGGCCCGGAGAACGAACGCAGGAAAGGAGCAAAAAGCGGAATGGACGAGCACCCGCGACGCATCCGGCACCCGGAAGGATTCGCGCCCGGCGTGACCCCGATCACGCGCATCGGCGCGGCCCGAGACGACACCGGCATGGACTTCGACATGGTGGTGATGCGGCCGGGCGAGGTCATCGAGGAAACCTGCGCCCTGGAAACCGCGTGGCTGCTGCTGTCCGGGGAAGCGGCGCTGGCCTGGACGGCTTCCGGGCTTCCAGGAAGTGCGGCGACGGTGCGGCGGGACTCGATCTTCGACGAGGATCCGATCGCGCTGCACCTGCCCGTGGGGACGCATGCCCGCGTCGAGGCCCGGTCGGACGTCGAGTGGGCCCGGTTCCGCACGGCAAACGACGCGGCCTTCCCGGCCACGCTGTTCACCCACGACAACCTGCTGGAGTCCGAGGACCGGGACAAGGGGCTGTGGGGGGACGCGGCCTGGCGGATCGTCCGGACGATCTTCGACACGCGCAACCGGCCGACGGCCCGCCTGGTGCTGGGCGAGGTGATCAACTTCCCGGGGCGCTGGTCGTCCTATCCCCCCCACCACCACCCGCACCCGGAAATCTACCACTACCGGTTCACGGCCCCACAGGGCTATGGCCACGGCGAGCTGGGCGACGAGGTGCTGAAGGTCCGTGCCCACGACACGGTGCTGATCCTGGACGGCGACGACCACAGCCAGGTCGCCGCTCCCGGATACGGCATGTACTACATCTGGGCCATCCGGCACCTCGACGGAAACCCCTACGTCGCCCCGGAATTCACGGCCGAGCACCGGTGGATGAAGGTCCCCGGCGCGACGATGCCCCGCATCGGCAGGAGGAACGGATGACGACCCGCTTGACCATGGCACAGGCCCTGGTGCGGTTCCTGACGCAGCAGTACGTGGAACGGGACGGGGTCCAGCGCCGCTTCTTCGGCGGCTGCTTCGGCATCTTCGGCCACGGCAACGTCGCCGGGATCGGGCAGGCGCTGCAGGAGCACCCGGACTTCCCGTTCATCCCCGTCCGCAACGAGCAGGCGCAGGTGAACGCCGCGGCCGGGTACGCGAGGATGAACAACCGGCTGGGCGCGATGGCCTGCACGTCGTCGATCGGCCCGGGCGCCACGAACATGGTGACCGGGGCCGCGATGGCGACGATCAACCGCCTGCCGGTGCTGCTGCTGCCCGGCGACATCTTCGCACGGCGTAACGTGGCGCCGGTGCTGCAGCAGTTGGAATCCGAGTCCGGGCAGGACGTGTCGGTCAACGACTGCTTCCGCCCGGTGTCCCGGTACTGGGATCGGATCGGGCGCCCCGAACAATTGCTGACGGCCCTTCCGGAGGCGATGCGGGTGCTGACGTCGCCGGCCCAGACCGGCGCAGTGACGCTGTGCCTGCCCCAGGACGTCCAGGCGGAGGCGCACGACTTCCCGACGGCCTGCTTCCAGAAGAGGGTCTGGCACATCGCGCGGGCCCGTCCCGACACGGCGGCGCTGGACAAGGCCGCGGCGTGGATCCGCAAGGCCCGGCGGCCGATGATCGTGGCCGGCGGGGGGGTCATCTATAGCGACGCGACGGATGCGTTGGCCCGGTTGTGCGCCGCGACCGGGATTCCCGTGGGCGAGTCCCAGGCGGGAAAAGGCGCCCTGTCGTTCGACCACCCGTCGAACCTCGGTGGCGTGGGAGCGACCGGGACCCTGGCGGCCAACCGGGTGGCCCTGGACGCGGACCTCGTCATCGGGATCGGGACGCGCTACTCCGATTTCACGACCGCGTCCAAGACCCAGTTCCAGGGCCCGGGCGTCCGGTTCATCAACCTGAACGTGGCGGAATTCGACGCATTCAAGCACGACGGGCTGGCGCTGGTGGGCGACGCCCGGGCGGCGCTGGAAGAACTGGCGACGCGGCTGGCGGGCTGGAAGGTCGATGACGCGTACGCGGCGCTCTGTGCGGACCTGCGCCGCGAATGGGACACCGAGGCCGCGCGGCTGGTGGCGCCGACCGGAGACGGGCGGATCGGGCAGGCCGAGGTCATCGGGATCATCAACGACACGATCCGGCCCGACGGCGTCGTGATCAACGCCGCCGGCAGCGCGCCCGGAGACCTGCACAAGTTGTGGCGGGCACGCCATCCCAAGCAGTACCACGTGGAATACGGCTACTCGACGATGGGCTACGAGATCCCTGCGGGGCTCGGCGTCAAACTGGCGGCGCCCGAGAGGGAGGTCGTCGCGCTGGTCGGCGACGGGACCTTCCTGATGATGCCGTCCGAGCTGGTCACGGCGGCGCAGGAAGGCCTGCGGATGACCGTCGTGCTGGTGGACAACCACGGCTACGCCAGCATCGGCAGCCTGTCGGAGTCGCTGGGCAGCGGCGGGTTCGGCTGCCGGTACAGATACCGCGCGGGGGACGGGACCCTGTCGGGCGACGACCTGCGGCTGGACTTCGTGTCGATCGCGCGCGGGATGGGCGTTCACGCGGTGCGGGCCGAGGACGGCGAGGCGCTGCGGCGCGAGATGGTTGCGGCGCGCGATCGGGAAGGCACCACGGTCATCGTGGTGGAGTGCGATCGGGACAAGCACGTCGGCGGCTACGACTCCTGGTGGGACGTCGCGGTCGCCGAGGTATCGACGATGGACGAGGTCCGGCGCGTCCGGGCCGGGTACGAGCAGGCGGTGCGCAAGGAACGAAACTTCTTCGGGGAGAAGCGAACATGAGCCGGATCCGTGTCGCGAACGCGCCGTGTTCCTGGGGTGTGCTGGAATTCGATCTGGATGGGCAGGCAAGCGGCGGCGAGCGGGTGCTGTCCGAGATGGCCGCCACGGGATTCGTCGGGACCGAGCTGGGCGACTGGGGCTTCCTGCCCACCGAGCCTCCGGCGCTGAAGACGATGCTGGACCGCCACGGCCTGGGCATGGTCGGAGCGTTCGTGCCCGTCGCCCTGCGGGATCCGGCTGCCCACGAGCCGGGCGCGGAAGCCGCCGTGAAGGTGGCTCGCCTGCTGGCCGCCGTGGCCGAGGCGCCGTTCGTCGTGCTGGCCGACGACAACGGCAAGGTCCCGGAACGGACCGCCAACGCCGGGCGGATCAAGCCGGCCCAGGGCCTGAGCGACGCCGAATGGACGGTGTTCGCGGCCGGCGCGAACCGGGTCGCGGCCGCAGTGCGCAAGGAAACCGGCCTGCGGACCGTGTTCCACCACCACTGCGCCGGGTTCGTCGAAACACCCGCCGAGGTGGCGACGTTGCTGGACCGGACCGACCCGGACCTGGTGGGACTGTGCCTGGACATGGGCCACTACGCATTCGGCGGCGGCAACCCGATGGAGGCGCTGGAACGCTACGGCGACCGCATCCGGCACATCCACTTCAAGGACTGCGAGCCTACCGTGGCCGCGCGTTCGCGGGCCGAGAACTGGGACTACTTCACGTCGGTCGGAAAGGGCGTGTTCTGCGAACTGGGCCTGGGTTCGGTGCCGTTCCCGGCGATCCTGAAGACGCTGCAGCAGCGCGGGTTCGACGGCTGGGTCGTGGTCGAGCAGGACGTGCTGCCGGGCATGGGCACGCCGCTGGAAAGCGCCCGGCGGAACCGGGAGTACCTGGCGCGGATCGGCCTGTAGGACGCGGGCGACGGGCGCCGATCGACGGGGATGAAGGATCGTCGCGGCACGGTGCCGCGACTGAAGGAGCAGCGAATGAACATGGCGAACAAGTTCCGGGTCGGCGTAATCGGTGCGGGACGGATCGGCGTGGTGCATGCCCGGACGATGGCCCGGATCCCGGGCTTCGAGGTGCGGGCGGTGGCGGACCCCGTGGTTGCGGCGGCGGGTCGGCTTGCCGCGGAGCTGGGCATCCCGACGGCGACGTCGGACTACCGGGAGATCCTGGCGGACCCGGCGATCGACGCGGTGCTGGTCTGCAGCAGCACCGACACGCACGCGGACATCGTCATCGCGGCCAGCGCGGCGGGCAAGCACATCTTCTGCGAAAAGCCGGTCGATCTGTCGCTGGAAAAGGTCGATCGGGCCCTGGCCGCCGTGAAGGCAGCCGGCGTCACCTTCCAGGTGGGGTTCAACCGCCGCTTCGACCCCGACTTCAAGCGGATCCACGACCTGCTGGCCGACGGTGCGCTGGGCACCCCGCACCTGCTGCGCATCGCCAGCCGGGACCCGAACCCGCCGTCGCCCGAGTACGCGGCCGTGTCCGGGGGCATGTTCCTGGACATGACGATCCACGACTTCGACATGGCCCGCTACCTGATGGGCTGCGAGGTCGAGGAGATCTACGTCGCGGCGGCCGTGCTGGTGGACCCGGCGATCGGCGCGGCGGGCGACGTCGATACGGCCCTGATCACGCTGCGGTTCGAAAACGGGGCGCTGGGCACCATCGACAACTGCCGACGGGCGGTGTTCGGGTACGACCAGCGGGTCGAAGTGCTGGGTTCGAAGGGCATGGCGGCCAACCGCAACCACGGTCCGGACACCGTGGTCGTGTCCGGCGCGACCCACATCGAGGAATCCCTTCCGCTGAACTTCTTCATGGAGCGCTACGTCCCGTCGTTCAAGGCCGAGATCCAGGCCTTCGCGGACGCCGTGTCGTCCAGCACGACGCCTCCGGTGGGCGGCGAGGACGGGCGGCAGGCGCTGCTACTGGGTCTGGCGGCGAAGCGGTCCTGGAAGGAGCATCGCCCGGTGCGACTGGCCGAGGTGGACCCGCGGCGCGCGTGACGCGACCCGGTCCGCCCCCGCCCGAGCACGGAGGCTGAACAAGAACACAGGACTCGAACCCATGAAGATCACGTTCATCGGTCACCTGTGCCGGGACATCAACATCATCGACGGCGCTTCCCACGCCATGTTCGGGGGGGGCGTCTTCCACAACGGCATGACCGCGAAAGGCCTCGGGGCGAGGCCCACGATCCTGACTCGCTGCGCCGATGCCGATGCCGTGCCCATGACCCGGGACCTGGTCGCGGCCGGGGTGGAGGTCCGCGTGCGGCCCTCCGTGGCCACGACGTCCATCGAGAACCTGTACCCCGACAGCCACCCGGACCACCGCGTCTCAACGCTGCTGGCCCGGGGCGGGCCCTTCGAAACCACCGACGTGGACGCGATCCAGGCGGACGCGGTGCACGTGAACCCGCTGTGGTACGGCGAGTTCCCGGTCGATCTGCTGCCGGCGCTGCGGGCCCGCGTGTCGCTGTTGGGTGCCGACGCGCAAGGGTTCCTGCGAACCGCCGACACCAACGGACGGCTGGTCCTGAGGGACTGGGCGGACAAGGGTCGGTGGATGCCCCTCTTCGACGTGTTCAAGGCGGACATCACGGAAGCCGAGATCCTCACCGGCACCCGCGAGATCCAGCCGGCGGCCCGCGCCCTGTACGCGCTGGGGGCCCGGGAGATCGTGCTGACCCACGGGGAGGGTGTCTGCGTGTTCGACGGGGGCACGTTCTTCGACGAGCCCTTCGGGACCTATTCCCTGTCCGGTCGCACGGGCCGCGGGGACACCTGCTCGGCCGCGTATCTGGTCGGACGCTCGAGGATGGGGGTCGGGGATGCGGCAACGTTCGCCGCCAAGATCACGTCGCTGAAACTGCAGTACCCGGGACCGTTCCGCGGATTCGGCTGACCCGCGCACCGGCATCGACTTGCCCCGTCCTCGATCTGGTGTCAACCTTGTCGCACGTCGGGTTCGCAACCGTCCCTCGAATGAAGGTTCGAATGCAACATCAATGGAGTGGCAGGGGGATCCCGGGCGCCGGGTTCGTCGTGACGGCATTTCTGTTCGCTGCGTGCGGCGGCGGGCAGCAGCACGCGTCGCCGGGCAGCGTCCTGTGCGAACCCTGCACGGATTCGTACCAGTGCGCAGCCGGCCTGAGGTGCATCGACTGGCAGTGCGTGGTCGATCGGGGCACGTCCTGCCCGGACCTGAACCCTCCGGACGTCCTCGATACCGGCGCGGTGGCCAGGGATCCAGGCGTGGACCCGGGAAACGCCGGACCTCCCGACGTCCCCGAGCGCGACCTGGCGGCCTTCGAGCCCACCTGGACCGACCCGACGTCGGGCCTGATGTGGGAGAATCCCCCCAGTCCATACGCCCTGTTGTGGCAGCCCGCGATCGACTACTGCCAGGCCCTGGGCCTGGCGGGGTTCACCGACTGGCGCCTTCCGACCATCAGCGAGCTGCGCACCCTGATCCGGGGCTGCCCGATCGAGGAGACCGGGGGCGGTTGCGCGGTCACCGACCAGTGCGCGTCGTGGCCCGGCTGCTGGAGCCAGGACTGCCAGGCCTGCAATCCAGGCCAGGTGCCGGCCAACGGCGGGTTCTGGCCCGAAGAAATGGCGGGCGATCCCGGGATGTACTGGTCGTCCACGAACCGCTCCGACGACACTACGCAGGCGTGGGCGGTCGCCTTCAACGGCAGCTACATCCTGGCCCCGACCAAGGAATGGGGGCTCTGGGAGCGTCGCTGCCTTCGGACCGTGGGACCGTGACCTACCGGTGCGCGGACCCGCGCCCCCCGACCACCACGACGTGGTTCGTGATCGCCAGCAACTCGCCGTCCGCGGCCCACAACTCGACCCGGTAGCGACCCGGGGACCGGACCGTCCATTCGTGGCGGCATTCGAGCCGACGGGGCGGCTCCCACTGCGCTTCCAGGCGGCCGTCGCGAACCAGGCAGGCCAGCGCGGGCGTCGCATGGGGCCTCGCCAGATCCACGCGAATGGCGGCGGTCCCGCGCGGGGGCAGCACGACCGTGTCCCCGACATCGCCTTCGCCAACGTCGGTCCGGATCGACAGTTCCAGCGCGGCCCCCCGGGTCAGGAAGACGCGGCCCGCCCGGACCGCGGCCAGGATCCCCGCCTCGCTGCGGTCGTCGGTCCGCACCGCCGTGACCGGGAACACGACGTCCGCCGTGTCCTCGTGGGCCACGCCGTGCCAGTCCCTGGCCGCGATCGCAACAGGCTGCAACCCCGCATCCCACAAGCGATCCCACAGTCCCAGCGTCTTGACGATTTCCGCCCGGCGCTGCGCCCAGGCGCCGTACCAGACCTCGACCAGGTCGAAGCGGTCATACGGCACGCTGCCTTCCCGGAAACGGCACCCCACGCATACCGGTGCGCCGAAGTTGTTCGGGTGAGCCAAACTGACCAGAGCCCCTGCCGCCCGCGCCGCGTCGATGGCGTCCACCGTCCGGACCCGCCGGCCCCGGTCTTGCCACGGGTGGCAGCGGTCGATGCCGTACAGGCAGAAATGGCCGTGGAACGTGGTCAGTTCCTCGCCCCGGATGCGGGTGACCGGCCCGTCCCGGAACTCCGCATGGCCGGACGTGACGTTGTGGTCGGTCAGCGCCACGAAGTCCAGGCCCATCGCCGAAGCCCGGCGGCCCTGCTCGTCCACCGTGTAATGCCCATCCGAGTGCACGGTGTGGCTGTGCATTTCCCCGTACAGCACGCCGGGCAGTCGGGCGCGCTCGACCCGACGGGGCCGGGGCGCCGCGAGCCCGGGGCTCTTCGGACGCGCCGAGCGGGCCTCGGTGGGAGGCACGTCGTAGGCATCGATCTCCAGCCACGCCTCGGCCTCGTCGGTGAACACCTCCCAGACCTCGACCGCGGCCGTCCAGCGGCCCGCATCCAGCGCGTGGGGCGCGAAGCCGGGGCTGGCGAAATCGGCGCCCATCCACGCCGGCGGCGGGTCCTCGCGAGTGCCCAGGTCCCAGCGTCCCACCGAGGCGCCTCCGGGCTCGATCACCAGCACGTTGAACAGGTTGCGGACGAAGCGCACGGTGCGGTCCAGGTCCCGCGCTTGGAAGAGCCGTTCCTCCTCGCCGGGGACGTCGAAGGGGGTGCCCCGAAGGTAGTCCTGCGCGGCCGCTTGCACGGCGATACGGTTGCGTTCGCGGTCGCGACTGCCCAGCGGCGAATACCGGAACCGAACCGCGAGGGCGGTGGTGCCCGGGGGGATGTCGAAGTCCAGGGGTACCAGAGTTCCGGAGTCGCCGGGGTGGAACCGGCCGTGCCAGGAAAGGATCACGCTGCCGCCTTCGCCCACGCCTTCCCTCCGCGCGTCAGCAGGCACGTCCAGATGCGCGCCAACCGGATTCAGCGCCCACGCCGATGCCGGCGGGCTTCGGCGCGGAACGCCCGCCCCCCCCGCCTCACCGGCAGATGCACGGCATCCGTTCGGCCGGGTAGCCCGGCGGGTAGTTGCAGGCCCAGGCCGGCGCCGGGCCGGCGATGGGCGTGATGCGGCAGCCCTTCGCGTCCACGCCATCGACGTCCAGGAACACCGGGTTCGTCACGGCGAACGGGAACTGCGGGTAGTACACGGGCACCCGCGGCGACACGATGTAGGCCGGCAGCGCCAGCGGCAGCGAGCCGAGCATGCTGCTGAACAGGTCGCCCAGGTATACCGGCGGCAATTCCGACGACCCGTAGACCGGGTTCATGGCCTTGCCCTTCACGCCCATCGCGAAGACCACGAACCAGGAATCCTGGCCCGGCGAAACGTCCACCGTCGCGTCCAGCGCGACCACGCCGTGGCTGGGGACCGCGATGCGGAACTTCGGGTCGGCGGCGTCCACGTCCCATACGTACTCCAGCACGCCGTTGCGGAGCACCTCGACACGGCTCACGTCGAACCAGGACGGCTTCTGCACGCGGACCCGCAGTGGCACCGACGTCCGGCCGTCCAGCACTGCGGTCTCGCCGGGTCCCTTGCCATCGACGCTCACATCGACGAACGGCCCCCAGGTCGCGAAGGAATTGCCCCGGCGGTAGGCATGGATCAGGTCGTGTGCGTCGATGGCCGCCGGGTCGTCGGTGGGCACGCGGACGTAGTTCCGCAGGCAGCCGATTTCGTAATTGGCGATCCCGTGGACGTCGCTGCCACCCACGCCGGGCTTGAAGATGCCGTAGTCCAGCATCCGAAGCCAGTCTTCCGTCATGCCCTTCACCGAATCGCACGGCATGCCCGGAGGCAGCGAACAGTAGGCATCCAGGCAGTCGTACCCGGCATCGCAGTCGCCGACGGTCGCGCACGGCTTCTTGCACAGGTTCAGGCCGGGGCTGCACTTCTTCCCGTCCTTGCAGTCCGCGTCGGCGGCGCAACTGGAGGGCATCGAGCAGCTCGCCGTCGGCACGAAGGAATGCAGGGCTTCCTGCTCGGCCGGCGTCCGGGTCAGCATCTCCCGCAGGATCTCGCGGCTGGGGGGGGCCATCCGGGCCAGCAGCTTTTCGCGGGGCAGTTCCTGCACCGAAGCCAGGACCTTCCGCTCCAACACGTTGTAGCGCTCGACCTCGTCGTAGGTGGGCATGCGCGTGATGTCCAGGCGCTTCGAGTTCAGCACCTCGACGAGGTCGTATTCCTGGGCGAAGTTGGCAGGAACCAGCAGGGGCGTCGACTTCTGGATGCTGCCCGGGTTCAGGGTCAGGTCGAAGGGGCTCTGGCTGTAGACGTCGTAGTAGCTGGACATGCCGCCGCGCGGGTGCGGGATCGTGACCAGCGTGTCGTCCGCCCCGAACAGCCCCCTCGACCGCATCCAGGCGAAGATCTCGCGCGGGGTCTTGCCGGTCCAGTTCAGCGCGCCGCCGGCGGACTGGTCGGCGGCCCATTTCAGGGGCCAGCCGATCAGGTGCGAGATGTCGAGGGTCGTCACCTCTTCGCCGGGCAGCGTCAGCACCCGGTTCTCGAGGTGCATCTGGCGCGCCAGGGGCACCGGGTTGGTGATGAAGTCGTGGTCGGTGATGGCCATGACATCCAGCCCGTCGGCGACGGCGGTAGTGAGGCGATCGCCCAGCTTCGTCGCAGCGTCCGAGGATCCGGCGGTGTGGACGTGCTGGTCCACGGACGCCCAGCCCCGGGTGTCCACGACGCGGGGCACGTACGCCCCAATGTATTCGGTCCGGCCCGGCGACAGGACCACTTCGCGACTGTCGATTTCGCTCTCGAAGCCGTGGCTGAAGACGACGTCGTACCGTCCCGGCGGCAGGATGATTTCGCCTGTGCCGTCCGCGGACATCGCCATCGCGGCCTTGCGGTCGCTCATGTAGCCGTCCCCCAGTTCCTCCCGGGGCTCGCCGGCCATCAGCCGGGAGGCGCAGGCGCAGTGCCCGTCGGTGCAGGTCTCGTCGGCGTCACACTCCCCGTCCGACGCGCACGTCGGCGGGCGGCACTGGAACTCGGCGTCGCACGGCTGACCCTCGGGGCAGTCCGCGGAGGTGTGGCATTCGGGGAAGCAGTGGCCCACCGTGACGCGCACCCCGACGGGCCGCCCCGCCTCGTCCAGCGCGCGGTAGGTCAGGCGGCCCGCCTCGGGCAGCGACAGCGCAACCCGCGTGGTCCGCCCCTCGGAAACAACCACGCGCGCCGGCGCAGACAACGGTCCCTTGCCGATTCGCGCCACCAGCCAGTAGGCCCCGGGGATCAGGGACCCGTTGAACCGGCCTTCCGGGCGGGACTCGGCTGCCGCGTCGGTGCGGAACTGGGTGGCCATCAGGCTCCGGCCATCGGGATTGCCCGGTTCCCGGGTGCACTCGCGGGCGGCCGCCACGAGGTCCTCGTAGGTCGGGAAACTGCCGCAGACCGCGGGCACCTGGATGCAGTTCGCGGGGTCGCAGGGATCGGCGATGGCGTAGACGTCGGCCCGGGTGACCGGGTGGGCGGTCTTGCCGTCCATCACCAGTCCGGACAACTCGCCCGTCTTCGTCCCGCGCAGCTCGTGGATGGCGCGGCTGGCCGACGCGATGTCCCCCTCGCCAACGGACAGGTACCGGGTGAACTGCACGAACGGCACGTCGTCGCAGGTCGCGTCGTCGGAGGAGTCCTGCAGGCAGTTCAGCCCGTGCGTCACGGACCCCGTCAGCGACTCGGTCGCGAACGGGAACAGCACCGCGCCTTCCTTCGAGAAGTAGCCGTAGCTGACCCCGTCGCCGGTGCCGCACAGGAAGTCGAAGGACAGCGGCGACTTGAGGGCGTTGCGTCCCCGCAGGAAGCCCAGGCGGTACTGCGCGTCGATTTCGAACCCGATCCCGGGGGCGAACGACATCAGGCTGGACCCGAACAGAGCCATGTCGCCCGCCACGTACCCCGGCTTTCGGTCCAGCGGGACGTCCTCGCCGGCCAGCGCGTTCAGGAGGCCTCCGGACAGGACGTCCAGCAGATCGGTGCCGGGCGCCAGGGCGTTCATCTGGACCGCGCGCGCCAGGCACAGCCCGGACGGCGGGTCGCAGATCGCCGCGCCCGCGCACTGGCCCGCGGCGTCGCACCGGGGCAGGCAGCCGCCGTAGAAGGCGTCACAGGCAGAACCGTCCGGGCAGGGATGCCGGTCGCACCAGCCGGTGCAGGCGGGGTCCAGGGCGCAGTCGTCGTCGTCGCAATCGACGGCCCCGTCGCCGTCGTCGTCGGCCTGGTCGGTGCAGTTCGTTTCGGAAACGGCCTTGAAGGTGGTCGTCATGCGGATGTACGACGCGTCCTTCGGCAGTTCGTAGTCGGTCCGCAGCACGACGTGCGTGACGACGCCCAGCATGTTGGCCTGGTCCATCAGGTTCAGCAGGGACAGCACCCGGTCGCCGCGCCCGGTCACGCGCACGACCGCCGTGGACCCGTCCGGCGCGGTGAACGCCTCGACCTGCCCCTGTTCGGGATGGGGGACCTGCAGGTTCGCGAACGGCAGCAGCAGGTAGAACTGGTCCAGGCCGTGACCGGCCCGGTACTGCTCCCAGGGCCGCACCAGGTCCGCATCGACCAGCGCGCCGCCCCAGAGGGCCGGGCTGGCAGCGTGGCCCGCGTCCAGGATCACGGCGCGAATATGCGAATTCTGCAGCACCCAGTCGCCGACGTCGCCGTACTGCTTGATGCCGCCGGGCAGTTCGGACCGGGACTCGATGCGCCGAGCCGTCGAGGGCGGATTGACGTCGGCGCACCCGGAAGCCAGGAACCCGGCGATCGCCAGCAGTAGCACCCTCGGAACCCAGGCAGACGCACGCATCACAGGTTCACCTGGAACTGGAGGAAGAGCACGTCGTTCTTCAGTTCGGGGACCTTCCGTTCGCCCCGATGCTGGTAGTTCAGCTGCGCCTTCAGGTAGCCGTCCAGCAGGTACACGTTGATGCCGCCGGTGGCCAGCCACATGTCGCCCGCGTCGGACACGTGGCGGTGGTCGTCGTACCACTCGTAGCGGGCCGCCAGTTCCAGCAGGCGCGGCACGACGAAGTAGCCGGCCTGGGCATAGAAGGCCAGGCGGTCCGTCGTGGACGGCAGCGACGTCGGCGCCACCGGCGCGTTCATCGGTTCGCGGCGATCCCAGATCACCTCGCCCATCAGGCTCAGTCCGCGCCACTTCAGGGCCACGTCGGCGCTGGCCGCGTGGGTCCGGATCGACGCGTCCTCGCTGTAGTAGTAGTCGCCGCCGACCGCGAACCGGATCGGGGACTGCTCGTAGTCGGATTCGCCCGGGGCCATGCGGCCCAGCGGCGCGACCTGAAGGCGCGCGGCGTACAGGAACCCGCGATCCAGCGGCCCCAGGCCGTAGCGCCCCGGCTGGCCGTTGTAGATGCCCGTCGCGTACTCGAGGATGCCGCCCGCCAGGGTCCCCAGCGCCGCGAAGCCCAGCTGGGAGCCCGGCACGATGCGCTGGATCGACATCGGGCGCTCGATCATCTGCAGGCGCGACGAGGACGTGTAGGCGCCGCGCGAGAAGGGCAACGGGGCCGTGCCGAGCGCCAGGTTCAGGAAGCTGAACGGCTTGTACAGCAGCGTGGCCGTGGACAGCGTGGTCCCGCCGGACTCCTGGTCCTTCACGTCGATGACCAGGCTGATGCCCAACTGGTCCCGGTACGAACCATAGAAGCCGACGCGGGCGCGCCGCAGCCGGAACCCCTCGGCGCTGGCCGGGTCGCCGTTGTCCACCAGCGCGTCCTTCTGGACGTAAGTCGCCACCTGGGCCTGGACCAGCAGGTTCACCGCGAGGGAGGTCCGGTTGTCCCAGTCCAGACGGAACGCCTCGTGCCCCTTGTTCGGGTGCTCGTAGATTTCGCGGACTGCGTCTGATTCGGGCTTCGGGGAAGCGGCCGGCGACGGCGCGGCGGCGGCCAATTGCGCAGGCTGCGCGACGGGGGCAGACTGTGCGACCGGGGCGGGAAGCGCGACCGGGGCGGGAAGCGCTGCGGCGGTCGCGGGCGACTCGGGCGCCGCCCGGGCCGGAGTCGGGATCGCGGACGGCGTGGCCTCGGCGGAAGGCGGAGGCACCTGGGCCAGCGCCCCGCCGGCGTACAGCAGGATGAGCCCCGCGATGAATGGCCGTGTCCCGAGCATGATGCCTCCCCGCCCTTGCGGCCGCTTTGCCGCCGCGATGATAGCCGATCGAAATGGGCGATTCCACGATTTCCGAAAACGTTTGCTAAACGATTTCACCGCCTGGGATGGGCTTGATCGGGTGGCGGGCATCTGCCACCATCACCCGGTCTGGCGAAGGTGCCGAAGCGATGACCATCCGCGGGGCCGGGCTGATGCGAACGATGCTGTTCGTGGCCTTTTCGGGAACCCTGTCGTTGGCAGCGTGCGGGACTTCGACCGGTGCGCTGGACGCGGCCCCGGACCTCCACCAGGACGTGGCGCCCGACGCGATCGCCGACCCGGACGTCGCCTCCGACGCACTCCCGGACGTCGCGCCCGATGCCGCTCCCGACACGTTCGCGGACCCGGACGTCGTGACGGGCCCGATGCAGCTGGTCGTGATGACCTTCAACCTCCGCAACACCTGGGGGCAGGACGGCGTCAACATCTGGGACAACCGCCTTCCGCTGGCCCTGAAGGTGATCCACGACGCCGCGCCGGACGTCCTGGGGACGCAGGAGGCGATCTTCAACCAGGTCGACGACCTCGCGGCGGGCATGCCGGGCTACGACCACGTGGGCCGGATCCGCACGGAAAGCCCGCTGGACGAGGCCAATACGATCTTCTATCGGGCCGACCGGTTCGAGCACATCGCAGACGATTCGTTCCAGTTGAGCGACACGCCGGACGAGATCGGTTCGATGTTCTCCGCCAACCAGAACTGCGCCCGGATCGTCACGTGGGTCCACCTGCGGGAGCAGTCCAGCGGCCGCGAGTTCGTCGCCTTCAACACCCACTTCGACACCGAATCCGTCGATGACATCCAGGTGCGCAGCGCGGCGCTGACGATCACCCAGATGGCGACGATCCGGGCGGGGCTGCCCGCCTTCCTGTCCGGCGACTTCAATTCCACGCCGGGCTCGGATCCCTGGAAGGTGCTGACGGGCGAAAAAACCTGGAACGGCGTGACCGGCGACCTGATCGATCCCTGGGCCGAGCTGCACTTGCTGGAGCAGGGTACATCCAGCGGGTTCACCGACACGGCGACACGGCGGATCGACAACGTCTTCCACGTCCCCGGCGTGCGGGCGACCCGCGGGACCGTGATCCAGTACCACGAGGGCGACGTCTTCACGTCGGACCACTTCCAGGTGGTGGTCGGCCTGGAATTCTGATCGGGGAGGCGGCTTCATGGATGCGACCGGCTGGATCGTCATCGGCGTCTACCTGCTGGGAATCCTGGGCCTGGGCCTGTGGACGTCCCGGCGCCGGAAGACCCGGTCCATGGACGGCTTCTTCACCGCCGGCCGCAGCCTCCCCTGGTGGCTGGCGGGCACCGCGATGCTGGCCACCAGCTTTTCCAGCGACACACCGCTGCACACGACCCGGATGATCCGCGAGCACGGCCTGTCCGGCGCCTGGTTCTACTGGGGCGGCATCCTGGGCGGCGGGGTCATCGCGTTCTTCTTCGCCCGCCTGTGGCGCAAGTCGTCCGTCGTGACGGACGCGGAGCTGATCGAGCAACGCTACAGCGGCAAGCCGGCGGCGGTGCTTCGCGGTGCCACCGCGCTGTTCCGCGGCACGGTGCTGGAGTTGATCACGCTGTCGTGGGTCACGCTGGGGATGACCAAGATCGTGCGCACCCTGATCGAGCTGCCCGACGCGATCGAGATCGCGGGGATCGCGGTGCCGGCCGACGCGCTGGTGGTGGCCGCGCTGATCGTCGTCGGGCTGGCGTACAGCGTCACGTCCGGGCTGCTGGCCGTGGTGTTCACCGAGATGGTCGAGTTCACCGTCGCGATGCTGGGCGCCATCCTGCTGGCCGGCGTCGCGTTGTACAAGGTGGGCGGGGCCAGCGGGCTGCGCGAAAAGCTGGATGCACTGGCGGCGTCGGGGGCCAACGAGCACCTGGCCACGGGGTCCTCGGCGCTCGACTTCTTCCCGTCCATGGCCGGCGAGACCTTTTCGGCGCTGACGGTGGGCGTGTACCTGGGCGTGATGTGGTGGTCGTCGCCGTACGTCGATGGCAGCGGCCAGCGGGCCCAGCGCTTCCTGTCCTGCAAGAACGAGGGGCACGCGCTGATCGCCGGCATCTGGAACATGGCCGTGCAGTGGATCATCCGATCATGGCCCTGGTACATCGCGGCGCTGGTGTCGATGGTGCTGTACCCGACGCTGGCTGACGGCGAAACCGCGTACCCGAGGATGGTGGTGGACCTGCTGCCCAGCATCCCCCGGGCGATCATGGTGGCATCGTTCTTCGCCGCGTTCATGGCCACCTTCACGGGCCTGCTGAACCTGTGCGCGTCGTACCTGTCCAACGACGTGTACCGGCGGTTCCTGGTGAAGAAGGGAAGCGAACGGCACTACCTGGCCGCCTCCCGGGGCCTGACCATCGGGGTGGCCGTCGTCGCGGGCTCGCTGGCCCTGGTGCTGCCGTCGGTGCTGGGCGCCTTCCGCTTCAAGATGGAGCTGATGTCGGGGCTGGGCCTGGTCGCGGTGCTGCGCTGGTTCTGGTGGCGCGTCAACGCGACGACCGAGTTGGCGGCGCTGGTCACGTCGGTGGCCGTCGCCCTGACGGCGCGGTTCATCCCGGGCCTGGAAGCCGACACGGCGGACGCCTCGGCGTTGCGGCTTCTGACGGTGGTGGCGGTCACCGCGCTGGTGACGATCGTCACGGCGCTGGCCACCCCGCCGGAACCGCGGGAGAAACTGGTGGCGTTCTTCGAGCGGGTGCGGCCGCCCCGGGCGCTCTGGGGGCCGATCGCGGCGCTGGCCCGCCCCGGCGACCGCAGCACGATCACGCTGGGCACCTGGGGGCAGTTCGGGCTGGCCGTGGCGTTCGTGTTCTGCGCCATGTTCGGCCTGGGCAAGGTCATCCTGGGCGAACCGCTGCTGGGAGTGGGGCTGCTGGCGGTTTCGGCGGCCTGCTTCTACGTCCTGTGGCGCTGGGTCATCCAGGGCGCGCTGGGCGACAATACCGTGAACGCGCCTCCCGCCGACACGGCCGCGCAGGATGCGACGAGCGCCGGCTGAGACGCTCCGGTTCCGGCGACCCTTCTTGCAGCGAGGCCCCGCATGGAACGGTATCCCGAGTACACGCGCGAACGCCTTCGGCAACTGGGCGCGACGCTGCAGTCGCTGGTGTACCCCGAACGGATCCGGTGCGACGAGATCCTCGCCACCGGCCCGACCGGGCGCATCCCGTTCGCGCGTGCGCAGTCCCTGGAGGGCTTCGCACCCGCACGCTTCGGCGAGGTGCTGGGGCCGGCGTGGGCCACCTGGTGGTTCCGCGTCCATGCCCGCGTGCCGGAAGCCTGGGACGGCCATCGCGTGGACCTGCTGTGGGAATCGGGCAGCGAAGCGACCCTCTGGATCGACGGCCGCAGCGTGCAGGGCCTCAATCCCCCCCCCATCAACGCCCCGCTGTGCGGCCGCCCGGATGCCCCGCTGCGGCCCTGTGCCCGGGGCGGCGAGGACCTGTCCTTCCAGGTGGAAATGGCGTGCAACCAGGTGTTCGGCGAGCAGGACCTGCTGTACGGCCCGCAGCGGTTCGCGCTGGTCCAGTGCGACATCGCCCGCTTCGACCCGGAGGCCTGGGCGCTGGCCGGCGACTTCCTGGTGCTGGTTGGGCTGGAAGCCGAGCACGCACGCGGGCTGGACCCGACCTGGGCCGGCGAATTGCTGTCCGGCCTGAACCGGTTCGCGAACCTCTACAACGCGGAGGATCGCGCGACCTGGGGTCCGGCGCGCGCGGTGCTGGCCGGGTTGCTGGCGCACACGAACGGCGCCGGTTCGTCGATCCACCAGTTGAGCGCGTGCGGCCACGCGCACATGGACACCGCGTGGGTCTGGCCGATGGCCGAAACGAAGCGCAAGTGCGTCCGCACGTTCAGCAATGCGCTGCGGCTGATGGACGACTACCCGGAGTACCGCTTCGCCTGCTCGCAGGCGCAGCAGTACGCGTGGATCAAGGACGGCGACCCCGACCTGTACGAGCGCATCCGCGCGCAGGTCGCCGAGGGGCGCTTCATCCCGGTCGGGGGCATGTGGGTCGAGCCCGACTGCAACCTGATTTCGGGCGAGTCGCTGGTGCGGCAATTGCTGTTCGGGCAGCGCTTCTTCCAGCGCGAGTTCGGCATCACCTGCCGCGAGGGCTGGCTGCCCGACATCTTCGGGTACAACGGCCAGATGCCCCAACTGCTGTCGCTGGCCGGGATGGACCGGTTCGTGACGCAGAAGCTGTCGTGGAACCGGTTCAACCAGCCGCTGCACCACACCTTCGTCTGGGAGGGCATCGACGGGTCCGAGCTGCTGACGCACTTCCCGCCGGCCAACACCTACGGCGCCACCGCGACGGTCGAGGAGCTGCGCTTCAACGTGACCAACTTCAAGGACCACGACCGGTCGCGCGAAAGCCTGATGCTGTTCGGGCTGGGCGACGGGGGCGGAGGACCGACCCGGCGCATGCTGGAAAACCTGCGGCGCGTGCGCGACCTGCAGGGGCTGCCGCGCACCGAAATCCGCTCGATCGACGCGTTCTTCGATCGCCTGGAGGCGGACTACCAGGACCGCACCCGCGTGGTCGGCGAGCTGTACCTGGAGTACCACCGCGGCACCTACACGTCCCAGGCGTTCATCAAGCGCGGCAACCGGGCCGGCGAGTTCCTGCTGCACGACATCGAACTGCTGGGTGCGGCCGCGCACCGGCTGGCCGGGGCGGCGTACCCGCATGCGGGGCTCGACAGCCTGTGGCAGCGCCTGCTGACGCTGCAGTTCCACGACATCCTGCCCGGCTCGTCATCGACGGAGGTCTACGACGACGCCCGCCGGGACCTTGCGATCATCGCCACGGAAGGCGCGTCCCTGCGCGAAGCCGCGATCGCCGCGCTGCCCCGCGGAGGCCCCGCCGGTCCGAGCGTGATCAACACGACCTCGTTCGCGCACGCCGCGGTGGTCGAAGGCGGCGACGGCGCTCTGGCGTGGGCCCAGGCGCCGGCCTGCGGGATCGGTCGCCTGGCAACCGCACCGGACGCGGTCGCGATGACCGTGCAGCCCGGGCGCATCGTGCTGGAAAACGCGCACCTGCGCGCCGAATTGGACGAGGACGGAGGGCTGGTCAGCCTGGTCGATCGCCCGACGGGGCGCGAGGCGCTGGCGGGCCCGGGCAACCGGCTGGTGCTGCACCCCGACCAGCCGACCCAGTACGACGCCTGGGAACTGGACCCCATCCACCTGGAGGTCGAACACAATTGCCCGCCCGCCGAGTCCTGCGAGCCCTTCGGACAAGGCTCCCTGAGGGCCGGCGTCCGCTATCGCCGCGCGATCGGCGCACACAGCCGCATGGTCCAGACGGTTCGCCTGGACGCGGGGGCGCGCCGGCTGGAGTTCGTCACGGAAATCGACTGGCACGAGGACCACCAGGTGCTGAAGGTCGCCTTCCCGCTGGCGGTCCGGGCGATGCACGCGACCTACGAAATGCAGTTCGGCGCCGTCGAACGGCCCACGCACTTCAACACGACCTTCGACCTGGCGCGCTTCGAGGTGCCGGGCCACCGGTGGGCCGACCTGTCCGAGCACGGCTTCGGCGTCGCGCTGCTGTCGGACAGCAAGTACGGGTACTCCTGCCACCGGAACGTGCTGCGGATGACGCTGCTGCGAGCGCCGACCTTCCCGGACCCGACGGCCGACCGGGGCCCGCACCGGTTCGCGTATGCGCTGATGCCGCACGCGGGCGGCTGGCAGGACGCGGGCGTGGTGGCGGAGGGGTTCCGGTTCAACGTGCCGCTGCGCATCAGCGACGCGAACCTGCAGCCGGGCAGCCTGTTCACGGTGGCCGACTGGAACCTGGTGATCGACACCGTGAAGAAGGCCGAGGACGACGACGGCCTGATCGTGCGCCTGTACGAGGCGCACGGGGCGCGTGGCCGCGGCCGGCTGGTGCCCGGCATCCCGTTCACCACTGCGACGTTGGTCGACCTGCTGGAGCGCGATCTGGGTCCCGCCCTGGTGGTGGACGGGCGGATCGACATCGACTACCGCCCGTTCCAGGTGATCAGCGTGAAGCTGGTGTGACGCCCCAGCCGATGCCGTTCAGCGCCGGGCCTATCGGACTCCCGCCTGCAGCGCCCCCAGGTCCGGCGGCACGTGCGCGGTGGCGAGTGCGGCGGCCCACTTCACGTCCAGGTTGCCGAGGTCCAGCCCCGAGCCGTCGCGGACGAAGATCGGGATCTTCTGCATCGGCACATCGACCGTCACCACCGTCGGGCCGGTCACCGACTGGCCCGTCCAGGCGTCGCGCCACGTCCCTTCCGGCACGTGCACGTCGCGGGTGGTGGTACCGGGCTGCCACACGGGCGCGACCAGCAGGTCCGGCCCGTACAGGTACTGGTCCCAGAGGTCGCGGTATTCGGCGTGGCCCGGGAACGCGAAGGCCATCGGGCGGACCAGCATCGTGCCGTCCTGGTGGGACTTCACGGCCTGTGCGTACGAGTAGTCCCGCAGCGAATCGTGGAGGTTCGCATACAGGATCCACGCGGCGATCAGAGGCTCGTCGTAGGGCGTCCAGTCATCGACGCTGCCGTCGGGCAGGCGCGCCCAGAACCCCGTGTCGGAGGTCGGCCCTACCTCCATCAAGGGCGAAAACGCCGAAAACGCCAGCCACCGCATGCAGACCTCCCGCGGCGCCTGGTAGCCCAGGTACCCGCAGGTGTCCGAGCCCCAGAACGGGAAGTGCATCGCGGCTGCCCGCTGCATCCCGATGATCGCCGAGCGGAGGCCCCACTCGGACGCGTCGGTGTCCCCGGCCCAGATCATCGCGTGCTGCTGGCTGCCCACCCAGGCCGCCCGGAAGAAGGCGATGGCGTCGTCGATGCCGGCCCGCTGGAACGCCCCGTGCACCGCGGCCGCGTACCGGCGCGGGCTGCCGTTGTGGCCTTCGCGGAACGACGTCCCGTCGTGGTAGGTGCCCGTCACGACGATCCCGTCGGGCTCCTTTTCTTCGCCTCGGTCGCACTTGAACCCCGCCACGCCTTCCTTCAGCCGGGCGCCCAGCGCGTCCTGCCACCAGGCCACGGCGTCCGGATTCGTCAGGTCCAGCAGGTCCGCGCCGTCCTGCGACCCGGGCATCTCGCCGGTCGTCACGTAACCCTTCGCCTCGGCCTCCGGGCGCATCGTCGGCCCCACGGCCCAGTCGACGATCCACAGCAGCAACTTCGTGCCCCGCGTCCCCAGCCACGCCAGCATCTGCTGCGCATGTGGCACGCGCGTTTCGTCCCACTGGAGGTCGTCGTACCCGAAGGAGCCGGGCCCCCAGGGCCGGTCGATCCAGTACGCGGCGCACGGGATCCCGAACGCCCCCATCATCAGCACGTCCTCGACCAGGCTGGTGTTGTAGGGCGTCCGGTTCGTCGTGCCGTCGTAGAAAGTCGAACTGTTGTAGTTCACGTCGCGCCAGCGCCATGGGCCGAACGCCCACTTCGGCGGCAGGATCGTCGTGCCCACGGCGCGGGCGTAACGCGCGGTCACGTCCATCGGCGAGGGCCCGGGCAGGATCCGGAGGACCAGCGCCGGCCCCTCGTATCGCAGATCGACCGCGTGCGGATCGGCCTTGCCGAAGTCGTACCCCCCGGGCCAATCGCTTTCGATCCAGGCGCCCCACCCTGCCGACGACACGAAGAACGGCGAATAGGCGGCCAGCGACGGCTGGACGAACAGGTCGAAGGCCAGGCCCCTCAGGTCCAGGCCCTGGGTCAGCCCGACCGCCCACGAGCCCGACTGGTCCCCGGGGACGACGCGCTCCATCGCGCCGTAGAACGCCTCGTCGGCCGACACCGCGAAGTCCGCGCCCAGGCGTTCCGTCGCGGTCCTGCCATCCACGCGGAAGGTGACGCGCACCGCGCCTTCGGCAGCGGGTTCGATCCGCACCGTGGCGGCGCGCTGGTCGGAGGTCGACAGGGACAGCGTCGTGGCGTCGCCGTCGGTCGCGGCCACGGCCGGGCCGACGAGGTCGGTCCGGGTGCCGGTGGAGGTGTCGAACAGGTAGAACGCGGGCTTCCCGGAGCCTCCGGCCAGCGAGGCCACGGGCGTCTCGCCCCAGGTCAGGCGCACCGCCACGGCCTCGCGGTCGATGGTCCAGCCGAGGGCGGTCGGCGCAGTCACGTCTGCCGAGACGTCCCTCTGCACGTCCGCAGGCACGTCGCCGCCATCGCCATCGGGAACGTCCGCGAACGCATCGCCCGGCCCCGGGCCCGCAGGCGCCCCGGCACCCCGTCCGCACGCCGCAACCAGGGCCAGCACCAGCAATCGGGCGATCCGGAACCGCGCGGCCATTCCAACCCCCCGGCACGAAAGGCCGCCATGCGCGGCCCGGGGCGATCCTAGGCCAGGTGACAACGAACCGGAAGCCGGGCCTTCGGGCGGCAAGACGCGGGCATCGACAGGTTCAGCGCCCCGCCACGGACCTCGTGCGAAGCCCCTCCATGTACCCGCGGCCCTTTTCCATCAACGCCACGAATCCCTCTTCGTCGCCTTCGGCAACGCGGCCGACGACGTCCTCGATCGCCTGGCGCAGCGCGTCGAGCGGCGCACGACCGTGGGCGTTCAGCGCCTGGATTTCGAAGTACAGGCGTGGATTTTCGCTGGCCACCCGCGATGCCACGTCCAACTGGGCGTCGAAGGTGGTGCTGGAAATGCGATCCAGCAACGCGGCCGGAAGGTCGCTGCGGGCCAGCGCCGTGAAGAAGGCGATGTTCAGCGCGTGGGACATGCCGAGCACGAATCCCATCAACCGATCGTGATCGTCCAGGCTCATGTCCACCAGGTCCGCCATCGTCGGGGCGAAGAGGGCCTTGGCCTCGGCGGTGGCCGCCGGCGCGCCCACGTCCACGAAGACCACGTGGCGCCCGGACAACAGCGCCACGTCCGGACCGAACATCGGATGGACCGAGGTAGCCCGGACGCCCGCGGCCACCAGCGCCTGGAAGGCGTCCCGCAGGGGGCTTTTCAGGGAACCCACGTCGAAGACCAGGCCCCGGGGACGGGAATCCGCCAGTTCCGCGAGGATGACTCCGGTCGCGGCCAGCGGCGCCGCCACCACGATGACATCGCGGTCCGACTCCAGGCCATGCCAGTCCGCCACGTGGTCCACCCACTCGCGGGGGTCGGCCGGGCCCGCCGGGTCGGCCGAAATCACCCGGAAGCCCTGGGACCGAAGGAAGCGCCCGAACCAGCGCCCCATGCGCCCCTCGCCGCCGATGACCAGGGCGGTCCGGCCCGCGCCGGAACCCTGCGCCATCACGCGGTCCTGCTCCTGCACCTGCAGCGACGCCCGGACCAGCGACTGCAGCAGGTTCACGGCCAGGTCGGGAGGCACTCCGGCTCGAAGGGCCGCCTTCCGGGCCCGGGCCATCACCTCGCCCTCGCGCCCCGAGTCCCGATCGGGGCGGCCCCCGGCCCGCTTCATGCGGCCGATTTCGGCCACCAGTTCCATGCGCCGGGCCACCAGCGATACCATGTCGTCGTCCAGCGCATCCAGGCGGGCGCGCAGTTCCCCTAGATCGTTGTCCGGCATGGTTCCTCCGCGGGACCTCGGTCCGTTCAAGTATGACAGGGTGCGACCAAGCCCCATGCGCTTCGCGAGGGCGCCTGATCCCCCCTGCATTCTCGGACCATTATACTCATCCAATGGCGCGGTGCGTGACATGGGGTTTCGGGACCCGCCGGAGAACGGGATGGACAGGAATCCGCTCTGTGACGTCAATGTCGTTTCAAAGACCCTGCTGCCCACCCCGAAAGAGGTCGAGGCACGCCGGCCCCTGACGCCCGAGGCGTTGGCGACGGTGTCCCGCGGGCGTCGGACGGTGGTGGACATCCTGGAGCACCAGGATCCGCGGTGGTTCGCGGTGGTGGGACCGTGCTCCATCCACGACCTGGCGGCGGCCCGGGAGTATGCCGGGCGGCTGCGGGCGCTGGCCGACGAGGTGGCGGACACACTGTTCCTGGTGATGCGGGTCTACTTCGAAAAGCCGAGGACCTCGATCGGGTGGAAGGGGTTCGTCAACGATCCCTACCTGGACGACTCGTTCCGCATCGCCGAGGGGCTGGTGATGGCCCGGGGACTGCTGCTGGACCTGGCGACGCTGGGCCTGCCCGTCGCCACCGAGGCGCTGGATCCCATCACGCCCCAGTACCTCGGCGACCTGGTGTCCGTGTCGGCCATCGGTGCGCGCACCACCGAATCCCAGCCCCACCGCGAAATGGCCAGCGGCCTGTCCACGCCGGTGGGCTTCAAGAACGCCACCGACGGCAGCCTGGAATCGGCGGTGAACGCGATGCAGTCCGCGTCGCGGCCCCACTCGTTCCTGGGCATCGACCAGCGCGGGCAATGCGCCGTCTTCCGGACCCGCGGCAACCGGCACGGCTACCTGATCCTGAGGGGCGGCGACCGGCCGAACCACGACGCGGCCACGGTGGCCCGGGTCGAGGGAATCCTGGCGGACGCCGGCATGCCCGCCCGCCTCGTGGTGGACTGCAGCCACGGTAATTCGGGGAAGGATTGCGAGCGGCAGCCCGCGGTGCTCGACGACTGCGTGCAACAGCGCCTTGCCGGAAACCGATCGATCGTGGGCGTGATGCTGGAAAGCCACCTGCATGGTGGCAACCAGCCCCTGGGCCCGGACCCGTCGATGCTGCAGTACGGCGTGTCCATCACCGACGCCTGCCTGGATTGGGACACGACCGCCCGGGTGCTGCGGGACACGCGGGATCGCCTGCGGCCCACCGTGGAGGCAACTCGATGAACGCCCCGCCGGACTGGGACACCCTGGGGTTCGCCTTCCTGGCGACGGACTGGATGTACCGTGCCGAGGCCGACACGGACCGCGATCCGCCGTGGGAGGCCGGCCGCTTCGTGCCGTTCGGGAACCTGTCGCTGTCGCCCGCGGCGGCGGTGCTGTCCTACGGGTGCGGATGCTTCGAGGGGCTGAAGGCCCGGCGGGGCGTGGACGGCCGGGTGCGACTGTTCCGGCCCGACGCCCATGGCGCCCGCTTCGCACGGTCCGCCGAGCGGCTGGCGCTGCCGCCCTTCGCGGTGGCGCGCTTCGTCGAGATGGCTGCCGGGCTGGCCTGGCGCAATGGCCGCTTCGTGCCTCCGGCCGGCAAGGGGACCCTGTACCTGCGCCCGATGATGCACGGCACCGAGGCCCTGCTGGGCGCCCGGCGGTCCCGGTACGCCGGCCTCACCGCCTACGCATCGCCGGTCGGGGACGTCTTCGGCCGCGACCAGGGGCTGCGCTTGAAGGTGATGGGAACCGCCCGGGCGGCGACGGGGGGCACGGGCGGCGCCAAGGCCATGGGAAACTACGCGGGCGTGCTGCTGCATAAGGAAGCCGCAGTCCGCGAAGGCTTCGACGACCTGCTGTTCCTGGACGGCTCGGGACGGGCGCAACTGGGCGAGGCTTCCGGCGCGAACCTGTTCTGCGTGCTGGACGACGGCACGCTGGCGACCCCGCCGCTGGACGACACGATCCTCGCGGGCGTCACCCGGGATTCCGCGGTGCGCGTGGCCGAGGAGGTGCTGGGCCTTCGCGTGGAACAGCGGCCTCTGTCGCTGGTCGAGGTGCGGGCACGGGCGCGGGAGGCCTTCTGCACCGGGACGGGCTGGTCCGTGCGGCCCGTGGCGATGCTGGGCGGCGACGGCTGGGAGTGCCGGCTGGGTCCCCCGGACGTCGCGACCCGGATGGGGGACGTGCTGGAGGGCATCCGGTCGGGCGCCCACCCGGATCCGTTCGGCTGGACCGTGGACGTGGCCGACAGGGCGGAACTCGAGGAGGCCTGATGAAGGAACTGGACACGTTGCGGCGCCGCGTGGGCATCGTCGATCGGCACATCGTCGAAGGCCTGGCCCGACGGCAGCACCTGGTGACGCGCATCGTGGCCATCAAGATCGCCGCGGGCCTGGACCTGCGGGACCGGCCTCAGGAGGGCGCCGTGCTGGCCGAAGTGATCCGCCTGGGGCGCGAGCACGGGCTGGACGCGGGCTACCTGACGCGCCTGTACCACCCGATCATCGACCACGCGCTGGACATCCAGCGGGAACTGCTGCTGCGCGGGGACGCGGACGGGTCGGCCAGCAGGCGTGCCGTGCGGGTGGCGTACCAGGGCACCGAGGGCGCCTACAGCCACCTGGCGGCCCGGAAGCATTTCGCACCGGTGCTGTCGCGGGTCGTGTTCGCGGGGCTGCGCACCTTCCCGGAGGTCACCGACGCCGTCGAGTCCGGCGAGGCCGACTACGGGGTGCTTCCCATCGAGAACACCACGGCGGGGAGCATCAACGAGGTCTACGACCTGCTGCGGCGCGCCAACGTGTCGATCGTGGCGGAGGCCGTCCAGGAAGTGGACCACTGCCTGCTGGCGCTGGAGGACGTGCCCCTGGCGAGCCTCCGGCGCGTGTACTCGCATCCCCAGGCCCTGGCCCAGTGCAGCGAGTTCCTGGCGACGCTGGCCGAGTGCCGCGTCGAAAGCTACGCCGACACCGCGATGGCGGTCGAAAAGGTGCGCGACGACGGCGATCCCGCGCAGGCGGCCATCGCCAGCGAGGCGGCGGCCGAGCACTTCGGCTTGCGGGTGCTGCGGCGCGGCCTGGCGAACCAGCCCGAAAACTTCACGCGGTTCGTGGTGGTGGCCCGGGAGCCCCGCACGGTGGATCCCCGGACCCCCTGCAAGACGTCCCTGCTGCTGGCGACCGACCACCGCGAAGGCGCGCTGGCGCGGTGCCTGGACCTGCTGGCCACCCACCACCTGAACCTGACCAAGCTGGAAAGCCGCCCCGTGCCCCGGACGCCCTGGGAGTACCACTTCTACATCGACGTCGAGGGGAACGTGGCGGACCCGGACACCCGCGATGCGCTGGAGGCCCTGCGGGACCAGACCCGCTTCCTGAAGGTGCTGGGCTGCTACCCGGCGCTGGCCGGCCTGTCGGCGCCGCAGAAGGCAGGCCCGGGCAAGGTGGAACGGCATTCCCCGGCATGCTCCAGGGCGTTGAAGGCCACGGCCCGCAAGAAGCCGGCCGCCCGTCAGGGCGCCAGGAAGAGCCGGTAGGCGGGGTTGTCGGTCTCCTCGGCCCAGGCGAAGTGCAGCGCTTCCAGGTGCGCCCGGAAGGCCGCGTCGTCGTCGGGCGGGACCTGGATCCCCACCAGCACTCGTCCGTGATCGGCGCCGTGGTTCCGGTAGTGGAACAACGAAATGTTCCACGCGGACCCGACCGACGTCAGGAAGCCCAGCAGCGCGCCCGGCCGCTCGGGAAACTCGAACCGGAAGAGGCGCTCGTTTTCGAGGCCGGCCACCCTGCCGCCCACCATGTGCCGCACGTGCAGCTTGGCCATCTCGTCGCCGCTCATGTCCACCACGGGCAGGCCCGCGGCCTGAAGGCTGTCCACCACCCGGACTTTTTCGTCCCGCCCGCCGGACAGGGCGAGGCCCACGAACACCCGGGCGCGCGCCGGGTCGCCGTACCGGTAGTTGAACTCGGTCACGAAGTGCGATCCGATCACGTTGCAGAAGGCCAGGAAGGACCCGGGCTTTTCCGGGATCTCGACGGCCAGCAGGGCCTCGCGTTCGGCGCCCAGGTCGGCGCGCTCGGCCACGTGGCGCAGACGGTCGAAGTTCATGTTGGCGCCGCTGACCAGCGTCACGACGGTCAGGCCGGCCACGGGGTTCGCGGCGGCCCAGCGCTTCAGGCCGGCCACCGCCAGCGCGCCCGCGGGCTCGGCGATGGACCGGGTGTCCTCGAAGATGTCCTGCACCGCGGCGCAGATCTCGTCGTTGGACACCAGCACGATCTCGTCCACGCACTGCCGGGCCAGCCGAAAGGTTTCGTCCCCGACCCGGCGCACCGCCACGCCGTCCGCGAACAGGCCGACCCGCGGCAGCGTCACCGGCTCGCCGGCCGCCAGCGCGGCGTGCATCGTGGGCGCGTCCTCGGGCTCGACGCCGATGACGCGGATTTCCGGGTGCAGGGCCTTCAGGCAGGTGCCGACCCCGGCGATCAGGCCGCCGCCGCCGATGGGCACGAACACCGCGTCGAAGCCCTCGGGACGCTGGCGCAGCAGTTCCAGCGCGATCGTGCCCTGGCCCGCGATGACCTCCGGATCGTCGAAGGGGTGCACGAAGATCATCCCGTCACGGTCCGCCAGTTCCAGCGCCCGCTGGCAGGCCGCATCGTAGTCGTCCCCGTGCAACACCACTTCGCCGCCCAGGTCCCGCACGGCGTCCACCTTGATCGAGGGCGTGGTCAGCGGCATCACGATGACGGCCCGCAGGCCGCGGCGCCGGGCGGCCAGCGCGACCCCCTGGGCGTGGTTGCCGGCGGACGCGCAGATCACGCCGCGCGACGCCTGGTCCGCCGGGATGTGCGCGATCCGGTTGGCGGCCCCCCGGATCTTGAACGAGAACACCGGCTGCAGGTCCTCGCGCTTCAGCAGCACCTCGGCGCCCAGTCGGCGCGACAGGCGCGGCGCGCGCTCGAGCGGGGACTCGATCGCGACGTCGTGGACCCGGGCCTTCAGGATGCGTTGCAGGTATCCGTTCGGCACGGGGGACCTCGTCCGGGATCCTTGCAGTGTACAGGCCCACGCGGCGTTGCGCTCTCTTAGCGCTGGAAATCCATGGGGTTCCGGCGACATGGAGCGGTGTTGCCGGCGCGGGGCGATCGCGTTCCGGGAAACCCGGGGGCGTTCACGATCCCGGGATGGGGGGCACGGGCTGGCACCGGGTCCCATCGCAGTATCCGCAGCAATCGTTGCCGCCGGACGCGCCCGCGTGCCCGTCCGCCCAGCAGCAGGTCGCCGGCGCGCCGGCGCTGCGCACCACGCAGGCGGCGGTGCTGTCGCAGCAGTCGCCTGCGGACATGCAGAAATTCTGGTTCGGGATGCAGGGCTTCGCGCAGAACCCCTTGTCGCACAGCCCCTGGCAGCATGCGTTGTTGCCCTGGCAGGGCGCGCCGATCCCGCCGCACCCCGTGCAGGTGCCGTTCACGCAGGCCGCGCCGTCGCCGCAGCACTGGAAGCTGTCCCAGCACCCGGACCCGGCGGGGCCGCAGTCGTCGATGCAGACCCCACCCAGGCACCTCGACGACTCGCAGCAGTCGCCGTCCGACGAGCATCGGGGCGCCCACCGGTTCCGGGCGCCGTAGCCCGAGCAGGCCCGCTGGCAGACACCCCGGTCGCACCGGCCCGAGTCGCCGTACCACCCGCGCGTGCACTCCAGGTCCGCCTTGCACTCGAACTGGGCCACGTCGGGGCGCTCCGACAGGCATTTCCCGGCGACGCAGAGGTGCCAGGCGCAGCAGTCCGCGTCGGCCTGGCAATCGGTCGGGCAGTCCGCCGCGCACGCGCCGGCCACGCACCGGCCCATGCAGCACTCCTCGGCGCGCGTGCACGGGCTGCCGACGCCCTGGCAACCGCACGTCCCCCCGCTGCACGGCGGCGAGCAGCATTCGGCGTCCGAGCCACACGCCAGGCCGCGGCCCGTGCAGGCGTGTCCCGCGCATTTCCCGAGTTCGCAGTGCCCCTCGCAGCAGTCCAGGTCCCGGGCGCAGTCCTCGGCGGTCACCATGCAGGCCCCGCACGCCCCGCCAACGCACGGCCCGATCCACGGGCAGCACTGGTCGTCGGTCGTGCAGTCGGGAGGCACCAGCGTGGCGCCGTTCCAGACCAGGTCCTCACATCCCGGCGCGTGCCCGCCCAGCCAGTTGTCGGGCCACGTGCAGGTGTACTGGCAGACGGTTCGGCCGGCCAGCCCGCAGCACGGGTGGTCGGCGTCGCAGGAAGCGTCCCCTCCCAGCACGCACGTCCCGCCGCAGTGGCCGTCCACGCAGGGGCCCTCGAACGCGCAGCAGTCCGAATCGACCTGGCAGGCGCCGCTGGCGTGGGCGCAGGCGCAGACGCCGTCCACGCACCCGCCGGAAAGCCAACCACAGGGCCGCGATGCCGAGCACGTGTCTCCCGGGCGGCCCACGTCCGGTGCGCAGATCCCCCCGAAGCAGACGGTGCCGTCGCAGCACCGCTTTCCGGACGCGCAGGCGGCGCCGGCCGGCGCGCAGTCAGCGAGGTCGGCAGGGAGGTCGACCGGGGCGGGGTCGGCGACGGGATCGCCGGCAGGATCGAACGGCGGATCGCGAACCGGGTCCATCACCGGGATGTCGGGGTAGTCGCACGAGTCCCCGGCCGTGCAGTTCCACCGGCCCGCGATGCAGCGGCAGATCTCGACGCGGATGGGTTCGCCCATGCAGGTCCCAAGCGAGTCGCACACGGCCCCTTCGCTGCAGGTCGCCGGGAGCGGGACGACGCACCGGGCGACGTCGCTTCCGTCCGCACCCGGATCGGTTCCCGCATCGACGACATCCGATACGTCGCGGGATCCTGAGGCGCAGGCGATCAGGGCCAGGAGGGGCACGAGGGAAAGCGCGCTGCGCATCGTGGTTCTCCGGCTGGGGCGTCCATCGTACGGAAATGAGGGGGGCAATCGCAACCGGGACGATGGACGAAAACGTCACTGCATCAGGAAATCCCACTCGACCGTCGCGGCCAAACCGGCGGCCTGGGGGCAGTTCGCCCCGCCGCGGGTGTACGAGCCCTTGATGTCCTTCGGGTCGGCAATCGGGATGAAGTTCTGGTCGACCGTGTTCGGCATGCAGCCGGTCAGCCAGGTGAGGATCGCGGCGGTCTTCGTCGGAGTGCCGTTGATGTCGCAGGTGAGGTCCCACTGGATCCCCAGGCCCCAGAGCACCGACAGGGGCACCTTCTTCAGGTTGAGGGACGTGTTCTTGACCGCCTGGGACGGGCTGTCCGCGGTGCAGGGAAACCCGGAGTACGTGATGGCGTCCGAGATCTTGATCGACCCGGTGACGTCGAACAGGGTCATGTCGATCCCGTCATCGAGCTGGCCATTCAACAGCTTGCCGGGGGTGACCGTCAGGTTGCCGCTGGCCGTGTAGGCGAACAACCCGGTGGCGGTGACCGTGACCTTGCCCTGGTACGTCCCGGGCGTGCCGACCGACAGGTTGGACGCAACGAACGTGTCGCCGCGCCTGCCCTTCGCCCCCAGCCAGACCCCGGCCAGCACCACCGACGGGTTGGGCTGGGTGCCGGGCGCCGTGTAGGTCCCGGTCAGGGAGGAGGTGCTCCCCTGGATCGTGCCGACGGTGCCGTTGCCGCCCGTGACGCCGTTCACCGACCAGTCGCGCACGGGATCCAGCGGGGCCAGGCCGGCATCGCAGTTGTAGACCAGCCCGGCCAGTTGCCCGTCGGCGGTTTCCTCCTGCACGCAGTAGGCGATTTCCAGCGACTGGGTCGAACCCAGGGGGACCGTTGCGACCAGGGGCCGCAACTGGACCCCCTCGATGATGGAGGTTTCGCAGAAGTGCGTGGTGGTGGCGCTGACCGTCTTGCCGGTGGCGTCCCGCACCTGGTCCGCCAGCCAGTTCCAGTGACCCGACGCGTCCTCCCGCAACACCACGCCAAGGCCCTCGACGCCGGTGCGCGAGACGCCTGCCTCGGGCACCGCGTAGGTCAGCGTGACCGGCTGGGCGAACGTCACGCCCGACGGCTCCAGTTGGTAGCCAATGCCGATGGTGCCGGGGACCAGCGTGCCGACCGGCTGGATCGAGAAGGTCGTCGCATCGCCGACCGCGTTGGCAGGCACCGTCACGGTCAGGCGCCCGTCGGCCGACGCCAGCGTGCCGCCGGCGGCGTCGATGCTGGCCGTCACGGCGTCCCCAAGAGGCTGGCCAGCCAGCGTGACCGCCACGGTCGGACCCTGCGCGGGGGTGTCCGTCCCGCCGTTGTCCAGGCCCGGACCGACGCCGGGATCCCAGCCGGACAAATCGGAGCCGCCGCTGCTCGACCCCGCGCACGCGGCCAGCAGCACGATCGCCAGCACGCCCGTCCATCGCATCGTCGTCATCGCGGTTTCCTCCATCGGGGTCCATCCCGGGTATAGCGGGGGCCGCCGAAGGCGTCAAGGAAAGCCGTCCGCGCCCGGCGGTCCCGGGGATGGAGGCCCGCTCGAAACAAATCCCGGCACGCCTCGATAACCGGTCCATGCGCCGGGTTCGAAACACCACCGGCGCACCCGGCGGAACGGAGGTCCGGGAGGTCCCGGACCAGGGGGGCGGACATGACACGGGGCACGCGGTGCGGGTTCGTGGGGGCGGCGCTGGTCGCGGCGTGGATCGGGGCCGGATGCGTGAAGGTCATCGGGGGCGAGGGCGACGGGCGCGACGTCGGCACGGGGGACGCCACGCTCGATGGCGGCCGCCAGGACGCCAACGGCCCGGAAGTGCTGGTGTTCGACTGGGGACCGCGGGACGGGCTGGGCGAGGGAATCGCCGCAGACGCGATCCCGGATCCGATCGCGGACGGCCTGATCGACGCCCACCCGGACGGCGCGACGCTCGACACCGGATGGCCCGGCGACTGGGAGTGCCCGGGAGGGCCCGGCTGCCCGTGCGAACGCAACGAGGAGTGCATCGCCGGGTTCTGCGTGGAGGCCGGCGATCGGTACCGGTGCACCCGCAACTGCCAGACCGAGGACGCGTGCCCGAGGGGCTGGAGGTGCGGGATGGTCGGGGTCGCGGGCGGTGTGGACGTTCTGTATGTGTGCGTCGATCCGTTCGCCAGGCTCTGCCAGCCGTGCGAGCAGGACTCGGACTGCGTGCCCGGCATCGGTGCGGGCGACCGGCGGCACGCGTGCATCCCCCAGGGGCGGGAGGGCAGTTTCTGCGGCGTCGAATGCACGTCGGATTCGGACTGCCCCGACGACTTCAAGTGCGCCCAGGCGCCCGGGGTCGTGCCGGCCACGCGCCAGTGCCTGCCTCTGAGCGCAAAGTGCGAGTGCACGCCGAAGTTCCGCATCCAGGGGAACCGGACGCGCTGCTCGGTGACCAACGCGTACGGCACCTGCCGGGCCGAGCGCACCTGCGACCAGGCGTGCCCGGCGGCGAAGCCCGAACCCGAAACGTGCAACGGCATGGACGACAACTGCAACGGCACCATCGACGAGGGCACCGACGGCCTGCCCTGCAAGCTGGTCAACGTGTACGGGACCTGCACGGGGGCGAGCCGCTGCGTAGGAGGCCACGCGTTGTGCGAGGGCACGCCGGCCAGCCAGGAACTGTGCAACGGCATCGACGACGACTGCGACGGCCAGACCGACGAGCGGGACGCCATCGGCTGCAAGGTCTGGTACCGCGACACCGATGGCGACGGTTTCGGCGCGACCGGCAGCGGCCAGTGCAACTGCCGCGCGACCCCGCCATATGTCGCCACGCAGGAGGGGGACTGTGACGACGCGCGGGCCGCGGTGCACCCCGGGGCAATCGAAACCTGCAACGGCCTGGACGACGACTGCGACGGCCAGACCGATGAGGACACGCTAGCCGAATGCTTCCCGACCGTATGCGACCCGGCGCGCGGCGGCTGCAAGACGTGGTGCGACGGCCAGCAGGACTGCCAGTCCGGGACCGAGTGCGTGAACTTCGCGTGCCGCACGATCCCCGGCGTCCCGTGCAAGCGCGACGACCAGTGCGCGGGCGGGTTCTGCACCGATGGCGTGTGCTGCAGCGCCCGTTGCAACGGCGTGTGCGAGTCCTGCGCCCTGCCCGGCCGGGTCGGCCAGTGCACGCCGATCCCGCCGCTCCAGGACCCGGACGACGAATGCACGGCGCAGGCGACATCGACCTGCGGGGCCACCGGCTTCTGCTCGGGCAACCGGTCGTGCGCGCTGCACCCCGCCGGCACGCCGTGCGCCGCGCCTTCCTGCATCGACGGCGCCACGCTGGCCCGGGCCGACCTGTGCGACGGGGCCGGATCGTGCCGTGACGGCGGCATGACGACGTGCGCCCCGGCCACCTGCGACGCCGCCGCGGGCGCCTGCCGTCAGTCGTGCGTGCTGGATCCGGACTGCCTGGCGGGATACCTGTGCGTCGCCGGGCGATGCGCCCGCGACATGGGTCGGTCGTGCGTCGCGGATGGCGAGTGCGCCAGCGGCCTGTGCACCGACGGCGTGTGCTGCCGCACCCGCTGCGGCGGTACGTGCGAGGCCTGCAACCTGCCGGGCCGCGCCGGCTTCTGCGACCCGGTGCCCGACGGGCTGGACCCGGACGATGAATGCCCCCAGGAATCCGCGTCGGGCTGCCGGTACACGGGCGCCTGCTCGGGCGCACGGACCTGCCGCCTGCACCCCGCGGGCACGGTCTGCATCGACGCCTCCTGCGCTTCGGCGTCCACGTCGAACGTGCCGGACACCTGCAACGGCGCCGGCCTTTGCGTGGACAACGGGACGCGAAGTTGCCTGCCCTTCGCCTGCAACCCCGCCACCGGCCGCTGCGGCACGTCCTGCGCGGTCGCGGCGGACTGCGCGGCGGGCTACGTGTGCCAGCCGTCCACCGGCCAGTGCCTGAAGTCCGAGGGCCAGGCGTGCAGCACCAGCGCCGAATGCCAGGGCGGCACCTGCTGCAGCGGGTTCTGCCGGGACCTGCAGACCGACCGCAACCACTGCGGGTCCTGCGGGACCGTGTGCCGCAACGAGCACGGCGCGACGTCCTGCGTGGCAGGGGTCTGCCGGCCCACCTGCGACACGGGCTGGGGCGACTGCGACGCCAGCCGCAGCGACGGGTGCGAAACGTCACTGCGGACCGTCACCGACTGCGGCAAGTGCAAGGCGGCCTGCGTCCGCACCGGCGGGGTGCCGACCTGCGAGACGGGCACCTGCGGGCTGGCGCAGTGCGACACGGGCTTCGCCAGTTGCGACGCCAACGACGCGAACGGCTGCGAACTGGACCTGGCCCGGACCCCGAACACCTGCGCCACCGCCGAGTGGATCGGCTCCAACTGCGGGGACACGGCCAGCGGCGTGCTGTGCCCGACGGCCTCCTGGCGATCCTTCGCGGTGCGGTCCGGCCGGTCGGGCCACTGGTTCCGGGCGCGGGTGGAGGAGTGCTCGGACTGCTGCGCGGACGTGGCCACGCGGATCACGCTGACGGTCCCGACGGGCGTGGACTACGACCTGTATGTGTACAGCGCCTGCGGGAGCCTCGTCGCGTCGTCCACCGGGGGTCCCGGCGCGACCGAACAGGTCACCGTGCGACGCTCGGACGACTGCCTCAGCGGGGACACGGGCTTCGACTACGAGGTGGAAGTGCGGTTCAATGGCGGCTCATCCTGCGAACCGTGGATCCTGGGCTTCGACGGCACCACGGCTTCGTGACGGGTCGGCGAGGGACGAGCCTCCTTCCGGGCCTGCCCGCCGCGAACCTCACGCCCCGGCGAACGGCCGATCCCCCGTTGCAGGCACGGACGCCGCGACACCCGCCGCCTTGTCCGGCCAGTGCAACTGGAACCCCACGCCCGTGATGATCGAGGCGTCCAGCACATCGACCTTCCCGTCTTCCGGCAGCACGATGTGGGCGCCGGGCGCCGCGTCCAGGATGTCGCGCTGGATGTCGATGCCGGGGGCGACCTGGTACAGTTCGACGCCGCGCTCGGTCAGTCGGAAGTTGCCGACGTTGGTGCAGTAGAAGACGTGCTGGCCCTTCTTCAACGCCTCGTGGGCGCTGAAGGTGATCTCCTCGACATGCTCGACGAACTTCGGGATGCCGGGCTTCTGGATCACCAGCTTGCCATCGACCAGCGCCATCTGCGCCCGGGCCATCCACTGCCCGATGAAGATGATGTTGCGCGCGTACGTGACCAGGTTGATGAAGCCGCCCGGGCCGACGTACTCCTTCACCTTGGACGACTTCTTGGACACGTTGACGTTGCCGGCGGCGTCGGCCTGCAGCAGGCCCAGGATCGTCACGTCCAGGTGCTCCTCGATGTAGTGGAACATCTGGGCCGACGTGATCAGTTTTTCGGGGTTGATGGCCATCCCGAAGAAGAACCCCGGGGCCGGCGTTCCGCCGATGACGCCCGTTTCGATCATGAACGTGATGTCCGGGCCCAGGCCGCCCTCGGTGGCCAGCCGGCCGACCTCCTGGGGCAGGCCGTAGCCGATGACCGTGCGCACGCCGGGATGGCCCGCCGCCGCGAACACCGCAGCAGCCTGGCGAGCCAGCGCGTGGTCGACGGGACCGCGCACCGGGTCCAGCTTGATGACCTTGTTGAACACGGCCAGCCGCTCCATCGTCGGCTTGATCGGGGCGCTCTGGCCCAGCGTGAACTCCTTCAGGCACGTGCGCTGGGGGATCATCAGGGTCTGCTCGTTCCGCGGGTTCACGACGATCGCGTCCACCTGGTCGGCACGCAGGAAGATGGCCGCGTCGTCGCGCGGGATGACGCCGGTCACGGAAATGATCACCACGCCGCCGTTGGCGCGAGCCGCAAGCGCGCCTTCGAGGACCTCGGTGTAGATCGCCGATTCCTTCATGTAGACGTTGCCATCGGGGTCGGCATAGGTCGCCATCAGCGCTGTCGCGGTGATCTTCGGGATCCGGTAGCGCAGCTTGTCGCCTTCCACCTCGACCAACTGGGGCCCCTTGCCCGGCTCCACCTGCGTGCCCGCGCCTACACGCGGGTCCATGAACGTCCCGACACCCACGTCGGTGAGGACCGAGTCCTCGCCCCGCCCCTGGGCCTCGATCAGGTGCGTGATGGTGCCCTGCGGCAGCACCGACAACTGGACTTCGCCCCGATCGGCCATGGCCAGCACGGCCGTGACCGTTTCGTGGTGTCCGCTGATGAACCATTTCATCAGGCCCTTCTTGCAGCACTCCTCGACGCTGCCGGGGGCCTTCCCGCGGGCGCCCGCGCCGCCGGCGCTGATCCACGTGACGTTCGCCGGGTGGCCGGTGCGCTGGAACGAGTCGCGCACCAGGTGGTAGCACGTCGATGGACGCATGCTGGCGGTCATGCCGCAGCCCACGATCACGGCCTCGTCGGGGATCAGCGACGCGGCCTCGCGGCCCGTCATGAACTTCTTGCTGTTGACGTTGGAGGGCTTGTAGTCGAGGTCGATCTTGCCCTTGTTGATGACCCACGTCACGACCTGCTTCATCACCGACAGTTTCATCCAAAGGCCCATCTTGTCCTCCGAGTGCGTCTTCGACAGGGTTCCGATCGCGGCGGCATTGTCCTACAGAACGGGTCCATGAAGAAAGCGGGATTCTGCACGGGCGGAAGTCACGGTCCGCCGCTCGCTCCGGACGAAGACGGCCAGGCACACGAGGCCACCCGGCACGAACGCGACGCCCGCGGTCCCCGGCGGCATCGACAGGCCGCCCCTCAGCGACGCCGGTCCCGCGGCATGGATGACGGCCCGTCCCGTCAGGGAATCCCCTACCCGCCTTCCGGTAGCATCCCCAATGCGCAGCGACTCGCGAAATGACACGATGCGCCATGCTTCGCCAGGGTCGGAGGATCCGTGATCCCGCAGGGAAGCCCCCCATTCGCCGACGTCGTGCTCTTCGACAAGGCCGCCGATCCTTCGCCACGAAGCCTCCTGGAGGCCGGCAGCCCGGAGGACAGCGAAGCCCGCTACTCTGCGCTGGCCGAGACGCTCGAGCGGCGGGTGGCCGACCGCACCGCCGAACTGGAATTCCGGGCGACGCAGTTGCAGACCCTGGCCGCCGAGCTGACCAAGGCCGAACAACGCGAACGGGCCCGCCTGGCGAAGGAGCTTCACGACCACCTCCAGCAACTGCTCGTGGCGGCCAAGTTGAGGGTCGGGCTGCTTCCACGGATGACGGTCGATCCCGATCTGCCTACGGCCGCGCGGGAGATCGAAAGGCTGCTGGCGGAATCGATCCAGGCGGTCCGGGCGTTGACGGCCGACCTCAGCCCGCTGGTGCTCCATGACCGGGGCCTGGTCGCCGCGCTGGAATGGCTGGCCCGCTGGATGCGGGAAAAGCACCGGTTCGAAATCGAGCTGGACCTGGACGAAGGCGCCGAGCCGGCCGACGACGCCGTTCGCATCCTGCTGTTTGCATCGGTTCGCGAACTGCTGCTGAACGCGGTGAAGCATTCGGGCTTGGACCGGGCGCGGGTGACGCTGCATCGGGACGAACGGAACCAGGTCCGGCTGGTGGTCGAGGACCGCGGGGCGGGATTCGACCTGTCTTCGCTGCGCTCCGACGAACGGCTCACCGGGGGCTACGGCCTGTTCAGCATCCGCGAGCGACTGGACAACCTGGGCGGACGGATGAGCGTGGACAGCGCCCCCGGGCGCGGCGCCCGTATCACGCTGGTCGCACCGGTGTCCCTCCGGACGCAGGCGCCCGCCGACGGGAGCGCCACTGACCCGGCAACGACGACGCCACTTGCCGAACCGCGGAAGGACGCCCGGATCCGCCTGTTGCTGGCGGACGACCACGAGGCCCTCCGGCAGGGACTGGCCAGCCTGCTGGCCCTGGAGCCGGACTTCGACGTGGCCGGCCAGGCGTCCGACGGGCGGGAAGCGGTGCAACTGGCGGCCAGCCTGCATCCCGACGTCGTGATCATGGATGTGACCATGCCGGTCATGGACGGCGTCGAAGCCACGCGACGCATCACCCGTGATCTTCCGGGCGTACGAGTCATCGGCCTGTCCCTTCACGAGACCCTGGACATGGCCCGGGCCATGAAGGAGGCCGGAGCCACGGCCTACCTCAGCAAGGGCGGGTCCGCCGACCTCCTGATCGCGGCCATCCGGAACCCGGGCGATGCCGCGCAGACGGAACCGGGAGGTCGTCTTCCGACGGCCGTCGGCACGATCCAGAAGCCGCTGGCGTCCTGACCCCGCCCGCAATTCTGCCGGCCACAAGTTTCACGCCTGACATATGATCCGTTTGGAACATCAACGCGGAGGAGCGCAACCATGGCCTCGATCCGAAGGAAGGAACAGGCGACGGCGCTGGCGTCCATCTTGTCGAACCCGTTGAGGCTCGCGATCGTGGACCGGCTCCGAGGTGGTCCGTCGATCGTGGGCGTTCTGGTCGATGACGTCGGCGAAAGCCAGGCCACGGTGTCCAAGCAGCTCGGCATCTTGAGGGACGCGGGCCTTCTGCAATGCCGGCCCGAGGGCCGCTGCCGCGAGTACGCGCTTGCCGATCCTCCGCTGGTCGATGCGGTGATGGAGGCCCTGTTCGCCCTGGCGGCGCAGGCGGCAGCCACGGGAGCGAAGTGCCGGTCGCGGCGCGCGGCCCGGGCCGCGGGGTAGCACGAGCCCTTCGAACACGCGAGGACACGGACGATGGACCGGGCATCGCGATTCTGCCGCCGGACCTTCCTGGGGGACGCCTGGCGCACCGTCGCATGGGGCGCCGCCGGGGTGGTCACGCTGGGGCTCGCGGGCATGCTTCGCCACGTGGTCGGACGGACGATCGACATTCCCCTCCCCGCGGACCTGCTGGAACGCGCGGGCCGCCAGGACGGGGTGCAGGTGGACGGGATCTTCGTGCGGTGGAGCGGGGATACGCCGACGGCCTTCAGCCTGCGGTGCACGCACCTGGGCTGCCGGACCCGCCCCGACCCGGCGTCGGGCGGGTTCGCGTGCCCCTGCCATGGCAGTCGGTTCGACCGCGAGGGGGCGGTGATCCGGGGCCCGGCGGAAGCCCCCCTGGCCCGGGTGCCCGTGCGGCTCGAGGGGGCGCGGTGGATCGCCACGGTGGAGGCGGACCATGGGTGAACGGCCTGCGGACGGCCATCGCTTCGGGGCGCTGTCGCTGGGGTTCCTGGCCGTCACGGTCCTGTCGGGCGTGGCCCTTGTGCCCATGTATCGGCCGGAGGACGCCCTGGCGTCCGTCGAGGCCATCCACGGCGCCATTCCAGGCGCGTGGCTGATCCGGGCGGTACACGCCTTCGCGGCGCTGGGATTCCTGCTGTCCACGGTCATCCACCTGGCGCAGGTAGTCGTGCGGGGCGACGTCGGGCGGGTGCCGGCCGGCATCTGGTGGCGCAGCACGCTGCTGCTGCCGATCGCCGTCGCGGGCATGCTGACCGGCTTCCTGCTGCGCGGGGATGCGGAGGCGATCGCTGCGATGGCGGTGGGACGGGGCGTGCTGGGGTCGGTACCCTGGATCGGCGAGGGCCTCGCGACGCTGCTGCTGGGTCCGCCGGGGGCCGGGTTGGGCCCGGTGGCGCTTCACCATGCGGGCACGCTGACGGTGCTGCCGTGGCTGCTGTCGTTCGAGCACGGTCGCCGCGCGTGGCCGGACCTCCGGTCGTTGGTGACGGCCCTGCTGGCTTCGATCGCGATCGCCGGCATCGTGCCCGTGGCGCCCGGGCCCGCCGAAGGGGCCGCCGGCCGCCTGCTGGGGCCGTGGTACCTGCTGGGCCTTCAGGGAATGCTGCTGGACCTGCCCGTCGTCACCGCGTGGATCGTCCCCGCGGCCGCCGTGCTGGGCGTCGGGATGCTGGCGCACGTCCGGGGGCGGGCGCGGACCGCTGTGATGGCAGGCCTGGGGGGCGTCGCGGTGGCGTGGGTCGGCTGGACCGTGCGACTGCTGGTCGCGGGGGCGGGATGACGCGGTTCCCACGCACGCTGGCGGTGCTGATCGTCGCGGCCGCCGTGGGCCTCGGGACGGCCTTCGTCAGGGAGGCCCGGCGCGACGACGCCACCGGTCGCGGCCCGGACCGCGCGGGAGGGCGGACCGAGCGGTGCCTGACCTGCCATGACCGCCCCGACGAAAGCCCCGGCGGGGCCCACGCGGCCGAGGCGATCGGCTGCGAGGCGTGCCACCTGGGAAACCCCTGGGCCTTCGACAGGGAACGGGCCCACGCCGGGCTCGAACGGGAACCCGGCGCGCTGGACACCGTGGGACGCACCTGCGGCCGCGAGGGGTGCCACGCCCGGGAGGCGGGTCGGGTCGCGACCTCGCTGATGGCCACGGGGCGCGGGTTGATCGCGGTGGATCGGTGGGTGCTGGGCGAAACACCCGGACCCGACGGAACGGAGGGCTTCGCCGCGCTGCTGGCCACTCCCCGACCTACGCCGGCGCAGGATCACCTGCGGCGCAATTGCGCGGGATGCCACCTGCGGACCCGGGGGGACAACCGCGACGACGCGGTCCGGGGGATCGGATCGGGATGCGGCTCGTGCCACGCCACGCGCAAGGCCGCGCTGACGATGCGCGCCCACGTGCCGGTGGATGCGAAGGTGCCCGACGATCGCTGCCTGGGCTGCCACAGCCGCAGCGGCCGGATCAGCCTGTCGTACGCCGGGCTGGCGGAAACAAAGCCGGACCAGCCTGCGCTCGAGGGGAACGTCCGGTTGTTCGACGGACGACCTGCGACGCGGGCGGCGACAGACGTCCATCACGAAAAGGGCCTGGGTTGCACGGACTGCCACCTGCACACGGACGTGATGGGCGACGGGAACGCGCATGCCCACCAGGAGCAGCAGGTCGCGATCACCTGCGAGGCCTGCCACGGGCCCGTCCAGGAGCAGGACGAGCGGCCCTGGGCGACGGTCGATGACCCGATCACCCGGGACCTGCTGCGAATGCGGACGACGGAACGGACGCCCCTGGAACCGGCCCGCCTGGGACGCCGGGGAGTCCCTGTGTGGAACGCGCGACCGATGGCCGCGCTGCCGGTCGAGGCGCGCCCCGCAGCCGGCGCGGACGGCCGGTCGGCGCCTTGGACACTGCAAGGCAAGACCGACGGCCGGGAACACCCGGTGCGGCAGACCCCGGCCGACCCCGATCATCGCCTGGCCGGACACCGCCGCCTGTCCTGCCAGTCCTGCCACTCGGCCTGGGCTCCCTCCTGCACGACCTGCCACACCCGCTACGCTCCCGAAGGCCGCCAGTGGGACTTCGGTCGGGGCGCCGTTGCAGGCGGGGAATGGGTCGAGGAGTCGGAGCGGTTCGGCTGGGGAGCGTCCGCCCTCGCCGTTCAGGGCGACCGGATCGTGCCGGCGATCCCGGGCATGGTGCTGACGGCCGACCTGGGCGCGTCCGAAGGCGCGCACGTTTCGCGACGCCTGTACGCGGCAATCGACCCGCACACGACCCGGAAGGAGTCGCGGTCGTGCGCGTCCTGCCACGCCTCGTCGATCGCGCTGGGCCTGGGCACGGGGACGCTGGACCTGGGCATCGACGGGCCGCGCTTCGTGCCGGCCGAGCCGCGGTCCGACCAGCCCGCCGACGCCCGCGACGGGTGGGTGTCGCTGTTCCCGGAGGCGCCGGCCCCGGGCACCCGGACGGACGTCCGTTCCCTGGACGCCCCCGAGCAGCGCCGCACGCTGCGCGTGGCCCCGTGCCTGCCCTGCCACGCGAAATCGGCGGACGCGATCTACCGGGATTTCGATCGGTCGGTGAAGACGCTTCTGGACGGGGGAAGCCGGTGCACGTTCGAGGCCCCGCGATGGATCGGAGTTCGGTAGGGGAATCGCTAGCAGCCGCCGCCCTTCTTGGCGGGGGCGGGGGCGTCGTCGCGAACCGGCGCCACGACCGGGCGAACGGCGGGGGGCGGAGCCTGGACCTTCGCGCCGCTGAAGTATGCGACCAGGGCCGACCGCAGGCGCCAGTCGGCCAGCACCGCAGGGGATGCGTCCGCCGGCGCCGCGGCCACCGACAGGATGCCGGACTCGAACGCGGGGAAGCCGCCGGCCAGCACCGCGACGTCGCCCTTGAACCGGCGCGCGCCCTCGGGCGGGACCATGTCGCCCGCGCCGACCAGCACCAGCGTGCGCGACGACGGCAGGGACGCCAGGAACGCGCCGTCGGTGTCGTCCGCGGGCCGGCACAGCGAGCCCGGGATCCGCTTCACCGCGCACTCGGCCGCCGGGCGCAGGTCCGCGACCTGCACGGCGCCCGGGCGTTCGATCAGCGCCTTCGCCAGCGTCACCGCGTCCCACGAGGCCACGGTCCGTTCCGGAACCACCGGGACGGGCGCCGCGGGCAGCGCCATCGTCGCCAGGCCCAGCACTGCCGCCACGCCGAAACCCGCGAACACCTTGTTGCGCGTCGGGGCCGACGCCGCCGGCGGTTCCTCGCCGCGGCTCTTGCCCAGGGTGCGCTCGACCCACTCGGCGAACAGGAACGCCCCCACCGCCATCGCGGCGACGCCCGCGGCGATCACCGACTGCGGCACGCCCAGTTGGTCCGGCAGCCGCACGACGCCCATCGCGCCGCTGGTGTAGAAATCCGCCACCAGCGGGTACGCCAGGCCGAAGACCAGCGAGCCCGCAATCACACCGACAATCGTCATCAGGCCATCCCACTTGCCCGACGCCATGGACACCCAGGACGTCCCGGGGCAGTAGCCCGACACGATGAAGCCGACGCCCAGCAGCAGCCCGCCGAAGATCTGCGGCCCCAGGAACGTTTCGGGCACCGTCAGCTGCGACATGTCCAGCAGGCCCACGCCCGACAGCACCGTCATGCCCAGCAGGGCCGTCACGATGGCCGAAAACATCACCTTCAGCACGCGCATGTCGGACCCGTAGAACTGCGCGGCCAGGATCGGGGCCTGCCCGAAGCCCGAGCCCTCCAGCGTGAAGCCGAAGGCGATCCCGATCACCGTGCCCAGCACCAGGCTCGCCTCGTGACCGAAGTGCACCGAGAGGGGGAACATCATCGCCACTGCCTCCGCACGAGGGGCGCGAACAGGTAGCCGCCGGCGAACACGCACATCATGAACACCCACGAACCCAGCGACAGCGCCGAGCCGCCCGTCAGCGCCTGGCCCGACGTGCAGCCGCGGCCGAACCGCGCCGCCACGCCCATCAGCAATCCGCCGACGAACGCCAGGGCCAGCCGCGTCCACGGGGACACCGGCCGCTTGCCCATCGAGATGCCGCGGCGCATGCGCCCGGCCGAGTACGCGCCGAGGGCGCCGCCCAGCACGACACCCAGCACCTCGAACACCAGCCAGTCGTCCAGCACGTTCTTGCCGGGGCCGACGTACTCGGCGAAGTACGCGTTGGACTCGACGGCCTGCGGCGCGATCATGTCCGCGGCGCCGATCCCCAGGCGGTTCGCCGCGCCCGACGCGCCCAGACCGTTGCCCACGACCAGGAACGACCCCAGCAGCACCAGGCCGAGGACGACCCCGGCCACGTAGGGGTTCCAGAGCGGACGGGGAGACTGCATCACGCACCTCCTACGGGAATTCCCGGAAACTGGACGCCTGTCCCGACAGCATCAGCACGACCCGCAACGACAGCCCGCCGATCAGCACCAGCACCGGGGTCAGCATCGCCAGCGGCAGGCGCCGCCGGATCTCGACGGCCTCCAGGGCCAGCGGCACGCCCAGGCCCGTCACCACCACCAGCGACCAGAACGGCGCGGCCCACGGTCCCGAGGTCAGGTGCCAGAACGCGTGCTGCGACGTCCGGTCCCCGGTGGCGAACCCGACCAGCAGCACCCCGATCAGCACCAGCTCCGCGACGATCGCCCCGACGTCCCAGCGCACCACCGCGTGGCGCTCGTGCTCGTCCAGCCCCAGCAGCAGCAGCAGCGCCGCGCCGGTGGACATCCCCGACGTCAGGAACAGCGGGCCCAGGATCGCCGAGTTCCACTGCGGCCGCGCCGCCATGGCACCCAGCAGGATGCCGGTGTAGATGCCCAGCCCGGCGCCCACCACCACGCCCGCCCACAGCAGCGGCCGCCGCAGGGCATCCGCACGCCCCAGCAGGCACATCAAGAGCGAGGTGAGGCGAACCCGACCCGCCGACGCGAGCAGCCGCGCCCTCTCACCCTCGGTCAGCCCGCCCAGGCCCAGCAGGATCGCCACCGGGTACACCAGCAGCAGGATCCACGACCCCCACGACATCGGCGAGGTCGCCTCGAAGGCCAGGTAGAACCGGTACACGTGCAGCTTGAACGACAGGTCCAGGAACAGCGCGCACATGCCCAGCGACAGCAGCGCGGCCGATAGCCACGGCGCCAGCCGCAGCGCCATCGACCGCGCCTTCGCGCCCGACAGCAGTTCCATCAGCGCCGGCAGGATCAGCACGCCGGCCGCCAGCCCGCCCAGGAACAGGTACACGGGGATTTCCCAGCCCCAGACCTGCAGCGACGGGTCGATCAGGGCGTTGTGCCGTCCGTGGACGACCTCCAGCATCGCGTCGTTCATCGCCCCCCCATCACGTCAGGAAGAACACGTTCGGCTCGCACCCGGTTTCGGGATGCAGCACCTTCGACTTCCGCCCGCGCAGCAGCCGCGACACCTCCGACTCGGGGTCGTTCAGGTTGCCGAAGTGCAGGCAGAACGTCGGGCAGACCTCCACGCACGCGGGCTGCTTGCCGGCCTGGACCCGGTGCAGGCAGAACGTGCACTTGTCCACGTACCCGTCCGGGTGCGGGTAGCGCGAATCGTACGGGCAAGACGCGATGCAGGCCTTGCAGCCCGTGCACTTGTCGTGCGTGACCAGCACCGCGCCGCCGTCCTCGACGTGGCTGGCGCCGGTGGGGCACGCCGCGACGCACGGAGGCTTGGCGCAGTGGTTGCAGCGTTCGGACCGGTTTTCCGCCGACAGGTGCGGGAACCAGCCGCGGACCTCCTCGACCAGCCAGTCCCGGGAGTACCCGTCGGGCACCGCGTTTTCGCCCTTGCAGGCCAGCACGCAGGCCTTGCAGGCGACGCACAGCCGGGTGTCCACGACCATCGCGTACCGTTTCTCCCTCCCGAGCGCGGAGGCGTAGGCGACGGGTTTGAGCAGGAAACTCTCGCCGGAGCGGGAGCCGCCTCGGGACGGTTCAATCTGTCCACTCATGCCCTCTCCACCCGCACGAAGTTCACGCTCATGCCGGTCCCCCCCATGATCGGGTCGGTCTTGATGCGCGTCACCAGGCGCGAATCGTCGGCACCACGGTTCCGTGCGTACCGCAGCCCCTTCGCGTCATGCCCGAAGCCGTGGACCATGAACACGCAGTCGGTCCGGATGCGCTGGGTCGCCTTCAGCCGGATCGGCTGGGACCGCACTCCGTCCTGGTTTACCGCGACGACCGTCTCGCCATCCTTCAGGCCCAACTCCGCCGCCATCTGCGCGTTCAGCCACAGTTCGTTCTGGTTGAAGACCTCGGACAGGAACCGGTTGTTGGTGGTCCGCCCGAACGTGTGGGTCGGCGCGCGGCCGAACAGCAGCCGGAAGTGCCCCGTCGGCGGCTCCTCGGGCGGCGTGAACTGCGGGATCGGGTCGAACCCCGCATCCTTCAGCCTCTGCGAAAACAGTTCGATCTTCCCGGACGGCGTCGCGAACTTCGGCACCAGGCCGTCCTCGATCGTGGTGGGTCGGGGCTTCCCGATCACCACGCCGGTGGTCCGCAGCACGTCGCAGTCGTACCCCGCCGCGTGCACCCGCTGCATCGCGTATTCCATGCTGTCCTTCCACGGGAAGTAGTCGGACAGGCCCAGGCGCAGCGCGATTTCGCGGGCGATCCACCATCCGGGCTTGCTGTCGTACATCGGGGGAACCACTTCCTGCCGCACCGCCGCGAACGGCACCTTCCAGGGCGGGTTGTCGATGTCGTCGCACCGCTCCAGGTACGTCGCCTCGGGCAGCACGACGTCGGCCCAGCCCACGATTTCCGCGGGCAGCACGTCCACCACCGCGATGAAGTCCAGCGCCTGGATCGCCTCCTTGGTCCGTTCCGGCTGCGGCAGCGCCATCAGCAGGTTCGTGCCGTAGACCAGCCACCCCTTGATGTCGTAGGAGGCCGTGCCCGGGATCGACGCCATGCACAGGCCGCTGGCCAGCACCTCGTCCGCCAGCGGGTACCCCTGGTCCTTCGGCCGGTCCGGCGGCGCCTTCGGGTGGCCCTGGTAGGCGGTGTACGGGTACGCCGGCAGCGCCATCTGCGACGGCACGAAGATCCCGCCGCGGCGCGCGTAGGAACCCAGCAGCGCGTTGAGGATCGCGACCGCCCGGCTGCGCTGGGTGTCGTCGCCGTACCAGACCACGTGGCGCCCCGGGTGCACCAGCGACGCGGGCCGCCCGCCCGCCATCACCCGCGCCGTCTCCACGATCGTTTCCGGCGCGATGGTCGTCTGCGTGTACGCCCACTCGGGCGTCTTGTCCCGGACGTGCTCCTTCAATTGGTCGAAACCGATGGCGTACTGGTCGATGTAGTCCTTGTCGTACAGCCCCTCGGCGATGATCACGTGCATCCACGCCAGCAGCAGCGCCAGGTCGGTGCCCGGCTTGATGGGCAGCCAGTATTTCGCCTTGCCCGCAGCGGTCGAGAAGCGCGGGTCCACCACGATCAGCGTCGCGCCGCGGTCGATGGCGGTGGCGAACTCCTGCACCTGGGTGTTGTGCATGTTCTCGCCCAGGTGCGACCCGATCAGCGTGATCACGCGCGAGTTTTCCAGGTCCAGCACCTCCGGCGAACCCAGCGTCGAGCCGTACGTCAACTGGAAGCCGACCTCCCGGGGCCCGCGGCACTGGGCGTACGAGGGCGCCGCGATGTTCTTGGACCCGTAGGCCTTCAGCAGGTGCTTGAACCACGAGCCGCCGTACCCGTGCGAATACAGGGCCAGCGACTCGGGGCCGTACCGGTCCTTCAGGTTCAGCAGGCGCTGCGCGGTGAAGTCCAGCGCCTCCTCCCACGACACCTCCTCGAACACCTGCTCGCCGCGCTTCTCGCGACGCAGCATCGGGCGCTTGAGGCGATCCGGGTCGTACAGCAGGCCGGTGCCGCCGGTGCCGCGCGGGCACAGCCGGCCGCGGGACAGCGGGTGCGCGGGGTTGCCGGTGATCTTGGTCACGCGGCCGTCCTTCACGTGGGCCAGCACGCCGCACTTCCAGAAGCACAGTTCGCAGAACGTCGGCACCACGCGGTCGCCGTCGGTGCCCGGGTTCGCGACCGGGTCGTCGTCCAGGCCCCACCACCGCGTGGTGAGCCCCGACCCGACTGCCGCGGCGCCCGCCGTCGCGGCCCCGATCTTGATGAACTGCCTGCGCGTCACGCCGGACATGAACGCCTCCTTGCCGGTCAGGCCCCCGTGACGAGGGCACAGGTCGATATGCAGTGCAGCAACTGCGTCGTCTGGGGCACCGCCAGCGAGTAGAACCGGAACCCCTGGGCGCGCCGCACCGACACCAGGCCGTTCATCCGCAGGATCCCCAACTGCTGGGACAGCGCCGCCTGGGGCAGGTCCAGTTCCCGACCCAGGTCCCCGACCGACCGCTCGCCGTGGCAGCACAGGTGGGCGACGATCCTCAGCCTGGCGGGATGGCCCAGCGCCTTCAGCAGCCCGGCCGCCTTCTCCACCTTGCGTTCGTCGATCATCACGTGCCTGATCTTCGCGATGTCCATTGCCCCCCCCCGAACCGGCCGTTCCCGGCCGTCGGGTTGGACCATATCCAGATATCATGCTTTCTGCAAGTCTATTTCGAGGGCCAAAAATGGCTGGATCCCTCGCGCCCCTTTCCGCCTAGAATCCACCCATGAGCCCGCTGGATTTCACGCTGGTCACGTTCGGCGTCGCGATGGTCGCCGGCTTCTTCGGGTCGCTGCTGGGCCTGGGCGGCGGGATGATCGTGACGCCGGTCCTGACCCTGGCCCTTGGGGTCGATATCCGCTACGCCATCGGCGCGTCGCTGGTGTCGGTGATCGCCACGTCCAGCGGCGCGGCGGCCGCGTATGTCCGCGAGCACAAGACCAACATGCGCGTGGCCATGTTCCTGGAGGTCGGCACGACGCTGGGGGCGATCAGCGGCGCCTGGCTTTCCACCCGCATCGACGCTCAATGGCTGTACCTGATCTTCGGCCTGGCGCTGGCGGGATCGGCCATCGCGATGTTCCGCAAACGCCACGCCGCGGGCGGACCGGTCCCCGCGGATCCGACGGCCGACCGCCTGCGCCTGCACGGCGAATTCTACGACGAGTCGCTGCACCGCACGGTGGCCTACCGCGTGTCCGGCAGCCGGCCCGCGCTGGGACTGATGTACGTGGCGGGCGTGCTGAGCGGCCTGCTGGGCATCGGGTCGGGCGCGCTGAAGGTCCCCGCGATGGACCTCGCGATGCGTCTGCCGCTGAAGGTGTCGTCCGCGACCAGCAACTTCATGATCGGCGTCACCGCGGCGGCCAGCGCCTGCGTGTATTTCATGCGCGGCGACATCGTCCCGTTCATCGCGGGCCCGGTGGCCGCCGGTGTGCTGGTGGGCGCCACGATGGGCTCGCGCGTGATGGGGCGGCTGGACAACCGGCTGCTGCGCACCGTGTTCGTGATCGTGCTGATGATCGTTTCGGCGCAGATGATCCTGAAGGGGGCCCGGGGATGAGCGACGACCTTCAGACACTCCGCGTGGACGCGCCGGTCATCGACGCCCCGGTCATCGATCCCCGGGTGCGACGCCTGGAACTCGTGGTCAGCTGGGTGCTGCGCCTGGGCGTGGCGGCCAGCCTGACCCTCGTGGTCGCCGGCATGCTGATGACGTTCGCCCAGGCGCCCGCTCCCGGGTCGCCGGGTTCGGAGGCCGTCAACGCGAACGGCACGATCCTGACGCCCCCGCCCTCCCTGTCGAACCTGCCTCGCGACCTCGTCGCCGCCAGCGGGCCCGCCTGGGTGGCCCTGGGACTCATCATCCTGATCCTGACGCCCGTGATGCGCGTGGCGGTTTCGGCGGTCGGGTTCGCGTTCCAGAAGGATCGCGTGTTCGTCGGGATCACCCTGGCCGTGCTGGCCGTGCTGATCGCGTCGTTCCTGATGGGCCTGGCGGGCGGCTGAGGGTCGGATCGAGGCTGCAGGCGTCGATGGAAATCCCGTCCCGTCAGTGCGTGCGGCACACCAACCCGGTGAACTCCGTAGGAACGTGCAGGTTCGTCAGGGTCCACAGGGCCGTACCTGTCCGCACGTCGAAGACCGTGATGCGCTTCTCGGGCCACCAGGCGCTGACGACCAGCAGATCGTCGTCGGTGACGGACAGACCCTGCACCCACGTGTCGTAGTCCTGCAGGTGGATCAGGGCGCCCTCGGTCCCATCGGGCATCCCGTACTGCTGGATCGTGTCGGTCGAATGCCAGGCCGCGAACACGGTGTCGCCCCGGACGTTCACCCGGGACGCGTTCACCGCGAAGTCCAGGGGCAGCGCGTTGCCGGCCACCGCGTCCTCGAAGCTGGCGTAGGCGCGCACGTGGAACCCACTGTCCTGAACCAGTACCACGAGGCCGCCGTTCCAGGACGCCACGCCGATGCAGGCGGCGACCGGCGCGATGTCGTACGTCCCGTCGATCAGCGAGTAGCGCATCAGGCCTTCGTACCCGTTGTACCCATTGCACGCGAACGCGAAGTCGCCCTGCCATGCGATGGACGTGGCCCCCATGCCGGACGCGCTCAGCACGCCGGTCTGGGGCCCCAGCGAGCACACCGTGCCCGATTCCAGGCCCAGCAGGGACGCGCCGGTCGGCGTCAGGGCCAGGCAGTAGTGCGGGTCCAGGGGCAGCCCGTCGCAGGCCGGGGCCGCATCGGAGGCCAGGCACTCGCCGTCCATGCACGAGTACCCGCCGTTGCACTGGCCGCACACGCCCCCGCACCCGTCCGAGCCGCAGGCCCGGCCCGTGCAGTCGGCCGCGCATCCCGTGCAGGTGTTGTGGATCCACGCCTCCTCCAGGTGGTACACGCCGTCGAAGGCCCCCAGCTTCATGCCGGTGACCGACTCGACCTGCGCGACCAGCCCGGGCGTGTTGCTGCCCCCCTCGCAGGAGGGCCAGCAATACCCGTTCGCCACGGACTGTCCATGGCTGAGGTCCGTGACCGGGATGGGCCCCGGCGCGGTCAGGGTCTGCGGCTTGTAGCCCAGCAGCACCACGGACTGCACGACGGCCGCGGGGTCGAGGTCCAGCACCCACTCGTTCTGCTCGTAGGCGCTGAGGGCCAGCACCAGGGGGCGCTGCGTCGGCCCGATGTGCAGCACCGTCCTCCCCGCCTCGCTGGCCTGCAGGAAGTGGTAGGGGGCCGAGTCGTAGATCCCGACCAGGTACAGCAGCGGATCGTCGCCGGTCGTCAGGGGCCCGCTGCGATACGAGGTGACGGGGTAGGTGTCCTCGGGCAGGCTTTCGAAGAACCGGAAGGCGTAGGGTCCCGGGCAGGTCCCGGTGTCCACGTCGTCGTCCCTGCCGAGGCACCGCCCCGCATCGCCGCACCAGTCGCCCGTCCTGCACTCGCCGCACGTCCCGCCGCAGCCGTCGCCGCCGCAATCCCGGTTGCCGCAGTCCGGCGTGCAGTCCGTGCAGACGTGCTGGATCACCAGGTCCTCGAGGCGGTAGATGCCGTCGTAGGCCTCGATCGTCAGGCCGGTCGCCGACTGGGCCTGCGCGACCATCCGGGGCGTGTCGCCGCCGCCGTCGCACCACGGCCAGCAGTATCCGTAGGTCTGCGTGTCGCCGTTGCTGAGGTCCGTGATTGTGAAGGGCCACTCGCCGGCGTAGTTGGTCAGGGCCTGCGGGTAGTACCCCATCAGCACCACCTGCTGGATGACGGCCCCTTCGGCGATGTCCAGGATCCAGTTCGTCGGCTCGTACGAGCTGAGCGCCAGCACCAGCGGGCGCAGCGTGGGCCCGATGTGCAGGGTCGCCTCGCCGTAGGGGTGGGAACCCGCGCCGTGGGCGCTGGTCGATTCGTAGATCCCGATGACGTACAGCAGCGGCTGGTCGCTGCGGGTGAACGGGCCGCTCCGCCAGGACGACAGCGTGTACCCCTCGACCTCCGGTCCCCCCGTGGCACGCATCTCGAAGGGGCCCGAGCAGGTCCCTGGCCCGGGGCCAGGCCCCGGATCGACCGCGCCGAGGTCGCCCGCGACGCCTTCGTCCCCGACCGACGCGTCCGGCACATCGTGGTCGCCATGGCCGCCGTGATCGCCCCCCGGATGATGGCAGGCCAGTTCAACCTGTCCCGGCGCCGTCGATGTCGCCGCGCCGTCCTTCCCGGGGATGATCTGCACCAGCGCGTTGCTGGCAGCCGCGTCGGAGCCGGCCCCCTGCACGCAACCGGCTGCCGCCACGATGAAAGCCCATGCCACTGCGCCCAGGATCGCGGTCCTCATCGGGTTCCTCCCGGGCACGCTTCGACGCGTGCCGCCATGCATCCATCCACGCATGAGTTGCCGGATTCCCCCGATTCGTTCATTCCAAGGGTGTACTCCCTCCGGGCGTTCCGTTTCAACCCCCCGGGCCCTGGACTACAATCAGCGCAACAGGAGGCCGCGGCCATGGACGACAAGTGGTACATCACGCAGCAGACCTTCCCGGCGCTGATGCACCGGAACGCCACGCAGTTCGGGGACCGGCGCGCCCAGTGGTGGAAGACGGGGCCGTCCGAAACCACGTCCATCACGTACGCCGAGCTGGGACGCATCGTCGAGGAGCTGGCGTGCGGGCTGATGGGACTGGGCCTGCAGAAAGGGGACCGCGCGGCCGTGATGGCCCACACGTCCCCGCAATGGGTGTGGGCCGACTACTCGATCCTCTGCGCCGGCGGCGTCACGGTATGCGTGTACCCCACGTTGTCGGCGGGTGAGCTGGCGTTCATCGTCAACGACTCCGGGTCGCGGATCCTGTACGTGGCCGATGCCGAAATGCTGGACAAGGCCCGGGGCGCCTGGGACCAGATGCCCTCGCTGGAACGGATCGTCGTCCTGCAGGACCGCATCGACTGCGATGATCCGAAGGTGCTCGGGCTGGCGCAGGTGCGGGAATCGGGCTGCGCGTTGCTGGCTCGCGACGCGGCGTCGTACGACGCCCGCTGGCGCTCCGTCGAGCTGCACGACCGCATGACCATCGTGTACACGTCGGGCACCACGGGCAGGCAGAAGGGCGCCGTGCATACCCACTTCAGCATCAACGCGGCGTGCGCCCGCGACTGCATCGCCATCCCGCCCTACCGCCCGGACGACGTGCTGATGTCGTTCCTGCCGCTGGCGCACACCTACGAGCGCCAGTGCGGCCATGGGACGGCCATGCACGCGGCGGTCACGATCGCCTACTCGTCGCCCCAGACGCTGCTGCAGGACCTGCAGGTGTTCCGCCCCACGGTGTTCATGTCGGTGCCGCGCATCTACGAGCGCATCTACATGGCCATGCGCGAAATGGCGTCGCAGTCGCCGGTCAAGAAGGCCGTGTTCGAGTTCGCCATGCGCACCGGGCTGCAACTGACCGAGGCGCGCGCCGACAAGGACGGCTTCATCGACATGTCCGAGGGGATCGACTTCACGCGGGGGGTCGGCCCGGGCCTGGTGCTGAAGTACAAACTGGTGGACCACCTGGTGTTCAGGAAGGTCCGCACCCTGCTGGGCGGCCGCTTCCGCTTCGCGTTCTCGGCGGCCGGCGGCCTGTCGGCGGACCTGTGCAAGGTGTTCATGGCGATGGGCGTCCGCATCATCGAGGGCTACGGCGCCACCGAAACCAGCAACACCGTCAACCTGAACCGGCTGGACCGGATCCTCCCCGGCAGCGTGGGCCCGCTGTGCCCCAACGTGGAAGGCCGGATGGCCGACGACGGCGAGTGGCTGGTCAGGGGCCCCAACGTCATCACCGAGTACTGGAACAACCCCGACGCGACCCGGGAAGCCTTCACCGACGACGGCTTCTACCGGACCGGCGACATCGTGAAGATGTGCGCCGACGGCTACATCCGGATCGTGGACCGCAAGAAGGGCATCATGGTGCTGGACACCGGCAAGAACATCCCGGCGGCCAAGCTGGAGAACCTGTTTTCGGTCTGCCGCTGGATCGACATCGTGGTGCCGGTCGCGGACGATCGGCCGTTCGTCACGGCGTTGGTGGTCCCGAAGTACGACGCGTTCCTGCGCCTGTTCGACGCGGAAGGCATTTCCTACGACCGGTCGGCGCTGCGGTTCATGGGCGAAGGCACCGCCCGCATGTGCGTCCAGGTGGGCGAGGACTTCCTTGCGCAGCCGCGGGTGAAGGCCCTGGTGGACGGCGAGATGCGCGCCGCAAACGGCCGGCTGGAAGAATACGAGCAGATCCGCAAGTTCGCGATCGTGCCGCGCCGCTTCTCGGAGGCCCAGGGCGAAATGACGCCGACGCTGAAGATCAAGCGCAACGTGGTGCTGAAGAACTTCGCCAGCGAGATCGACGCGATGTACCCGAAGTCGGCGGTGTAGGACCGATCGCTGAACGCCCCGTTTTCGGGTCGGTCGCTTCCATTCCTGGACCAGGAACGGAAACAGGCATTCCGTTTCTGGCCCTCTATCCGACGAGGTCGGGGGCAGCCGCCCGATCCTCCCAGCCGCCGTGCGACACGTTCACCGCACGATCCAGCGCGTCGAGGATTTCGCGCGCGAAGCCGGGCGGAGGCCCGTCGGTCGGCATCGGCCCGGCATCGGCGGACGCGTTCCCCGGCGCGGCGGTCGTTGCACCGGCCTTCGCCAGCACCCGCTCGCACGCCATCTGCAGGTAATCCGCCTGCACGTCGTCGAACGTCGCCAGCGTCGCGCCGAAGCGGTCGTGGTAGTCGACCACCGCCTCCAGCACCAGCCGGAACAGCGCCTCGCGGTCCGCCGCCGCAGGACGGATTGCGCCGAACGCCGCGCGGGCGATCGCCGGCATCTGATCGCGGATCGCCGGCGAGATCAGCGTCGTGCTGGACAACACCTGCAGCACCTCGGGGTGCCCGGTTTCCAGCGCCGCCTGCTCGCGCGCGATGACGCTGGCGTGCCCGGCCCGCAGCACGTCCATCATGTACCCGGTGTGCACGAACATCATGCGCGGCATCAGCGCGGGCGACACCTTCTGGGTCGCCTTCACCACGTCGAAGAACGCCTTGCGCTGGGCCGGGCTGACCTTGCGGGAGTAGTACGCGAAGGTCCGCGCCATCATGGTGCGGTTCTTCCAGAGGCTGGTCAGCATCGCCTCCTTCACCTTCGGCTTGCGGCGGATCCCCTGCAGGAACGCGACGGCCCTATGCGCATAATCCACGGGCCGGTGCACGCGGTCCCAGTAGTCGGCCAGGCCTTCCATCAATTCCACGCGGGTCATCCGCTTCGGCAGGATGTTGGTGGTGATGTCCAGCCGGTCGCGCATCTCGTCGGTGAAGGCCACCAGGCGTCCCTGCCGCTTGAGGTCGTACCACATCTTCGTCCCCGGCGGCGCGATCAGCGGGTGGCATTGGTGGTGCGTGATGTGCGCGTCGTCCAGGAAGCGCGCGGTGCGGTCGAACGCGGTGGCGTCGTCGCTGTCCGTCCCGATGATCATGTGGGCCATCACGACGATGCCGTACGACTGGATCTTCAGCACCGCGGCCAGGATGTCGCCCTTCAGGTTCTGGTGCTTGTTCATGTCCTTCAGCGACGCGGCGCTGGTCGATTCGATGCCGATCTGCACCTCGGCGAAGTTCGCGTCGGCCAGCAGTTCCAGCAGCTCGTCGTCTTCGGCGATCGTGATGTCCAATTGCGTCAGGAACCCGAGGGGCAGCGTGAACGAATTGTTCAACGGGCCCAGCTTGCGCAGCAGGTCCTTCACGTAGGCGCGATCCGCCGCGAAGTTGTCGTCGGCGAACATCACCATCTTGGCGCCCAGGCGCTCCAGCGTGCGCACCTCGTCCAGCACGCGTTCCACGGGCTTCATGCGCATCCGGCGACCGTAGGTATAGATGACGTCGCAGAACGCGCAGTCGAAGGGGCAGCCCCGGGCGGTCTGCACCGACACCGCGCAGTACTTGCGGATGTCGCCCGCGATCAGGTCCCAGCGCGGCACCGGCGTCATCGCCATGTCGGGCTTGGCCACCTGCTGGTACGTGTCCTTGGGATGCCCTGCCACCAGGTCCGCCAGGAAGCGCGGCCAGGTGTCTTCCACCTCGCCCCAGAACAGCGTATCCACCTTCGCCTTCAGCCGCGTGACCATGGTGCCCGCACCGATGCCGCCGACCACGATCCGGGACAGGAGGCCCTTCATCCGGCAGGTGTCCACGATCGCCAGCGTGCGCCGGAACTGGTTGGTCGTCAGCGTGATGCCGATCACGTCGTAGGCATCCGCGTCCAGCAGCGGGTCCACGGGGCCGCGCATGTTCTCGTCGTGCAGGTGGACCGAGTGGCCCTCCGGGGTCACCGCCGCCACCGCCGCCAGCGCGTGGGGCGCGAAGAACGCCGGCGAGTCCAGGTACGGGATTTCGCGCATCACGCGCGTCAGGATGTCGTCGCTGCTGCCCGGGTTGATGAGCAGGATCTTCATCGTCGCCCCTGTTGCGGTCCTGGAACCTGAGGAGTGCGAGGATAGGAAAAGGACGGCCGCAGGGCAAGCCGGGCGCCGCTTTCGCCAAGACGCCTGCGATAATCCACGGTTTGGCAGGCACCCATCCCCTCTTTGTCCTCGCGGACGGATGATGGAAGGGTCAGGCAGCAGGGAGAAGATGATGGATCGGGCGATCCCGGTTTCGGAGATCCTGTCCGCCAAGGGGTCCGACGTCCTGTCCGGCCCCGAGGACCTGACGCTGGTCGAGGCCGCCCGCCAGATGGTCGAGGCACATGTCGGCTCCCTGGTCGTGATGGATGGCGCCGACCGCGTCATCGGCATCCTGACCGAGCGCGACGTGCTGCGTTTCACGGCGCGCAACCCGGACCGCCTGGCCGGCACGCGGGTCGGCGACATCATGACGCGCGAACTGCTGGTGGGGCTGCCCACCGACACGGTCGAGTCGATGATGGCCGTGATGACCGAACGCCGGATCCGCCACCTGCCCATCCTGATCGACGGGCGCCTGGCCGGCATCGTGTCGATCGGCGACCTGGTGAAGGCCACCGTGCACCAGGCCGACTTCGAGGTGCGGCTGCTGCGGGACTACATCAGGGGGTCGTACCCGGGGTAGGGTCGATCGGCGTGCCCGGGCCGTCGCTGGCGGCCTTGTCCTGCGCGTCCAGCAGATCGGTCCACTGCGACGTTTCCAGGAAACTGCCCGGCGCGTCCGCCTCCATGCGATTGAACATCGCGAAGGGGATCGACACCGTCAGGGACCCGGGGCCGAACTGCGAGTTCATGTGCTTGCGGGCCGAGATGTCCAGGTTGCCGACCACCGCCCGCTGCCGCTGCGCACGGGCCTCGCGCATCGCCAGGATGCCCATGCTCTGGCAGGCGGCGGCCCAGGGGAGGATCGCGTTGTCGCTGCCGGGCCCCGAGTAGTTGGCCAGGCACACCAGCGCGGACAGGCGATCTGGATCGACCAGGAAGTGCACCACCTCGGGCGTTTCGACCGCCAGGTCCACCTGCGACAGGGGCTTGAACACGACGTACCGCCGATCGATGGACGCGATCGGCAGGCCGTCCACGAATTCCTTCACCAGCGCCGGGTCCTTCACATACCGCTCGCCGTGGACGTCCAGGTCCCGGACCCCGGGCCGCCGGGCGGGCGCCTGCGCCGCGTCCGGGTTTCCGGTCGACAGGAAACGATAGAAGCACTCGATACCGCCCTGCCAGTTCCGGTACTGGTTCCCGAACCCCAGGCCCGTACCCCCGCCCAGGCAGCCGAACGTCGAAACGTCCGCCACGGCCGCCCGGCCCTTGAACGCCGCACTGGCCAGCCACATCACGCATCCCCAGCGGCCCTCCTTGAACTGCGTGGCGCCCCCGGGCGCGACGTCGGACAGCACGGTGGCGATGGGCGGGACCGTCGAACGGATGAGGGTCGCGATGCGGCTCTCCATGGGTTCCTCCGAAAGCGGCCGCGGCGGTCGCGGGCGCGGAAGGCATTCTACCAGCCCCGGGGGGCCGGGACACGCCTCGCGTCCGGTTTCCGACACGGGTTCGGCGCCTTCCGGATCTGCCGATGCGTTCTCCCCCCCGCCTGCTGGTAGACTAGTTACCCGACTGCACGAGGGACGCTCCCATGGCGAACGAAAGCGCGCACCGCTGGCGTTTCTTCCGAGCCGGCAACGTGGACCAGGCCCGCATGGATACCGGGGCGGACATCTGCGATCTGGCCAGCCTGGACCTGAAGATCTGGGTGGCGCTGGCCTGCCCCGTGAAGGGGCTCGAGTTCGACGAGCGCACGCTGGCGCTGCTGGACACCGACAAGGATGGCCGCATCCGGGCCCCCGAAATCGTCGCGGCGGCAGGCTGGGCGTGCGACGTCCTGAAGGACCCCGAGTGGATGGTGCGCGCCCCGGATCGCGTGCAGCTGGAATGGATAGACGACTCGAAGCCGGAGGGCGCGCGCCTGCTGGCCGCGGCCCGACGGATCCTCAACGGGCACGGCAGGGACGGCGCCGCCGAGATCACGATCGAGGAGGCGGCGGAAGCCGGAGGCCTGCTGGCGAAGTCGAAGCTGAACGGGGACGGGATCCAGGCGCCCACCGTCATCGACGAACCGGCGCAGAAGGCCCTGGCCGCCGACATCGTGGCGACGCTGGGCGGCGAAAAGGGCGTCGACGACGAGCCGGGAGTGACGAAGGCCTCCGTCGAAAAGTTCCTGGCCGAGGCCGCCGCCTACATCGCCTGGCTGGACAAGGCCGGGCCCGAGATCCGGGACGTGCAGCGCCTGGGCTCCGGCACACCCGCCGCCGCCGATGCCTTGCGGGCCGTCCGGGCCAAGATCGACGACTATTTCACGCGGTGCCGGCTGGCCGCGTTCGATCCGCGTGCGGGCGCGGCGATGAACCGCCCCGACGAGGACTGGAAAGCCCTGGCCGCGAAGGACCTGCCTCCGGGCTCGCCCGAGGTGGCGGCCTTCCCCCTGGCGCGGATCGAACCGGACCGCCCGCTGCCGCTGTCCACGGGCACCAATCCCGCGTGGGCCGATGCCATCGTCGCCTTCCGCGACAAGGTGGTCGAGCCCCTGCTAGGCAAGAGCCGGACGTCCCTGACCCTCGCCGAATGGCACCAGGTCGCGGCCGAGTTTGCCGCCTACGAGGCGTGGCAGGCCGAAAAGGCTGGCGGCGTGGTCGAACCGCTGGGCGCCGCCCGCATCCGCGAGATCCTGGCGTCCGACGCGCCGGCCGGGCTGGTTGCGCTGATCGACGCCGACGCGGCCGTCGAGCCCGAGATGAAGGCCATCGTCGATGTCGAGCGGCTGATCCGGTACGTCCGCGATCTGAACCTGCTGCTGAACAACTACGTGTCGTTCACGGACTTCTACGCGCGCCGGAAGGCGGTGTTCCAGGCGGGCACGCTGTTCATCGACGGGCGGGCCTGCGATCTGTGCCTCCGCGTCGATGACGCGTCGCGCCACGGCCTGATGGCGGGCCTGGCCAAGATGTACCTGCTGTACTGCGACTGCACGCGGCCCGAGGGCGACAAGATGACCATCGTCGCGGCGGTCACCAACGGCGATTCCGACAACCTGATGGTCGGGCGCAACGGCGTGTTCTATGACCGCAAGGGCCGCGACTGGGACGCGACGGTGACCAGGATCGTCGAAAACCCCATCAGCCTCAAACAGGCCTTCTGGTCGCCCTACAAGAAGTTCCTGCGCATGGTCGAGGAGCAGGTGGCCAAGCGCGCCGCCGCCGCCGAGGCCGCGTCGGATTCGAGGGTCGCCGGCGCCGCCCAGGCGACGGCCCATTCCGACAAGACGAAGCCTGTGCCCGAACCGAAGAAGATCGACATCGGCACCGTCGCCGCCCTGGGCGTCGCGGTCGGCGGCATCACGGCCGCGATGGGCATGCTGCTGCAGTCGTTCTTCGGCCTCGGACGGTGGATGCCGCTGGGACTCGTCGGTCTGGTGCTGCTGATCTCGGGCCCGTCGCTGCTGATCGCGTGGCTGAAGCTGCGCAAGCGCAACCTGGGCCCGATCCTCGACGCGAACGGCTGGGCGGTCAACGCGCTGACCCGGATCAACATCCCGTTCGGCGCGGCGCTGACGAGCATCGGAAGGCTCCCCCCCGGATCCGAGCGGTCCTTGCAGGACCCCTACGCCGAAAAGCAGAAGGTCTGGCCGAAGATCGTGATGCTGGTGCTGATCCTGTGCGGCATCGCGTACGGCCTGCACAAGGCGGGCTACCTGGGGCAGTGGCTGGGATACGCGCCGCCCCCGCCCACCGCCACCGAGTCCGCGCCCGGACCCGGCACTTCGGCGCGACCCACACCGGCGGAATGACCATGGACGACGCCCGATTCTGCCCGCGATGCGCCGGTCCGCTGGAACCGTTCGAGCACGAGGCACGCACGCGCCTGCGATGCGCCGACACCGCCTGCGGATATGTCCACTGGGACAATCCCGTACCGGTCGTCGCGGCGATCATCGAGCACGAAGGCCAGGTGCTGCTGGCCCGCAACGCGGCGTGGCCCGACAAGATGTACGGGCTGATCACCGGCTTCCTGGAGCGGGGCGAGGAACCCTCGGAGGCCGTGCTGCGCGAGGTGGCCGAGGAAACCGGCCTGAAGGGCGAGCTGGTCGGCCTGGTGGGCGTCTACGGCTTCAACCCGCGCAACCAGGTGATCCTGGCCTACCACGTCCGGACGAAAGGCGAAGTCCACCTGGGCGAGGAACTGGCCGACTACAAGCTGGTCCCCCCCGAACGCGTCCGCACCTGGCCCTTCGGCACGGGCCAGGCGCTGGCCGACTGGCTGGTGATCCGGGGCGTCCGCCCCGCCCCCCAGAAGCCCGACCCCGGCTGACCTTGCCCCCTACCCCCCGAAACAGTCTCGCCATCATCCAGGGGTGCCCTCCGGCATGAAAACCCGTACGAAGCGATATCTCCCGGCGTGATTCGCCTCGACGTCGAGACAGGTCGCCGAGGAAGGGGATTCCGACAATGGGCCGCCGGTTCGAGTGGGATGAGCGGAAGGCCGCATCGAATCTGGAGAAGCACGGGGTGTCCTTCTTCGAGGCTACGACTGTGTTCTACGACCCGCTTTCGGTCCTGAAACCCGACCCGGATCATTCGCTGCTGGAGCACCGCCTGCTGGTCCTGGGCACGTCGTGCCAGGGGCGAATTCTGGTAATATCCTTCGTGATGAGAGGGTCGCAAACGCGCGTGATTTCGGCGCGAAGGGCGACGCGGCAGGAGAAGAGGCGACATGAGCAAGGCTGCTAGCCGGGTTCCTCGCGACGTCGACAAGGACACGATGCGGCCGGAGTACGACTTCTCGGACGGCGTCCGGGGGCTGACGCCTGCCGTGTTCGTTCGGGGGGCCCACGTCGTCGTGATCGAACCCGAGCTGCACGACGTTTTTCCGAACTCGGCGTCCGTGCTCGAAGTGCTGCATGCCCTGGCGCCCATCCTCCGCCGCCAGCGCGCCGCCAGGGCCCTCAAACAAGCCACGAGGCCACGTTCCAAGACCCCGAAGGAAGGCGTCTGACGCCCAATCCCCCACAAGAGGAACCGGCCACAAAGCGCAACGATCCCGCGATGACGAAGGCGATCGCTTACGCGCCATCTGGGCGAGGCCCCTGCCGGGACCGATCGCGTGTCTTTACATCCGGATGGGCGCTCGATCAGTTCGTGTCGCACTTCGGACCTCTGCTCCGGCCCATCACGAAGGAAGCCATCTTCCGCTATGTCTACGCCGTTATGTCTACGCCGTGCTGCATGACCCGGTGTACCGCCAGAAGTACGCGCAGAACCTCAAGCGCGAGTTCCCGCGCATCCCGTTCCACGCCGACTTCTGGCAGTGGGCGGACTAGGGAAAGGCGCTGATGGACCTGCACCTCGGCTACGAGGCGGTCGACCCCTGGCCGCTCAAGAGGACCGACGTTCGGGACGACAAGGCCCACGATGCGGCGCTTGCCCCGAAGTGCCTCCTGCGAGCGAACAAGGACGCAGGTGTCATCGAGATCGACTCGGAGACAACGCTGTCGGGCGTGCCGGCGGAGGCCTGGACCTACCGGCTCGGCAGCCTCTGCGCGCTGGAGTGGATCCTCGACCAGTATCGGGAGAAGAAGCCCAAGGACCCGACCATCCGAGCGAAGTTCGATACCTACCGGTTCGCCGCTCACAAGGACGAGGTGATCGATCTGCTGCAGCGAGTGACGACGGTCAGCGTTCGCACGGCCGCAATCACCGCGGCGTAATCACCGCGGCGATGGCGTCGCTACCCACCACGGGTAGCACGTGACCCCCATGGGGAAGGTCGCCGATCGTGCCGAGGTTCCCCGTCGCCTCACCCTGGCCGGTTCGTCTCGACCCACACGACCACGGCGACGGCCAGCACGGCCGCCGCGATCCAGATCACGACCGACACCACCTGACTGACCAGCCACAGGACGAACAGCCCGCCGATCAGCAACCCGACGTTCGGGAAGCAGCCCATGGGTCCCCCCGGGAATGATCACGGCAAGTCTAGGTCCTCACTGCGACATGAAACCGCCGGGACCCGGGTCCGAACCACCTGCCCCTCCCATCCCCATCCCCAACGAGAGGAACCGGTCGCACTGGCCGGGGAAGGGTGTGCCTGCGCAGCGGTTCAAGGCGCGAACGGACGTGTTGCAGCGGATCAACTTGGGTAGCGATCAACACGCGTGATGCGACGGATCCACTTGGGTCACCCGTTAGCGCCGGCCGCGGAGCCAGGCACCCCTTTCACGGCCACAAAGCGCACCGATCCCGCGAGTCCTGCTACTCGGCCCTGGACGCAGACCCGGCCACCAGGCCCGTCACCCCGGCGGACTCCGCTTCCACCCCTGCCGCGATCTCCTGGCCCTTCACGGTCTCGGCAAACCCCATCCGCTTCTTGGCGCCCTCGAACAACGAGTACGCGACCGGCACGATCAGCAGCGTGATGAACAGCGACAGCGCCTGCCCGCCGATGATGACCTTGGCCATCGCGGCTCGGGCCGCGGCGCCGGGCCCCTGCCCCAGCGCGATGGGCGACATGCCGGCGATCAGCGTCAGCGTGGTCATCAGGATCGGCCGCAGCCGCGCCCGGTTCGCTTCCACGATGGCCTCGATCAGCGGCATGCCCCGCGCCCGCAGCGTGTTGGTGTAGTCGATCTGCAGGATGCCGTTCTTCTTCACGATGCCGAACAGCATGAACACGCCCAGGATGCTGTAGATGTTCAGCGTCTCGTGCAGGAACAGCAGCGACGCAAGCGCGAAGGGCAGCGTCAGCGGCAGCGCCAGCAGGATCGTCACCGGGTGCAGGAACGACTCGAACTGCGCCGCCAGCACGATGTACATGAAGATGAACGCCAGCAGGAAGGCCAGCCCGAAGTCGCGCATCGTTTCGCCCATCATCTTGGCCTGGCCGCTGACGACCGGGCGGAACCCCGGCGGCAGCTTCATTTCGGCCAGCGCGTCGGTGATCTTCTGCGTCGCCGAGCCCAGGTCCGTGCCGTCCAGGTTCGCGAAGATGGTCACCAGCCGCTGGCGGTTCATCCGGTCGATTTCCGAAGGCGCGCGCCCGTCGGTCAGCGAGGACACCTGGGACAGGGGCACCAGGCCCGCCTTCGGCGAGGACAGCGGCAGGTCGTGGATCAGGTCCGCGTCGCTGCGGTCCTTGCGGTCCAGCCGCAGCCATACGTCGTACTGCTCCACGCCCTCCCGGAACTTCGACACGATCTCGCCGCCCACCATCGTGCGCAGCGCGGACGCCACCTCCTGGGCCGAAATGCCCAGGTCGGCGGCCTTGGGCCGGTCCAGCTGCACCCGCACCTCGGGCTGGCGCGACGCCAGCGAGGTGTCCAGGTCCACGATGCCCGACTGGCCGCGCATCTTCTTCAGCACCGTGTCCGACACCGCGGTCAGCCCCGCCAGGTCCGGCCCGGTGAGGTTGTACTGCAGCATCGCCTGACGCGCTCCGCCGAACCCGCCGATGTTGTTCACCGAGCCGCGCAGCTCGGGGTACTTTTCGAGGATTCGCCGCACCTCGCGCATCACCTCGAACTGGCTGTAGTCGCGCTTTTCAAGGTCCTCGATCGCCACGTACACGGTGCCGCGGGTCACGTCCTCGGAGCCGCTGCTGCTGCCGATCTGGGTCAGCGTCATCCGGACGCCCCTCACTTCGTGCAGTTCTTTTTCCAGCCGGCCGAACACCTCGCCGACCGACTGCAGGCTGTACCCGGCCGGCGCGATCGCGAACACCTGGAACTCGCTGCGGTCGTCGACCGGCATGAAGTCCTTGCCCAGGGCCTTGAAGATCGGGACCATCCCGACGATGCAGGCCAGGCTGACCAGCATCACCACCCAGCGGCGCCGCAGCGCCCAGCGGACCATGCCCGAGTAGCCCCGGTCCATCCAGTTGTGCGCGTGGGCGCCCTGCGCGACCACCTCGCCTTCCGGGCCGGCCTTGCGCTTGAGGAACCGGGCCGACAGCATCGGGGTCAGCGTGAACGACACCAGCAGCGAAATCGCGATGGCCACCGCGGTGGTCAGGCCGAACTCGTACAGGAAGCGCCCGGCCATGCCGCCCATGAAGGCGATGGGCAGGAAGATGACCACCAGCGACGTCGTGGTGGCCATGACCGCCATGCCGATCTCCTTCAGGCCGTCGATCGCGGCCTGGAAGGCGGTCTTGCCGTATTCCTCCATGTGCCGGTAGATGTTTTCCAGCACGACGATCGCATCATCGATGACGATGCCCACCGACAGCGTCAGGCCCAGCAGCGACATGTTGTTCAGCGTGAAATGCATCAGCTTCATGGCCGCGAAGGTCGCGATCAGCGACGTCGGGATCGCGATCGCGGCGATCACGGTCGAGCGCACGTTCCGCATGAACACCAGCACCGCCAGCGCCGCCAGCAGGCCGCCCAGGATCAGGTGCAGCTTCAGTTCGTCGATGGACTTCTCGATGAAGATCGACTGGTCGGACACGATCTCGATCTTGAAGCCCGGCGGCAGCGTCGGCTCGATTTCGGCCAGGCGCGCCTTGACGTTGCGAATGACGTCGATGGTGTTGGTGCCCGACTGCTTGATCACGTTCATCGACACGGTCGGCGATCCCAGGCCCGCGTCCCCCGCGCGCCAGATGCGCGCCATCGAGCGCGGCTCCTCGACCGAGTCCTCGACGCGCCCGATGTCGCCCAGCGTGACCTGGTGGCCCGCGCGGGTCGCGACCACCAGGCCCAGGAAGTCCTGGACCCGTTCGTACCGGGCCAGCGTTCGCAGCACCTGCTCGGATTCGCCGCGGTCGATGCGGCCGGACGGGATCTCGACGTTCTGCGTCGCCAGCGCGGCCTTCACCGCCGTGATCGGGATGCCGTAGGCCTTCAGGCGGTCGACGTCCAGGATCACGTTGACCGCGCGCTTGCGCTGGCCGATCAGCGTCACCTGGCCGACACCGTCGACGTTTTCGATGCCCTCCTTGACCTTCAGGCGGGCGACCTCGCTGACCTCCTTCAGGTCGCGGTCGCCGGACACCGTCAGCGTCAGCACCGGGAACGAGTCGATGTCGATCCGGGTCACCACGGGCGGATCGGTGCCCGCGGGCAGGTCGCGCATCACGGTACTGACCTTGTCGCGCACGTCCTGGACCGCCTCGGCGATCGGGCGCTCCAGCACGAACTTGACCGCGACGACCGACAGGCCTTCGTAGTTGTAGCTGTACAGCTCGTCGATGCCCGAAACGGTGTTGACCGCTTCCTCGATGGGCTTCGTCACCTGGGACTCGACCTCCTCGGGCGAGGCGCCGCGCAGGGTCGTCTGGATCGTGACGTACGGGATTTCGACCTTGGGCATCAGGTCCACGCCCAGCAGGCGCAGGCTGAACAGGCCCAGGACCAGCAGCAGCACCGTGACCATGGTGGCCAGGACCGGGCGCCGGATGAAGATCGTCAACGCGTTCATGGCGCCCCCCGTCAGCGGACCGCGACGGCGGCGCCGTCGGCCAGGATGTTGGCGCCGGTGATGGCCACCGATTCGCCGGCCGTGATGCCCTTCAGGATCACCACGCGATCGCCGTGCTTCGGACCCAGCTCGACCACCCGCTCGTGGACCCGCGAGTCGGTGACCACGAACACGCGCGGGTTGCCGGCGAACTCCACCACGGCGACGTCGGGGATCGTGACGCCCTTCGTGCGGCCGCTCATGAGGATCGAGGCCCGTGCGAAGGTCCCCGCCTTGACCTTGCCCTCGGGATTGTCGATTTCGGCCTCGAACGGGAACGAGCGGGAGTCCACCGCCACCGAGGGGCCGATGCGGCTGACCCGGCCGGTCAGCACGCGGCCCGGGAAGGACTCGGAGGATACGGTGACGACGTCGCCCGGCTGCACGTCCAGCGAGTAGCGCTCGGGCACGTCACCCTTGAACTTCAGCGGCACCGAGCGCACCACCTGGAACGCCGGGTTGCCGATCTTCACGTACTCGCCCGCATTGGCGTAGCGCCGCGCGATCGTGCCGTCGAACGATGCCTTCACCGAGGTGTCGGAGAGCTTCTTCCGCGCCAGGTCCGCCGCGGTACGGGCCACGTCCAACCGGCGCCGGGACTCGTCCATCTGCTGCTTCGTAGCCATGTCCTTCGCGACCAGTTGCGACTGGCGGGTGTAGTCGGCCTCGGCGGCAGACAACTCGGCCTCGGCCTGGACCTTGCGCAGCTCGAATTCCCGGGGCGCGATGCGGGCCAGCACCTGGCCCTTGCGAACCGCGTCGCCCAGATCGACCTGGATGGCGGTCAGGGTGCCCTCGACCTCGAAGCCGATCACGCCTTCTTCCCACGCCGCCAGCGTGCCGGTGACCTCGACGCGGCGGTCGATTTCCTCGTCGATCGCCTTGGCAACCTCGACGGTCGGGACCACGGCCGTCGCGGCGTCGGCGGCCTTCGCCGCGCTGCCAGCGCCCTTGCAACCGGTGCCCAGGGCCAGCGCGGCCAGGGCCAGGAACGTCACTCGCAGGTTCATCGGGATCCTCCTCGTCGTCGTCATCGCGACACCGCCACGTCGCCCTCGCCCATCGCCTTCAGCAGGCGCGCCCGGGCCGTCTGCAGGTCGTACCGGGCCCCGATCAGCCCCGACGTCGCCTGCACCCAGATCGCCTGCGCATCCGTCACTTCCATGATGCTGCCCGCGCCCGCCGCGTACCGGCCTTCGGCCAGCGCCAGCGTCTGCTTCGCCGACTCCAGCAGGGCCTTCGCGGGTTCGATGCGCTGGACCGCCTCGCGGTAGTTCAGCACCGCGGACTGGACCTCGCTGCGGATGCCTACCTCCAGCGACCGCAGGGATTCCTGCAGCGCCCGCTGGTTGGCCTTGGCCTCCTCGGTGGCCGCGTTGGCCGGGATCCCCGACAGCAGGTTCCAGTTCAGCGTCGCACCGACGAACCAGTTGTACGGGAGGTCGTTGAACTTGTAGCCCGCCCACGCGACGCCGCCCGTCGCCGCCAGGGCCGGGAACCACGCCGAACGGGCCGCGGTCACGCCCGCGCCCGCCGCCTTCACGCGGCTGCCCAGGCTCTGGAATTCGGGCCGCCGGGCCAGGGCTTCCTGCACCGCCCGGTCCGTGTCCACGTCCAGCACCGCCGGCTCGGGCGGATCCACGACCTCGAAGTCGATGTCGCCGACGCCGCCCATGGCCGCGTCCAGGTTCACCTTCGCCAGCATGGCGCCGTTGCGGGCCCGCAACAGCGCCAGGTCCGACGACGACAGGTCCGATTCGGCGCGCGTCACGTCGATGCGCTGCCGCACGCCGGCATCGGCCTGGATCCGCGCCTGCGACAGGTGCTTTTCCATCTGGCGCTTCGTTTCCTCGGCCGCCTTCACGACCTCCCGGGTCGCCAGCACGCCGTAGTAGGCCTGGATGACCGACAGGCGCACGCCCTGGATCGTCGTGGCGACGTCCGCGGAACTGGCGTCTTGCAGCGCGACCGCGGCCCGGTTGGTCCCCAGGGTGCGACCGAAGTCCCAGATCGTCTGGCTGGCCGACAATGACGCCGACAGGTTGTTGTACGAATCGGGCGACTCGCGCGACAGCACGTTCTTGAACGAGGAACCCGCCGCCCCGAAGGCCGAAAGATCGATCCAGGGCGAGGCGGCCGAATTCGCCGTGGCGCGCTTGTAGCCCAGGCTGGCCACGACCTGGGGCAGGTAGCCGCTCCACGAGCCATCGACCTTGTGGCCGGCGGCGTTCAAGGACTCGCGGGACCCGGTGATGGACGGGTTCGCGGCCATCGCCTTCGACAGCGCCTGGTCGAGGGTCAGCACACGACCCTCGGCTCGGGCACCGGGGGCCGCCAGCAACAGGGCCGCGATCGTCGCGGCCGCGATCGTCGGGAAGGCGTGCTTCATGGCGTGTTCTCCTTGGATGGTCCCGAGGCGACTCCGTCTCCGGCGAGAGTTTCCTTCGGAAACCCGTCGCCTGCGCCTGCGTGCTCGGGGAGGTTGGATGGTCCCGAGGCGACCATGTCGGCCACGATCGCAGACATGGCGACCGCGACCTTTTTCCGCGTCTCGGGGTTCAGCAGGGACATGGCCTTCATGATCGATTCCAGCCGGTTCCGCTCCAGGCGTTCGATCAGGGCATCGCCCGTCGGGCTGACCGAAACCTGCTTCTGCCGGCGATCCTCCACGTCCTCGGTCCGGTGGACCAGGCCCATCCGAACCAACCGCTCCACGAGGTGGCTGGTCGCCGCGGGCGACAGCTTCGTGCACCCGGCCACGTCGCCCACCGTGATGGGCCCCCGCTCCCGCAGCACGTGCAACGCGACGATCTGCGGGATCGTCAGGCCCACGTCGTTCAGCACCGCGATCTCGGCCCCGGAGGTCCGGCGCATCATCGCGTGCATCGCCTCGGCGAACAGCCGTGCGACGTCGTCCGCCTCCGTCGGGATGGGTTGATCGTCAGACATGTCCAACTCCACATCAGTTCGACGCGTGATACTATTCGATGTACGCAGCATACGCAACTACAGAATGGTTCCACCGTTGATATTCCGACGTTTCCACCGGATCGCGCGGAACCCTTGCGTTGCGCCGCAGCGCCAACCTGTGCTACCTGCCCTGTCATCGAGCGCGCCTGGGTGCGGCTCCCTGACGATGGAGGATCGGATGAAGCGCCTGGCAATCCTGACCGTGAGCCTGTTCCTGGCGGCCTGCGGAACGACCAAGACCGCCGCGACCGACGTACCCGGCGACGCGATCGACGTGGACGTTCCGGCCGACGTGCCCGCGGACGTGCCGGGTGAACTGCCCGCCGACGTCCCCACGGACATCCCCGGCGACCTGACCGCGGACGTCCCGCCGGTCGAGCCCTGCGGCAACGGCACCTGCGACCCGGGCGAAACCTGCTGGACCTGCCCCGCCGACTGCGCGTGCAGGTGCGGCGACGGCGTGTGCACCCACGGCGAGGCGTGCTTCAACTGCCCGGCGGACTGCGACTGCGCCACGCTGGGCGCCACCCCTCCGATGGGCTGGAACTCCTGGAACAAGTTCGCCTGCGACATCAGCGCGACGCTGGCGGGCGAAATCGCGGACGCCATGGTGTCCAGCGGCATGAAGGACGCGGGATACAAATTCCTCAACCTGGACGACTGCTGGCAGGTCAGCCGCGCTGCGGACGGGACCATCGAAGCCGATGACACGCGCTTCGCCGACGGGATCAAGTCGCTGGCCGACACCGTCCACGACAAGGGCCTCAAGTTCGGCGTCTATACCTGCGGCGGCACCATGACGTGCCAGAAGCGGCCGGGCAGCAAGGACCACGAGGCCCAGGACATGGCGACCTACGCCGGCTGGGGCGTCGACTACGTGAAGGTGGACTGGTGCTTCGCCGAGGGCCTGGTCGCGAAGGACCAGTACGCGAAGTTCCACGACGGGATCGCGGCCAGCGGGCGGGCCATCGAGTTGAGCCTGTGCAACTGGGGCCAGCAGGATCCGTGGGTCTGGGGCGCCGGCGCGGGCCAGCTGTGGCGGGTGTCGGGCGACATCTCGGACGACGTCAACAGCATGATCCTGAACCTGGAAGTGGCGGCCACCGAGGCCCAGTACGCCGGTCCCGGCCACTGGAACGACCCCGACATGCTGGAGGTCGGCAACGGGAAGATGACCACCGAGCAGTACCGCGCGCACATGAGCCTGTGGGCGATCACGGCGTCGCCGCTGATCGCGGGCAACGACCTGCGCACCATGGACGCGGCGACGAAGGAAATCCTGACCAACGCCGAAGTCATCGCGGTCGATCAGGACCCGCTGGGCCTGCAGGGCGTCCGGGTCGCCGAAAGCGACGGGTTCACGCCCGACGTGTGGGTGAAGCCTCTGGCGCACCCGGGCTGGCGGGCGGTCGTGGTGTTCAACCGGAGCCTCGACGACGCCACGCTGGACCTGGCGACCGCCGACCTGGGCCTGGCCCCCGGGGACGTGAAGGTCCGCGACCTGTGGGCGCACCAGGACCTGGGGTCAATCGGCGCGTCGTTCCCGTTGACCATCCCCTCGTACGAGGCCCGGATGTTCCGCGTGGAAGGCACCGAACCGCTTCCACCGGCCGGCGATTCCTACGTGTCGGACGCGCGCTGGATCTACACGGCCAACAGCCGCGGGCCTGCCGAGCGCGACCGTTCGAACGGCGCCACGGCCGCCGGGGACGGCGCGACGCTGTCGCTGCGAGGCACCCCGTATGCGAAGGGCATCGGCGCCTATGCCGGTTCGATCGTGGCGATCCCGCTGGGCGGACGGTGCTCGACGTTCCAGGCGGAGGTCGGCGTGGACGACGCGGCGGCAGGCGCCGGGACCACCACGTTCGAGGTGTGGGCGGACGGCAAGAAACTGTTCGACAGCGGCGTGATGACCGGCGCCGATCCGTCGAAGCCGGTGCAGGTCGCCCTGGACAAGGCGATGCTGCTGAAGCTGGTCACCACCGCGGCGCTGGACACCGAAGACAAGGACTTCGCGGACTGGGCCGACGCGCGGATCACCTGCCGGTAGGCGGGACGCCTGCCGATAGGCGGGACGCCTTCCGGCAGGCAGGCTTCTTCGACGAACCAGCCCCGCTGCCACCGTGACGGCGCCCCGTACTTCCTGTGTCCGGCGCCCGCACCGCGGTATCATCGATCCCGACGCTCGTCGCGCCGCAGGCACGGGAGGGGACTTGCTGAACCTGGGCGACCGCTCCCCCCTGACCGGCCGACGCGCGGCGATCGCCATCGGCGTGTCCGTGGTCGCGCCCGCCCTGATCGGGGTCGCGGAACTCGCCAACGGGCCCGACTACGGCCTGATCCTCTTCTACATGATCCCCGTCATCATCGCCGGCAACCGGATGGGTCGGGCGGCGGCGGTCGCCACGGCGATTTCCTGCGCCGTCGCCGGGTTCCTGGCGGCCTACTTCGGGTTCGGCACCAGCCACGTGCTGCTGTCCGCCTGGAACGGCCTGTCCAGCCTGGTCATGTTCCTGGCGCTGGGCCTGGCCTCATCGCGCTTCCACCTGGACCAGCAGGAACTGCGCGCCCTGAACGCCCGGCTCCGGGAGATGCTGGCCCACGAAAGCGAAACGGCCCGGACCGATGCGCTGACCGGCCTGCCGAACAGCCGGGCACTGCAGGAACACCTCCATCGAGAGATCGCCCGGTGCCGACGCGATGGGACCCCGATGGCCGTCCTGTATTTCGACCTGGACAACTTCAAGCGGATCAACGACCAGGAGGGGCACGCCGCCGGTGACGGGGTCCTGTGCCAGGTGGCCGACGCGATGCGCGCCTGCGTCCGGGCCAGCGACATCGCCGCGCGGGTCGGGGGGGATGAATTCGCGCTGGCGCTGTCGCCGGTCCAGCCAGCGGAAGCCGAATCGGTGGCAGACCGCCTGCTGGCGAGCATGGCCAAACTGCGGGCCGCCCATCCGGGCAGCGACCTGGGCGCCAGCATCGGGATCGCGTGGTTCGACCAGCCCCCGCAGGACGCCGACGCCGCGCTGCGCATTGCGGATCGTGCCATGTACGCGTCGAAGGAAGCCGGGAAGGGACGCCACACGACGGACCGGGAAACCCGGTCGTACGCCGCCGCCGTCAACACCCCCCGATGACGTGCGTGCCGCCGCGCCCCCGCAGCGCGTCCTCGAGCGTTTCGGGATTCGTGATGATGGCCCGCTTGCCGCCGCGGTCCAGGAAATCGCACACGGCCAGGACCTTCGGGCCCATGCTGCCCGCCGGGAACTGCCCCTCGCGGTACAGTTCCATCAGCCCCTCGGACGTGATCGCGGACAGCGCCTCCTGCTGGGGCGTGCCGAAGTTCACGAAGACCTGCGGGACCTCGGTGAGGATGATGAACAGGTCGGCGCCGACCTGGTTCGCCAGCAGCGACGACGACAGGTCCTTGTCGATCACCGCCTCGACGCCCTCGTAGGAATCGTCCGGCTTCTTGATGATCGGGATGCCACCCCCGCCGCAGGCGATGACGATGTGGCCCTCGGCAGCCGCCTCGCGGATCATGTGGCGCTGGACCACCTTCAGGGGCTTCGGCGACGGCACCACGCGCCGCCAGCCGCGGCCCGAGTCCTCGATGATCGTCCACTTCAGCTCGTCGCGCCGCCGCTCGGCCTCGTCCTTCGACAGGAAGGGCCCCACGGGCTTGGACGGCGCCTTGAACGCGGGATCCTCCGGGTCAACCAGCACCTGCGTGATGACGGTGACCACGTACCGCGGCAACTTGCGCCGGCGCAGCTCGTTCAGCATCGCCTGCTGCAGGAAGTAGCCCAGGCTGCCTTCCGTTTCGGCCACCAGCACGTCCAGCGGCATCAGCGGCACCGACCCGTCGGAGGTCTCGTTCAGCAGCAGCAGGTTGCCCACCTGGGGGCCGTTGCCGTGGGTCACGACGATGTTGTAGTCGCGGTCCACCAGCGTCTGCAGGTGCTTGCAGATCTGCGCCGCGCTGCGCTCCTGCTCGTGGATCGTCCCCTTTTCGCCGCGCTGCATGAATGCGTGGCCCCCCAGGGCCAGCAGCACCATCTGCTTTTCCTTCTTCTGCCGGTTGTTCGACGTCGTCTGCGCGGGCATGCATCCTCCTTCGCGGCGCCAGGGACTGCTGCCGCGAATGGTACATCTGCCGACCTGCGGAGGGGCAAGGCGACGCTGGGCGTCGATGTCGCGAAAGCGCGCGGTTCATGGGCGCCTGTCCGTTGGATCGACTCGTCTTGGATTACCGCTGGTTTCAAGGGAGTTGATCGCAATTTGCGATCGGTTCACGTTCCGTTTGACTCCTCGCGGCCCAGCCGGAATCCCAGCTGGCGCGAGGATGATGAATCCGTCGGGGAAAGCAGTTCTTCCAACGCTTGCGCGACCAGCCGGATCTGCCCGTCGTGATCGTCCAGGCGGTCGTCGATCTCGCGAAGCCAGTTCACGAGGTCCAATCGTCCCGCAGGGGCCTGCCTGATCGCAACGAATGCCCTCACGACGAACAGGCTCATCTGGATGGCCTGCGGCGTGTTCAGCACGCTGGCGGCCATGATCGCGCCATGCTCGGTGAAGGCGAAAGGCAAGGTTCTTGAAAACAGCAACTTGCGCGATAGGTGGTCGCAATTTGCGACCACCTCCCGTCGCTCGTCGGCCGTCAACTGAAACATGAAGTCGGAGGGAAAGCGATCGGGATTCCTCTTCACCTGCTCGTTCAGGCGCTTCGTCGTCACCCCGTAGAAAATGGCCAGGTCGATATCGGCCAGAACCTTCTGTCCACGCAGAACCAGGATGCTCGAACGGACCAGGTGGATCGGCGACGGGGCCGGACTTTTCGAGTCCATGGAGGATCCCCTCAGATGACGTGCGGTCTATCGATCGGAAACAGCCGATGTTCCATGGGTTGCCGCACCGCACCCGGCGCCCCTCCGCCCTCCAGCGGGTTGGGCGTTCGCGATCGGCCCCGATGATGGTAAGGTTCGCGCCATGGAACGCCCCGACGACGAGTACGGGTTCGACCCCAACTTCACCGGCACCGACGAGGATCCCGGGACCGCGGCAGGTCCGGCCTCCCCCGCGGCACCGTCGCGCGGGCTGCGCATGATCACCGCCGAGCAGGCCGCCGGGCAGGCGGTGATGCTGGCCAACCGGGTGCGCAAGCGCCTGGCCCACTTCCAGAAGCGCTACGGCCGCGAGGACATCGACTGCTTCCGGCTGTACGACCGCGACATCCCCGAAATCCGCGCGGTGGTGGACTGGTACGCCGGCCACCTGGTGATCGCCGAGTACGTGCGCAAGCAGACCGGGCCCGAGTGGCTGCCGACCATGGCGCGCGCGGTCGCGGACACGCTGAAGATCCCGCCGGAACGCGTGCACCTGCGCCGCCGCAACACGGGCCAGGGGGAAGGGCCGCGGTACGCGCCGCTGGCCGACACCCGCCACCGCTTCGAGGTGCACGAACGGGACCTGCGGTTCTGGGTCAACCTGGACGACCGGCTGGACACGGGCCTGTTCCCGGACCACCGGGACACGCGGGCCCAGGTGCGGGCGATGGCGCAGGGCCGCGACTTCCTGAACCTGTTCGCCTACACCGGCGCGTTCACGTGCGCCGCGGCGGCCGGGCTGGCGCGGTCGACCGTCACCGTCGATCGCTCGTCGACCTACGTGGACTGGACCCGGGACAACCTGACCCTGAACGGTCTCTGGGGACCCCAGCATCGCCTGGTGCGCGCCGACGTGGAAGACTTCCTGGACCGCGCACGGGTGGAGGGGCACCGGTGGGACCTGGTGTTCGTGGACCCGCCCTCGTTTTCCAACCGCAAGGGTGTGGACGTGGGCTTCGACGTCAACCGCGATCACCCCAACCTGCTGCGCCGGGTGCTGGCCGTGACGGCCCCAGGGGGGGAAATCCTGTTCAGCACCAACCACCAGCGCTTCGAGGCACGGTTCGAGGGACTGTCCGTGGGGTCGATCGAGGAAATCACCGCGACGACAATCCCCGAGGACTACCGCAACCGGCAGATCCACCGGTGCTGGCGGATCGTCGCGCCGAAGGGTCCGGCGACGTCGAGGCGATAGCACCCGGGCCGCGATTGAGGAATCATGCGCCTGCTCACCACCGTCATCGATCGCGAAGCCACGCCGCTGGGGGAACTGGTCCTCGAGCGCTATGACGCCGAAACGGGCGAAGTCGGGTACCAGGTGTCGATCGACGGCGCGTTCCTGATGGCCACCCACGGCTGCGCCAGCGAACGATCGCTGGCCCCGCTGGCGTTCGCGCGGCTCGGCGGCGGGGATCGCCAGGCGGCGGGCTGCGTTCCCCCGCCGATCGACGTGCTGGTCGGCGGCCTGGGCGCGGGACACACGCTGCGGGCGGCGCTGGACCTGCCTGGCGTGGCGCGCGTGGTGGTGGCCGAGATCGGGGCTCGTGTCTTCGAGTGGAATCGCGTGTACTTCGCCGAGGCCAACGGGCACGCCGTCGATGACCCGCGGGTCGAGCCGGCGGTGGGCGATCTGTACGACGTGCTGGCCGCCCGGCCCGGGGCCTTCGACCTGCTGCTGCTGGACGTGGACAACGGCCCGGGCTGGCTCGCCGCGGCGGGCAACGCGCGCCTCTATGACGCCTCGGGCCTGCACGTCTGCCGCGACGCGCTGAAGGCCGGCGGGGTCCTCGCGGTCTGGAGCCCGACCCGCAATCCCGCCTTCTTCGATACCCTGCGGGGGGTATTTCCCGACGCCCTGGAAATCCGCACCGACGATTTTTCGGGTCCCGCGGGCGAAATCTCGGACGTCGCATACATCGCCGTAGGGGACGCCCTCGCATAGGCTGTACGGGGCACCCCGATCCACGGCGTCCGAATGCCGCACTTGGGATCAATTGCCTCTTTTCTGATATTTTTCGTCCGAGAGACGTCCCATCCTTCCAGGCCGGGCTCCGGCTGTCTAGTTCGTGCTGCAGCCCTACAGAATCCTTGTCTTTATTGGCCCAAGGACCGCGATCTGGCGGCCGGTCGGCCTGTACCGGTCCGCCACGCCTGCGAGGCGGCCCGCAGCGTTGACACGGTTCCGTAACGGCGCGATTTCATCAATAAACACTGGCCGTCCTTTCCCGCAGGTTCCACCCGGAGCGTGTCGGGGAAGTCCGGGCGAAGGTCCACCTCATTCGGATGGGTGCGGCAGGAGCCACTTCGCGACCCCGATGATCGAAGTTCCCGAGATGATCGCGGAATCGGGGGGCACGACCCTCGACCTCTGCTACCAGTGCGGCACGTGCAGCGGCACGTGCCCCTGGAACCTCGTCCGGGACTTTCGCGTCCGCGACATCCTCACCCGCGCCCAACTGGGCCTGGAGGGGTACGAGGGCGAGGACCTGTGGATGTGCGCCACGTGCAACGCCTGCGTGGACCGCTGCCCGCAGGGCGTCGAGATCGTGGATCTGGTCCGCACCATCCGCATGCTGATCGCGGAAACCGGCGCGGCGCCCAAGACCCTGCGCGCGGTGCTGGGCAGCGTGCAGTCGAACGGCAATCCCTGGTCCGGCGATGCCGAGGCCCGCATGGGCTGGGCCCAGGGCCAACCGGTACGGCTGTTCGACGGGACTCCCGAATACGCCTTCTTCACCTGCTGCACGCAGGCCTACGACCCGCGAAACGCGAAGGTCATCCGGGCGACCGCGAAGGTGCTGGACGCGGGCGGCGTGTCATACGGCTTCGTGGGCGGCGGGGAGTGGTGCTGTGGCGACGCGGTACGCAAGACCGGGGCCGAAACCGGTTTCGGCAGGCTGGCCGCCCACAACATCGGCGTACTGAACGACCTGGGCGTGCGTCGCCTGCTGGTGCCCTCGCCCCATTGCCTGAACACGTTCAAGAAGGAGTACCCGGACCTGGGGGGGAAGTGGGAGGTCACGCACGTCGTCGAGTTGCTGCGCGACCTGGTGCGCGGCGGGCGCCTGGCGCTGAAGAACGCGGTGCCCGCGAAGGCGGTGTACCACGACCCGTGCTACCTGGGCCGCAACAACGGGGTGTACGACGCGCCTCGGGACGTGCTGCATGCCGTGCCGGGGCTGGAATTGATGGAATTCGCGCGCACCCGCGAGGAGGCCGTCTGCTGCGGAGGCGGCGGCGGGCGCCTGTGGATGGAGGCCCCCGTCGAGGAGCGCTTCGCGGTGCTGAAGCTGCGGGAGGCCGTCGCGATGGGCGCCGACACGGTGGTCACCGCGTGCCCGTACTGCATCTCGATGTTCGAGGACGCGAAGACCGCGCTGGGCCTGGACCAGGTGCGGGTCGCGGACGTGGTCGAGATCGTGGCGGAGGCGCTGCAGGCGCATTGACGTCCTACCCGGCCGACGGCCCGGAGCCGGCGGCCGACGCTCTTTCCGGGAGGTGCCCATGGAACCCAGGATCGGCGTGTTCGTCTGTCACTGCGGAACCAACATCGCCGGCGTCGTGGACGTCCGCCGGGTCGCCGAGGCAGCGGCCGCCTGGCCCGATGTCGTGTACGCCACCGAGTACAAGTTCATGTGCTCGGACCCTGGCCAGGGCATGGTCAAGGACGCGATCGTCAAGCACAACCTGACGCGCGTGGTGGTGGCCGCCTGCTCGCCGCGCATGCATGAGCCGACCTTCCGGAAGGCCTGCGCGATGGCCGGCCTGAACCCGTACCTCTTCGAGATGGCCAACATCCGCGAGCACTGCTCGTGGGTGCACGAGGACAAGGAGGCCGCCACCCTCAAGGCCATCGACATCGTCCGGACCTCGGTGGCGAAGGCGCGCCTGCTGGAACCGCTGCAGGCCCGCGTGGTGTCGGTGACCCCCAAGGTGCTGGTCGTCGGCGGCGGCGTGGCGGGCATCCAGGCGGCGCTGGACATCGCCAACGCCGGCACCAAGGTCGTGCTGGTCGAGCGCAGCCAGTCCATCGGCGGCCACATGGCGCAGTTGGACAAGACCTTCCCGACGCTGGACTGCAGCGCCTGCATCCTGACGCCCAAGATGGTGCAGGTGGCCCAGCACCCGAACATCGACCTGATGACCTGGAGCGAGGTGGAGTCCGTCGAGGGCTTCGTCGGCAACTTCAAGGTGAAGATCCGCCGGAAGGCGAGGTACGTGGACGAGGCGACCTGCACGTCCTGCGGCGTGTGCCTGGAAAAGTGCCCGAAGAAGGTGCCGTCGGAGTTCGACGAGGGGATGATGACCCGGAAGTCGATCTTCCGGTCGTTCCCGCAGGCGGTGCCCGGCAAGCCCGTCATCGACAAGGAGTCGTGCACGTATTTCAAGAACGGCAAGTGCAAGATCTGCGAGATCTTCTGCGAGCCGAAGGCCATCCGGTGGGACGACGAGGACCGGGTGGTCGAGGAGAGCGTCGGCGCCATCATCGTCGCCACGGGCATGGGCCTGATCGACCCGCACGGGCTGGGCCAGTGGGGGTACGGGCGGTTCCCGAACGTGCTGACGGGCCTGGAGTTCGAGCGCCTGAACAACGCCACGGGCCCGACCGGCGGGCGGATCACGTGCAAGGACGGCAGCACGCCGAAGTCCGTCGCCATCCTGCACTGCGTGGGCAGCCGCGACCGCAACCACAAGGAGTACTGCAGCCGCGTGTGCTGCATGTACGCGCTGAAGTTCGCGCACCTCATCAAGGAAAAGACGCACGCGACCGTCTACAACTTCTACATCGACATGCGCTGCTTCGGGAAGGGCTACGAGGAGTTCTACAACCGCCTGCTGCACGAGGGGGTCAAGTTCATCCGGGGCAAGGCCGCCTACGTGACGAACCAGGCGCTGACCGACGAGGAAACAGGGCACCTGGTCGTCAGCGCGGAATCCACCACGCTGGGGCAGGTGCTGCGCGTGCCCGTCGACATGGTGATCCTGGCGTCCGCCGTGGCACCCCAGAAGGACGCCGAGGCGGTGGCGCGGCTGTTCGGGATGGGCCGCAGCCCCGACGGCTTCTTCATGGAAAAGCACCCGAAGCTGGAGCCGTTTTCCACCGCCACCGACGGCGTGTACCTGGCGGGCTCGTGCCAGAGCCCGAAGGACATCCCGGACACCGTGGCCCACGGCGCCGCGGCGGCATCCACCGCGATGTCGCTGATCTCGCGCGGGACGGTGGAGGTCGAGGCCGCTGTCGCGGAGGTGCTGACCGACTCCTGCAGCGGCTGCAAGATCTGCCAGGACGTGTGCCCGTATGGCGCGCTGTCGTTCCACGCCGACACCCGCGTCGCCGAGATCAACGGGAGCGTCTGCAAGGGCTGCGGCACGTGCGTCGCCACCTGCCCGTCGGGCGCCATCGTGGGGAGGCATTTCAACGACCGGCAGATCCTGGCGCAGATCGACGCGGCGTTCCTTTGGTAGCCGGCCCGGGCACGGTGGCGGAATCGACCCGGGCCCGTTGAACCGCCCGACCCCTTGCGGAGGCGTGAACCATGTCCCATGAATTCGAGCCCCGGATCGTGGTCCTGTGCTGCAACTGGTGCACCTACGCGGGTGCGGACCTCGCGGGCACCAGCCGCATGAAGTACGCGCCCAACGTGCGCCTGGTCCGCGTCATGTGCAGCGGGCGCGTCGATCCGTCGTTCGTGCTGCGGGCCTTCCAGGACGGCGCGGACGGCGTGCTGATCGCGGGCTGCCACCCGGGCGACTGCCACTACATCAACGGCAACCTCAAGACGCTGCGGCGGTACCCGGCCCTCGAAACGCTGATCGCGCAGTTCGGGATCGAACCCGACCGCATGCGGCTGGAGTGGATTTCCGCCGCCGAGGGCGACGTGTTCGTGCACGTGGTCAACGAGATGACCGAACAGGTGCGCGCGCTGGGACCGCTGGACTGGAAGCGGCGCACCGCGATGACGGTTCCTGCGGCTGAATCCCACACGGCGGGGTGACGAAATGGGCGAAGAGCTGAAGGCCCCGAAGAAGATCCAACTGGCCATGTACTGGGCTGCGTCCTGCGGCGGGTGCGACATGGCCGTGCTGGACGTGAACGAAAAGATCCTGGACATCGCGGCCGTGGCCGACATCCGGCTGTGGCCCATCGCGATGGATTACAAGTACAAGGATATCGAGAAATGGGCGGACGGCGAGATCGACGTCTGCCTGTTCAACGGCGCGGTCCGCAACAGCGAGCAGCTGCACCTGGCGCGCCTGCTGCGGCAGAAGTCGAAGGTGATGGTCGCGTTCGGGTCCTGCGCCTCGTTCGGGGGCATCCCGGGCCTGGCCAACCTGCACTGCAAGAAGACGATCTTCGAGGCGGTGTACGGCTACACGGCGTCCACCGTGAACCCGGAAGGCACCACGCCGCAGACGCACACGCACGTGCCGGAAGGCGACCTGCACATCCCGGAGTTCTTCGACGACGTGTACTCGCTGGCGCAGGTGATCCCGGTCGAGTACTACGTGCCCGGCTGCCCGCCCACGCCCGAAACGGTGATGACCGCGGTGAACGCCATCGCCACCGGGAACCTGCCGCCGGTGGGATCCACGATCGGCATCAGCAAGGCCGTGTGCGACGAGTGCAAGCGCACCAAGTCCGACAAGCCGGGTATCGTGGAGTTCCACCGGCCCCAGGAAATCTTCGTCGACGCGGAAAAGTGCCTGCTGGAGCAGGGGCTGACCTGCATGGGATCCGCGACGCGCGGGGGATGCGGGTCGTTGTGCCCCGGCGTCAACATGCCGTGCCGCGGGTGCTACGGGCCGATGCCGAACAGCCTGGACGTGGGCGCCGACGCGCTGTCCGCGATGACGTCGATCGTGGACGCGGCCGAGGAAGGGGATGCCCGGGCCAAGGTGGGCAAGATGGTCGACCCGCTGGGCACGTTCTACCGGTTCACGCTGCCCGTTTCGATGCTGCGACGGGCGGCCAGGCCGCTTCAGGGATAGCCCGCCGGGGCACGGACGCGGAGGCGCGCAAAGGAGAGCACCATGCAGACGATCACGGTCGACCCGATCACCCGCCTGGAAGGCCACGGGAAGTTCGACATCTTCCTGAACGACGCCGGCGAGGTGGAAAACGTCTACTTCCAGGTCCCCGAATTGCGCGGCATCGAAAAGTTCTGCGAGGGCCGCCCCGTCGAGGAACTGCCCCGCATCACCCAGCGCGCCTGCGGCGTCTGCCCCGGGCCGCACCACATCGCCGCCAGCAAGGCCTGCGACGGCGTGTACGGCGTGGGACCGCCGGCCGCCGGCAAGAAGTTGCGCGAGCTGTTCCTGAACGCGCACTTCATCCACAGTCACATCGCGCACTTCTATGCGCTGGCCGCGCCCGACTTCGTGGTGGGCCCCCAGGCGGACCCGACCACCCGGCACGTGCTGGGCGTGGTCGCCAAGGTGGGCCTGGAGATCGGCGGTGCTGTCATCGGGTCGCGCGCCAAGGCCCAGCGCATCCAGGCGATCATCGGCGGCAAGGCGACCCACGCGGTCTGCGGCCTGCCCGGCGGCATGAGCAAGGCCCTGACCAACCCGGACGAGGTCGCCGAGATCCGGAAGCACTGCGAGGACCTGGTCGAGTTCGGCAAGTTCACGCTGCAGTTGTTCGACGACGTGGTGCTGGGCAACAGCGCCTACGTGGACCTGATCGTCAACGGGCCGTACACCATGAAGACCTACTACATGGGCATGGTGGACGACCAGGGCCGCCCGAACTTCTACGACGGCCGGCTGCGGGTGATCGACGAGGACGGCGCGGAGTTCGTCACGTTCGACCCGACGAAGTACCTGGACCACATCGCCGAGCACGTGGAGCCGTGGTCGTACCTCAAGTTCCCGTACCTGAAGAACATCGGCTGGAAGGGGCTGCGGACGGGGAAGGACTCAGGCGTCTACCGGGTTGCGCCGCTGGCCCGGCTGAACGTGGCGACGGGCATGGCCACCCCGGTGGCGCAGCAGGCCTTCGAGAAGTTCTTCACGGTGCTGGGCAAGGGGCCGGTGCACGCGACGCTGGCCAACCACTGGGCCCGGGTGATCGAACTGATGTACGCGGCCGAACGCAGCCTGGAGCTGATCAAGGACCCCGAAACCTCGTCGCCGGTCGTCCGCACGATCCCGACAGGCATCGTGGGCGAAGGGGTGGGCGTGATCGAGGCGCCGCGCGGCACGCTGTTCCACCACTACAATACCGACGGCGACGGCATGGTCACCCGCTGCAACATGCTGGTGGCCACGGGCAACAACAACGCCGCCATCTGCATGTCCATCCGCGACGCAGCCAAGGGGCTGATCAAGCCCGGTGTCGAAGTCACGGAAGGCGTCCTCAACATGGTCGAAATGGCCTTCCGGGCCTACGACCCGTGCTTCGGCTGCGCCACCCACTCGCTGCCCGGCCAGATGCCCATGGAGGTGCGGGTGCACGATGCCTGCGGCGTGGTCGTGCGCAACGTCATCCGGTGACGGCAGGGGCGCGACGCCCCGCAAGAGGTGCGGCGATGGGTCGGCGGTTGCTGGTCGTGGGCGTCGGCAGCGCGATCCGGGGCGACGACGGCATCGGGCCGGCCGTCGCCGAAGCGGTGGCCCGCGCCGGAGGCCGGGGCTTCGAGTGGACACCCTTCGACGGGAGCGCGCTGGACCTGCTGGGTGCCTTTGCGGGGCCTCCGCAGTATGATTGCTGTGCGATCATCGATTGCCTGGCGAGCGGTCGCCTGGAGGAGGGGGAGGTGGCGAGGCTGCTCCCCCCGGACGACGACGCGCCGGCCGGCGGTTGGCTGTCGTCGCACCATGCCGGGATCCTGGAAACCCTGGCCATGGCGCGGTGCCTGGACACGGCCCTGCCGGCGGACCTGCGCTTCTATGCCGTGGGCGTGAAGGACGCGACGGCCTTCGGCGAGGGGCTGTCCGCGGGGCTGGTGGCCTGCCTGCCGACGATCGCGGCCGAGATCCTGTCGGACCTCGGCGTGGGCCTGGAGGGGGTGAACCCGTGAGGCGCCCGAACCCGGACGACCCGTCCATCGAGGGCGTGACGGCGCCTGAGAACCGCCTCATCAACCATTTCTTCCACGACTTCAAGGGCGGGCTTTCGACCGTCATCATGTGCATGGACGCGCTGCGGGAAGGCATCGCGGGGCCCGTCAGCGAGGGTGCTGATCGCTGGCTGGACAAGGCCGAGCGCAACTGCCAGAACCTGGTGTCCCTGATCGACGACTTCAGGGACCTGACCCGAATGGAGGACGGCTCGTACCAGCGCGAGGTCGAGCCGGTGGACCCGTCGGCGCTGTTCGAGGCCCTTTCGGTTCGCGTGGCCGACGAGGCGGCCCGACGGCGCATCCAGACCGCGTTCGACCTGCCTGACGGCCTTCCGGGGCCGCGGGCCGGGAGCCCCCTGGTGCCGCGCATCCTGGACCGGATGTATGGCGTGCTGGTGGACTGCACGCGCACGGCGGGCACCCTGACGACCCAGGTGAACATCCGAGGGACCGGCGACCGGCCCGAGTTGGTGATGACGATCGAAAGCGAGGGCGTCGAGTGCGACGGGACGCGCCTGGAAAGCGTGTTCGACAAGCTGGCCCAGTCCGGGGCGGGGCTCCAGTTGGGCCGGGGCTACACGATGCTGTTCTGTCGGGCCGCGGCCCGGTACATCGGGGGGGATTTGCGGCTTTCCCCCTGGCCGGGACGCGGGACCCGGGTGGACCTTCGCCTGCCGTTGGCGGCGCACTGAACCGAGGGAGGAGAACATGGTGGACAGGAAGGCCCGAATCTTCATGGTGGACGACGACACCGACCTCGTGGACATCGTCCGGTCGGTCCTGGAGGCCGCGGGATACGAGTTCATGTCGGCCAGCAGCGCCACCGAAGCGCTGGACATCGTCAACAGCGTCGGCCCGGATCTCATCATCCTGGACGTGATGATGGAGGACCTCGTCGCCGGTTTCCGGGTGGTGAACCACCTGCGGAACTTCGACGCGTTCCCCCAGAACAAGGCCTACGAGGGCGTCCCGATCCTGATGATGACCTCCATCCAGCAGCAGACGCGGATGAAGTTCAGCCAGGACGCCGGCAGCCGACTGCTGCCGATCGACGCGTTCCTGGAAAAGCCGGTGAAGCCGCGCGTCCTTCTGGAGAAGATCGCGGAACTCCTGCACCGGTAGCCCTGAAGGGGCTTGCCGGCCGCCGACAGGCGCCAGGGAACCCGCGGGTCCCAAGGGGAGGCCGCCGTGCGAGGGGTGCCCGACATCGACCGCGGGGGAAGCCGGCGGCCGCGGCTGAGCATCCGCTGGACCATCTTCGGCGCCTTCGCGCTGATGGTCCTGGCGGGTGGCACGGCTTCGGTGGTGCTGGGCTACACCCTGACCTCCGACGCGGTGATCGGCGAGGCGCAGCGCCGCGTCGAGCAGGACCTGCATTCGGCCTGGGCCCTGTACGACCACCACGTGGAAAACGTCCAGCACACAGCACGGTTCGTGTCGATCCTGCGGCGCACCCGCGACGTGCTGGCGGGAGAGGCGAACGGCGCCGAGGTCGAGGATCTGCGCAAGCGCCTGGAGGCCATCCGGCAGCGCGCCGGGCTGGACTGGCTGACGCTGGTGGGTCCCGATGGGCGGGCTGCGATGCGGACGCGGCCGCCCTACGCGGCGGGCGACATCCTGTGGATGGACCCGGTGCGACGGGACGCCGTGCTGACCGGGTCGGCGGCGGGCACGGTGCGCATGCCGGGCCCGGCGCTGGCCATCGAGGGCGACGACCTGGCGCGCCAGGCGGAAATCGACGTGCGGCCCACGCCGATGGCATCCGCGACCGTCGATCGCAAGCTGGCGGACGGGCTGGTCATCGAGGCCGCCGAGGCCGTGCTGGACGACCTGGGACAGCCGCTGGGCCACGTGGTCGGCGGCGTGCTGCTGAACCGGGACCGCGCCATCCCCGACGCGATCCGCGACACTGTCTTCCTGAACGAGCTGCACGAGGGCCGCCCGCTGGGGACCGCCACGATCTTCCTGGACGACGTCCGGATCGCCACCAACGTGCTGGACGAGGACGGCACGCGCGCCATCGGGACGCGGGTGTCCAAGGCCGTGGAGGAGGTGGTGCTGGGCAAGGGGATGCCCTACCGCGACCGGGCGTTCGTGGTCAACGACTGGTACCTCACCGCGTACGACCCGTTGCGCGATCCCGACGGGCACGTCGTGGGCATCCTGTACGTGGGCATCCTGGAGGCCAAGTTCCTGGGCTACCGCACGCGCCTGATCCAGTCGTTCGTGGCGCTGACGGCCGCCGGGATGGTCGTGGCGCTGCTGTTCGCCCTGGCCATGGCATGGTGGCTGTCGCGCCCGCTGAAGCGCCTGATCGACGCGGCGCGGCGCATGGCGGCGCTGGACCTGAACACGCGCGTCGAGACCCACGGGGGGGTCTTCAAGGACGTGCACACGCTGAACCACGCGTTCAACCAGATGGCCGACAACCTGGACCGCGAAAGCGAGGCGCTGGTGCGGGCCAATACGGCCCTGCAGGCGTCCAATGGCGACCTGAAGCAGTTGAACCAGAACTACATGGACATGCTGGAGTTCGTCACGCACGAGCTGAAGTCGCCGCTGGCGTCGTGCCTGTTCGGGATCGGGTCGCTGAAGGAGGGCCTGATCGGTGCGCCCAACGCCGAGCAGTCGCGCGTGCTGGACGCGGTGGAGCGGAACCTCGAGTACCTGAACGAGATGATCCTGAACTACCTGAACCTGTCGCGCATCGAAAAGAACCAGATGCGGTTCGAGCCGCGGGTGCTGTGCTTCCGCAAGGAGGTGCTGGACCCGACGCTGGACCAGGTGTCGCGGCAGGTGTACGCGGCCGGAATGTTCGTCGCGGTGGACGTGCCCGAGGAAGTGGAGGTGCACGGCGACCGGGACCTGCTGCGGATCGTGCTGGACAACCTGCTGTCCAACGCCGTGAAGTACGGCCGGCCGAACAGCACCATCCGGGTGTGGCACGAGCAGATGCCCGACGGGACGCACCGGTTCCGGATCCAGAACGAGGGCAAGGGCTTCAAGCCCGAGGACGGGGACAAGTTGTTCCGCAAGTTCAGCCGGCTGGACGTGGCCGAGCTGCGGGCCAAGCGCGGGACCGGCCTGGGCCTGTTCATCACGCGCCAGATCGTCGAGCGGCACGGCGGCCGTATCTGGGCGGAGTCGCGCGAAAACCAGTGGGCGCGGTTCAGCTTCGACCTGCCCGGGGGGGACGTCGTCGCCGATGGTGGAGGCTTGTCATGAGCGTTCCACGCCAGGAGCAGCAGGGACCCGTCGTGAGGCTTCCCCTGGAAGAGGAACTGGCCCGGCGCGGCGCGTGGCTGATCCGGCTGCGATGGCTGGCGGCGGCGGCGGTGTTCGCCGGCATGCTGGTCGCCTGGCTCTGGACCAGCCTCCCGGTGCCGCTGCTGGCCTACGGCGTCGTCGGCGTCGGCATCGTCGGGTACAACCTGCTGTTCCGGCGGATCCTGCGCCACCTGAAGTCCCGGGAGGCCAGCACGGTCGCCTGGGGGCGGTTCGCCAGCGCCCAGTTCCTGACCGACTGGTCGGCGTTGATCGTGCTGGTGCACCTGACGGGCGGCATCGCCAGCCCGCTGCTGTTCTTCTTCGTGTTCCACGCCATCCTCGCCAGCATCCTGCTGCCCCCGCTGTCCGCCTATTCGCACGCGGTATTCGGCGTGGCGCTGGTGGGGCTGCTGGCCGCGGTGGAAGGCGCGGGCTGGCTGCCCCACCGGCCGATGACGGGCTTCGAGGGCGTGGACCACGACGATCTGCGCCAGGTGGTCGTGCGCCTGGTGTTCTTCGCATCGACGGTGCTGTTCGCGACGCACCTGGCCGGGTCCATCGCACGACGCCTGTGGTCGCGAACCGTCGAGTTGCTGCGGTTGAAGGATTCGGTCGAGGCCGCCTTCCATCGCACGCGAACCCTGTACGACATCGCTCGCGCCGTGAACTCGACGCTGGACCAGTCGCAGGTGCTGAACACGATCGTCGCGCGGACCACGGTCGCGATGGACGGCAAGGCCTGCTCGATCCGGCTGCTGGACGACGACGGGCGGCTGCTGCACCTGGGCGCGGCGTATGGGCTCAGCGACACGTACATGCAGAAGGGCGACGTGGACCCGGCCAAGAGCCCGGTGGACCAGTCGGCGATGATGGGATGGGCGGTCCAGGTGCCGGACATCGCCGATGCGACCGCGTTCCAGTACCCGGAGGAGGCCCAGCGCGAGGGCATCCGCTCCGTGGTGGTGGCGCCCATGCTGCTGCGGGGGACGGCCATCGGCGTGCTGCGGCTGTACACGGCCCGGCGGCGCGAGTTTTCCGACGAGGACATCGGCTTCCTGATGGCCATCGCGTCGCAGGGCGCCGTGGCGATCGAAAACGCCCGGGCCTACCGCCACCTGGAGGAACTGGAGGAGGCGAAGGCGAAGTTCGTGTTCCTGGTGCTGCACGAACTGAAGGCGCCGGTCGCGTCGGTCCGGTCCAGCCTGAGCATCCTGGAGGAGGGGTTCCTGGACGAGGTCGATGCGCGCAAGAAGGCGCTGATCGCCCGCATGGTGCGGCGGATATCCGGGCTGCAGGACCTGCTGAGGGATCTGATGGAACTGGGCAGCATGAAGGGCCGCCTGCCGGGTCGCGCGACGGGGACGGTGGACCTGGCGGAGGTGGTGCGCGGGGTGGCCGAGCGCATCGAATTCGACGCCGAGCACAAGCATATCCGGCTGGACGTCGTGGTCCCCGAGGGGCCGGTCGTACTGCGCGGGGACGCCGAGGACCTGGACAAGGTGGTGGGCAACCTGGTCGAAAACGCGGTGAAGTACACCCCCGACGGGGGCCTGGTCGCGGTGACGCTGGTGGCGGATTCAGCGCGGGCGCGCCTGGTGTGCCGCGACACGGGCATCGGGATCAGCGAGGACGCGCAGTCCCGCGTGTTCGACGAGTTCTTCCGGGCCAACAACGCCAAGCAGTTCGCCGAAGGCACGGGCCTTGGGCTGTCGCTGGTCAAGCGGCTGGTCGATACCTACCACGGCGAGATCACGGTCGCCAGCACGCCCGGCGAGGGCACCACGTTCACGGTGCTGCTGCCGCTGGAGTGACTACGCCACTCGCCGGCAACGCGACATCCACGGGTTGCAGGTCTCCCCGCGACGGCGGTTGACCCCCACGCGCTGGACCTCGATACTTGGCCCCTGGCCGGTCTCCTTGGCTGAAGGTTCCCGCTTGCCGTCGAGGCGATGATGGGTTTCGCTGCCCTGACCGTCTTCGTGTTCCATGTTCTCAACCTGGCGGGCCGGCTTCTGCACTTCCATCTGTGGCCGCTTCCCCCCTGGGTCGATTCTGCGATCGACGCCGTGCTGACCTCCAACGTGCTCCTGATCCTCGGCGGTGTCGTGTTCGGTCGGTTCCTGATCCCCCTTGCAGTCGTCATCCTCCTGGGGTCGATCCGCCTGCCCTTCTTCCGGAGACCCGCCTTCAAGGCGCTGGTACTCGTCGCGTTCACCCCGGTGCTCCTCCTGATGAACGTGAAGATGGATGCCACCTTCGAGAGCCTCGCGATCTACGTCCTGCTCCTGGTCCTTCTGTGTCCTGTCCCATTGAGGCTGCCGCGCCATCGACAGATGGTCAGGATCGGTCTTCTGGCCTTGTTCCTGCTGCTCCAGATCGTCCGGATCTCCGAACCGGAGGACTATCCTTTCGTCGGGGTTGCCCTCGCGATCGGCCTGCTGGTCCTTGGGGGCGGGCGCCGCGGGTGGAGCCAATCGTCGCTGTATCTTTCCGGCAGTGGAATCCTCGCCGTGTCCGGCACGGTGCTCCTGATGATTCCACCCACCGTCTTCGGAGGGCCCTGGGACGCGCCGCGAACCGTGGCCCTTTCAACCTCCGGCGAGGTGTATTCCTTCTGCTATGTTCGGGAAACGAGCCAGCTCTTCGCTGCGGTCGCTTCGTCCTGGGAGAACGACTCCTTCTCCCATCTCGAGCGATTCGATCTGGCCCAGGGGGGGGGGGACATCCCGGCGACGCACATCCCGGTCTTCCAGGATTCCGACCCGGAGTTGCGCCAGATCTCCTGCGATGCCCAGAAGATCTACTTCAGCGACATTCGAACCGGGCGGCGGCGCGTCGGCGTCGCATCGACCGTCAGCGGGCAGGTGCTGTCCTCCTCCCTGTTCTACGAGGAGGCCGGGAACACGTTCGTCCATGTCCCGGAGCAGGACCGATTCTTCTTCTTTCCGGAAATCGGCAAGTTCTTCGTGGAGTTCGATGGAGCGAGCGGAAAGGGGATTGCACATCCGTTCGACTCCTCGAACCTGTCGCTTTTCGGGTTTTCGGTACCCTCCAGGGTGTCCTTCCTGACGAACCTCGACGCCTACAGCATCGACAGGCACGCGATCTACGTGAACCACTTCCTGTCCGGTTCGCAGATCTCGGAGGTTGACCAGGACAACGGGAATGTTCGCCGGGTCCTTCGGACCTACAACGGGCTGAACCACTCCCTCACCGTCGATCGGCGGTACGACCGCTTGATTGTCTCGGGGCTGTGGGGCGTCGAGTTCATCGACCTGGCGACCGGGGAGGTCGTCCTGCGTCAAGTCACAGAGTTCGATGCCCGGGCACCCGTGATCGACGAGGAGAACAGCCTGATCTATGTGCCCACCCGCCACGGGCGCTATCTGTATGTCTTCGACCGCGAAACCATGCGGTACCTCGGCAAGCTGCTGGTCCCGACCTCGGCCAGGAACAGCATCCTCGCGGATTCCTACCTGATCATGTCGTCCAACAATGGAGCCTACGCGCTTCGGCGCGAGGACCTGCTGGACTGGGCGGACCAGCACAGGCTCCGGCCGTGAAGCGCCGTTCGCCCCCGGGCGACCCCCGATCGCACTGAAGAGGCCGCGTCGGGTCCGGCGTGGCGACGCCGCCGGTGGGTGAACCCGGCGGTCAACGCGCGGTGCAGACGTCGAACACGCAGCGGCCCGACGCGCAGTCGGACGAAAACGTGCAGGCGACCCCGTTGGCGTACTGCTTCGCTGCCGACGCGGAGGCGGGGGAAAGGAGCAGGCACGCGAACAGCGTGGCCCCGACGATCGCCGCCGCGAACATGCGGCGGTCGCCGGACAGGAACCGGGACAAGGGCGGGTTCATCGTCGCCTCCTCCTGCGCCACCCATTCGAGCGCGCGGGCTGCCGCAGGTCAAGGACGGGCGCCGAACGAACCGCTATCGAGCCCCCGCGACGTCGTTTCGCAGGAACACCACCAGGATCAGGCGCTTGGGGCGCGGGAAGACGCGGTCCAGGCGGTAGCCGGACGCCAGGCGCGGATCGGCGCCGATGCCCGCGGAAAAGTCCCCGCCGAACAGGGGCGTCAGTTCGGACACGGTCAGTTCGTGCGCCCGTGCCAGGAGGTCGGGCGCCTGGTCCTCGGGCAGTTCGGCCTGCAGCGCGATCGCCTCGGGACGACGGGCGAACAGAAGGTCGCGAAGGCCCGACTTGAAGCGCTCGCGGGCCTCGTGGGACGCGCGCGGGCCGCCGGCCTCGTCGCCGGTCAGGCGCACGCCTTCGCGATCCCGGATGTCGGCCACCTCGATCGACACCAGGCCAACGGTGTCCAGGAAGCGCAGGTCCCGGGCGGCATACGGGCACATCCCCATGTCCTGGTAGGCAACCAGGGAACCCGCGGGCAGGCGCGACTGCAGGTAGTCGCCCATCGCACGCTGCGATGCGTCCATGCGGGCCTGGTAGTTCGACAGGGTCGGCACCAGGCCCACCTGCCCGGCCAGGCCCGCGCCGACGCCGCACAGCGCGACGATCGCGACCAGCGCCGCCGCGACGATCCGTCCGGTGCGCTGGCGAGGCAGGAACCCCGACACCCCGACGAACGCGGCGGCGCCGGACGCCGTCAGCAGGGGCCACGCGCCGATCACCAGGCGGCCGTAGCGCATCTCGTCGCCGCCCACCCACCACAGGTAGGCGAAGAACGAAAGCCCGAACGCCACCAGCAGCAGCACCGCGCGCCGCCGCAGCACGCCGACCGCGAACGCCCCGGCCAGCAGCAGGCCCGGGCCCGCCCCGATCGACGCCGCGGTGACGACGGCCTCGAATCCTTCGTACCAGGCGTGGCCGGCGCAGCTCTTGACCCGGTAGGTGTTCGGGACCAGCGTGCCGAACCACGCGTACCGACCCGCGTGGTACAGGGCCAGCAGCGCAACGGGCAGAGCCAGCGCCCTCGCCATCCGGGCGAGGCTGGCGACCAGGCCGTCGCGTTCGAACATGTACAGGAAGGACAACAGCGCCGCGAACCCCAGCACGGCGTGGCCCTCGGGGCGCAGCAGCGCGGCGGTGACGCCCAGCCAGAGCGCCGCGTGGACGCGACCGGCCAACGCCCGTTCGACGGACCAGGCGACCAGCGCGGCGAACGGCACCGGTTCCAGGCCGCTCATGGACCAGACGGCGACCGCGGGATGGACGGCCACCACCACGCCCGCGACCAGCGCCCAGGCCTCGGCCAGCGGCGAGCCGCGAGCCCCCAGCAGGCGCGCGATGGACGTGGTCGCCGCGGCCAGCGCGACCGCCGAGCCGACGCCGACCACCCGGGCGACCGCCAGCACCACCGACCCGTCCCCGGGATCGAAGGGATGGACGAGGGCGGCCAGCATCACCCACAGGAAATCGGTGTAGCCCTCGACGTGCTCGCCGGCGTTGAAGACCGGCCCGAGGCCGTCGACGAGGTTGCGGGCATACCGGAACGCGATGTAGGCGTCGTCCTTGACGTAGCCGGTGAACAGCAGCGCGCAGGGGACCGCGGCCAGCAACGCGACGACCCACGTCCGGATCAGGCGGGAGCGCTGGGACGTGTCGGCGTCGGGCATCGGCGCATTCCGGGTCGGGCCGGGGGCGATGCTAGCATGGCGGGGCGGCCAGGGCGACCGGCCGTGGGCCCGATCGCGGCGCGACTCCGGCTCATCCAGGCCCCTTGCACAGCACGGCCCAGGCCTGGCCCAGCGCGATGCCTCCGTCGTTCATCGGGGCGGCGGACGGGGACAGGGGCGTGAGGCCGGCGGCGGCGAGCCCCTCGGTGATCCGCTCCAGCAGCGTCCGGTTCTGGAAGGCCCCGCCCGAAAGCGCGACACGGGACAGGCCGGAATCGCGGCCCACGGCGATCGTGGTCGAAAGGAATGCCGCGACGACGGTCGCCTGGAACCGGGCGCAGACGAGACCCGCGGGCACGCCCGCGACGAGGTCGTCGGCGATGGCGAGCACCAGGCGGCGCGGGTCGATTTCGGGAACGCCCGCGGCGTCGCGGCCCGGATCCCACGGGTAGGGTTCGACGGCGTCCGGTGCGTCCAGCGCGGCATGCTCGACGGCCATCGCGGCCTCGCCGTCGAAGGACGCGACCGGGCACAGGCCGCACAGCGCCGATACCGCGTCGAACAGGCGTCCCAGGCCCGATGACACCGGGAGGTCGCGCCCGGACCGGCAGAGGCCCAGCACCGCTTCGACGCGGGCGGGATCGATGCCCCAGCCGGCGATCAAGCCCGGCACCCGGTCGGCGGCGCCCGCCGCGTGCAGCGCGGACACGGCCAGGCGCCATGGCTGAAGCGTCGCCCGGTCCCCGCCCGGCAGAGGCATCGGTCGCAGGTGGGCGAGGCGCGCAAACGTTGCGCCGTCCACCCTCAACACCTCGCCGCCCCAGATCGTGCCGTCGGTGCCGTACCCCGTGCCGTCCAGCACCAGCGCCAGCGCCGGGCCGGAAACCCGGTGCTCGACCAGGCAGGCCAGCGCGTGGGCGTGGTGATGCTGGACCGCGATCAGCGGGGCTTCCGGGCACAGGCGGTCGCGCAACCGGGCGGCCAGCCGCGTGGACGCGTAGTCGGGGTGCAGATCGTGGGCGACCGCGGACGGCCGGACGCCCAGCAGGCCGCACAGGTGCGCGGCCGCCTCCTCGAACCAGCCGGCGGTGGCGACGTTGCCCAGGTCGCCCACGTGGGGCCCCAGGAACGCCTGGTTCCCGCGGGTGACGCAGAAGGCGTTCTTGAGGTCCGCCCCCGCGGCCAGCACCGACGGGCCGCCCGACGGCAGCGCGATCGGCAGGGGCACGTGCCCGCGGCTGCGGCGGATCAGCCGGGGAGCGCCCGCGACGAAGGCCGCCACCGAGTCGTCACAGCGGGTCACGATGTCCCGATCGTGGACCAGGAAGGCGTCGGCGATGCCCGCCAGCCGATGGACGGCCTCGTCGTTTCCCGACGCGATCGGCTCGTCGTGGGGGTTCGCGGACGTCATCACCAGCGCGGCGAACGGTCCCTGGGCCAGCAGCAGGTGGTGCAGCGGGGCGTAGGGCAGCATGGCGCCCACATAGGCGTTACCGGGCGCGACGCCGGGCGCCAGGCCGAACCCCGTGGCCTTTCGCAGCAGCACGACGGGGCGGGCGGGGGAGGCCATCAGCGCGGACTCGTCGGCGTCCGCGCGTGCGAACGCCCGGATCGCGTCGATGTCCGGGCCCATCACCGCGAAGGGCTTGCCGTCGCGCTCCTTGGCCCTGCGGAGGCGGTCCACGGCGGACGCGTCGCGGGCGTCGCAGGCCAGGTGGAAGCCCCCCAGGCCCTTCACCGCCACGATGCCCCCGGAACGAAGGCGCATCGCCACCTCGACCAGCGGATCGGCGACCCCGGCAGGCCGGCCGTCGGCTTCCAGCAGCGACAGGTGCGGGCCGCACACCGGGCAGGCGTTGGGTTCGGCGTGGAAGCGCCGCGACACCGGGTCCGTGTACTCGGCCCGGCAGGCCGGGCACTGGACGAACGAGGCCATCGTTGTGGTCGCACGGTCGTAGGGCATGCTTCGGATCAGCGTGTACCGGGGTCCGCAGTCCGTGCAGTTGATGAACGGGTACCGGTAGCGGCGGTCGGCGGGGTCGCGCAGCTCGGCCAGGCAGGCCGCGCAGGTCGCCACGTCGGCGGGCACCAGCGTGGTGGTCGTGGAGCCACGGGACGCCGTGATCGCGAATCCCCGGAGGCCCGCGGGAGGAAGCCACGCGGGCTCCACGGATTCCACGCGGGCCATCACCGGCGCGGACGTCCACAGGGACTCGACCAGCGACTCGATGTCGGGACGTGGCCCCTCGACCTCGATGGCGACGCCCTCGGGTTCGTTGCGGACGCTGCCGGCCAGGCCCAGCATCGTGGCCGTCCGGTACACGAACGGCCGGAATCCCACGCCCTGCACGATGCCCCGGACCAGGAGGCGGCACCGGGCGATCGAATCGCTCATCCGGCCCCCCCCGTCAGCAGATCCGCGGCAGCGGTTCCGAGGTCGGCGTGTCGTACAGGCGCCGCCCGCCGTACCGGGTCGCGAACGCCACCGGCCCCGCTTCGCGAGGCACGATCCGCCCGGCCACCGCGGCTCCCCGGCCCTCGGGGATGGCCTCGAACGCGGCGACGACGCGCGCGCCCTGCCCCCCTGCAACGACGGCCACCACGCGTCCCTCGCACGCCAGGAACAGCGGGTCGAGGCCCAGCAGGTCGCACACGGCCCGCACCTCGTCGCGCACCGGCAGGTCGGCCTCGCGCAACTCGACCGTGAGGCCCGCCTCCTTCGCCAGCTCGGACAGCACCGTGGCCAGGCCGCCGCGGGTGGGGTCCCGCAGGAACCGTGGCCGGATCCCGGCCGCGTACAGCGCGTCCACCAGGGGAAGGACCGGCCCGCAGTCGCTGGTCAGCGCCCCCGGATCGATGCCGTTGCGTATGGCCGCGATCACCGCGCCATGGTCGCCCACCGGCCCGCTGACCACCACCTCGTCCCCGACAACCACCGAGGCCGGACCCGTAGGAGGCTCATCACGAAGCCGGCCGACGCCGGCGGTGGCGATGAACACCCCGTCCCCGTGCCCACGCTCGACGACCTTCGTGTCGCCGGTGACCACCTCGACACCGCAGCGCTGGGCCGCCAGGCCCATCGACGCGGCCACCTGGCGCAGTTCGTCCATCGGCAAGCCTTCTTCCAGGATGAACGCGGCGGACAGCGCCAGGGGGACCGCCCCCCCCACCGCCAGGTCGTTGACGGTGCCAAAAATCGCCAGGCACCCGATGTCGCCCCCGGGAAACACGCGCGGGCTGACCACGAAGCCGTCGGTGGTCATCGCCAGACGCCCTTCGACCCGGGGCAGCCAGGCCGCGTCGCCCAGCACGTCCAGGCGCGGGTTCGACAGGTGCGGCAGGAACACCTCGCGGATCAGGTCAGTGGTCAGGCGCCCGCCACTGCCGTGGCCCAGCGTGACGACGTCGGAAGTTCGATCCCGGGCCATGAAGCTGCCCTCCAGCGGATTCCATCGCGATCGCCCTACGCGCGCCGGTGCCGGTACCGGGCGGCGCAGGTGCCCTCGAACGCCACCATGCAGGGACCCACCGGGGCATCCGGCGTGCACGCCCGCCCGAACAGCGGGCACGCCTCCGGTTCCAGCCGGCCCAGCAGCACGTCCCCGCACCGGCACCCGGGCGAGGTGTCCGCGACCTCCGGGTCCGGGGCCAGCCCGAACCGCGCTGCGGCGTCGCGATCGGCGAACGCCGCCCGTAGGCCCAGCCCCGACGCGGGGATCGTCCCGATGCCGCGCCACGCCGCGTCGCGCGCCTCGAACACTTCGTCGATGGCCGCGATGGCCGCCGGGTTGCCCGCCTCCCGCACCACGCGACGGTAATCGTTGCCCACCTGCGGACGTCCCTCGACCACCTGCGACACCAGGTCCTTCAGCGCCAGCAGCAGATCGACCGGCTCGAACCCGCCCACCGCCATCGCGATCGGCCGTCGTTCGACAAGCTCGCGATACTCGGAAAGCCCGGCCACCGCGATCACGTGCCCGGGCAGCAGGAAGCCTTCCGGCGCAACGCCGGGCAACCCCAGCAGGGCATCCAGGGCCGGCGGTACCCGGCGATGGCTGCACAGGATCGAGAAGTTCGGCGGCGGCGCGGCCCGCAGCGCCGCCGCGGTGGTGCAGGCCGTGGTTTCGAACCCCACCGCGAAGAACACGACCTCCCGGTCCGGCATCGCCCGGGCCAGCGCCACCGCGTCGGACGCGCCGTACACCACGCGCACGTCCGCGCCCCGGGCCCGGGCATCCGACAGGCTGATGCGCGCCGGCACCCGGACCACGTCGCCGAACGTCGCCAGCACCACCCGCGGGTCGCCGGCCAGGCGCACCGCCAGGTCCAGGTCCGACGCGGGGCAAACGCACACGGGACAGCCCGGGCCTGCCACCAGCTTCAGCCACGACGGCAGCAGGTCCCGCAGCCCGTACTGGCACAGCGCGTTTTCGTGGGTGCCGCAGACGTGCATCAGCCGCACGGGGCGTCCCGGGTCCAGCCGGGCGATGGACTTCGCCAGCGCGTGGACCAGCGCGACGTCACGGAATCCGGCTGCGCCGGCAAGCGGATCGGGCACGGGACCTCCGACCAAACGGGGACGAACCCCACCCCGCGGCATCAGGGCGCGCCGCCCTCCATCGCCACCGCCACCATCGCCATCACCTCGGCGGCCTCGGCCTCGTCCAGCACCTGGATGGCGAACCCTGCGTGGACGATCAGCCAGTCGCCGACGGTCGCGTCCGGCACCAGGTCCAGTCGGACCCCGCGCCCCACGCCCTGCACCTCGGCCCGCCCCTCGACCCCCTCGATCGCAACCAGGCGCATGGGCACTGCAAGGCACACGGGTCACCTCCCGTCACGGAACTGGCGCATCCGCTGGAGCAGCCAGTCCGCCCAGTCGTCCAGCCCTTCGCCGGTCTTCGACGACAGGCGCAGCACCGCCAGCGCCGGGTTCAGCGCCCGGGCATCGGCCACCGCGGCGTCCGGGTCGAAATCGACGTACGGCAGCAGGTCCACCTTTCCCAGGATCATCAGCCGCGATTCGTGGAACATCAGCGGGTACTTGGCCGGCTTGTCCGCGCCCTCGGTCACCGACAGGATCATCGCCTTGTCGTGCTCCCCGAGGTCGAACTCGGCCGGGCACACCAGGTTGCCCACGTTTTCGACGATCAGCACGTCGAAGTCCGCCGGGTCCATCACGTCCAGCGCCGCGGCCACCATGCGCGCGTCCAGGTGGCACCCGCCGCCGGTGTTGACCTGGTGCACCGCCACGCCGTGCCGGCCGATCCGGTCGGCGTCCCGCCGCGTCTGGATGTCGCCCACGATCACGCCCAGGCGCACCCTGCCGCGCAGGCGCTCGGCCGTCCGCTCCAGCAGCGTGGTCTTGCCCGACCCCGGGCCGCTCATCAGGTTCAGCACGTAGGTGCCGGCCGCCCGGAACCGCGCACGGTTCGCCGCCGCCGCCGCGTCGTTGTCGAACAGCACGTCGCGCTGGATCGCCACTTCGGTCATGCGACACCCTCCGCCTGCGAGGCCTCGTCCAGTTCCAGCGTGGTCAGCCGCAATTCGCGCCCCTGCCGGACCTCGCCCCCGATCGCCTTGCAGCGCGGGCAGGGGTCCACGGGGCCGTCCCGCGGGCCCTCGTCACCGCACGCGAAGCACCGCAGCACCAGGGGCAGGCGCGTGATTTCCAGCCGGCATCCCTCGGCGCAGGTGCCGCGACAGCCCACGTCGAAGGCGAATGTCAGCGATTCGGGGTCCACGCAGGTCAGCGCACCCAGGTCCAGCCGGGCGATGCGGACGCGGCCACCGCCGTGGCGCCCGGCCGTATCGACCAGCGCCTCCACGATCCGCTGGGCGACCGCCACCTCGTGCATGGGGCGTCCTCCAGGCGATCCAGCAAATCCTGACTCTTGGAGCCATGGTGTCCGCGACCGGGAGCGGTGTCAAGGGACTCCGCGGCGCACCTGGGGGACGCCGCGGGAGCCGCGAACGCCGGATCCGATCCCGCCCGACGTCCTTCGGGATCCTCGGGTAGAATGCGCCGGCTCGGGCCCTTCTCCCGGAGGTTTCCATGCGTCGTTCCCCGCTGCTGTCGTTGCTGTCCCTGGCAGTCCTGCTCACCGCGGCGGCCCTCCCGGCCTCGGCCGCGCCCATCCTTCCCGCCAGCGCCCTCAACGGGGACCTCGCCACCCGGATGGCCCGTCACGGGCGTCAGTTCTACACGTTCAACGCCCGCCCCTTCGGCCTGTCGCTGGACGTGTACGTGAAGGACGCCGCGGCACGGAAGTCCATCGACGACTTCCTGAAGCAGGATGCCGTCGCGGACTTCCAGACGCAGTCCGGCATGCATCCCTACGACGTCATCGCGGACTTCGGCGAGCACGGCGACCTGGGCTTCTTCGGGGGCATCGCGCTGGCGGCCGCGGCCTACGAGTACCGCGCCCTCAAGCGCGACACCGGCACGCCTCCCGCGGCCCTCGCGGCCGCCCGGGCCCGCGTGGTGCGCGCCGCCGAATCCTGGCACGTCTTCTACACGGTGACGGGCGGCAACGGCATCGTGGCCCGCGGCATCCGGCGCCTGGGCACCGACGACCTGGGCGACGCCGGAGCGCCGCCGATCTCCGGCGCGGTGCCGCCCCCGGTGCCCCTGAAGGACGACCAGGGCCCCCTGCCCCGGCCCAAGGACAACGGGTCCGAGCGGGCCGACAATTCGGCCGGCGTCCTTCCTGCCAACACCTGGTCCTGGATCGACTCGGCCTCCAAGGACCAACTGGTGGGGCAGATGTTCGGGATGGTGGCGCTGTACGACGCCATCCTGGGCGATCCGGACATCGACCAGGTGCTGGTCCAGCACATGCGCGAGGATGCCCGCGGCGTGTTCCAGGTCCTGAAGGCCCGCCGCGACATCCTGGGTATGGAAGGCCTGTCGGGCGAGGGCCAGTACGACCTGATCATCATGGACGCCGACGGGCGGGCCACGATGTACCACGACCTGAACCCCTTCTCGATGGAGAAGATCTACCTCCCCGAAGGGTCCGCGCAGTTCAACGTGTTCAACCTGTTCATGGCCTACGCGATCCTCGAATCGATCCACCACGTGACCGGCGACGCCGACGTCGAGGACTACCTGTACCGGCAGGTGCTGGGCGACCGCGGCTTCCTGTCGATGATGCAGCGGTTCGACGACGCCAACGCGGTGTCGTACCTGTACCTGGGCCTGGACACCAACACCGACGTGCCGGACATGACTGGCGTGGCGCTGTTCCTGGGGCTGTACCTGGAAACGGCCGACGATGTCCGGGCCGCTCTGACGCGATACCTGGAGGACGGGTGGTGGGCGCCGAAGGACGTGACGGTGTCGGCGTCGCTGTCCAAGCAGCCGCTGTGGCACACGTTCTACCTGGCCGCGACCGGACGGACGGACCGGCAGCCGGTGGCCGTCGAGCTGGCGAACCTGCTGGGTGCGTTCCCGGTGGGCGACCCGGTCCAGGGCGGGTACTGGGACGAACCGCGCATCAACTGCGACGACACCGAAATCGCGGCCGGTTCCTGCCTGGCCATCGACGGCAAGACCCGCCTGACGATCGCCGGGAAGGACCGCAACGGCAGCCTGCTGGCCACCGAGGCCCTGGACCCGTCCATCCGCCCCAGTTCCAACTTCAACTCCCGCTCGAACCCGTTCGCGGTCAACGGCGGGGGTTCCGGGGTGATGCTGAACCCGGGCGGCGACCTGCTGGCCGCCTACTGGATGGCGCGCTACTTCGACCTGGGCCTGGGCGGCAACCGCTCGCCGAACGCCCGCGCGCACATGGCCGTCGGGGGCAACCCGGAACCCGTGCCGGACAGCGCGGAGCCGGCGGGCGACACGGGCCCGGTCGATGACCTGGCGGTGTCGGAGGACGTGCCTTCGGCCGACATCACCCTCGCGGATGTTCCCGTTGGGACGGACGTGGGTTCGGACATCACGGCGAAGGGCGGCGGCAGCGGTGGTTGCACGGCGGGCGCGCTCCCCGGTGCGACGGCTGCCCTGCCCCTGGCCCTGGCCCTGCTGGCCCTGGCCCTGCGACGCCGCCGCGCCTGAACCCGCCCCGGGACGTCCCGCGCTACATGTCCGCGATCCAGTAGTTGACGACCATGAAGTCCTGGACGACGCCGGCGCCCAGGTAGGGTTCCTGCGTGCACAGCTGCTGCTTGTACGCGAACATGCCCCACTGGTAGTTGTTCGCCAGCCAGTCCGCGTACGACGGGATGCCGTATACCGTGGCGCCGAACGCCAGCCCGTTCGAAATCGTCTGCTCCCACGAACCGCCAACGCTGAAGCCCACGTGCCCGCCGACCTTCGTCCCACCCATCGTCATCGACGCGGTGACGTCCACGCTGAAATCGACCCCGTTCGACCACGCCTGCTCGTTTTCGATGCTGATCTGGGCGCTCCGGGGGGTGGATCCCTGGTCGATCGAGAAGGGTCCATCGGACCCGAAGGACTGGTACTTCGCCAGCAGCTTCTGGTCGTTGCCGACGTCGATCCACCGCGACGAGGGGACGACGTTCGCCTTCGGGTAGCTGGCGAGGTCGTACGGGGTGTCGCCGAGGATGTCCTTCGTGATCTGGACGCCGTCGCTGAACTCCGCGTTGTACACGTCGCGCCCGACCGACAGGACCATGCTGGTGCGGGGGACGTCCACGACCAGGTAGCCGCCGATGTTCGCGCGCGCGGGGCTCGATGCGACGTTGTACACGTACCGGTCGTACGGCGTCGTCGCGAACACCACCTGGTCGCTGTTGTCGGTGGCCGCATAGGTCAGGGTATGGGTCTCGGTACGGCTCCAGGTGTTGCTGTGCGTGTACTCCAGCATGAACTCGGCCTCGACCTCGGCGCTGAACACCCCGAAGAAGTCGGCCTCGGCCCCGACGATCACGCCCAGGCGCGCCGACACGTCGATCGACTTCGAGTAGCTGCCACCCGTGCTGGTGCCGAACGTGGTCGAGTTGTTGCCCTGGCTCTGGCCCATGTTCTCCAGCACCGGCGGGGCGGCCAGGACGGCCACCAGCTTGTTGTTGCCGTAGATGACCACGTGGGCCTGGTCGGTGGACCCGGTCCCCGTGTTGGCGACGGTGTGGAGCTTGCCGAGGGGCTGGGTGAAGCCCTTGTATTCCAGAACCGTGCTGTCGCCATCCACGTTGGCGGGGACCAGGATCGCGTTCTTGTTCCACGTGCCGTTGGTGCCGCTGGTGTCCAGCAGCACGAACTCGGGGTTCGCCTGGTACGTCTTGACCAGCGGGTAGCCGCCGACCGACAGCAGCTTGTCGCGCAGCCCCCAGGTCCGGACGCGGCCCTCGTGTTCCAGCACGATGAAGTCCTGCCGCCGGTCGCCGTTGACGTCGCCGACCTGGATGTCGGCGATGGTGTGGTAGGCCGTCTTGGACAGCACCATCATGCCGTCGTCCCAGGCGATGGACGCCGGGGTGGATCCGACGGCCTTCACGAAATGGCAGGGATACTGGCCGATGAGCAGTTCGTCCGTCATGTCGCCGTTGTAGTCCCACGCCAGCAGGAAGTTCCTCGGGTAGGACGTCAGCTGGGCCCCGGTGAAGTTCTGCAGCTCGTAGGGCCGGGTGACGGTGGCCAGGGACGTCAGGGCCCCGTTCGCGTCCGCCGCATCCAGGTCATCCAGGACCTGCGCGACCAGCGACGAGGTCCAGACGAGGGTTGGATAGCCGCCGCTGACAACCGTCTTTTCTTCGGTGTTCCAGGCGGCGAAGACCAGTTCCTTCTTCCGGTCGCCATCGACGTCGGCCATCGCCACGCTGAACAGGTTGTAGTTGTCGAAACCGTCATGCAGGTTGTTCTGGATGGGTGTCGTCTTCCGGTTGTCGCCGATCTTCGCCAGCGTCGCACCGTCGTAGATGGCATAGGAGATCGCCCCGACCCCGGGGCGGCGCGTGGTATTACCGCTGGTCCAGGCCGCGTGGAGTGCCGGCCCGTCCACCCAGGCCACCACGATCTGCGCCTTGCGGTCCTCGGTCATGCTGCCGACCGCCAGCCGGGCGGTCACCAGCCCGCGCCCCGCCAGGCCGGTGTCCAGGTCGCCCTCCAGGTCCACATGGTTCTGCACGGCCCATTTGCGAGCCGGAGGTTTCAAGGTGTTGTCGATCTTGTTGGAGATGACCCACAGCTTCCCATTGTGGCGGGCCTGGCTGTTGGCGGCATCCCAGTACACGGTCCCGACGATCACGATTTCGTCGAACCCGTCGCCATCCACATCGGCGACGGCCATGTCGTAGTCGGTGGCGTTCTGGCCCGCCTCCACGGTCAGGTCGATCGCGTCCAGCACGATGGTGTCGATGGTGGGATCGGCCCCAGCGGTGTCGATGTGGGCGTCCAGGATCGACAGCTTCGCGACGGGCTGGACGCCGGCCGGAACCGCCTGGCCCGTCACCTGCGGCTTCCAGGTCAGCACGGCCGTTTCCTCGGGGAAGTCGTCGTCCATGTTCCCGGCGTGCGCCACCTTGGTCATGGTCCCCAGCATGTCGTTGTTCAGGGACTTGTGCAGGATCGCGTGGTCCGGGAGGGTGGTGCCCGGCGGCAGGCTGACGGGCTGGTCGTCGATCTTGCCGTACGCCTGGTAGGGGTCGACCACGAACTGGTCGTTCGCGGTCCCGTCGTTGCTGGTGCCCAGCACCATGTACTCGACGATGGGGGTGAACGTCACGAAGCGCTTGTTCAGCAGCGGGGGGCTGTCCGTCCCGGCGGCGGCCTGGACCACGATGGTGGCCTGCGCCGTGGCCCCGTCGGCCGACGCGGTCACCACGACGGTCGTGGGAACCGTCACGCTGGAAGGCGGCGTGTAGGTGGTCGTCGGGCCCGCGGGATTCGAAAGCTTGCCGACCGCAGCCGGCGACACGGTCCACGCGATCGTGGCGCCGGAGTGCAGCAGCGTCGCCGTCAGCAGCAACCCCGGGTTGGCCGTGGTGATCGTCGCGGTGGCGGGGGCGATGGACAACGCCGGCGCCGGGTGCACGGTGATGACCGCCTGCTTGCGGTTGTTGTCCAGCATGGCGTAGACCGTGACGGTCGTTTCGACGTCCAGCGTCGCCGGGGGAATGTAGGACACCGTGGCGCCCGAGGTGCCGGACAGCGTGCCGACCGTGGGGCTCAGGCTCCACAGCACGGTGCCGGTGCTGTTCTGCACGGCGGCCGTCAGCAGCACGGGATCGCCGCCGCTGAACGTGTCGTCAGTTTCGGGGCTCACGGCCAGCGTGGGCTGCGTGTTGGTGACGACATCGACCGTGATCGTGGACTTCGCGGTCAATTCGCCCGCCGTGGCCGTCACCACCACCGTGGTCTTCGCGGCGACGGAGGCCGGAGGCGTATAGCCGACGGCCACGCCCGTGGCGGCCGAAAGCGTCCCGAGCGCGGGATCCAGGCTCCAGGTGATGGGCTCGGTCGAGTTCTTCAGCGTCGCGATCAGGATGGCCGTATCGCTGCCGGCTTCCAGCGCCAGGGATTCCGGGCTGACCGTCAGTTCCGGATCCGCGGGCACCGCGGGCTTCGGCTGCACCAGGATGGCCGCGGTCGCAACCGCGCCGCCGGCCGTGGCCCGGACCAGCACCAGGGTCTCTTCTCCCACCGTGGTCGGCGGGGTGTAGTCGACCGTCGCGCCCGTGGCGGCCGACAGCGTGCCCACGACCGGGCTGAGGGTCCAGGCGATCTCCGCCTGCGAATCCTTCAGCGTGGCCACCAGCGTCAGCGGGTCCGCGCCTTCCAGCAGTTCCGTGCTGGCCGGGGCGACGCTCAGTTGCGACCAGGGGGTCACGATGATCGTCGACTGCGCGTGAAGGGTTCCCGCCGTCGCGGTCACGGTGACCGTGGTTTCCTGATCGATGGACGCGGGGGGCGTGAAGGTGGCCGTGCCGTCGGGATTGGTGACCAGCGTGCCCACCTTCGGGTCGATGCTCCAGGTCGGCGTCTGGCCGGCCGGCACATTGCCGGCGGTCAGGATCAGCGGTTTGCTCGCCGCCGGCAGGACGGCCGCCGCCGGCTGCACGGTCATCGGGACGTCGGCACCTCCCCCCGAGGATCCCGAGGAACAGCCCAGGGCGAGAAACACTGCAAGCAGGCACACCGCTCCCACGTTGCGATACGCGTTCCGCATGGCCGACTACCTCTGGAAGAAGGGGGGGGCTGGAGGAAGCGTTTCTCCCCCCGGCCCCATCGCCGTATTCAATATCCGGAGAAAAGTCCACCCATAATCGACACATCCCCCACTCGGCACCTGCCGGATGACTGAAAAATGCGGGATCCTGGGGACGGGACGACGGGAACCCGAGTCCCGGAGCTACCGCGACAGGACGGCTTCCGCTGTCCCCCCCGCTCCGATCGCCACCGTCACCGGGGGGAGAAGCGCGCCGGCGTTCGCATCGAACGCCCGGACCGTCACCTCCTCCCCGGCGCGCCCGGCCAGCGTGACGCGGATCGCGTCGGCTTCCGCCTTCACCTCGGTGAATCGTCGGTCCGCGACGGTCACGTACTTGCCGGTTTCGCCGATCAGCGCCATGCCGTTGTCCAGCACCGGCGCCAGCACCAGGTACTCGAAGTCGTACTCGTGCTCGATGGCCGTCAGGTCGAACCGCCCCTCGACCACGCGCGCCTGGCCCGTGCGCCAGTCGTACGCCACCCGCCGGCCCTCGATCCCCAGGTCGGCCGCCAGGTCCACGTGCCAGTCGTCCACCGTCGCCGGGAAGTTGAACATCTGCTCGACGGTGGTGCCGGTATCGACCTCCACGATCGCCCACAGGCGGTCCTCGTCGGTGCGCTCGGGATGATCGGCTGCGATGAGGTAGGCCGCCAGGTACGTCCAGCGCCCCAGTCCGGGACGTTCGCTGTACGTGGACGTCAGGTAGGGTCGCCGGTTCGGCAAGAACATCGTGTCGGTCGGCGTGGCCGGCCTGTCGGGCTTCAGCAGCATCCCGTCGGCCCGACAGGTCGGCATCACGAACTCGGGCCTGGTCCGGCCCAGCCCGTCGCTGACGCCCACGATGCCGGCCGACAGCGTGGCGACCAGGGCCTCGGCCTGCCCGGCGCGCTCGTCGCTCTGGAAGTTGTCCTTGAACGGCAGGACGCCCACGGCCCAGGCCAGCATCCCCGCCGTGTGGAACTGGGGCCAATAGACTTCCTTGGCCAGGCCCACCGCGTAGTCGACGGACGTGCGGATCGTCGTGACGTTGGGATGGTCCAGCGCGGACAGCAAGTGGCTGGCCTCGGCCATGCACATCTGGACCGTCACGCCCCGCGCCGCGGCGGGCACGCAGATGTTCGCGACGAAATCCTCGCCGCGCTGCACGTCCGCCCGCAGCCTGGCCACGCCCCACCACTGCTTCGACAACCAGTCCTGCTCGTAGGTCTGGATGCCCCAATCGACGCAATGGCCCATCAGCTCCTCGAACAGGCCCCGGTCGGTCGGGAACGCCATGTCGGTGCCGTCCACGAAGGTGAACCGGTCCCGGTACGGCGTGTCCGGCGCGTACCACCGGTTGTGGGCGACCAGCGGCAGGCCCAGCTTCTCGTGGAAGGCCGGGAGGCCGTCTGGAAACACGGCCGGGATGGGTTCCCACAGGATCGTGCCGCCGTTTTCGCCCGGGATCGAGCCCGGCCGCTTCGGGTACCACCACGAATCGATCTGCAGGTGGCCGTATGGGATCTTGAGGGTGTCGGCCTCGGCCTTCACGTCCAGCAGCGTGTCCTGGAACGTCTTCCCGTCTTCCGTGCGGTAGTAGTAGTACGCCCCGTTGTCGGTCCAGTAGCCCAGCGTGGACAGCCCCGCATCGGCGTACCGGTCGGTCCGGGCGCGGCCGTGGTCCTCGCGCATCCGCTGGCCCCAGGCCTCCAACGTGGCATTGATGCCCTTCCCTTCCACCCTCAGGAATCGCTGCGTGTACCCTGCCGGCACCGACGCCAGGTCGCCGTGCAGCCCGTACCGGATGCGCCCGCCATCGACCGTCATGATGCTGCCGAAGAAGTGGTCCATCGACGAGAACACCAGCACGTCCAGGTCGTCGCTGTACAGCACGACGGGTCCCCAGGACCACATCGGGACCAGGTAGGGCGGCAGGAACGCGGTCATCCTCCAGTTCAACACGTGCGTGTACTTCGGGTCCACCGGGATCGGGTCGAACTCGTGGGACAGCGTCGTGAAGTCGCCCGTGGCAATGTCCGCCAGGCCGTCCGGCAGCGCGTTGGTATACACCTCGTAGCGGAAGGCGCCTTCAGATGCGTCGTCTGACGCGTCCCCCGACGTGTCAGCGTCGCGGGGCACATCGCTCCCGATCGCGTCGGGGACGTCCGCGCCGACCCCCGCACCGCCGCATGCCAGCAGCACCGGCAGCGACAGCGCCGACAGGACCGCCGCAAGGCCGCCAGGCCGGCGGGAACGGAACCGTGCGCGCATCGGGGATTCCTCCTGTCGCAGCGCCTAGCCCGCTCGCAGCAGCCACCACGTGAGCACCGCGATCGCCAGCGACGTCGCGCCCACGGCGACCAGGATCCAGGGCAGGCGGCCCGTCCGGGCGGCCGGGTGGCCCTTCAAGGCCGGCAGCGACTGCGTTCCGTGGACGTACCGGTCCACCAGCCGGACCAGCTCGGACCGCGGGGCAGCGCCGGCCCGCATCTCGTCGGGGTCCCAGGCGGCGGGCCCTCCCGGGAAGGCACGGCCCAGCTCCGCCAGCACCTCCGCGGCGTTGGCCTGGCGGCGATCGGGATCCTTTTCGAGCATCCGCAACAGGACGGCGTCCATCGCGGGAGGCACGTCGGGCCAGATCGAGGACGGCGGGGCCGGCGGGGTCTGCAGGTGCTGCCGCAACACCTCCTCCATGGTCCCGGAGAACGGCGGCTTGCCCGTCAGGGCGCGGTACAGGATCACGCCCAGGCTGTACAGGTCGGCCCGCCCGTCCAGCGTCCGGGAACCCCGCGCCTGCTCGGGCGCCATGTAGGTGGGCGTTCCCATCACCATCTGCCCCAGGGTCAGGCGACGTCCCGGCGCGGCGGTGCCCCGGGTGTCGGTCAGCCGCGCGAACCCGAAGTCCAGGATGCGCACCATCGGCTGGCCGGCGGGGTCGCGGGCCAGCAGCAGGTTGCCGGGCTTGAGGTCCCGGTGGATGACGCCCCGGCTGTGCGCCACGTCCAGCGCCGCCAGCACCTGCCGGGCGATCGTCAGCACCGTGGACAGGGGCAGCGTGCCGCGCTTGGCCAGCACCGCATCCAGCCCCACACCCTCCACGTATTCCATGGTGAAGTAGTGCGTTCCGTCCGGGAACTGCCCGAAATCGTATGCCGGAACCACCTGCGGGACGTCAAGGGACTTGGTCAGCACCGCCTCCAGCCGAAAGCGGCGCACCATTTCCGGATCGCCGGTCAGTTCGTGGTGCAGCAGCTTGACCGCCACCCGCCCGTCGGCCTCGCGGTCCTCGGCCAGGTACACGCTGCCGGTCGCGCCGTAACCGATCCGCCGCGACAGCACCAACCGGTCCAGCACGACGACGCCCAGCCGCGGGTCCCGGGGCCAGCCTTCCGGGGGGCGGGCCTGGTGACACGAGCCGCAGCCGGGTTCGTCGGCCTCCACCGCGTTCCCGCACCGCCCGCAGCCGCGGTCGTCGTCCACTTTGCGTCTCCGGCACGGGGGTTGATCCAGTGACCCGTTTGTACCCCGGCCAGCGGTTGTTTCGCAAGGGCGAGCGCGGAAGGGGATACGATGGTCCGGACGCCTACGGGCCCGCCCGCTCAAGCTCCGCCAGGAACGGCCGCGACCGGGACCGCATCCACAGGTTCTGCGCCACGCACCCCGCCGTCATGGCCAGGATGCCGACGTACAGCCCGGTGAGCGTCCCGTCTGCCATGCCCGCGGCGAGCACGGCGCCGAACACCGCCAGGAACACCACCACGCCCTCGGTGATCGCCCGGGTGTCGCGGCGGTCGACCAGGATCCCCTGGTACCAGCTCTGCTGCACGGCGAGGGCCGGGATGATCAGCGCGCACCACAGGGCCGCCCGGGCCAGCAGCACGAGGTCCGGCGCCAGCGCCGACAGCACGGCGAACCAGAATTCCCCGACGGGCGTGGCCGCGATCAGCACCAGGAACGCCGATACCCCCGCCGCCAGCACCAGCGCGAACCGCCGCAGCGCCGGAACCGCCCCGGGCCGCTCGACCCGGGCCACCACCACCTCGTTGAACGCGAACCCCAGGCTGCGCAGCAGGAACACCACGCCGTTGACCACCGGCAGCACGGCCAGCGAATCGATCGCCCGGGGCATCCGGCTGATCGCCGCGCTGACCAGGGGCATCGACAGCAGCGTGATCAACGGCGTCAGCGCCAGGGGCACGTAGAACCGCAGGAACACCGGCAGGGTCAGGGGCACCGGCTCGGGAGGCGCCGTGTACACGTGGTCCCGCAGCACCGGGCGCACGGCAAACCCCATGAACACGGCCTCGGCCAGCACCCCGGCGGCCACCGCCGACGCGCCCACGACGATCCCGGGAATACCGCCATGGGCCAGGCCGGCCCCCAGCACCACCACGTTGGCCAGCACGCGGACGATGGTCCCGAGGCCCACCCGGTGGGAGTGGCCGAACCGGATCAGGACGCCCTGCTGGTACCGGCGATACGCGATGGAACCGGTCCAGAACGTCAGGATCCGCAGGCCCATACGGCCCGGTTCCAGCGTTTCGGGAGGGACGCCCAGCCACTGCCCTGCGACGACGTCATAGAGGGGCGTGAAGGCCACCAGCGCGTGCAGGGCCGTCAGCGCGACGATCGACTGCCACACGAATCGCCGCATCAGTCGGTACGAGGCCCGGTCCCGGGCCATGGCCGTCGATGCCGATAACAGCATGATGATCGGGCCCTCGATGACCAGCGATATCGGGAACACCACGCCGCCGTATGCCGCCAGCGATATGCGGGGGTCGGGCAGCCGGGCCATCGTGGCGCTGACGAGGGGCAGTTCCAGGCCCATCATCATCCACGAGGCGGCCAGGGGCCACCACGTGCGGAACACCGCGGCGCCTGTCAGGAAGGGCCGGGGCGGGTTGTCGATGTCGGGGGTGCTCAAGGCGACCTACTGCACCTCGGCCGCGAAGGCCTCGGGCCCCAGGGGAACGCCGGTCGCGCGGCGCACGAACTCGGGCCATCCCCACCGCATCCCGGGATGGAAGACCTCGTCGATCATGTACTTCCCGAAGTCCTTCCGCCCGTTGAAGGACAGGGTCGATGACGGGCCCTTGTGGCCCGACATCCCCGCCAGCTTCGCCCGCAGCTGCGCCGCGAACAGTTCGCCCATCAGGTAGTTGTGGTAGTACACCGGCGCGATCGTGAAGTGGGGCTTGGCAGCCCAGTCCGGCAGGTCCCGCCCGGCTGGCCGCTTCAGCAATTGCAGCCGCTCGACCAGGTCGTACCACAGCGTGTTCAGGTCGCGGTCCGGGTTCTCGTACAACGCCCTCTCGAACCGGAACATCACCATCGCCCAGCGGGCGAAGATCAGCTGCTCGCGGCGCCGCTGCTCGTGCAGGCCCTCCTTCGCGGCGTCCGCCTTCGCCGGATCGACGCCCGCGTAGCCGACCATCCACGTGGGGTTCCGGCCCAGCGCCCCGAACAGCATCGCCACGCCCTCGGTGGTCAGGATGTGCGCGGAGTCCCGGAGGACGTAGGGCAGCGCCGGGTCGTTGTACTTCGCGTACACCGCGTGGCCGGACTCGTGCAGCATCGTGTCCATCCACTCGGCCTTCGGCTGGATGTTCAGCAGCATCCGCACGTCGCCGGCGTGGTCCACGTCGATGCAGAACGCGTGCTGGTCCTTGCCCTCGCGGTCGTAGTAGTCGGAGCGGGCGATGATCGAGTCCATCGGCAGCCCGATGTCCGCGTAGAACTTCTGCGCCAGCGCGACGATGTCCTCCTTCTTGCGGTCCGCGTAGAAGGCGTCCGGGTCGACATTGGGCGAGGGCGGCGCCGCCTGGAAGAACGGGTTGTCGTAGTGCCACGGCATGATCGCCTTGGGAGCGACGCCCAGCCGCGCCCCGATCTCGGCGTCCAGGCGGGCCTTCATCGCCGCGAACGGCGCGTCGGTCTCGTTCTGGAGCCGGTCGAACAGGGCCACCAGCAGCGCCGGGTCATGCTCCTGCATCCGGATCTTCATTTCCCAGTAGTTCGCGTACCCCAGCGTGACGGCCGCCCGGTTGCGCACGTGCGCCAGGTCCACCAGCAGCGGTCCCACCTTCGCGCCGACCTGCTTCAGGGCCTCCCAGATTGCCTGCCGGCGGGGCGACGCCTTTTCGTGCTCCAGGGCCTCCAGCAACTCGTTGTTGGTGTATGCCTTGCCGTCCAGCGTCGCCCGGTAGGTGTTGAACACCTGCTCGATCTGCGACGATTTCGACACCAGTTCCTGCAGCACGTCCGCCGGCAACTGGTTCTCCTCGAAGGCCAACTTCGCGACCTGCAGCGACCGCGCAGTGAGCGGGTCCAGGCGGTCCGCGGACTGCAGCAGCCGGCGGATCGTCTGGAACGACGCGTGGTCGCTGTGGTAGGTCCGGGAAGCCAGGTCCGCCGCGGCGGCGACCTCGAAATCCTCCTTCCGACCGCTGTTGGCGGCCTTCCAGTAGGTTTCCGCGGCCGTCTTGTCCAGTTCCAGCCGCCGGGTGTTGTAGCCGTCCAGGAAGGCCATCGCTTCCACCGCCACATCCCCCCCGCCGTCGCCGGTCTTCGCCACGATCCCCTCCTTCGCACACGCGACCGCCAGCAGCACCAACGCAACCGCCGCACCGGACCCGAACCGCCTCACGATGCCCCCCTGCAGGACGGATGCGACCCCCGGGGGAGCCGCACGGCAGGTATCGACCATTCCCGTCGAGGCGTCAACCTTTCCGGGAAACCCCCTCGCACGCCCTCATTTGACGTTGCAAGCCCTTGATACCTGTTGTAGTTTCCAGCGGCACCCGGAGGCATGCGGAGGAGATTCGATGGCGCGACGGGCAGAAAAGAAGCAGGCGACCCGGGAACGGTTGGTCACGATCGCGACCGACCTGTTCTGCAGGAAGGGGTACGACACGACGACGGTCGATGAGATCGTGTCGCTGGCGGGCATCTCGCAACGGACGTTCTTCCGGTACTTCCCGACCAAGCTGGACGTGGCCTTCCCAAGCCGGGACAAGACCACGGCGATGCTTCGGGTGCTGCTGGACAGGCATCACACCCTTTCCGCCCCCCTGCTGGGCGTTCGCGACGCGCTGGTGGAGTTCGGCGCCTGGTACCCCACCCTCAAGGATGACCTGATGCGCGAGTGGCAGTACGAGTCGGCCTCGCCGACCCTGATCGCCCGTGCGGACGAGACCGAGCGGATCTCCGAGTCGCTCATCGCCGAATCGCTGGAAAGCGCCGGGGTCCCCCGCGAGCAGGCGAACCTCCTGGGCGGCATCATCTTCGGCGGGATCAGCGTCGTGCTGCGGGAGTGGCTCGACAACGACTGTCGGCAGGAACTGAACGACGTGGGCAAGGACCTGGTCAGGCTGCTGGAAGAACTGCATCGCCTGATGCCGTGGGGAGTGTTCCCCCCGCAATCCACCGCCGATCACTGACCCCCGACCGGGGTGGTCGAGCGCCAGGCCTCCCAGGCCGCGCCGGCTGCCGCCAGCACCAGCACCGCCAACACCGCCAGCGCCAGGGCACCGGAAGGATCCGTGGCTTCGTCGGTCGGCGCGAACCAAAGGTCGATCCGCGGTACGAGGTCCGGCGTGCGGATCAGGGGACCCTTCGTGACCCAACCGGCCCAGGGACAGTCGGCGGCCAGGTCCCCGCCGAACAGGGCGTGGCGCAGCAGCCACGCATGGCCGACGATGGGCGAGAACGGTGGCAGGAAGTTCGTGCGATAGAGGTTGTCGGGCTCCGGCGTTTCCAGCGGTTGATCGCGGGCGTCCAGGTGGATTTCGGAGTAGGGCGTGTAGGGCACCGCGGCGAAGAAGTCCGTGTAGCGGACCAGCAGGCCGGGCAGGTTCACGGCAATGCCCGCGACGGCCAGCACGACCAGCGCGACCCGACGGGCGCGGCGCTGCGGCACGGGTTCCTCGACGGCCAGCGCGACCAGGATCGCCAGGGGGCCGATCATCGGGACCAGGTAGCGAGGGCCCCACTGCTCGGAGCCGTGCCAGATCGAAAACCCGGCGTACAGCAGCAGCGTCGCAACGAAGCCCGCGGCGCAGGCCAGGCCCACGCCGTGCCCCTCGCGCCAGGCCCTGCGGACGCCCGGCCACGCCAGCCAGGCCAGCGGTGCGAACCACGCCAGGCCCCGGCCCGACGACACCAGCAGGCCCAGCAGCGCGCCGGGTCGAGGCCAGCCCAGGGTCTGCGGGACCAGGAAGAAGCCGTAGTCCATCGAAAGCAGGGAGCCGAAGCGCAGCAGGTTCCAGCACGCGGCGGCCGCCAGCGGCGGGATCGCCCCGGCGACCATGCAGGCCGCCGCCCGGCCGGGCGACTCGGACGTGCGGGCCAGCACGACCAGCCCTGCCACGCCCGCGATCGCGGCGAAGGGAACCAGCGCGATCTTGGCGAACGCCAGCGTCCCCAGGCACAGCCCCAGGGTCGCCGCCTCCCGGCATCCAGGCGACGACACCAGCCGGGCCAGCGACCAGGCCGTGCCGTTGACGATCACGGCCTGGAACACTTCGGAATAGTGGGAATTCAGGTACGGCAGCATGCAGGTCGTGCCGTTCGCGACCAGCGCGAGAATCATCGCCCGGCGGCGCGGCACCCCGACCTCGACCAGGGCCAGGAACAGCAGCATCACCGCGAGAGCGCCGAACACGGCGGGCGTGAGGCCGCGGACCAGGCGCAGCGCCAGTTCCTGCTGGGCCGCGGGAAGGCCCGCCACGGTGACCAGCCGTTCCAGCGCGGCCCCGGGGATCTCGCACAGGCTCCAGGGCAGCGGGTACTTGTTGAAATGCCGCCCGTCCGGGGCATCCACGGTGAGGCCGCGCATGGGATAGGACGAGTCCAGGCGCCCCTCCGCGACCAGGTCGCGGGCCATCCCGACCATGGGGATCGCGTCGCCCGTGGGCGGGTTGCGTGCGGACAGGGCCCACAGGACCAGGAAGGTCGCCAGGAACAGCGACCGGGTCGCGGATCCGCCGGTTCGCGAAAGGGTCGGCACGATCGGCCTCGACAGCGACGGGTCGCGCCAAGGATATCCCATCACGGCGACGGAGATCAGACGCTGCTACAATCCAGACATGAAACCCGACCGGCACATCGGTCCTTCCTGCAGGCAGCGCCGGCTGGCCCTCGTGATCGCGGCCCTGGTGCTGTCGCCCGGTTCCGCCGTCGCGGGCAACGCCTTCACGTTCCCCGCCGGCAGCCGTGCCGCCGCGATGTCGGGCGCGTACTCCGCCCTGGCCGACGACCCGGCCACCGCCTGGTGGAACCCCGCGGGCCTGGGCTGGGCCGAGCGATCGTCCCTGGACGTTTCCGCCAGCGCCTACCACGTGCAGTTCCTGCAGATCCCGGAGTTCATCCGGAACGCGATGCCGACGGAAACGCGCTCGACCGGGCTCAGCGCCAACCCCTTCCAGGTGGTGGCGAGCGCGGCGTCGTACGTCTGGAAGATCGGCGGGTGGAGGAAGGAGGAACCGTCGGCCGCCAACGGCACGCCTCCGCCCGACGCGATCCCGGCCCCGTCGGGGGACGTCGGCCTCCAGCATTCCGTCGCGCTGTCCGTGTTCATCCCGGCGTCCGAGAAGTTCTCGCAGTCCGCGGTGTTCGACTCGCAGGGCACGTATGGGCCGTTCCACGAGCGGTTCTCGCTGGCGTACCAGCAGATCACGTACTACATCGGCCCATCGTGGGGCATGCGAATCAACGACAAGGTGTCGGTTGGGGCGTCGCTGTTCGGTGTCTACACCACCGGCGACGGGCGGGCCACGTTCGCCGACGACGAGGAGATCCCGGTGACCGGCGTCGCCTCTCCTGTGCCGCATTTCGGCACCATCAACGCCGACCTGGCCACGAGCCAACTGGCGTTCGCGGTCAATCTTGGCGTGCAGGCCCATCCCGTATCAGGATTGCGCCTGGGCCTCGCCGTCCGGCTGCCCTCGCTGCGGGTCTGGGGCAAGACGACGGGGGCTCGACTCCAGACCGGCTCCCTGAGCGGCGCCCAGTTGCTTCCCTATTTTTCGGACCAGGATATCAGCCGGTCGCCCGGCGCCGCCTTCAACCAGCCCTTTTCCATGACGCTGGGCCTGGCCTGGCAGCAGCCGGGGCGATTCGCGATTTCCATTGACGCCGACTACACGACGCCCTGGCATTTCGGCGGCACGGACACCCGCGGGTACTTCAACGGGCGCCTCGGCATCGAGGTGTTCCTGGCGCCCCGCTGGGTGCTGGGCTTCGGCGGCTTCACGGACGTGACGCCGGCGCGGCCGCTCGGCGCCGCGCCTTCCCTGCTCGACAGCCGGATCGACTACTACGGCGGCACGCTGGGGGTCACGTACCTGTCGCCCTACGTGGTCGTGGGCAGCAGCAAGACGGACCGGATCACCTTCGCGACGACGCTGGGCCTCAAGTACGCCTATGGTTTCGGGAAGATCGCAGGCATGAACGTCGATTACAACGCGGGGACGATCGACTTCGCCCCCAAGGACATCCGTTCCCACGAGGTGTCGGTGCTGCTGGGTTCAGGGGTGCGGTTCTAGGGGTTCAGGGCGAGCATCCGTCTGCCAGCGTCACGCGGTTGCGGCCGTCGGCCTTGGAACGATACAGCGCGTGATCGGCCCGGGCCTGGGCGTCCAGCAGGTCGGCGATCCCGACGCCCGGCATCGTCACGTGGACGCCGAACGAGCACGTCAGGCACAGCGGCTGCCCGGGGCCAACCTCCAGCGGCCGGGCTTCCACGGTCGCCCGAACGGCCTCGGTCGATGCCACCGCCTCCGTCGCCGAGGCGACCCGGAAGACGGCCAGGAACTCCTCTCCACCGACCCGGACCACGCGCGCGTCCGGCGGGAAACCGGCCCTCAACCGCTCCGCGACCAGGCGCAGCACCTCGTCGCCCGCTGCGTGCCCCCGCTCGTCGTTGACCCGCTTGAAGTGGTCGATGTCGCCGATCACGAAGGCCACCGGCCCCTCCAGCAGCACCGCCCTTTCCCGCGGATCCGCGAACCAGCGTTCCAGGCCGCGACGGTTCCACAGGCCGGTCAGCGCGTCGGTCTCGGCCAGCCGCTCCAGGCGCTCCTGCAGCTCGACGATGCGCTGACCCGCGCGGACCCGCACGGCCAGTTCCGCCTTGTCGAACGGCTTTCGCAGGTAGTCGTCGGCGCCGGCCCCGATGCCCGTCACCAGGTCGGCCTTCCCTTCCCGAGCCGTCAGGAACACCACGTAGGTGTAGGTGCCGTCCTGGCTCTCCCGGATGCGGCGCACCAGGTCCAGGCCGCTCATCCCGGGCATTTCCCAGTCGGTGATCACGAACGGCACCCGGTGCCGGCGATGCAGATCCAGCGCCGTCTGGCCATCGGAGGCCTGGAGGACGTCGTAGCCCAACTCCTGGAGATACCGCTCCAGCATGCGCCGGGTCATGCGGTTGTCTTCGACGATCAGGATCCTCAAGCGGCGGTTCTCCCATCAAGTGCGCCCGAGTCGCCCACGCCTCCGTGCTCGGGCCAGGTCAGTGCGCCCGAGTCGGTTCCGTCTCCGGAAAGGTTCACCCCAGCGACTTCCGCAACGCCCGCTCGACCAGTTCGAACAGCGCGCGCGCCCGCGCCAGGGCCTCGCGGGCCTCCTGGAACTGCCGGCCCCGCATCATGGTTTCGATCGCCTGGAACAGGCTGGCCAGGCCCTCGACGCCGAAGGTCCGAGCCGTGCCCTTCAGGCCGTGGGCCAGCAGCACGGCCTTCTCGGCGTCCTTCCCGCGAACCGCTTCATCCAGCGCGACCAGGTCCTTGGGCGTGTCCTCCAGGAACAGTTCCGCGATTTCGGTCAGGAAGGCCGGGTCATCCCCGAACCGGGCCTTCACGACCTCAAGTTCGGCTTCCACCGCGTTCGCCGGCTCCCGGACCATGGGAACGGGCTTCGGCTCGGGCAGCGGCAGCCACCGACCCAGCACTCCGAACAGCTCGTCCTCGAGGATCGGCTTCGTGACGTAGTCGTCCATGCCGGCGGCCAGGCACCGTTCCCGATCCCCGTCCATCGCGTGGGCCGTCGTGGCCACGATCGGCACGCGCCGCCCGCCACCCGCCGCGGCCTCCACCTTCCGGATCTCGCGGGTGGCCTCCAGGCCGTCCATCACCGGCATCTGCACGTCCATCAGCACCAGATCCACCCGCTGGTCGTGCAGGGTTTCCACGGCCACCTTGCCGTTGTCGGCCACCGTGACCCGCAGGCCGCGCCGCTGCAGGAACTTCGTGGCGACCTTCTGGTTGAACACCTTGTCTTCGACCAGCAGCACGTGCAGGCCGTCGAACAACCGCTCCTTCAACGTGTGCCGCGTGATCAGGGGCCGGGCCTCGGCGCCCTCGGGATTCGGCGAGACGGCCTGGCACACCGCGTCCAGCAACTGGGTCTGCTTGACCGGCTTCAGCAGGTATCCCGCCACGCCGATATCCTGCAGGCGTCGCGCATCCCCGCGCCGCCCCAGCGACGTGAGCACCAGGATGGGCGTCTTGGCCAGGCCCGGGTCGTCCTTGACGCGCCGGGCCGTCTCCTCGCCGTCCATCCCCTCCATCAGCATGTCCAGCAGCACGACGCTGTAGGGGTCCCCTTCCTGGCGAGCCCTTTCCATGGCTTCCAGCGTCGCCGCCCCGTCGGGCACGGCCTCGGTCCGGCATCCCCACTGCTTGAGCATCCGGGCCAGCACGAACCGGTTCGAAGGCGTGTCGTCGGCCACCAGCACCCGCATGCCCCGCAGGTTCGGCGGCGGCGCCGGCGGGGGTTCGACCGCGGCCGCCAACCGGCGGAACGGCACCGCCACCACGAACGCGCTGCCCCGGCCGACCCGCGACTCGACGCCGATCGACCCGCCCATCAGGTCCACGATCTGCTTGCAGATCGCCAGCCCCAGCCCCGTGCCGCCGTACCGTCGCGTGATGCTGCCGTCCGCCTGCGCGAACGCCTCGAAGATCCGGTCCAGGTTCTCGGCCGCGATGCCGATCCCCGTGTCGGACACGACGAAGCGCAGCACCACCAGGTCGTCGCGCTCCTCATCGACGCGCACCTCCAGCGACGCCTCGCCCTTGTCCGTGAACTTCACCGCGTTCGAAAGCAGGTTGACCAGCACCTGGCGCAGGCGCCCCGGATCGCCCAGCACCCGCGACGGCACCTCGGCGTCCACCAGGCTGACCAGTTCCAGGCCCTTTTCGTGGGCGCGGATCGCGATCGTGTCCAGGGCATGGTCCACCGTGGAACGCAGGTCGAAGGCGATGTTCTCCAGCTCGATGCGCTTCGCTTCGCCCTTGGAAAAATCCAGGATGTCGTTGACCAGGTTCAGCAGCGCGTCCGCCGCCTCGCGGACGATGCACAGGTTCTCCCGCTGCTCGTCGGTGACGGCCGTGTCGAGGGTCAGTTTGGTCATGCCCACGATGGCGTTCAGAGGCGTGCGGATCTCGTGGCTCATGTTGGCCAGGAATTCGCTCTTGGTCCGGGTGGCTGTTTCCGCCGCATCCCGGGCGACCCGCAGTTCCTCCTCGATCCGCTTCCGTTCCGAAATGTCGCGCAGGAAGATCGCGATGCGTTCCTCGTCGCCCACCCGCACCCGGGAAAGCGTCGCCTCGACCCAGAACGCCTCCCCTTCCCAGCGCCGCACGCGCCAGTCGGTGCGCGCGATGCCCTCGTCGAGTGCCACGGACAGGACCCCGAGCGCCAGTTCGTGCGTCTGGGACGGCTCGTCGATGCTGAAGCGCTTCATCGTGGAGGACAGCACCTGCTCCCGCGTGCACCCGAACATCCGGAGGACGGCGTCGTTGACGTCCAGGATCGCGCCCGTGCGGTCGGTGACGAACACCGCTTCCGTCGAGGCGTTCACGATCGCCCTGCAATCCTCTTCGCCGCCTGGTGACCCCGGCCCGTCCAGACGCCCGCGAAGGCTTCCCAGCATCCCTTCCTCCCGATCAGCCTTCCCGGCTTTCGAACCGCCCGCCCAGGTTCGGATGGGTGCGCAGCGGCACCAGGCACGCCGGGTTGCGCAGGGCGGCCAGGTTGGCCGGGACCCGGCCGTTGACGGCGTCCCTCGCCGCCCGTTCCGACATCTTCCCGTTGTGCGTTGCGGGAAGGTCCTCGACCGCCACGATCACCGCCGGCACGTGGATCATCGATGCCCGGCGGGCGATTTCCTTCTTGATCCGCAGCGTCAGCGGGCGGTCCAGCGGCGCGCCTTCCCGCAGCACCAGCAGCAGCACCAGCCGGGTGCCTCCAGGCTCATCGGGCGCCTGCTGCTCCACGGCCATCGCGTGACGGATCTCGGGGAAGTCCAGCAGGATCGCGTAGATCTCGGCCGGCCCGATGCGGATGCCGCGGATGTTCATGACCCCGTCGCTGCGGCCCAGGATGCGGGCGCCCGCGTGGTGCGTCAGGACCAGGAAGTCGCCATGCGTCCAGACGCCCTCGTTCTGGGCGAAATAGGCCTGTTGGAACCGCTCGCCCGCGGGGTCGTTGTACAGGCCCAGGGGCCGCGAGGGGAACGGGTTGCAGCAGACCAGTTCGCCCACCTCGTCGTTCGAGGCGCCCTGGGGCCGCAGGGACCGCACGTCCAGGCCCAGGCTGACCGACTGGGCCTCGCCGCGCCACACCGGAAGCAGCGGGTTGCCCAGCACGAAGCACCCCAGGATGTCGGTGCCGCCCGAAATCGATTGCAGCGGCAGGGAACCCACGTTGCGGTCCACCCAGTCGTACATCCGGTCGCCCAGCACCGACCCGGTGGACTGCATCGCGCGCAGCTTCGACAGGTCCACGGCATCCCTGGGGACGATCGCCGTGTCGCGACAGTACTGCAGGAACGCCGGGCTGGTCCCGAACACCGTGACGCCCTCCTCGGCGACCACGCGCCACAGGGCATCCAGGGTCGGGAAGGTGGGCGAACCGTCGTATGCGACGATCGTCGTGCCGCACGCCAGCGCCGACAACTGCCAGTTCCACATCATCCAGCCGCAGGACGTGGTGAACAGCAGGCGGTCCCCGGCCTTGAAATCCGAATGCAGGCGCTGCTCCTTGAGGTGCTCCAGCAGCGTGCCGCCCACGCCGTGGACGATGCACTTGGGCGCGCCCGTCGTACCCGACGAGAACATCACGAACAGGGGGTGGTTGAACGGAAGGCACGGCCAGGGGAAGGGATCGGCGGACGCGCCCTCGGCCTCCAACTCGCCGAGCGTCTGGACCCGGTGGCCCAGCCCATCGAGGGCAGCGACGTCCCCGTCCAGCGACACCAGGGTTCGCAGCGAGGGCAGGCCGGCCACGACGGCTTCCAGCCGGTCACGAAGGGAACGGGGCACGCCCTGGTAGGGCTGGGAGCCCACGGCGAACAGCAGGCACGGGCCCAGTTGCCGGAAGCGCGCCAGCATCGCCTCGGACCCCTGGTCGGGGCCGATCGACGACCAGGTGGCGCCCAGGCCGGTCGCAGCCAGGCACGCCACGATCGCGGCGTCGTCGTTCCGGGCGATCGCGACGACGTGATCGCCGACCCCGATTCCCCGGGCACGCAGCGCCCGCGCCGCGGCCTCGACCCTCGATCGCAGCTCGCGCCGCGTCCACTGGCCCCGGCGCCCCGTTTCGTCGCGGACGATCAGCGCCACCTCGTCGTCCTGGCCCGGGTGCATCGACCGCAGCAGGTTGCCCGTGTACGACAGCAGGAGGTCCGGGAAGAAGGTCGCCGACTCGATGGCGTCGCCGACGCACACGGTGTCGGGAGAACCCTCGAATTCGGGGGCGGACCACTCCAGGAACAGGCGCCAGAAGTCCCGCCAGCACGCCGCCGACCACCGCGAGAACGCCGGCCATCCGTCGAAGACGTTGCCGGTGCGCCGGGCGCAGGTCGCCAGGAAGTCCGCCATCTGCGACCGCGCCGCCGTGTCCGGGTCCGGGAGGAACACGGGACGGTCGTCGGCAGTCATCGGACCACCCCGGCCCGGGCTTCGATGAAAGCGAGGATCTGGTTCACGCTGTTGAAGTTCTCGCGGTTCAGGCTGCGACGATCGATCGTGATCTTGAACGTGTCCTCCAGGTAGACGACCAGGGCCACGAAGCCCAGGCTGTCGAGGATTCCCTTGTCCAGGAACGACGTGTCATCGCTCCCGATCTTCGACTCGGCCTCGCCGAAGTGATAGTGGTCGTCCAGCCAGTCGATCAGCATCTGCCGCTTTTCGGCCCGCGTCATCGATCCCTCCCCGGGGTGGCCCCCGACCCACTGGAACCGCACACGCTAGAACTGCGCATAGATGAACGTGCTGGCGCCGACGGGCACGTACACCAGCAGGAAGGCCAGGACCAGCCCGTACACCACGCCCCGCACGGGGGCCGGCAGCGCCAGGAAGCGGCCCTTCCAGGCGGGGCCTGCGCCCACTTCCAGCAGGTGATAACCCGCGAAGAACAGCACGCACGCCCCGGCCTGCAGCCCGAAGCGCTGTCCCAGGCCTTCCGCGCCTCCCAGGCCCAGCAGGCCCTTCGCAAAGTCCGCGGCGGCCCCGATCGAGGGCGCCCGGAACGGGACCAGCGTCAGCACGAAGAAGACCTGCGTGACGAACCAGGAGGCCAGCGCGTAGGGGGTCGCCTTGCGCCACGCGACCCACCGCCGGTCACGACGGCAATTGCGCTTGTACCATTCGTCGTACGCGTGGTGGCCGGCCAGCGCGACACCGTGCGCCAGGCCCCACAGCACGTAGGTCCACGTCGCCCCGTGCCACAGGCCGGACACCAGGAACACGACCAGGAAGCCCGCGCCCGCCCGGCCCCGGAACCACGACCGCCCCGTGGTCAGCGGCGCGAAGAGGTAGTCGAACAGCCAGGTGTTGAGGCTGATGTGCCACCGGCGCCAGAACTCGGCGAGGCTCTTGGAAAGGAACGGGTAGCGGAAGTTTTCGGGCAGTTCCAGGCCGAACAGGCGACCGGTGCCGATCGCCATCAGCGAGTACCCGGCGAAGTCGCAGAACAATTGAGTGGCATACCCCAGCAGCGCGATCCAGAGGGCGACCGCGCCGAAGGACGCCGGGTCCGCGAAGACCGGGTCCACGACCCGCGGGGACAGCCAGTCGGCCACGAAGGCCTTCATCACGAAGCCCAGCAGGAAGGCCCCGGCCCCCGAAGCCGCGCCGGCGGACGTCAGGCGACGGGGCACCAGGTACTGGGGCAGCATCACGCGGGCCCGGACGATGGGCCCTGCGATCAACTGGGGGAAGAAGCCGACGAAGATCGCGTAGGCCAGCGGGTCGCGGCAGGCCGGGGCGCGCCCCCAGTACACTTCCAGCAGGTAGCCCACCTGGATCAGCGTCGTGTACGAAATGCCCAGCGGCAGGACCAGGCGCAGCACCGGCAGCGCATCCGGCAGGCCCAGCCCGACCAGCAGCGCGTTGAAGGACTCGGCGAAGAAGCCCGAGTACTTGAACACGCCCAGCAGGCCCAGTTCGGCGACGATCGCCGCCACCAGCACGGCCTTCCGTCGGCGCCGGCCCGGGGTCGTGGGAGCGGCCTCCGGCGCCGGGGTCCCCAGGACGTCCAGCGCGAGGCCCGCCCCGAAGGACACCGCCGTCGCCGCCGCCAGCACCCCCAGCAGACCCAGGTTCCACGTGGCATAGAAGACGACGCTGGCCAGCAGCAGCACGGCGTTCTGCCAGGCCGCGCGCCGCGGGCCCAGCCAGTGCGCCAGGAACACGAGCGGGAAGAAGAAGGCGAACTCCAGGCCGACGAGGCTCACGGCTCACCTCCCGTCGCGCTCCCGGTTGCCGCGGCCGCGTTGGCACCCTCGGCCCGCGGGCCCGGTCCGGCACACCCGCCGACTCTCCCCGCCAGGAACGCCAGGTCGCCGTCCAGGGCCCATTCGGCCAGGCGCCGGTTCCCCTCGGGCTTGACGTGGTCGAAATCGACCTCGAAATCGGCGTCCGTCAGCGGGTTGGTGAACGTCATGTCCACGAAGCGAACGCCTCGCTCCCGGGCAAATCCCTGCATGCGGTCCGAAAACTGGCGCAGCGTGGTGTCCTTCGCCTTCTGCGTCAGCGTCCCCGGCATCCGCGGGTACAGCACGATCGTCACATCGACACCCAGCCGCCGGAAGGTCCCGACGATATCGTCCAGCGACTGTACCTGGGCCGGGTCGAACAGGTGGCTCGCGCCGTCCTCGACCATCGACTGCCAGCCCCTCATGCGGTTGTCGTACGACGCACGCTCGGCCGCCTCGTCCTTCCCGCGAATCGCCTCCTTCAGGCCCTTCGTGATGTTTTCGTAACCGCGGTCCTGGACCAGCGTCGAAAACGACCAGGCCTCCCGCCAGACCCGCTGCAGGAAATTCTGGTTGTAGGGCGTCAGGCCATGCTCGCGCACGTCGGCCAGGAAGTCCTTCCACTGCCACGCACGGGCAGGCAGGGCCATCGTGATGCTGCCGGTCCCGGGATCGAGGGCCGTCGAATCCCACCACTCCGTCACCAGCAGCACGTGGCGCAGGGACGGGCGCCGAAGGGCGCCGGACGCATCGCGCTCCTCCAGGATCGGCAGGATCCGATGCGCCAGCACCCACGCGTATGGCGTGTACTTCCCCCATTCGACCGGCACCGCCTGGATGCGTTCCGTGCCGCCGGTCCGCTCGGACAGGGCCCGGCCCATCGCGATGAACGATCGGGCGTGGCTGGAACCCAGGGCCAGCACCGTCGGGTCGCCGGCTTCGTACTGGGCCATCGCCTCATCGACCTCGAGCAGGGGCTTGGGAGGAGCGACCCGGTGCAGGGCGACGTCCACGGCCGCCAGGGTGGCCAGGGCGCACATTCCCGTCAGCAGCACCTTTCCCCATGTCCATCCGCCGGCAGGCATCCACCCTCCCCCTGAATCAACCCCCGAGATTCGGAATGAACCCGATGGAAGTCTAGAAGAGGTTGCGGGACATCACCTAGAAAACGACAGGATTCGGCGGGTTCCACGGCAGGGTGGAGTCACTCGCCGGCCACGTCCAACGCCGCCGGAAGCATCACCGTGAACGTCGTCCCGACGCCGACGGCGGATCGGACCGACACGCCGCCGCCCATCGCGGCGCACAGGTGCTTGACGATCGCCAGGCCCAGGCCCGTGCCGCCCAGCTCCCGGGAACGCCCCGCGTCCACGCGATAGAACCGCTCGAACAGGCGCGGCAGGTGTTCCTCGGCGATGCCGGGCCCCGTGTCGCTGACGTCGATGGCCACCTGCCGGTCCTGGCAATGCCGGACGCTGACCTCGATCCGATCCCCGGGCCGGGCGTACTTGACCGCGTTGTCCAGCAGGTTGCCGATGACGGTGTGCAGCGCCGACGCGTCGCACAGCGCCCGCGGGGTGCCCGGGGCCACGGCGAGGTCGAACGAGATGCCCTTTTCCTTGGCGGCTCCCTCGAACGCCGACAGCAGGCCCGACAGCAGGTCGTCCAGATCGGTGGTCCGCGGTTCCAGGACGACCTGCCCGCTTTCGATCCGGGCCAGGCCCAGCAGGTCCCGCACCAGCGCCGCCATGCGGGCGGTCTGGCGCGAGATCGTGGCCAGCAGCCGCCGCTCGTCGTCCCCGGCGGGCGCGTCGTCGGCGAAGGCGCCCAGCGTTTCCACGGCCGCCTGGATCGTCGCGACGGGGTTGCGCAGCTCGTGGCTGACGTTGGCGACGAAATCGCGCCGCATCTGGTGCAGGCGGTGCAGCTCGGTGGTGTCGTGGACGACGGCCAGGGCCCCTTCCCCGTCGGCGAGCGGGGCGCCGTTGACCAGCAGCGTCAGGGGCTGGGGCTTCGACACCGAGATTTCGCGCGACACCGCGTTGCCTTCCAGGACCTCCTGGATGGCCTGGAGCAGCTCGGGCGCCAGGATGACCTCCGCCGGGGAGAGGCCCGCGGCCGCGCCCCGATGCCCGGTCAGCCGCAGCATGGCATCGTTGACCAGCGTGATGCGACCATCCTGGTCCACGGCCATCACGCCTTCGCGCATCGTTTCGATGATCGACCGGACCAGGCGGCTTTCGGTTTCCAGGCGGTGGAAGGTGGACGCGGACGCGTCGGCCAGCCGGTTCAGGGCCTGGGCCAGCCGCGACACGTCGTCGCCCTGCCGGTCCAGCAGCTCCACGTTGAAGTCGCCGGCGGCCATGCGCAGGGCCGCGTCCGCCATGCGGCGCAGCCTCCGATCCTCGCGCCCCGCGAACCACCAGGACGCCACCACGGCCGTGACGACCAGCGGGGCGGTCCCCAGGATCACGTCGATCCGGAGCCGTCCCAGGAGGAGCACCACCAGCGCGACGATGGCCACCGGGATGACGACCGCCAGGAAGAGCCGTGTGCGCAGTCCGAGCATCGTCGCGTCAATCCTGGTCCGAGAACCTGTAGCCGACTCCGCGAACCGTTTCCAGGTGCCGGCCGGCGGTGCCCAGCTTGTCCCGCAGCCGCTTCATCATGGTGTCCACGGTGCGGGTCTCGACCTCGGCCTGGAGTCCCCAGACCTGGTCCAGCAGCGATTCGCGGGACAGAACGCGGCCCCGCCGGGACAGGAGGGCCACCAGCAGGCGGAACTCCAGCGCGGTCAGGCTGACTTCGACCTCGTCCACGAAGGCCCGGTGGGACGGGCCGTCCACGCGCAGGGGACCGACCGCCATGGACAGGGCCTCGGAGTCGTCGGGAACCTGGGGGGAACGCCGCAGCACCGCGTTCACGCGCAGCACCAGTTCGCGCATGCTGATGGGCTTCACCACGTAGTCGTCGGCGCCCAGCTCGAAGCCCACGACGCGATCGATTTCCTCGCCGCGGGCGGTGACCATGACGACCGGGATGCCGCGGGTGGCGGGGTCGGACTTCAGCCGCCTGCAGACCTCGGTACCCATGATGTCGGGCAGCATCAGGTCCAGAAGGACGAGGTCGGGCTTGCGATGGCGCGCCTCGGCAACGCCGGCCTCGCCGGATCGGACGGCGACCGTTTCGAAGCCGGCCCGACGGAGGTTCAACGCCACGACGTCGGCGAAGTCGAATTCGTCCTCGACGATCAGCACGGTGCGCGACATGGTGCCTCCCCGTTGTCCCGCCACCGGCGCGGTCGGCGGACCCCTCCTGCCCATTCGCGGCATTTTATACCATGCCCCCGCGGACGCGTCACCGAGCCGCGGGGCCGCCCCGGTCCCGCAAGGCCCCATGGCCTGCGGGCAGAACGGAACGATCCGGCGTCCGAAGCCCCCGTCGTCGCCGCTGCCTCGCGCCCCGGGTCGGCTGTCCGCTATACTGGCCGGGCATCTCGAACCGTGGAAGCCCGGGTGTTCCAAGGGTTCTGCATCCACTGCGGCTCGCGCATGGGGAAGAACCTCGACGGGCAACCCTCCTGCCCACAATGCGGGTCCCGGCCGGACGCGCTCCAGGGCGCACCCCTGGAGGCATATCCCGGCAGGCCGGCGCCTTGGATGGACGTTGCGTCCTCGGGTCGTTTCGGCGTCCGCTACGCCGACGGGGTCGTGCTGGCCGAGGGCGGGCGCCCGCTGGAGGACGGCGAGGCGGTGCCCGAGCGCCTCGTGCAGGTGCCGTACCGCTCCACCGACGTCCGCATGCGGATCGGCGCCTACGACATCCTGGACCAGTTGGGTCGAGGCGCGATGGGCGTGGTCTACCGCGCCTACTCGCTGAGGCTGCGGCGGACCTGCGCCGTGAAGGTGCTCTCCGGCGGCGAGCACTCGTCCGACCTCGAAATCCTGCGCTTCCAGAACGAGGCGATGCTCGCCGGCCGCCTGGATCACCCGAACATCGTCCGCATCTTCGACGCCGGCGAGGACCGGGGCCTGTATTTCTTCGTGATGGAGTACATCGAGTCCCAGCCCTTTTCGGCCTGGATGGGCCGGCCGGGCGACGAGTCGCTTCGGGAAGGGCTGCAGATCCTCGTCCGGGTGGCCCGCGCGCTGGACCACGCGCACCGGCAGGGCATCATCCACCGCGACGTGAAGCCGGACAACATCCTCGTCGATCCCGACGGCGTGCCGCACGTCACGGACTTCGGCATCGCCAAGACGCTGGACCAGGAAACCGGGATGACCTTCGCGGGCCGTCCCGTGGGAACCCCGTGGTACATGCCTCCCGAGCAGGCCAACGGCGAACTGGACAGCATCGGCCCGCTCAGCGACGTGTACTCGCTGGGTGCGACGATGTACCACCTGCTGGCCGGCAGACCGCCGTTCTCCGGCGACCAGCCCCTGCTCGTGATGATGGACGTGATCCGCAAGGAGCCCGACCGCCCCTCAGAGGTCGCCCGACGGACGCTGGGTCGCACCGTTCCCCCCGACCTCGAAGCCATCTGCCTGAAGGCCATGGAAAAGGACGCGGCCCGCCGCTACCCCTCCGCAGCGGCCTTCGCCGACGACCTGGAGGCATGGCAGGAGGGGCACCCGGTGTCGGTCCGGCCATCGACCTACGCCGAGCGCTTCCGCAAGCGCCTGGAGGGCAACCGGCCCGTCCTGGCCGCCGCCGCGGTGCTGGTGTCGTCCGTGGTCCTCCTGACCATCGCGTTCGGGGCCGTCGTCGTGTTCAACATCGACCGCACCAACGTGTCGCTGAGGGAGTTCGGGCGGCACGCCGGCGAGGAGCAGGCCGAGACGCTGGATCGGGCCGTCCACGCGGCGATGCTGGAGGAGCGCCCCCAGGTCGCCCGGATGCTGGTGAACCGGATCCGGCACGTCCCCGGGCTGGATTCCCTGGACGTCCTGCGTCCCGACGGGTCGGAGGCCTGGGAGGGCCCCTCGCCCACCCTGGCGTCCCAGCCGGGGGCCGGGCCGGCACCGGAGAAATCGCCCCCGTCCAGGCTCCCGCGCCTGGAAATCGAGCCCGCGACGTGGGCATCGATGCTGTCCGGGAAGCACGCCGTGGTCCGCGACGAGACCATTCGGGGCGAGCACGTGCTGACGGTGCTGCGCCCCCTGATCAACGAAACGGTCTGCCGTGCCTGCCACCAGGCCCTCCCCGAAAACGACATCCTGGCGGTGCTGGTGTCTCGCCAGTCCCTGTCGGACGTCGAGATGCGGATCCGCGACAACCAGAACGCCACGGCCGTCGTCGGAGGTTCGACGGCCGTGATCCTGGCATTGATGCTGTACGTGCTGTCGCGCCTGTTCGGGATCGGGGTCCGACCGCGGGTCTTCGGTCGGCGCGGGGGCGCCCCGCTCCTCCAGCCGGATCACGACACGTACGTCGAGGAAAGGCGGAAGCGCTGATCGGGCCGCCCGGCCCCGAGGGCCGCTACTTAGGCGACGCGGCCGTCGCCTTCGCCCAGGGCAGCGGGATGGACCAGATCAGGCGTTCGGCGTTGGTCACGTAGAGCTTCTTCAACACGTCGTCCGGCAGGCTGATCGCGTCCACCTTCCAGTGCCCCTGGATGGGCGTCGGATGGTCCATCTGCTTCGCGTCCGTTTCGAAGTACTTCCAGTGGCGCGTGAAGAACTCGACGGCGTCGTCCACGGTGGGCACCGAATGCGACACCGATCCCAGCTGCATGTCCCCGGCCCCGTCCGCGATGAAGTCCGATCCGAACAGGATCCGGTCCTGGTGCTTGATGAAGAAGGCCCTCACCTGGTCCGCGGGATGGCGGCCGAATTCCGGGATCCGCGCGGACGTGTCCACGTAGACATTGGGATAGGTCGTCAGGAGGCGGTCCACGTACCCCAGGTCCTCGGCGTTGTTGCCCATGTGGATCAGCAGGAACGTCGTCTTCGGATGGCGCGCGATCCGCTTTTCCTGGATCGCCATCAGGTCGTTGAACGACGGATACTCGGGGCCGTTGAACTGCCACCCCTTCGCCAGCATCAGTTCGTCGTACCGCTCGTTGTCGGGCGTCACCGGCTTGAAGAACGCAACCGGGTCCGCGATGTGCCACGCGAAGATCAGCCCCAGGCGACCGCAGGCCTCGAAGATCGGGTCCAGCATCGGGTCGTCGGGCGAAATCAGCCTGCCGTCGGGGCCGCGCACCTGCAGGCCGAGGTTCTTGAACACCTTCACGCCCGCCGCGCCGTCCAGTTTCGCCTGCTCCAGCCCGCGGACCGTCTTGTCCACCCAGCCGGGGTCGCCCGCGCCCTGGAAGTCGAGGTTCACGAACACGCGCATCCGGTCGCCCATCACCTTCTGCATGGCCATGGTGGCCTGGTAGCGCGGCGTCCCCACCGGGCCCCCGCTCTTCACGGCGAACCGGCCGATGCCGACTCGATCGAACACCTCCAGTGCCCGCGCCAGCGACGTCAGGTTCGGCGCGACGTGGCAATGGCTGTCGATGACCGGCTGGCCCAGGTGCCACGGATGCCCGGGCGACCCGGGAGCCGGCGCGACCGCCCCCTCGCCGCCCGACCCTCCCTTGCAGGCCATCGCCGCGAAACCGACGGCGATCCCGGCGACGACCACGAAACGTTTTCCTGCGCGGTTCATGGGCGGCCTCCGTTTCGTGCGTTCACTTTCCCTTGCGACGCTTGCGCCGCCCCACGACGGCCGGCGCCGGCGATTCCGCGACGACGGGGAACACGCCGTAGTCCGGCAGCGCGGGCGACTTCTTCAGGCCCCACCAGATGCCCAGCACCAGCCCGAGGGCGATCTGGCCCAGCGCGATCAGGTGCGCGTCCCGCAGGCCCCAGAAGCGCTCCGGGCGGCTTTCGGTCTGGCGGATGAACTCGATCAGGAAGCGCGATATGCCGGACCCGACCAGGTAGATGCCGAACATCACGCCGGGGTTCTTGATGCGGCCCCGCAGCTTCCACAGGATCGCGAACAGCAGGAAGTTCGCCGCCGCCTCGTACACGGGCGTCGGGTGGACCACCTCGTGCGTCGGCACGATGCCGTTCGGGTAGGCCATGCAGAAGATCCGGTCCAGGGAATCGGGAGTGCACGGGATGCCGTAGTCCCCGTCGCCCGAAATCTGGCACCCCAGGCGCCCGAAGGCATACCCCGAGGCCAGCACCGGGGACACGGTGTCCAGCATCACGCGCAGGGGCAACTTCTTCCAGATCCAGTTGCCCATCACCAGGGCCGCGGCCAGGATCAGCCCCCCGTGCCACGTGAGGCCGCTGCCCGACAGCAGGTCGCCCACCTTGAATTCCGGCGCCTCCGTCAGCATGTAGGCCAGCTTGGCCCCCAGCACGCCGCCGACGATGCACAACAGCGTCACGGTGTCCGCGAGGGCCGGGTTCAGGTTGCGGCTCTTGAGGTCACGGGCCAGCAGCCACGAGGCCGTCAGGAACCCGATCGCCATCATCACGCCGTAGGTGCCGATCTTGAACCAGCCCCACTCGACCACGTACGGCCACATGCATCCTCCACATCGTCGGCCGTCGGCGGTCTGCCGTCGGCCGTCGGGAAATCAGGGGGCCACGATGCCGGCCGCTTCCAGCGCGGCCGACGGGATCTTGCCGTAGTTGACCTGCCCGTTGCCGACGAAGGCCGGCGTGCCCTTGATCCCCAGCGCGTTCGCCTCGGCCACGTCCACCGCCAGGGCCTCCTTGGTCGATGCCTCGTCCAGGCAGCACCTGAACGCGTCCAGATCCAGTTCCAGGCGGCCGGCGATGTCCGTCGCGGACAGGTCCTTTTCGCGGATCTCGTCGGCCTGCTGGAACAGGAAGTCGTTCATTTCCCAGAACCGCCCCTGGCGCCCCGAGCACAGGGCCACCCGCGACAGTTCGCAGGCACGCTTGTGGAACGGGCTCTGGATGGCGGGGTTGCACGCCTGGTCCAGCGGCAGGTGCCGGTGGTACACGCGGACCCGGCTGCCCGCCGTGGACAGCAGCTTGCGCACCATCATGTGTGCACGACGGCAGTGGGGGCACTGGTAATCCGTGAACTCCTGCACCTCGAGGATCGGGTTCGTCGCGCCGATCCAGGGATGGCCGTCCGGGGTGACCCCCATCGACGGGCCGGACGCGGGGTCGCCGGTTTCGGCCACGCCGCAGACGGGTTCCGCGGCCGAAGGCATGCCCGGGGAGACAGGCGCCCCGAGGCCCCGCTCAGGAAGGCCGGTTGCCACCATCACGCGATGCCCGGCCGCCCACGAGGTGCCCAGCAGGCCCAGGCCGGCCGCCACCACCAGCGCGCCGAAGGCCGGCCTGCGCACGAGGGCCGCCAGGTCGGACGTGACGGTGGCGAACGCGCCGGTGTGGACGGCCCGGGCCGCGACGATGGCGAACGCCAGCAGCGACGCGTTGATCAGGTCCAGCGCCAGGCACAGGATGCACAGCGAACCGATCATCGCCTGCATCACGACCAGCAGCGCCACGGACACGATCGCGAAACCCACGCCCAGGGCGACCAGCAGGCCGAACCCCAGCGAGTCCCGCCGCCGGCTGGCGGCAATCCCCGCCAGCACGATCGCGAAGGCATACCCGGCCATCGCCCAGACCGAGTTGGGGGCGCCGAAGTTCGTGGACCAGGACGACAGCGCCACGGTTTCGCAGTTCATCCCTTCGGACACGGCGCAGAACGAGTGGTAGTCCGGGTCCGAGCGCGAAAGGACCCAGACGCGGGTCAGGTCCCACGAGATCCCGATACCCACCAGGCACAGGAGGATGCAGGCCGCCAGGGCCACCCGTGCCCGCCTCCGACCCGCCTCCCCCGAGCCCGCAGGCGCAGACGATGGGTTCCCGACGGAAACTCTCGTCGGAGACGGAGTCGCATCGGGGACATCCAACGACCTGTTCGCGGGTTCCTCCGGCAGCATCGACGTCGCGACGTCCACGTCCAAACCCCGTCCGAAGCGCGCCCAATTTGCATGGAAACGAAGGCGATTGCAAGACGCGTACGGTACAATGCGACCGCCGGAAGGGTCCGACCTGGAGGTGTCCCATGCGCGTCCCCATCCCTGTGGCTGCCCATGCATTCCGACGGCCGATCCGCCAGGCGAAGGGAGCATATGGCGCGGCAATCCCTCGCCGGTCCCGGAGCCGCCTCGGGCTGCTCCAGGGTTTGCCTCTGCTGGCGGGCGCGTTGCTGTGCACCTGCACGGCCGTCGAAGACCCCAGTCGCGGCGGCCTCCTGACCGTCCAGTTGAAGAGCGGGGCGTTCGTCGCCGACGGGAAGCTGGCCGAGTGCACCGGCGGGGCCCCGCTCACCGGGTTCTGGCAGGACCTCTTCCAGTCGATGGATTCCCTGCCGCTCACCAACGGCTGGGATGCCAAGTGGGCCGTGGAAACGTCGGGCGTGCTGTCCGACATGCTGTCGGCCAAGGACTGCGCAAGCCTCTACAAGGCGCTGAATTTCGGCATCGCACCCGTTCCCTGCGACCAGGAAGGCAAGGCCTGCGCCGGCGATGTCGCGCGGGAGTGCCGTTCGATGGGCGCCTCGAAGCTGCGTTTCGACACGGACTGCACGCGGGCGGGGATGGCCTGCAAGGACGGCGAGTGCATCCTGGGCACCTGCGTGTCCGGCTCGTGCGACGGCGATTCGCTGGTGACCTGCAAGAACGGCGTGAGATCGCTGTTCCTGTGCGGCGCGCTGGGACTGACCTGCGCCAACGGGGTCGATGGCCTCCAGTGCGTCGGGAAGGGCGACACGTGCTCGACCTCGGACCCGGACTATCCCGTGGTACCCAAGTGCGACGGCACCCAACTGGTGTGGTGCCTGGGAGGCAAACTGGCCACCGTGGACTGCGGCACGCTGACGGACGGCAGGCGGACCTGCAACTGGGGCTGGCTGGACGGGCACACGACCGTCACCTCGAACGACATCCTCGACAAGCACTTCACCGAAGCCTGCGGGCAGATGGGCGGCGACTGCGAGGGCAGCGTGTCCGAGTGCGACGGGTCGAACTTGAAATTGTGCGTGGACGGGTTCTACGAATACGAGATGTGCAAGGACTACCGGACGACCAGTTGCTCCACGAACGGCGTCTTCGGCCAGTACGCCACGTGCGTCGGCTTCCCGCCGGCGACGCAGTAGCCCCGGACGTTCCCGGCCATCCCCCTACCGCCCCCGCAGCGTCATCGAAATCTTGAGGATGTCGGACAGCACGCCGGCCGCGGTCACGGGCCCGCCCGCCCCGGCGCCCTGGACCAGCAGCGGGTTTTGGCGATAGCGCTCGGTCGTGAACGCGACGAACGACTCGGTGCCGCGCAGGCGCGTGGACGGGTGATCCGCGCTCACCGACACCGGGCCCACCGTGCACACCGGCTGCCCGCTCCCGGACGCCGAGGGATCGATGCGGGCCAGGTAGCGCAGGGACTTGCCCTCGCGCCGCAGGGATTCGAGGTGCGCGGACATCGCCTCGTCCTGCCGCTGCAGCGCCTCGAAGAAGGCCTCGACCGGCGCGTCGGACGGCAGCCCGGTGGACACCAGGGGCTCGACCCTCAGATCTTCGACCGACAGCGTCAGCCCCAGCTCGCGGGCCAGGATCAGCGCCTTCCGGGCCACGTCCATGCCCGACAGGTCCTCGGCCGGGTTCGGTTCGGTGTAGCCCAGTTCGCGCGCCTTGCGCACGGCGTCCGACAGCTTCACCCCGGCCATCATCTCGTTGACGACGTATCCCAGCGTCCCCGAGAACGACCCTTCGATCAGGCGGACGTGGTCGCCGGTCCGCACCAGGTTCTTCAGCGTATCGATGACCGGGAGGCTCGCGCCGACCGTGGTCTCGTAGTTGTAGAAGCGGTGCTGCTTCCGGGCCACGCCCATCAGGTGCTCGCGCTCGGCCCACGGGATGGTCAGCGGCTTCTTGTTGGCCGCGACCACGTGGATGCCCCGGGCGAACGCCTCCTCGTAGACCCGCTCCATGCCGTCCGCCGCCGTGCAGTCCACCAGCACCGGCACCGGAAGGCGGCGCAGTCGCTCCAGCAGGTCGTTCACGTCGGGAACGGGGTCGCTCGCCGCGTCGGCCTCTGCCGCCCGCGCCTGCCAGGAATCCAGGTCGATCCCCCGGTCGTCGAACGTGGCGCCCCGCCTGCCCACAATGCCCACGACTTTCAGCAGGACGTCGTGGTCGCGCTCCAACTGCTCGCTGCCGGCATGGATCTGGGCCAGCAACTGGCTGCCCACGGTACCCTTGCCCAGCACCAGCAGCGACACCTCCTGGTGGGCGAAATTGAACGCCGCGTGGACCGTGCGGACGGCCACCAGCGTGTCGTCGCCGTCGATCACGGCCGAGATGGACCGGGAGGAGGCCCCCTGGGCCACCGCCCGGATCGGGATGCCCACCGCGCCCAGGCCGTGCAGGAATCGCCCGGCCACGTTGACGGTCTGCCCCATGGCCTCCGCCACCAGGGTCAGCAGCGTCACCGGCTCGCGGACCGTGGGTTCCTCGACGTCGCCGCGCTGCAGTTCGATCTCCAGGGTATCGCGGATCGCGACCAGCGCCCTCGCCACCTCGCCCTGCGGGATCGCGACCGCGACCGCCTGCCCGTGGGCCGACTGCGTCGCCATGTAGATCGTCAGGCCGGCCTGCTCCAGGGCCCGCAGCACCCGGCCGCCCACCGCGGCGCCCTTCGCGATGCGCCGCACCTGCACGCCCAGCAGGGCCAGGTTCTCCAGCGACGTCACGGAAGTGGCCGACGTCTGGTCCACCGAGCCCGTGGCGTCCACCAGCGTGCCGGGGTCCTCGGGGTGCATCGTGTTCCGGATGCGCATCGGCAGCCCGGACTCGATCAGCGGGATCATGGTGCGCGGGTGGAACATGCTGGCGCCGAAGTCCACCAGTTCCAGGGCTTCCATGTAGGACAGGCGCGACAGCGGGTAGGCGTCGGCGACGATGGTCGGATCGGCGGTCATCACGCCCGACACGTCGGTCCAGATGACGACCTCGGCCGCATCGACGCAGCGGGCCAGCAGCGTGGCCGTGTAGTCCGACCCGTTGCGGCCCAGCGTCGTGGTCCGGCCGTCCACCGTCGCTCCCAGGAAGCCGGTCACCACCGGGACCCGCCCCTCCCAGGACGGCGTGATCCCGGCCAGCCTCGCGCAGGTATCGCGGGCAAGGATCTCGGCCGCCCCGAAGCGGTCGTCGGTCACGGCCCAGTCGCGGGCGTCCACGAACAGCGCGGGCAGGCCACGGGCCGACAGCAGCTCGGTCACCACGGTGGCCGACAGGCGCTCGCCGAAGGACAGGACCAGGTCGCGGGTCTGGTCCGTGCACTCGCGCAGCAGGGACACGCCGTAGAACAGTTGCCGCAGCTCGGCCAGCATCCCGCGCACCCGCGGCGTGACCTCGGGCCGTCGGGCAGGCGCCCCGTGCTTCGCCTCGATCTGCTGCAGCGTCAGCAGGCCGTTCGCAATGGTCAGGTCCGCAAGCTCGTCGATGATCCGCTCGGCGCCGTCACGGTCCCCCCGCGCGGCCAGGCCCGCGGCCTCGATCAGCCGGTCGGTCGTGTGCTGCATGGCCGACACGACGATCGCCAGCGGCCCCTCCGCGGCGGCGGCCGCCACGATATCCACCACGCGCAGCAGGCGGTCGGACGAGCCGACCGACGTGCCGCCGAACTTCATCACCCGGATCCTCGAATGACCCATCCCTCATCCTCCCGCCGCGACGCGGGCCCGGAAGTCCACGACGGCGCTGTTCAGCCAGTCCATTTCGATCAGGAAGGCGTCGTGCCCCTCGTCGGAATACAGCGTCAGCAGCGTCGCCCGGGGCATGCCCTGGGCCAGTTCGCGCTGCTCCTCGGGGGGGTACAGGACGTCGGATTCCACGGAAACGATCAGCGCCGGGACCCGGATCGAGGCCAGCACTTCCGCGTAGTCGCCGCGCCCGCGGCCCAGGTCGTGCGTGTCCATGGCCCGCGTCAGCACCACGTAGGTGTTGGCGTCGAACCGCTCCACCAGCTTTCGGCCCTGGTACCGCAGGTACGACTCGATCGCGAGGAGGCCCGTGCCTTCCTGGGGCCGGCGCCCGAAACGCCGCTCGAACGACGGCCGGCTGCGGTACGACACCATCGCCGCCATCCGCGCCGCGGCGAGGCCGGCCGCCGGGGGCAGCGAAGGGTCGTACCTTCCGCCCGCGTAGAGCGGGTCCGCGAAGATCGACTGGCGCTGCGCCTCGGACCACCCGATGGCCCAGGCGGAATGCCGGCCCGAGGTGGCGATGGGCACGATCGACTCCACGAGGTCCGGGTACATCGCCGCCCATTCCAGCGCCTGCATGCCACCCAGCGACCCGCCCATCACGCACCGGATGCGGCGCACGCCCAGGGCCCGCAGCAGTTCCCGCTGCACGCCCACCAGGTCGCGGATCGACACCCGGGGAAAGTCCGGCCCCCAGGGCTGCCCCGTGGACGGGTCGATGGTGGTCGGCCCGGTGGAGCCGTAGCAGGAACCGATGATGTTGGAGCACACGATGAAGTCCCGATCGGGGTCCAGCGCGCGGCCCGGGCCGAACATCGGCGCCCACCACACGTCCGCGTCGGCATTGCCCGTCAGGGCATGGCAGGCCACGACGACGTTGGCCCCGTCCGGGTCCAGCGTCCCCCAGGTCCGGTAGACCAGCTGCACGCCCGACAGGCGGCCGCCCAGGTCGAGGGCCAGATCCACCGGCAGGTCCCACGTCCTGGTATCCGGCGACAGCGTCACGGCGCCCCCTTTGCGGCCTGTCAGGCCGGTTCAAAGCCCTTCATCGCGGTAATCAAGCGGGGTACGGCCGGCGCATCCGGGGATCAGGCGTTCGGACGCCCGGTCCCTCCGGCACACGCCGGCCCGGGACAACACATTCGATGAATCGGAAGATGACGCACGATCAAGCCCGCACTCCGCGGTCGTAACGGCTCGAAATGTAACGGCCCAAGGGTCCCCTGTCAAGAATCGGCCTGTCGGCGGGCGGTACACGGCCTTGGCACCCGGCCCCCGAACGGTCTATCGTCGGCCCGGGCTCGCCTGGAGATGATCCATGAGTCGTGTCGCGGGAATCGTCGCGCTGATGCTGTTGGCCGCGCTGGCCAGTTGCGGTTCGGAGAGCGGAGTGCACCTGGCCGTCGTCGGGCAGGTCCTGGCCTCCCCCGACGACACGGCGGGCCTGGCAGGCGTCGAAATCGACATCCCGCTGGCCGGCGCCTCCACCCTCAGCGGCCCCGATGGCCGGTTCGCGCTGTCCGGGAACGTCCCGGACGGCATCGACGACCAGTTGGCGCGCGCCGCCGTCCGGTTCCGCAAGGCCGGCTTCGCCGACGTCATCCACGGCGTCACGGTGGTCCCGGGCGCGCAAACGACCATCGTCGCCGTGATGGCCCGCCCGGCCGTCACCAAGGCCCTCACGATCCCGGCCGGCGGCACGCCCGCCATCGCCACCGCGGACAACGCGACCTTCACGCTCCGCACCGATTCCTTGCAGGACCGGGCCGGAGGGTTGCTGACCGGCGATGTCGATGTGACGATCGCTGGATGGGACGCGTCGCTTCCCCCCGACCCGACCGTCACCCCGGCCCGCTGGGATGCCCTCTATCCGCCGACGGCCGCCATGGCCGAGGTGGGCGGGACCTCGCCCTACCTGCGCATCCTGGCCGCGGGATCGTTCGCGACGTCCACCGGCTCCCCGAGCGCCGAACCGGGCGTGGGCGTCGAGCTGATCAGCCGGTACGCGGACATCCAGTTCGGCACCCTGTCCGACACCGACGACCGCATCTTCCTGGTGAACCCCCAGAGCGGGTTCCTCGAGGAGCAGGCCAAGGGCACGCTGGACAACGGGAACCGGATCGTCTTCGGCATCTCGGCCCCTGGCACCTGGGTCTGGGCCAAGGCCCTCGACAACCCCACCTGCATCCAGGTCGCGGTGAAGGTCGGGCGCCATCCCGCCCCCGGTGCCCACGTGCGCCTCGAATCGATCGACATTCACGACAGCCCCGAGGCCCTCTGGGACGAGCACATCGGCGCGGACGGCGGCACCTTCTGCCTCCGGGCGCCGACCGGCAAGAGCGGCCGGGTCCAGGCGTTCGTCAACGCCGCGGCGGCGGTGGCGTCCGGTTCCCAGGCCGTCCTCACCACCGGCGGCGGCGACTGCCTCACCGGCTGCCCGGTTTCGACTGAAATCCTGTTGCCTTGCGGAACGGTGGCGGACTGCGATGCCGGCGAAGCCTGCACCGAAGGCCAGTGCACCGCGAAACCTTGACTTCAAGGCTCTCCACTACCCCCCCGGCAAGACTCCGCCAACCCGCCGTCCCGATTTGGTTTTTCACCTTGCTATTGGAAAGTCATTGATTTATCACCCGAATTTAGTGGAATGCCACGGCAATCGGGGGTTGGGCCAATGGTAATGGCAATTCGTCCCCCCCCTGCTTCATCACGCAAGAGTCCGCAGCGCCGACGTTTTTCAAAATCCCTTGCATGAGGCCGTTGCGACCCCGAACTTCGTCGAGTAAGGTTGCCCTTCGCAAGGCTGACAGGCCTTAGTCGAAGGTCGATCGGACGCGGGGTTCCAACCGTGAGGTTCGTGGGATAACTATGCCCGAAGCTTGGTCCAAAGCACTGGAAATTCTCAAGGATCGATTGGATCCGGTCCAGTTCGAGATGTGGTTGCGCCCCATCCGGCCTGCCCAGGTTGGCGAGGGGTCGATGCTCCTGGAGGTCCCGGACGAATTCTTCGCCCGCTGGATTCGCGACAACTACCTCGAGCTGATCAAGGACGCTCTCTGGGACACGACGCGCCAGCCCATCGGGGTCAAGTTCTCGATCCGCGGCGAGCTGCCGACGGACGAACCGGCCCCGCAGGATCTCGCGACCGCGCTGGCCATCCCGCCGACGCTCCCCTCGACCGCGCCCCGCGCGACCCATGCGGCCTCGGATGCCGATCGCATGGTCCCGCGGTTCACGTTCGACAACTACATCGTCGGGGCCTCGAACGAGGTCGCCCACTCGGCGTGCGAGTTCGTGGCGGCCAACCCGGGCGCCGCGTACAACCCGCTGTTCCTGTACGGCGGCGTGGGCATGGGCAAGACGCACCTGCTCCATGCCATCGCCCACGAGTTGCGACGCCGCCAGCCCGGCCTGCGCATCCTGTACAACTTCGGCGAGTCGTACGTGAACGAAGTGATGACCGCGATGAAGAACGGTCGCCTGGACGCGCTGCGGTACCAGTACCGCGGGCAGTGCGACGTCCTGCTGATGGACGACGTGCACTACCTCGCCGGGAAGGACTTCGCCCAGGAGGAGTTCTTCCACACGTTCAACGAGCTGTACAACGGCGGCAAGCAGATCGTCTTCACCAGCGACCAGGTGCCGTCGTCGATCCCTAAGGTCTCGGAACGCCTCCGCTCGCGGTTCGAGTGGGGCCTCGTCGTCGACATCGCGCCGCCCGACGAGGAGATGCGCGTCCGCATCCTGCTGCGGAAGGCCGTCCGCGAGGACATCCCCCTGACGGAGGAAGTCGCGCGCTACCTGGCCCAGCGCTTCCCCACGTCGGTCCGGGAGCTGGAAGGCGCCCTGAACCGCGTCGCCGCCCATTCGCTGATCCGCAAGGTGCCGCTGACCGGGGACCTCGCCCGGCGGCTGACGGAACAGATCGTCAGCGACCGTCGCGGCCGCCTGACCCCCGACCTGATCCTGAAGGTCGTCGCCGAGTACTGCCAGTTGCAGCCCGGCGACCTCAAGAGCCCCCGCCGCCACCGGGCAGTGTCCACGCCGCGGCAGATCGCGATGTACCTGATCCGCCGGCACACGACGGCCTCGCTGCCCACGATCGGCGCCCTGTTCGGCGGTCGCAGCCACTCCACGGTGCTGACCGCGCTGGCCCACCTGGAGGGTCTCCTGAAGAAGGAGCCTGCCACCGAGCGGGCCGTCCGGGACATCGAGAGACAGTTGGGGCTGTAGGACGTCTTCCGACGCTCGCCAAACCACCCTCTTGACATGCGGTTCCAACTCCCTTAGACTGCGGCCCGTTTGAACGGACGTAGTGGAGGATCCGGGATGCCACTTGCCATCGAGCAGAAGCAGTTGATCATCGAGAAGTTCCGCGCTCATCAGACCGACTCGGGCTCTTCTGAAGTGCAGGTGGCACTGCTGACCGAGCGGATTCGGTACCTGACCGAGCACTTCAAGACGCACAAGAAGGACCACCACTCGCGGCGCGGGCTGCTGAAGCTCGTTGGCAAGCGTCGCCGCCTGCTGGATTACGTCAAGTCGTCTGACGTGCCCCGGTACCAGAAGCTGATCGCCGAACTGGGCATCCGCAAGTAGGGCCCGGTTTTCGGTCGGTCCGCCTCGATCGGTTCCCCCACCCGCCCACCGGGTTTGCGACCACTGTAGTTGCGCCCGGACTCGTGTATGCGCTGGGAGTGGCCCGAGTCGACTCCGGCTCCGGCGGCAGATTGCTTCGCAATCCGGCCGCCTGCGCCTGCGTGCTCGGGCAGAAATGTGGTGTCATAGGCAGCGGAGAGGAGAAAGGAAGAATGAACTACAACATGACCCGGGAGACCCTGGACTACTACGGCAAGACGCTCACCATCGAAACGGGACGCCTGGCCAAGCAGGCGCACGGTTCCGCCCTCGTGACCCTCGGCGAGACCGTCGTGCTGGTCACCGTGGTGGCACTCCCGACCGCCCGGGAAGGCGTGGACTTCCTGCCGCTGACCGTCGAATACATGGAACGGACCTACTCGGCCGGCCGGATCCCCGGCGGCTACTTCAAGCGCGAAGGCCGCCCGACCGAAAACGAGGTCCTGACCTGCCGCCTGATCGACCGTCCCATTCGCCCGATGTTCCCGAAGGGCTGGCGCTTCGAGACGCAGGTCATCGCCTTGGTGCTGTCGGCCGACAAGGAGAACGACCCGGCCGTCGCCGCCATGATCGGCGCCTCCGCGGCCCTGACCCTGTCCGACATCCCCTTCGCGGGCCCGATGGTCGGCATGCGCATCGGCCGCCTGAACGGCGAGTTCGTCGTGAACCCCACGTACACGGAACGCGAGGAATGCGATCTGGACCTGATGGTCGTGGTCGGCCCCGACGGCCTGGCGATGGTCGAGGGCTCGGCGAAGTTCGTGTCCGAGAAGGTCATGATCGACGCCCTGCTGTTCGCCGAGGTTGCCGCCCAGCCCGTGATGGAGCTGCAGCGCAAGATGCAGGCCGCCGTGGGCAAGACCAAGCGCGTGTTCGTGGAACCCGTCAAGGACGAGACCCTGGTGGCCCGGGTCCGCGACGTCGCCTGGAAGCCGATGTGCGAGGCGCTGTCCATCAAGGAAAAGCACCCGCGCCACATCGGCGTCAACGAGGCCCACGCGATCGCCAAGGCCGCCCTGGCCGAGGAATACGCCGGCCGCGAGAAGGAAATCGACGCCGCGGTGGACGGCCTCGAGCGCGAACGCCTGCGCCGCATGGTCACCGACGACGGCGTCCGCCTGGACGGCCGCGACCTGACGACGGTCCGCCCGATCTGGTGCGAAACCAGCGTGCTGCCGCGCACCCACGGCTCGGCGATCTTCACCCGCGGCGAAACCCAGGTCATCGTGTCGGTCACGCTGGGCACGTCGGAAGACGAGCAGCGGATGGACCTGCTGCGCGGCGAGTACTTCCGCAGCTTCATGCTGCACTACAACTTCCCGCCCTTCAGCGTCGGCGAAGTGAAGCGCGTGATGGGGCCGTCCCGTCGTGACACCGGCCACGGCCACCTGGCCGAGCGCGGCGTATCGGCGGTCCTGCCCATCAAGGACGACAGCTTCCAGTACACGATCCGCATCGTGTCCGAGGTCCTCGAGTCCAACGGCTCGTCGTCGATGGCGACGGTCTGCGGCGCCTCGATGGCCCTGATGGATGCGGCCATCCCGATCAAGTGCCACGTCGGCGGCGTCGCGATGGGCCTGATCAAGGAAGGCGACAAGGTCGCGGTGTTGACCGACATCCTGGGCGACGAGGACCACCTGGGCGACATGGACTTCAAGGTCGTCGGCACCAACGAAGGCATCACGTCCGTCCAGATGGACATCAAGGTCACCGGCCTGAACGAGGCCATCCTGACCAAGGCGCTGGAGCAGGCGCGCGTGGCCCGGCTGCACATCATCACCAAGCTGTACGAAACGATCCCCGCGCCGCGGGCCGACCTGTCGGCCTCGGCCCCGCGGATCCACCAGATGAAGATCAAGCCCGACCGGATCCGCGACCTGATCGGCCCCGGCGGCCGAAACATCCGCGGCGTCCAGTCCGAGTCCGGCGCGCGCGTGTCGGTGGTGGACGACGGCACCGTGACGATCGCCGCGACCAGTTCCGAAGCCATGGAAATCGCGGTCCGCCTGGTGCGCGACCTGACCGACGAGGCCGAAGTGGGCGCGACCTACCTGGGCGAAGTCGTGAAGGTCACGGACTTCGGCGCCTTCGTGAAGATCCTCCCCGGCGTGGAAGGCCTGCTGCACATCAGCGAGCTGTCCGACCGCCGCGTCAGCCGCGTCGAGGACGTGGTCCGCGAAGGCGACGAGGTCCTCGTCAAGGTCATCGCCGTCGACAACAAGACCGGCAAGATCCGCCTGTCCCGTCGCGAGGCCATGGAAGAGCAGGCTGCAGCGAAGGACCGCGGCCGTGGCGAGTCCGGCGCCGAGGGCGACAAGCCCGCCGACGCCCCCGAAGGCACCGAGCCGGTCTGACAGGCCCCATCCTCCGGGCCGGCTCCCGGGCACCCGGTTCCCTTCCCTCCCTCCCCGGCCCTGCTACAATCCACCCGACCCGCAGGCCCCTCCCGGGAGGTCCCATGTCCGAACCCGTCCGCCTCGCCTTCCAGCGCGTTTCGACCCGCCAGCCTCCGCTGCCGCTGCCGGCGTACGCCACCTCGGGTTCCTCCGGCATGGACCTGATGGCCGACGTGGACGGCGAGGTCGCCGTGGCCCCGGGCGCCCGGGCCCGCGTCCCGACCGGTTTCGCCGTGGCGGTGCCCGGGGGCTTCGAGCTGCAGGTGCGGCCCCGCAGCGGCCTGGCCGCGAAGGCGGGCGTGACGGTGCTGAACACCCCGGGCACGATCGATTCCGACTACCGGGGCGAAGTCCAGGTGATCCTGGTGAACCTGGGGGATTCGCCCTTCGTCATCCATCGCGCCGACCGGATCGCCCAGGCCGTCCTGTGCCCCGTCACGCGCGCGGCGCCTTTCGAGGTCGAATCGCTGGACGATACCGGCCGGGGCGCCGGCGGCTTCGGTTCGACGGGAAGGTAGCCGCCAGGCACCGGTACCGAATCACCCGCCCAGCAGCGGCAGCTCGGGTTCGGAGGCAAGGGGCGGAGGAACGATCGTCGGGATCCCGCCGGGGGTCGCGGACGCCCCGTTGCGACCCCTCAGGGGCCGGATCCGGGCGCGTCGCACGGAATACCGCAGGATCATCGCGATCAGTTCGTCGTAGGAAATCCCCGCCGCCTTGGCGATCAGGCACATGTCGCTGAAGTTCGGCGTCAGGCCCGGCAGCGGGTTCACTTCCAGCACATAGGGCACGTGGTTCACGCCCCCCAGCCGGATGTCCACGCGGGCATAATCGCGGCACCCCAGTGCCAGGAAGGCCTTCCGGGCCGCCGTGGCCAGCGTGCGCTCCAGCCGCTTGTCGATCTTCGCCGGGCAGTCGTAGCGGACGTTCTTGTCCCAGTCCTGCTTGATTTCGTACGAATAGACCGGGTACGGCTTCCTTTCGTCCAGGAAGCAGATTTCCAGCGGCGGCAGCACCCGGAAACCCGAGTCGCTCTGGAACAACGCCACCGTGAACTCGCGCCCGGACACGTACTGCTCGACCAGCACCGGCTGCTTGTACCGGTCCAGCGCGTCCTTCACGATGCGCCGCAGCTCGTCCTCGTTGGTCGCCACCGAGTTGTCGCCCGTGATGCCCTTGGAGGACCCCTCGGCGTTCGGCTTGACGATCATCGGGAACAGCATCCGCGCTTCCAGCCGGTCACGAACCGTCCGGAACAGCTGGCTGACCGGCGTCGGGATGCCGTTGCGCAGGAACAGGTCCTTGGCCACGGCCTTGTCCATGGCAACGGCAAGCGACGTCGCGTCGGACCCCGTGTGCGGGATGCCCAGCAGGTCGCACAGCGCCGGCACCTGGGCCTCGCGGGTGCGCCCGCGCCAGCCTTCGGCGATGTTGAAGACCACGTCCACGCGGGCGTCGCCCAGCCGCCCGGCAAGGGTCTCGTTGGCCTCCAGGGGCACCACCGTGTTGCCCAGGCGTTCCAGGGCATCCCGGATCGCGTTGATCGTCTTCGGGGCGTCGAACTCGGCGTCGCTGTCCTTTTCCAGCGTGGGCGTGACGCGCTTGAGGTTGTATACGAAGCCCACCCGCACGCCCTTCCGCTCCTTGCCCGCGGCGGGCGCGACGCCGGCGCTGAACACGCGGCGCCGCCGGGCCGTCGACTCGACCAGTTTCTGCACCACGTCCGCGGGGGTCAGGCCGCGACGCTCGGCCGACACCAGGAAGGGCGCGCCCGGCCGCAGCTCGGGTACCGCGTTGACCTCCAGCAGGAACGGCACGCCGTCGGGCGTCAGCCGGAAGTCGAACTGCGCAAAGTCCCGCAGGCCCATCACGCGGACCAGGCGCTTCACGTACGCCTTCACGAGGGTCATGACCGGCTCGGGCACGATCGCCGGGCACCGCAGCGCCGGCGTGTCCGCCTCGCCCCACATCACGTGACGGAACGGCGAGCCCGCCTGGAACAGCACCTCGCAGGGCGGCAGCACGCCGTCGCCCACGCCCTCCAGGAAGGGCACCACCAGGTCGGTCCCCGGCAGGTAGTCCTCGACCACCACGGCCTCGTACTGCGTCAGCGAACTGCGGACCTTGTCCTCCAGCTCGCGCGGCGTGCGACACACGGCGTCCGGGCCGATCCCCCGCGTCTGCTCCTCGTGGGCCGGCTTCACGAACGCGGGCAGCCGCATCGCGGTCCACTGCATCGTCGTCAGCGTCGCCGCCGTGACGATGCACCCGGGCGGCACCGGCACCCCGTTCTCGCGGGCGACCATCTTGGTCAGGTGCTTGTCCGCGGCCACCATCAGCGCCGGCGGCGCGGACCCGGTGTAGGCCAGCCGCAGTTCCGCGAACAGCGCCGGGTAGGGCGTTTCCCGCGCGGGCCCCCGGCGGCGATCCACCAGCGAAACCACCACGTCCGGGCAGAACGACCTCAGGCTCAGCAGCACGCTTTCCAGGCCGTCGTCAGCCGATATCCTGGCCGTTGAATGTCCTTTGATATCCAGGGACTGGCACACCATGGCGACGTCCGGCGGTTCCACCACCGGACCGCCGTCCGCCTCCGTTCCCCCGTGAACGACCGCGACCTTCATGGTGCCTCCCACCGCGCTCATCGGCGCGGCACGCTGCGTCCCGACCTCGATTTCCTGGCTGGAAGCGTGGGTGACAGCCCCGCGCGAACGCGGGCGACGACGTCACGCCATGGGGCGACGACCTCCGGGTCCGGGCAAGCCCAGGACGCGGAAGCGAAGGAAGGCGGAAGGCCGCTGGCTGCGACGGATCATTCGGATCGACCTCGGGCTCGGATGTTCCCTTATGGTGGCGCCCGAGTCGACTTCGTCTCCGGCGAGAGATTGCTGCGCAATCCACTCGCCTGCGCCTTCGTGCTCGGGCGGCCGCAGGGAAGCGACACGATTGTGGCATTTTCGGGCGGTTTCCACAACAATCGTCCGTCGTGCGCACCCGTTGGAAACACCGGCTCCTCGCGTCCCTCCTGACCGTCCTGGCGGCCTCCCCGGCCTTCGCCTACGAACCCCTCCCGAACGCGGTTCGCACCGGCCTCTCCTGGGAGCACCTGGTCCGGCGGGACGGGGGCCCCTCCGACGGGGCCGGCGCCTTCGTGGCCTACCGGCGCTCGCTGTCCGACGACTGGGACGCCTGGGTCCAGGTGGCCTGGGCCGGCCTGCCGCGGCGCACGGGACCGGCGGCCGACCTGATGACCGCCACCGGGGGCTTCTCCCTGGTCCTCGACGACTCGATCTTCCGGCCCGAGGTCTACGTGGGCGGCGGCGTGATGGCGTCGCCGGCATCCCGCGACCTGCCGGTCAACGGGATGGCCCTCGCCGGGCTCGCCCTGGAATACCAGCCCGTGAAATGGGTTTCCCTCGGGGTGCGGGTCGAGTTGCGGATCCCGTTCATGCACCGGCAGGCCGTCCCCTCGGCCACGTCCATCGGCCTGCATGCGACCTGGCCCTTCTGAATGCCTCGGGCGCGCCCAAGGCGTTGACACGAGGCGTCGCGGGCCCCATTTTCAAGCCGGTTGACGTCCCGCGAGGTGGAAACGTGTTCTTCGACCCGATGTACCTGATCATGATCGCGCCGGCCATGATCCTGACCCTCTGGGCCCAATGGAAGGTCAAGCGCAGCTACCGGAAATACGCCCAGGTACCGTCGTCCTCGGGCCTGACCGGGGCCCAGGTCGCCCGGTCCATCCTTTCCGGCAACGGGCTCCACAACGTCCGGATCGAGGAGATCGACGGCGTCCTGACCGACCACTACGACCCTGCGTCCCGAGTGCTGCGCCTGTCGCCGAACGTGTACGCGGGGCGTTCCGTGTCCGCCGCCGGCATCGCCGCCCACGAGTGCGGCCACGCGCTGCAGCACGCCGCCGCCTACGCTCCCCTGGCGCTTCGGCAGACCCTGGCGCCGGCCGCGATCTGGGGGTCCAAGCTGTCCTGGATCTTCATCATGGTCGGCTTCTTCATCCATTCCCTCAGCGGCCTCGTCTGGGTCGGCATCGGCCTGTTCTCGCTGGCCGTCGTGTTCTCGCTGATCACGCTGCCCGTGGAGTTCGACGCCAGCGCCCGCGCCAAGAAGGCCCTGCCTGCCCTGGGGCTCGTATCGACCTCCGACCGGGACGGCGTGGCCGCCGTGCTGAACGCCGCGGCGATGACCTACGTGGCCGCCGCAGCCAGCGCCATCCTCACCTTGATGTACTTCCTCCTCCGGGCGAACGGGTCGCGGAATTGACGAGCGTTCCCTGGCCGAGCACCCGGTCGTTCCGGGCCGATCCAAACCACCCTTGACACCCGCTCGCTTCCCGGTATCATTGCTCGCCCCTGGATTCGGGAGGACGAACCATGGCATCAGCGACTCAGAAGGTACGCAGGATCCGCGACAAGAAGAAGGTGGCCGCAGGTTCGCGCCGCAAGCGTGAGATCCGCCGCGACGAGCGCGTCAAGGCCGCCAAGGTGGCCCTCACGCTCGGACTGGCGACACCCGGCCTGCTGGCCTCGGACGAGCCGAAGGTCTGATACCGGAACCGCCGACGGGCCCGTGGACGGCCCCGGCGCAAGGTTCCCGGGTGGACATCGGCACGGACCGATCGCCCGGGCTCCATGGAGGCATCCGATGCTGACGACGAAGGAACTGGATCCGGCCGCCCTGGCCAAGCTGCCCCTCACGTTTTCGGGCAACGCGGCCCACAAGATCGTCGAGCAGTGCGAAGGCTGCGCGCACGTCCAGGTGATCGGCGAGGGCAAGTTCTGCAAGGCCTTCAACGACCCGGCGGCGAAGTGGATGTTCGGTTCCTGCAACCTGGGCACCCACGTCGTCCGCAAGCTGGGCGGCGAAGTCAAGAAGGTCAACCCCCTGAAGGCCTCCAAGAAGGCCATGAAGGGCAAGGGCTGACCCGGGCCGGACGCGGACGCGTTCCCCGTCCCCCGACGAGGTTCCTGCCCGACCCGCCCTTTCCCCCTCCCTGCGACGCATCCTCCTGATCCTGGCGCATTGCCGTATTCTGGGCCTTCGGCCCCTGGCCACCCGCGTCGATACGGCCGCGCAGGACCGCCCGTTTCGGCAGGGATGGGAATGGACGGAAGCGGCCTGGGTGGAGAGTCGGGGCTTGGCCGGGCCGGGAGGCGGGTCGCTAGGGGGCGGGTGTCGCCGGAGCCGCTTCGGGCCTGGGAGCGGGTTTCGGCGCCGCCTTGGCGAACACCACCTTCCGCTCGATCTGCCACATCTTTTCGTTCTTCGCGACGGTGGCCAGTTTCCAGTCGTCCGCCTTCACGACGAGTTCGGCCGGCGCGAAGCCGGCATAGATCGGCGTCAGGGAAATCCTGTGCTCGACCGTGCGATTCACCGCGTGAAGGACCAGCAGCATCCCGTTGTTCAGGAATTCGTTTTCCTCCCAGGCCTCGCCATCGACCAGCACCTTCGCGTAGTCCGACGACATCGTCACCCGGATCTCCCCGGTCGCGACCTGGTCCGGAGTCGGGGGCGGGGCGGGCGGGGGCGGCGCCTCCTTTTCCTGTGCCACGGCGGTCATGGACAGCAGCAGCGCTGTCACGAAGCAACCGACGAACGTTCCAGCGGTCCTCATCGTCCACCTCCTGAGCCTGTGTTGCCGCGCCGGGAACCCGGCCTGATGGTAGGAGCAAACCCGCGCCCTGTAAAGAGCCGAGGCCGTCCTCCACCGGTCCCTGGCCCCCTTGGGCGCCACCCCCCGCCCGATATTCCCATCCCGGGCGCCGGGCCGCCAAGGGCTGCCGCCCCGGGGGGGTGCAACCAGGCCGTCCCTTCGCGTGTCGCGCGCGAAAGAATTGCCGAGAACAAGCCCAATCTGATAAAATTCCCGCGTTGCGAGTGACCCGCGCTTTCCAAGGCAGGGACTCTGTCCCCTGGGTGGCGGGTCGCGTCGTCCCCAGTCCAAGGAGGTCCGACATGGCCAGCCGTTGTCGATGGGTGTTTCCGGTCGTATTCGTGACGGTGGCTTTCGTCGCCTGCGGTGGTACCAAGACCAACCCGCCCGACCTGGGGCCGGAGATCGACGAGGACACCGGGGACAACGGTATCGACCTCATCGACGTGAAGGACGTCGGGCCCGAGGATGTGGGCGGCCGCGACGTGCTGGACGTCCTGGACGTTCCGGAACTGCTGGACGGCGACGGCGGGACGGAGGACATTCCCCCGGAAGCGATCGACGTCGGGCCCGACACGTTCGTCTGCACCATCGACACGGACTGCCCGGACGACAGCACCGACACTTGTTCGGTCGGGAAGTGCCAGGGCGGCCATTGCACCCTGGTCACCCGGAACTGCTCCGACGGCCTCGACTGCACCTACGACCCGATCTGCAGCCCCGGCGTGCAGGGCGGCTGCAGCCACATCTACCAGGCGGATAAACCCTGCGCCGGCTGCAACCTGGACGCGGACTGCTACAGCCCGGACCCGTGCGTATTGAACACGTGCGTCCCCTGCCCGATTTCCAACGAGAACGGCTACGACGAGTTCACCTGCCCCACCTCGGGAAAGGTCTGCAAGCACGTGACCTGCGCCGGGTGCAATGACAACAACCCGTGCACCACCGATCGTTGCGACGCGACCGGCAAGGTCTTCAACACGCCGGTCAACTGCACGGACTTCAATCCCTGCACAACGGACACGTGCCACCCGAACCCGAGCGACCCGAACCTCGGCTACCGCTGCGAGCATACCTCGGCGGACCAGATGTGCATCGTCTGCTCCGCGGCCGACCAGTGCAACACGATCAACACGAACCCCAGCCCGAACTGCTTCCAAGGTTCCTGTACGACGATTCCCGTGGAAGACGGCGCCGCCGTGTGCGGGCGCGGCATCCTTTGCCCGACCGGCACGACCTGCGATGCGACCCAGGGCCTGTGCATGACGAAGGTCTGCACCTACGAGGCCAAGCCCTGCGACGACGGCGACCCTTGCACGGCGGATTCGTGCGACGCCCAGAATGGCTGCACCCACACGTGCGTGTGCACTTCGCCCTGCACCACCGCGTCCGTCGCGGGCGAATCCTCGACGGAATGCAACGACGACAACGCCTGCACCCTGGACCAGTGCGTCCAGGGATCGGCCACCGGCGTCTGCGCGTCCACCAGCCTGACGTGCGTCCACACGACGATCAACTGCGACGACGGGGACGACACGACCTTCGACACCTGCGATCCGACGCTGGGCTGCCAGCACAAGACCCTCCCGCCGGTCGGGCAGAGTTGCAAGGATTCGGACTGCCAGACCATCATCGGCAAGTGCGGCGTCGGCATCTGCGATACGCCGAACGGCCCCTGCGACCTGACGCTGATCGACTGCGACGACGGCGATCCCTGCACCCAGGACGGCTGCTCCGCCACGACCGGCTGCCAGCACATCAACATCGCGAACTGCGGAGCCGGCTGCAAGAGCGTCATCGACTGCGAGGATCGCGATCCCTGCACGACCGACACCTGCGTGGATGGCAACTGCCATCATTCCGCCAACCCGTGCAACGACGGCAACCAGTGCACGCTGGACCTCTGCATCCCGGGAACCGGCTGCACGCACGTGGACATCACCGAATGCGCGATCCCCTGCAAGACCGACGAGGCGTGCAAGCCGGCGTCGCTGTGCGCGGTCGGCACCTGCAACCACGCGACGGGCCGCTGCGACGTGGCCGACAAGGATTGCAACGACAACAACCCGTGCACGGTCGATACCTGTGATCCGCTGAGCGGTACCTGCCAGTACGCGCTGGTATCGAACCCGCCCCCCGAGTGCGTCGCATGCACCGCCGGCGACGATACGACCTGCGCCCAGGCCCAGACCGATCCGTGCTACACGGCGCGATGCGACACGATGACCCTCGTGTGCGTTTCGTTCCCGGTCGACTGCGACGACCAGGATTCGTGCACGACCGACTCGTGCGTCAAGGGCACCGGCGAATGCCTGCACACCCCCCTGCCGTCCTGCCAGCACTGCCCGGACGGCCAGGACTCCGAATGCTTCCTGACGCCGAACTGCTGCACCATCGGCCGCTGCAACACCGAGGCGGACCCGAAGGGCCTGTGCGAGTGGGTGCCGCTGAACTGCAACAACGCCGCCGACCTGTGCCAGAGCGGCACGTGCCAGCTGGACACCTGCCTGTGCCGGTTCGTCAAGAAGAACTGCGACGACGGGAATCCCTGCACGGACGACCGGTGCGGCGCCAAGGTCGGGTGCGTCCACGAAACGAAGGACTGCGACGACGGCCTGCGATGCACGAACGACTCGTGCGACCCGATCACCGGCCAGTGCAAGTTCACGCCGGTCGTGTGCGCCGACAATGACCCCTGCACCCACAACTACTGCGAGCCGTCCTCCGGGACCTGCGAGTACCGTCCCGAAACGTGCGACGATGGCGACCAGTGCACGGCCGACACCTGCGTCCAGGGCGTCGGATGCACGAACACCCGCATCTCGGCCCCACCGTGCGACAGTTGTGCCACCGACCAGGACTGCGTCGATGACAACCCGTGCACCACCGGCGTGTGCGACAAGGCCAGTGGAAAATGCCGCTGGGACATCAAGAACTGCGAGGACGCCGACCCCTGCACGCTGGACTTCTGCGACCCGGGGTCCGGTCAATGCGGCCACACGCGCTTCAACTGCGACGACGGCAACCCGTGCACCTACGATTCGTGCGACACCGGCGGCAAGTGCATCCACACGGCGGTCTTCGCCAACGACGGCAACAAGTGCACGACCGACTCGTGCGATGCCGCCTGCGGCGGCGAGGTCTACCTCCCGTACAAGAACTCGACGCAGCCCGCCTGCGCGGACTTCCATTGCACGCAGGACATCGACTGCGTGGCCCCCGGCAACAAGTGCGTCACGCCGGTCTGCAACGTCGCGACCGGCGTCTGCGGCTACACCTGCGGCGCGGCCTGCGACGACGGCAACCCGTGTACGCTCGATCGGTGCGATCGGACGACGGGCGCGTGCTTCCACATCAACAAGCCGTGCGACGACCGCAACCTCTGCACCACCGACTCGTGCGACCCGACCACCGGCGAGTGCGTGTTCCGTCCGACGAATTGCGACGACGGCAACCCGTGCACCGAGGATCTATGCGATTCGCGGACCGGCACCTGCACCTACCGGCTGAAGTTCTGCGACGACAAGAATCCCTGCACCACCGACTCCTGCGACGTGACCACGGGCCTGTGCACGTTCGTGCCGAAGGTGTGCGACGACCTGGACCGCTGCACCACCGACTACTGCAATGCCGTGACGGGCGAGTGCGGGTCGCTGCCGATCGACTGCGACGACGGGAATCCCTGCACCACCGACTCGTGCGACCAGACGACCGGCCTGTGCGTGTGGGCGCCGGTCGTGTGCAACGACGGAAACCTCTGCACCGACGACATCTGCTCGCCGCTGAGCGGGGAGTGCGTGGTGTTCGACAGGGCCTGCGACCAGGGCCCGCCCTGCACCACGGCGACGTGCGACTCGTGGACAGGCAGTTGCATCTACAACGCCATCCTCTGCGACGACGGCAACGCGTGCACGGTGGACTCGTGCGACCCGGGCACGGGCGCGTGCCGGTACGACCCGATTTCGTGCACGGACGCGAACCTCTGCACCACCGATACCTGCGACCCGGCGACCGGGTGCGTCCACACGGACAATTCGAGCGCCTGCGACGACAGCGATCCCTGCACCACCGACACCTGCGACCCGCTCATCGGCTGCCGGCACGTCTACAAGTCGAACGGGACCACCTGCCCGAAGTGCCAGACCAATGCGCAGTGCTTCAAGGGCAACCGGTGCGAAAACGTCCGCTGCAGTTCGACCACGGGCAACTGCGAGTACTCCAAGGTCGCCGGGATCTGCGACGACGGCGACCCCTGCACCACCGACCTGTGCGACGGCCCGACGGCCGCGTGCAGCTCGGTCCGGAAGACCTGCGCCGACACCGCCGCCTGCACGCTGGACACCTGCAACCCGGCGACCGGGAATTGCCAGTTCGTCCCCATCACGTGCGATGACGGGAACCCGTGCACATCGGACAGGTGCAACCCGGCCACGGACGGCTGCGAATTCGTCCAACTGGACTGCTCGGACGGCAATCCGTGCACCCTGGACGCGTGCGACGCGACGCTGGGATGCGTGCATTCCCCGGCTCCGTGCGACGACGGCAACCCCTGCACGGTGGACTCCTGCGACCAGCGGAACGGCAACTGCGTCCACACGGTGATCCAGTGCAACGACGACAACCCGTGCACCACCGACCGTTGCGAACCGACGACGGGCCTCTGCGTTTTCGAGGCGGCGGACTGCGACGACGGCAATGCCTGCACCTATGATTTCTGCAACGTCAGCAACGGGGCATGCTTCCACCCGGCCATCCCCTGCGTCGCCAAGGACTGCTGCTCGACCGCCGTGTGCGATTCCCTGACGGGCCTGTGCCTGCAGACCCCTGTGACGTGCGACGACAACAACCCGTGCACCACCGAAACCTGCAACCCGACGACCTGCGGTTGCGAATCGAAGGCGGTCAACTGCGACGACGGCAACCCCTGCACCACGGATCGCTGCTCGCTGACCACCGGCGGCTGCGTCCACGACGCGGCGGTCTGCGACGACAGCAATCCGGCGACCGAAGACCTCTGCCTGCCCACCGCGGGCTGCACGTTCCGGCCGACGGCCACCTGCGCCACCAACGCCGATTGCGCCGACGGCAACAACTGCACGACCGACGTCTGCGACGGCACCCATCACTGCGTGTCCACGGTGAAGAGCTGCGACGACGGAAACCCCTGCACGGTCGATTCCTGCGACTGGTACACCACCGTCTGCTTCCACGCGGACAAGAACTGCGACGACGGCAATCCGTGCACCGTGGACTCCTGCAACCGCAATTCGGGAGTGTGCGAGCACAAGCCGGTGACCTGCCTGGCGCCCGATGCATGCGCCGTGGCCGCCTGCGATCCCGGCACGGGCGCCTGCGTCGTCACCCCGAAGGACTGCACCGACGCCGATCCCTGCACGGTGGACGGATGCAACGCCGCCCTGGGTTGCCTGCATGACGTAAAGGATTGCAACGACAACGACCTCTGCACCGCGGATTCCTGCGATGCGACGACCGGCCGCTGCAAGCACGATCGCCGGATCTGCAACGATGGTGCGCCGTGCACCGTCGATACCTGCGATCCGAAAACCGGCGCCTGCGTCTTCACGCCGAAGGTCATCGATGACCTGAACCTCTGCACGGTGGACGCCTGCGATACCGTCACGGGCTTCGTCCAGCACTTCGCCAGGAACTGCAACGACAACAACAAGTGCACGGTCGATGGCTGCAACCCCGTCACCGGCCTGTGCACCCACAAGCTCCTTTCCGGCTGCACGCAGTAGGCCTTTCACCCCCCTGGAAAGACCGCCCGCCGGTTGACGGAAAGGCTCCCCGGGTCTATAAAGGCCCCGCCCTTGCGAACCCTCGCAGGATCGGAGGCACCTCATGAAAGCCGACATGATCGTCTTTTCGGGAACGTCCCATCCGGACCTCGCCCAGCGCATCGCGACGCACATGGGCAAGCCGCTTGGGCGCAGCGAGACACTTCGGTTCTCCAACGAGAACATCATGGTTCGGCTGCAGGACAACGTCCGCGAAAAGGACGTGTTCGTGGTGCAGACATCGTCGCACCCGGTCAACGACAGCCTGGTGGAACTGCTGATCATGATCGACGCGCTGAAGTACGCCAGCGCCGCCCGCATCACCGCAGTGTTGCCCTACTACCCGTACTGCCGGTCGGACAAGAAGGACGAACCCCGCATTTCCGTGGCGGCCCGCCTGGTCGCGGACCTGCTGCAGACCGCCGGCGCGGACCGCGTGCTGGGGATGAACCTCCACTCGCCGCAGATCATGGGCTTCTTCCGGATCCCCATGGACCAGTTGCTGGCCGCACCGATCTTCTTCGACCACTTCAACAACGTGCTGTTCAACAAGGAAGCCAAGAAGGACTGGGTCCTGGTGTTCGGCGACGCCGGCGCGGCCAAGGCCTTCGCCTACTACGCCGACGAACTGCGCATGCCGGTGGCCATCATGGACAAGGCGCGCATGGACCACTCCGAGAAGCCCGTCGTCCGCCAGGTCATCGGCGACGTGAAGGGCCGGAACTGCCTGATCGTGGACGACGAGATCACCACCGGCGGCACGCTGGTCGAGGCGGCGAACAAACTGATGGAGGTCGGCGCCCGCAAGGTCGTCGCCGCCGCGGTCCACCCGGTATTCTCGGGCAACGCGGTCCAGAAGCTGGTGAACTCGCCCATCGAGCACTTCATCGTGGGGAACACGGTGCCGGTGGCGGCCAAGATTGCCGGGCACGAAAGCCGCTTCGAGGTGCTGGACCTGTCGCCGCTGTTCGCCCGGGCCATCGGGTGCATCCACGACGGCACCTCGATGTCCGACCTGTTCCCGCCGTCGGTGCGTCGACAGGGCTGACCCGCGGGTGTTCGCCCCGGCAACCGCTCCCCGACTTTCGATGGAAGGACGACGATGACGACCAATGCCGTGGTGATCCGGTTCGCCGAACTGTTCCTGAAGGGCGGCCGCAAGGCCTGGTTCACGGCCCGCCTGAAGGAATCGCTGGAGCGCAACACCCGCAGGGCGGGGCCGTTCCGGGTCCGCGAGGGCTACGACCACCTGATGGTGATCCACCAGCACGCGACGGGGGCGCACCTGCCGGACTTCGAGGTCACCCCCGAGTTGGAGGCCGCATTCCAGAGGGCGTTCGGCATCCAGAACTACTCGCCCTGCCGGCTGGTCCCGCGGGAGATCGGCGTCATCGAATCGGAAGTGATGCAGATCGCGGACGAGCACGTCGCGGGCGCGTCGTCGTTCCGCATCGCGGCGTCGCGAGCCGACAAGGAATACCCGCTGACGTCGATGGACCTGTCGGTGCGGCTGGGCGCGCAGGTGTTCCTGAAGCACCACGTCCCCGGCAAGATGAAGGACCCGGCCGTGACCCTCGGGGTCCACATCCTGCCGAACCACGCGATGCTGTCGGTGCGCACCGTGAAGGGGCCCGGCGGGCTGCCCGTGGGCACGGGCGGACGCGTGCTGCTGCTGCTGTCGGGCGGCATCGATTCCCCCGTGGCGGGCTGGCAGATGATGCGGCGCGGGTGCGACCTGGACGCGGTGCACTTCGACGCGACGCCCTATACGAAGGTCCAGGCCCGGGAGAAGGTCGAAACGCTGGCCCGGATGCTGGCCGAGTACCAGGCGTCGATGCGCCTGTGGATCGTGCCCTTCGCCGCGGTTCAGGCCGAGCTGCGCGACCACGCCCCGGGGCGGATGCTGGTGGTCCTGTACCGGCGCATGATGATGCGGATCGCCACGAAACTGGCCGTCCGCTCGGGAGCGCAGGCCCTGGTGACCGGCGAAAGCCTGGGTCAGGTGGCAAGCCAGACGCTGGAAAACCTGTCGGTGATCGAGGACGCGTCAGGCCTGCCGATCCTGCGGCCGCTGCTGGCCTTCGACAAGCTGGACGGGATCCTCCTCGCCAAGCAGATCGGGACCTACAAGACGTCCATCCTGCCCTACGAGGACTGCTGCAGCCTGTTCGTGCCGCCTCATCCGGAAACGGCCGCCCGGCTGGACCCGACGCGGGAGATCGAATCGCGCTTCGACGTGGACGCCCTGGTGGATGCCGCGGTCGCCGCTACGGAAGAACTGCAGTACGGCGTGCCGCCCGTGAGGAAGGATCCCGGGGGGACCCTGGATACCGCCACGACCGCGACCGAGGACACCCCCGCCGGCTGACCTTCGTGAGGCTTGCCAGCCACCCCAGTTCCATCCAGCCGCATCGGGTACGGGCTCGGGTTCGGGTATGTGTTGCGGAGTAGGAAGGGCGGGCACGGGGACGGGGGCGGGGACGGGGACGAGTTGGGGCTTCGGCGGTTCGGGGCTGGCCTACTTTTCGATCGTCACCCGGGACTTCAGCGGGACCTGGGAGGGCTTCGCGCTCAGGAACACCTTGCACTTCGTGGCGGACACGTCACGCACCGTGAAGGCGATCCCGGCCACGCGCCCGGGCGCCCCGCGCCGCACGCCGTCCTCCGACCCGCGGTTCACGATGATCACGATGCCGCTGCCTTCCTCGACGACGCTCAGGACCGCGCCCGCGATGCCCACCGCGGCGCCTTCGCACTGGCTCGTTTCCTCGTTGCACGTCTGTCCCGCGGCGCAGGTCGGGCATCCCTTACGCGCAGGCGCCTGGGCCTTCGGCGCCGATGGCTCGGCCGTGACGCAGCGCCGTTCGGATGCGTCGCAGACCTTGCCCTTGTGGCAACCGCCAGGGCACGCCTCGACGCAGGCGCCCTGCTCGCAGACCTCGCTGCCCCGGCGACAGGGCGGCGAACAGGTCATCGCCACGCAGGCGCCCTTCACGCACGCCTGTCCCGGCCCGCAGGCATCGCACGGGTCCATCGGGTCGATGCGCGTCTCGACCAGGTACGCGGCCTTCCCCTGACGCGCCTCGACACGGAAGAAGTAGTCCTTGTCCTTCTTGACCGGCACAACGAACTTGTAGTCCACCGTGCCGGGGACGATCCGCTGGCTCTGCAGCGCGCTGCCCTCGAAGTCGAACAGGCTGATTTCGCCTTCCACGGAGTGGGGCGAGAACCGGTCGCCGAAGCTGAACACGATGGTCGCCCGGGCGTCCTGGTAGTACGAAAAGTCCTTCCAGTCGACCTTGTCCCGCTTCGCGTCGATGGAGTCCTTCACCAGCACGCCGGGGCTGATGCGCAGCGCCTTCGGCCGGCTGTCATCGATGTCCGCCCCACCGCCGCAGGCGAACGCGACGACGAGGACCACGGGAAGCAATCGTCGACAGGCCATGGGTCCTCCTGAAACCCCGGTTTCAGACCGGGGTGCGGGCCAGCCGGTACTTCAACGCCGCGCCGATGAATCCCGCGAAGATGGGATGGGGCGCCCGGGGCCGGGACTTGTACTCGGGGTGGAACTGGCAGCCGATGAAGAACGGGTGATCGGGCAGCTCGATGACCTCGACCAGGCCCTTCCGGCCGTCGGGCAGCGCCTCGCTGGTGGTCGAGCGCTCGCCGGTGTGCAGGCCGGACACCTTCAGCCCCTTGTCCATCAACGGCTTCAGGAACTCGTTGTTCACCTCGTAGCGGTGGCGGTGCCGTTCCATGATCTTCGTGGTGCCGTACAGCCGTGCGGCAAGGCTGCCCTCCTCGAGGGTGCAGTCGCAGGCGCCCAGGCGCATCGTCGCGCCCTTCTGGGTGATGCCGCGCTGCTCGGGCAGGAAGTCCACGATCGGGTACTTCGTTGCCTCGTCGAATTCCGTGCTGTTCGCGCCTTCCATCCCGCAGACGTTCCGCGCGAACTCGATGGTCGCCAACTGCAGGCCCAGGCAGATCCCGAAGAACGGCGTGCCGTTTTCGCGGGCGCACTGGATGCCACGGATCTTGCCTTCCGTGCCGCGCCGCCCGAACCCGCCGGGGATCAGGATGCCGTCGGCGCCGCCCAGCAGCGCGGCGCCGTCCTCGGACTTTTCCAGGTCCTCGGCCTCGATGAAGTTCAGTTTGACCTTGCAGCCGTGGGCGATGCCGCCGTGCAGCAGGGCCTCGTTCAGCGACTTGTAGGATTCCTTCAGATCCGCGTACTTGCCGACGATGGCGATATTGACCTCGGTGGTCGCGTTCTTGATGCGGTCCACAATGCGCCGCCACTCGGACAGGTTCGCTTCGCGCGCCCAGATGTTCATCTGGTCGATCAGGCGCTGGTCCAGTCCCTCCTCGTGGAAACGCACCGGCATCTCGTACACGGACGCGACGTCCTCCGCCGCGATGACGCACTCGGGCGGGACGTTGCAGAACAGGCTGATCTTGCGCTTGACCTCGGGCGGCATCGGCCGCTCCGACCGGCACACGATGATGTCCGGCTGGATGCCGATGGCCCGCATCGCGATGACCGAGTGCTGGGTGGGCTTGGTCTTCAGTTCGCCCGCGGTGCGGATGTACGGCACATAGGTCACGTGGACCGACGCGGTGTTTTCGCGGCCCAGTTCCAGGCGCATCTGGCGGACGGTTTCCAGGAACGGCTGGCTTTCGATGTCGCCCACCGTGCCGCCGACCTCGACGATGCAGATGTCGGCGGTGTCGGCCGCGGCCATGATGCGACGCTTGATCTCGTCGGTGATGTGCGGGATGACCTGGACCGTGCCGCCCAGGAAGTCGCCGCGGCGCTCCTGCTCCAGCACGTGGGCGTAGATCTGTCCCGAGGTCACGTTGTTGATCCGGCCCATCGTGGCGCCGGTGAAGCGCTCGTAGTGCCCCAGGTCCAGGTCGGTTTCCGCCCCGTCGTCGGTGACGAAGACCTCGCCGTGCTGGAAGGGATTCATGGTGCCCGGATCGACGTTGAGGTACGGGTCCAGTTTCAGCATCGTGACCTTGAGGCCACGAGCGTCCATCAGGGCCGCGATGGAAGAGGCGCTGATGCCCTTTCCGATCGAGGACACCACGCCCCCGGTCACGAAAATGAACTTGGTATGCCGCCGACGGGGGGCCATGGTTACTCCTGTGCCTTGAAAAGAACACTCGGCCGTATCTGTCTCGGCCGGCC
>CAIOFV010000160.1 GCA_903857665.1 uncultured Myxococcales bacterium
CGCGACGTGGTCATCCTGCTGGATTCCATCACCCGCCTGGCGCGCGCCTACAACACGGTGGTGCCGCCCTCCGGCAAGATCCTCTCCGGCGGCGTGGACTCCAACGCCCTGCACAAGCCCAAGCGCTTCTTCGGCGCGGCCCGCAACATTGAGAACGGCGGCTCGCTGACCATCATCGCCACGGCCCTGATTGACACCGGCTCGCGCATGGACGAGGTCATCTTCGAGGAGTTCAAGGGCACCGGCAACTGCGAGCTGCACCTGGACCGCAAGCTGATGGAAAAGCGGATCTTCCCGACGCTGGACATCAACAAGTCCGGCACGCGCAAGGAAGAACTGCTGCTGGACCCGCTCGCGCTGAACCGCGTGTGGATCCTGCGCCAGTTGCTGCACCCGCTGAACGTGCTGGACGCGATGGAGTTCCTGCTGGACAAGCTGTCGCGCTACGACAGCAACAAGCAGTTCCTGAACAGCATGAACCAGTAACGCCGCCCGCACGCCTTCTTGCCCGCGCAACCTTTGCCCGAAAGCACCTCCCGTGGTATCCCTGCGTTCGGAAATGGAGGGAAGGCCCATGGACATCCGGCCGTCGAAGCGCATCGCGTCCCTGCCCGGCTACCCGTTTGCCGAGGTCGACCGCATGGTCGCGTCCCTGAAGGCCGGCGGGCACGACCCCATCGATTTCGGGGTGGGCGATCCCACCGAGCCGACGCCCGACGTGGTGCGGCGGGCAATCCAGCAGGCCGTGGACACCCGCGCCCGGGACGGCTACCCGTCCTACGTGGGCGCCCCCGAGTTCCGCCAGGCCGTGGCGGCGTGGTACGGCCGGCGCTTCAACGTCCCGCTGGACCCAGACCGCGACATCTGCGCGACGATCGGCGCCAAGGAGGCGGTGTTCAACTTCCCGAACTGCCTGATCGATCCGGGCGACGTGGTGCTGTGCCCGACCCCGGGCTACCCGCCCTACAACCGCGGGACGTTGTTCGCGGGCGGCGTGCCGTACTACTACCCGCTACGGATGGAGGACGGGTTCCTGCCCGACCTCGACGCGATCCCGGAGGACGTGCTGGCGCGTGCACGGCTGATCTGGGTGAACTACCCGAACAGCCCGTCGGGCCGGGTGGCGCCGGACGGCTTCTGGCCGGGGCTGCTGGCCTGGGCGGCGCGGCACGACATCGTGGTGGCGTCGGACGAGGCGTACACGGAAGTGTGGTTCGATCGTCCACCGCGGACGATCCTGGAATTCGGCCGCGACGGCGTGATCGTGTTCCAGTCGCTATCCAAGCGGTCCAACATGACGTGCCACCGCATCGGCTGGGTGGCCGGCGACGCGAGGATCGTGGACCTGTTCAAGAAGTTGAAGACCAACGTCGATTCGGGCACCGCGACCTACATCCAGGACGGCGCCGTGGCGGCCCTGTCGGACGAGACGCACGTGGCCGCCATGCGGGACCTGTATCGCCAGAAGCGCGACCTGCTGGTGCCGGCGCTGCGGGATGTGGGGTGCGAGGTCTTCACGCCGGAAGCGACCCTGTACGTGTGGCCGCGGGTCCCCGCCGGGATGGACGGCCTGCGGTTCGCGAAGCGCCTGCTGGACCCGGCGGTCGCAGTGGTGTGCAGCCCCGGCCCTGCGCTGGGCGAGGCGCTGCCCGACGGCACGCATCCGGGCCAGCGCCATGTCCGCTTCGCGCTGGTCCCTTCGGTCGAAAAGGTGGCTGAAGCCGCCGTGCGAATCCGCAAGGCGTTCGGATAGGCGGAACCGCCCCGGGTCAGGTCGCTTCAACGAACGATTCGTGGATCTCGTTGAAGCGGGGCGTCACGCGCCGGAAGGCATCCAGCAGCGACGGGTCGAAGTGCTCGGGGCCGATGCGGCCGTCGCCCCGCAGGATGCATTCGACGGCATAGCGATGCGCCATCGCGGCCTTGTATGGCCGGACGCTGCGCAGCGCGTCGTACACGTCGGCCAGCTTGACGATACGCCCCTCGATGGGGATCTGCTCGCCCTTCAGGCCTCGGGGATATCCCGTGCCGTCCCAGCGCTCGTGGTGGGTCAGCGCGATCGCCGCCGCCGTGGCCAGGCGCGGGTGCTCCCCCAGGATGCGGGCGCCGTGCCACGTGTGGGCCTTCATGACCTCGTACTCGTCCTCGGTCAGCCGGTCCGGCTTCCTCAGCAGGTCCATCGAGATCTGGATCTTGCCGACGTCGTGCAACTGGGCCTGCACGTGGATCGTCCGCACGAAGGACGCGGGCATGCCGACGGCCTCGGCCAGCACGCGGCTGTATGCGTTGACGCGCTGCAGGTGCGCCCCGACGTCGGGGTCGTTCGCCTCGGCGGCCCGGGACAGCGCTCGCACGGTGTATTCGAAGGCGTCCTCGATCTCCTTGGCCGCCGCCGACATCCGGCGGACGAATTCCCAGTGCAGCGCGAAGCCCCGGACCACCTCGGCGTCCAGCGCGTCCACGCCACCGGGATAGTTGACGGCCGCCAGCGCGGCCCCCGGCGTCACGCAGTAGGCCATGTTCTGGACGTCGCCGGTCACGGGCTGGAGGCACTCCAGGAAGCAGCGGATCCACGGTGACGCTTCCTCGCCTTCCCCAGTCGTCCAGGTCCCGACGACGGGCTGGACATAGGACCCGGGCCGATCGACCCGGCCTACGCACTCCATGTGGGCCGCGGCCTCCTGCAGGGTGGCCAGGAAGAGCCGTCCTTCGTATCCGTTGTCGACGCGGTCCAGCGCCGCGATCACGTCCGGCACGCGGCCTGCCCGGCTGGCGGACCGGAGCTGCTCGACCAGCGCGGGGAGCGGATCCGGGGCCAGGGTGCCCACGGCGTTGAGGTCGGCCAGGTGCACCTCGGCGGTCCGGCCCAGCGCGGTCAGCTTGCTGAACGATTCGTCCAGGCGCTCCTGGAGGATCTTGGTGCGGATGAGGCCGCGAACCCGGGCCACCAGTTCCGCCCGGCTGGCCGGCCGGGTCAGGAAATCCGACGCCCCCAGGTCCAGGGCCCGGATGCGAGTCTGTTCCTCGCCCAGTGCGCTCATGCACAGCACGGGCGTGTCGCCGGCCTTCGGAGTGCTCTTGACCGCCTTCAGCACGCCGAAGCCGTCCAGGCCCGGCAGGACGAGGTCCAGGATCATCAGGTCGAACGCCTCGGCCCGGAAGGCCTCGACGGCCGCTTCCCCCGTGTCCGCCTCGACGACCTCGTAGTGCTCGGCTTCGAGGATCGCCCGTATCAGGACGCGGTTCTGGGAGGAGTCGTCCACCAGCAGCACGCGGATCGGGTGCATGGCATCCTCATGTATGCCCGGGGTGTCAGCCAGCAGCAGCACCGCCGGGCAGGGGCAGGACCAGCACGAACGCCCCGCCTTCGGGCGTGTCTTTTCGCGCCACGTGGCCGCGGTGCATTTCCACGAGCCTGTGAGCCAGGGACACCGCGAACCCCGGGGCCTTCCGGATCGTCAGGTCGATCGGCACGATCAAGGGGCCAGGCCGGACCCACGTGACTTCCACGCTGACCGCTTCGCTGGTTGCATCCGCCACGATCGTCACCCGGCCACCCGATCCGGCGCTTCGGATGGCGTGGGAACCGAGGTTGAACAGCGCCTGCTTGATCTTGCGGGGGTCGATGGTAATCGGTTGCTCGGCGTCGGGGCGGACGTTCCAGGCGATGGTCACCCGTGTCGTCGTCGCCAGGTGCGCCAGTTGGGAGGCCGCCGCTTCCAGGACCTGGCGCGGGTAGCAGTCCTGGGTGTCCAGCACCAGCCGTCCCGATTCGATCCGGGACAGTTCGACCACGTCGTCGATGACATCCAGCAACTGGCGGCCCGCCTGCCAGATGTGCCCCAGGTGCTCCTTCTGGCGGGCGTTCAGCGGGCCGTACAACTCGTCCTTCAGGACTTCGGCGAATCCCAGGATCGCGGTCAGCGGCGAACGCAGGTCGTGGGACATGTGGCTGAGGAACTCGGTCTTGTATTGCGAGGCCTCGGCCAACTGTGCGTTGGTCTGCGCCAGTTGCTCGTTCCGCTGTGCGATTTCCTCGGTGCGGCCGCAAATCGTGGCTTCGAGGTCGGCGGTCCGGGCCGCCAGAAGTTCGGCGATCCGGGCGTTCTCGATCGCTGCGGACGCAGCCTCGGCCAGCACCCGGAACATCGCCTGGCGGATCGGCGTGAAGAAGTGAGCCTGGTCGCTGTAAAGGGTCAACGCCCCCACCAGCACGCCTTCGTCGCTCCTCAGGGGCAGTGCGGCCACCGCCCGGTAGCCCCGGGCCAGGGCCTCCTTGCGCCAGGGCGCAAAGCCGGGCTCGTCGATCGAGTCGATGATGGCGATCTGCCCGGAGCGCAGCGCGGTCCCGACCGGACCTTGGCCCGCGGGCGATTCGTCCACCGTGATCCGGATGCTGTCGAGGTAGTGCTGCTGATCCCCCCAGGAAGCGACCGGGACCACGTCGGTCCCGACGACCCGCCCGACCCACCCCATCACCAGGCCGGGAACCCCGTCCCCGGCCGCGCACAAGGCCCGGTAGACCCCGTCGAGGGTGTGCTCGTGCGAAACCCGGGCCGATGCGCGGGCAAGGGTCATGGCCACCGCGATCTGCTGGTCCCTGTCGGTGGAGCCACTATCGGGGAGGTCCTTGTCGCTCAACCTTTCCTCGCGTTCAAGGCGGGGGACGTCGGCATTGTAGCACGTCGCTTCACAGGTCCTGCAAGCGCCGTTGCGTGCCCGGACTTCCGATCGTGTCCGCCGCAAGGGACGGATGGAGCCAGGAGGAGGACGAAGGGGGGCGGGGTCGGGATTCCCGGGATCAGTCGATGGTTTCGTCGGTCCCGGAATCGTCGCCGCCCACGAGGATCGCCAGGAGGCGGTCGGCGGCGGCCTGGGCGCGGTTCACGTCCTTCGACACGCGGCGCTGGAAGGCGTTGAAGGCGATGACGGCGGGGATGGCCACGAACAGGCCTGCGGCGGTCGCGATCAGGGCCTCGGATACGCCGGACATGACCACGTTGGCGCCGCCCTTCACGTCCAGCGACAGGTCGTGGAACGCGCGGATGATGCCCAGGACGGTTCCGAACAGCCCGATGAAGGGCGCGTTGTTTCCCAGCGTGCCCAGGAAGGCCAGCCGCCGGTCCAGCCTCTGCGTTTCGACCAGGAGGGCCGCGTGGACCAGGCGCTCGGCGGCCGCCTTGCCCTTCCGTGCACCCTCGATCCCGGCCCGCAGTACGTCCGCCTCCGGTCCCTGCCAGGACCGGAGGACTTCCGCCAGCCCCTTCGTGTCGTCGGCGTGCAGCAGCGGATCGACGCGGGCCAGCAGCTTGTCCCAGGCCAGCCGGTTGGACCGGAAGAACAGCACTCGCTCGATCATCAGCGAAATGGACACGACCGACAGCCCGATCAGCAGGTACAGCACCCACTCGGTCCCGATGAGGGTCACCTGCAACAGTCGTTCGGTCAGCATCATCGACTCCGGGTTCGGGGGGCCGGAATGCGGCGCCCCGGGGGACGCCGGGAGGATAGGGTTTCGAGGTTCGCGGGTCAAGGAGCGGTGCCGCGACGGGTGGTTTCGGAGCAAGCGGAACCGGTTACGCGAAAATCGCAGACGGCCCTTTCAAGGGGACGCTATAATCGCCCGCAACCATCCGGATTAGCGTCTTCCGGGGAGGGGCGTCGCAGGACGAACCGGGATAGAACGGCGCCGGGTGGGGCTTCGGGTTGCGGGAGGTTGGTCATGGCGCGGCGGATCGTGGGGGTTCTGGGGGGGGTCCTGCTGCTGATCGCCGGGTGCACTTCCGGGCGAAGCGCGGGAGATCTCGGCATCGGTTCGGACGTGCCCGTGGGGGACGTCCCGCCGGTGGCCTGCATCGGGTGCCACGGCACGGGAACGTCCTTGAACCCGCCGGTTGACACCCACGCCAACTCGGACCCGTCCTTCCGCGGCGTCGGCGCCCACGTGATGCACCTCGACGGCGGCATCGGCGCCCAGGTCGCCTGCGACACCTGCCACGTCGTTCCTGCGCGGGTGGACTCCCCCGGGCACATCGACCATCGCCTGCCGGCCACCGTGACCTTCTCGGGCCGGGCGGTCCTGGACGGCCTGGCGCCCGTCGCATCCGCGCCGACGAAGGACCTGACGGCCATCGTCAGCTGCAAGAACGTGTACTGCCACGGCGCCTCCCTGAAGGGCGGCACCGCCACCGAACCGCAGTGGAACGCCGCGGATGCCGCCAAATATGGCCAGTGCGGCGCCTGCCACGGCCTCCCGCCGGCGACGATCCGGAGCGGCGCGAACCATCCGAACAGCACCCAGTGCTCGAACTGCCATGGCGAGGTGGTGGGCCCGGACATGACCATCATCGACCCGTCCAAGCACGCGGACGGCATCGTGCAGTACCAGGGCGGGGGCGACTGCAATTCCTGCCACGGCAGCGCGGACAACCCCGCGCCGCCCGTCGATCCGCTGGGCCGCTCGGACACCACGCTGGTCACCGTCGGCGCGCACCAGTCGCACCTGAAGGCGACCCTGGGCAAGACGGTCGCGTGCAGTGCCTGCCACACGGTCCCGACGGCGATCGACTCCCCCGGGCACATGAACGGGACGGGCGACGTCGCGTTCAAGGGCCTGGCCGTCAACGACGGCGCGAACCCGGTGTGGGACGCGACCGCCGCGACCTGCACCAACGCATACTGCCACGGCGCGACGCTGTCCGGCGGGACGAAGACCACCCCGAAATGGACGATCGTGGACGGGACTCAGGCCGCGTGCGGGAACTGCCACGGCGCACCCCCGCCGGCCCCGCATCCCCAGGTCACGGACTGCTCGAAGTGCCACGGCGACGTCATCAATTCCGACGGCACCTTCAAGGACGTGACCAAGCACATCGACGGCACCGTCGAGGTGTCCGGAACGGCGTGCAACTCCTGCCACGGCAACGCCGACAACGCGGCCCCGCCGACGGACACGTCGGGTTCCAGCGACACCACGCACGTGACGGTGGGCGCGCACCAGTCGCACCTGAAGGTCCCGGCCGGCATCTTCGCCCAGGTCCCCTGCACCACGTGCCACAAGGTCCCGTCGTCGGTCAGCGACGCCGATCACATCGACGGGATTGTCACGGTCACGTTCACCGGGCGCGCGGTGACGGACGGCGCGACCCCGGCGTTCGACGCGTCCACGGCCACTTGCAACGGTGCCTACTGCCATGGTGCCACGCTGACCGGCGGCGCCCTGACGACCCCGAAGTGGACGAAGGTCGATGGCACCCAGGCCGTGTGCGGCAACTGCCACGGCCTGCCGCCGAACCCGCCGCACCCGCAGGTCGAGGACTGCTCGAAGTGCCACGGCGACGTGATCAACGCCGATCGCACCTTCAAGAACCCGTCGCTGCACGTGAACGGCCAGGTGGATGTCATCACCGGCTCGAACTGCAACATCTGCCACGGCAACGCCGACAACGCGGCGCCGCCGCAGGACCTCAACGGTTCGTCGGACACGACCCAGATTACCGTGGGCGCGCACCAGTCGCACCTGAAGGTCCCGGCCGGCCTGTTCGCGCCGGTGGCCTGCACATCCTGCCACGTGATGCCGGGGTCCACCTCGGACCCGACCCACATCGACGGCATCGTCGAGGTGTCCTTCCACGGCAACGCGCTGGCGGCGGGCGCCCAGCCCGTGTGGGACCCGGGCACGGCGACGTGTTCGGGCGCCTACTGTCACGGCGTGACGATCGGAGGCGGTACCCACACCACTCCGAAGTGGACGCAGGTGGACGGCACCCAAGTGCAGTGCGGCACGTGCCACTCGATCCCGCCGCCGCCGCCGCATCCCGCCTCGGGCCTGGACTGCATGGTCTGCCACCAGCAGACGATGGGGCCGAACCACACGATCGTGCATCCCGAGAACCACGTGAACGGCCAGATCGACGTGGCCGACATCACCAAGTGCAACACCTGCCACGGCAACGCCGACAACCCGGCGCCGCCCAAGGACCTGTCGGGCAGTTCCGACACGTCGCACGTCACGGTGGGCGCGCACCAGGCGCACCTGAAGGCCACCGACGGGCTGTCCGTGGCCGTGCAGTGCTCGTCGTGCCACAAGGTGCCCGCCAACTTCAACGACGCGGGCCACGTGGACCACCCCGAGCCGGCCGTGCTGACGTTCGGCGGGCTGTCGACCACGGACGGGGTGACCCCCGCGTGGGACCGGACCGCCGCGACCTGCACCAACACTTATTGTCACGGCGCGACGTTGACCGGAGGCGACGCGACGGTGCCGGTCTGGACGAAGGTGGACCAGACCCAGATCGCCTGCTCGTCCTGCCACGGCTTCCCGCCGCCGGCGCCGCACCCGGCCGTGTCCAACTGCTCGGCGTGCCACAAGGACACGGTCGGGCCGGACAACAAGATCGCCCATCCGGACAAGCACATCGACGGGACGGTCGAGGTCCAGATGATCACCGCCTGCAACGGCTGCCACGGCAACGCGGACAACTACGCGCCGCCCGTGGACACGCACGGCAGTTCCGACACGTCCCAGGTGACGGTCGGCGCGCACCAGTCGCACCTGAAGGCGACCGTGGGCAAGCCGGTCGCCTGCGCCGAGTGCCACGTGGTCCCCGCCACGGTGGAGTCCGCGGGACACATCGACAACGCAACCGCGACGCTGACCTTCGGGTCGCTATCGACCACCGACGGTGCGACCCCGGCGTGGAACCGCACCACCGCGGTCTGTACCAACGCCTACTGCCACGGCGCGACGCTGACGGGCGGCACCAACAAGGCCCCGACGTGGACCGTCCTGGACGGCAGCCAGAAGGCCTGCGGGACCTGCCACGGCGACCCGCCGCCGGCGCCGCACCCGCAGTCGCCCCTGTGCGGGGCCTGCCATGCCCCAACCGCCAATGTCGACGGGACCATCGCCGACGCGTCGCACCACATCGACGGCACGCTGGACGTGCGCACCACCTTCGCGTGCAATTCCTGCCACGGCAGCGCCGCCAACAACGCGCCGCCGGTGGACACGGCGGGCCAGTCCGACACCACCCGGGTGTCCGTCGGGGCCCACCAGTCCCACCTGAACGGGCCGTCGAACCTGGCGACCCCGCTGGTCTGTACCGATTGCCACCTGGTGCCGTCGGCCTACACCGACCCGGGCCACATCGATTCGGCGCTGCCGGCCGAACTGACCTTCGGCGCCCGGTCGAAGATGAACGGGGCGAACCCGACGTTCAACTACACGACGGCGAAGTGCTCGGGCACCTACTGCCACGGTTCCACGCTGCCGCTGGCCGGCGCGACGAACCGGACGCCGACCTGGAACGTCGTGGACAAGTCCCAGGAGGCCTGCGGAACGTGCCACGGGATCTCGCCGACGGACGGACGGCATCCCAGCGTGTTCGACAGCCATTCCGGCCTGCGGTGCTACAACTGCCACAAGGCCACCGTGACCAACGCGACGACGCCCGCCATCGCGGACAAGACCCAGCACATGGACGGAACCGTGGAGGTCGTCCTGAGCCTGGGCGGTACGTACAACGCGACGACGAAGCTGTGCTCGCCGTCGTGCCACGGCAGCGACCCGGGTCCCCAGTACTGGCAGTGATTCCCGCCACCCGCGAGGGGGCGATCGAAGGGCCCGTTGCCCGGCGGCGGCCGGCACCGGGAGGAGGGGGGAAGACATGGTGGAACGGCGAGCATCAGCAACGTGGTGCGGCCGCGTGGATGCGGGGCGGTTGGCTGCGGCCTGCCTTGTCGGCGTGGCGATGGCGGCCTGGGCCGCGCCGGCCGCGGCCGATCCGGCGGCCGACGTCGGACCCGGGACTCGGGTATACGGGTCGACCACGACCTTCCTGACCGAGCGCCAGATCCTGGACCCGAACGACCCGACGTCGCGCCTGTACCAGTTCCCGATCTACGAATACCTGACGGTCGGCGCGGACAACGTGGGCGTTCCGGGCCTGTCGCTGCAGGTGCGCGGCTTCGGCGTGATCCAGCCGGCCCATCACCTGGGCGAGGACATCTTCACCGGCGACCTGCTGGTGGGCACGCTGTCCTACCGCGACCCGAAGAGCCGGTGGCAATTGACGGCGGGCCGCCAGATGGTCACCACCGTCGCCAGCGGCTTCGTGCTGATGGATGGCGTGTGGGTGAAGGCCCGTCCCGGCGCCGACATGGACATCCAGGCGTACGGAGGCTGGATGCCCGACGCCCAGTTCGGCTACCGCAAGGACCGCGTGGCCTTTGGCGGCCGCGTCGCCTACGACCCGTGGGAAAAGGGCCGCATCGGCCTGTCGTTCGCCGGCGAGCACGACCAGGGCACCATCTCGCGGGCAACCGTCGCGCTGGACTACGCCCTGCGCCTGGTGAAGGGGCTGGAGTGCGCCGGTTGGACCGCGTTCGACTTCCGGTCGGGCGGCTTCCAGGAAACCGGCAACTCGCTGTCGTACAAGCCCCACCGCGACTGGCGCGTGTCGGTGGATTACGGCTACTTCAACCCGGCGTCCCGCCTGCCGGCGACGTCGATCTTCCGCGTGTTCACGTCGGCTCGGCACCACAAGGTGGGCGCCGAGGTCGCGTGGCGGTCCCCGGGCATGCTCGGCATGGACTTCTTCGGCCGCTACTACAACTACGGCGGCGACGGCAACGGCTACCAGCTGGGGTTCAAGCCGACGCTGCGGACGAAGGGGAAGATCACCTCGACGACGGGGATCGAGATCGGCCGGGTCAAGAGCGCGACCAACGGCTACACCGAGGCGCGCATCTTCACGTCGGTGCGGCCCCATCGCATCTTCGAACTGACCCTGGACGTGGACAACTTCTTCTACGACGACGCGGTGAACGGGTACGACGCCTGGCGCCGGGCGGACCCGAACGGCCTGACGACGTACCACTACACCGGCAGCGGCGGGTACAAGCGGTCGAACGTGGTGGGCCTGACGGCCGGCGTGGACCTGTTCCGTGGCGCGCGGTTGCAGGGCGACGTGGCGGTGACGGTGAATCCCGATTTCACCCAGCGCTGGTCCGGCCTGCTGAAGTTCCAGTATGCCTTTTCGACGTACGTGAAGTGAGGTGGGGCACATGAGCAGCCTTCGAATGCGTCGGGGACTGTGGGCCGTAGCGGCGGCCTGCCTCGTCCTCGTGACCGTGTACGCGTGTGCCTCCCTGGTTCGCCGGGAGGACCACATCCGGTTCAGCCACAAGGAACACATCGCCAACCAGGGCCTGGACTGCAAGGACTGCCACGCCGAGGTCATCGACTCGACCCGGCTGGGGTTCGGCGTGCCCAAGGAAGCGAAGTGCATGGAGTGCCACGAGAAGGTCGAGGGCAAGTGCGGCCAGTGCCACACGGACCCCGCCCGCCCGGGCACCTGGGCGGACGGTCACCGCATCGGCGTGACGTATTCGCACAAGGACCACCTGGCGCGGCCCGGCGTCACGTGCGCGACCTGCCACGGCGCCAAGGCCGAAACCGTCGCGCCCGCGCAGCGGTCCAACCTGGGCCACGAAACGTGCATGTCCTGCCACCGGAAGGACTACCGGAAGATCGACTGCAAGATGTGCCACTCGGACCTGGTCGAAAACCCGTCGGCGCCGCTGAACCTGTTTTCGCACGACGGCGACTTCCTGAAGCGGCACGGCGTGCTGGCGCGCGGTGACGACGCGGTGTGCAGCCATTGCCACAAGCAGACGGATTGCAGCGATTGCCACAACCGGCTGGACCCGCTGACGCCGGCCTTCCGGAACGCCGAGCGCGTGGACAAGTCCCTGGTGCACCGCGCGGACTTCCTGACGCGCCACCCGATCGAGGCGCGTGCCGATTCGAACACCTGCACCTCGTGCCACTCGGTGACCCAGTGCACCACGTGCCATGAAAAGGCCCGGATCGCCCAGTCCGCCCAGGGCTTCGATCGCGCGTCGCCCCACCCGCAGGGCTGGACCCTGGACCGGGCGTCGCCGAATTTCCACGGCCGCGAGGCCCGGCGCGACATCGTGGCGTGCGCCTCGTGCCACGACCGCGGCGCCACGTCCAACTGCGTCACCTGCCACAAGCCCGGCGGCATCGGCGGCAAGCCGCACCCGAACGGCTGGATGGGTTCGCAGGACGGGCCCGCCTGCAGGGCCTGCCACAGCGGCCGGGGTCGCTAGGCAGACCCGCACCCGCAACCTGATCTGGCAGCCTCACGGATCGCAAACCGGACGAATCAGTCGTATTTCTCGTGCAGCACGAATCCGAGCACTTCGCCGGCGCAATGCCTGCAATAGCCGCGGGCCTCCAGTTCCTGGATGACGGAGTCCACGCGGGTGCGCTCGGTCGCGGTGAGGGACGGGGTGTCGCCGCCGAGCACCTGGAGGGCCGACTGTCCCAGGCGCCGGATCATGGGGCGGTGACGCTCGAAGTAGGCCGTGCGGATCTGCTGCAGGATGTTTCCGAACAGCGCGGCATACGGGACGGCGGTGCCCGGGTGATCCAGGGACCAGGCCCCGATCGTGCCCAGGACCTGGCGCCGGAACGCCAGGGGATCGCGGTCCACGCCCAGCATCTGCTCGACGTCTTCCAGCAGGTGGGCGTCTGGGTTTTCCAGTTTTCCCGTGATGGGGTTGCGGACCATTTCCCCGCGCAGCACCACGTTGGTGGTCTGGGCATAGCGCGCCATCAGGTCCACGTGCTGCTCCTCGGTCGCCAGGCCCATGGAGCGGCGCACGTCGTCGTCGGCCCACTCCAGGTAGCGCTGGCGAACGGCCTGCACCAGGCGCGGGTGATCCATGTATTCGCCGTCGGGCGGGACCCGGAGGAACTCGTACAGGGTACGATCCTTCAGCAGTTCTTCCAGTCCGTCGAACACCGACAGCGGAGACAGGCAGCGGTATCGGTCCGACAGCGCTGCGTTGAAGAGGATCGTCTTGATTTCCCGGGGGGATGCACCTACTTCGCCCTCGTAGGGGCTGCGGGAGGTGCCGTCGTTGCGGAGGGCGTCGCGGGCTGCAGCCAGTTCGATGGCCACGGCCAGGGGCGCCCACTCGGGCGACTTGCCCAGCGCGTACAGGTCCGCCTTTTCCAGCGGCGTCAGCCTTCCCACGGCCTCGGCCGCAGTCGCCGCGACGCCGGTCCCGCGCGGCTTCACCAGGCGCGTCAGCACCCCGAACAGCCCGGCCACCCTCATTGTGTGCGGCGACACGTGCCGTCCCACGGCGTCCGGCCGCACCTGCGACTCGTAGATGCGGGCCTCCGCCTCCCAGTCCAGCAGGTAGGGCACGCGTACCAGTTCGATCCGCCCCTTGAACGATGGCCAGTCCGGGTGCTCCAGGAACGCCCGCAGGTACCGGTCGTTCGAGGACGCGATGAACACGGTGTCCAGGTGCAGGATCGCGGACGGCAGCGTGACGGTGCTCTTTTCGCAGGTGGCCAGCAGGTACTTGAAGGCCTCGATGGGTTTCTTCAGGAGGTCGTTGTATTCGATCATCCCGCGGTTCGCGTCCACCAGGTCGCCGTACGGCTCGAACAGCGTGACGTTCTGCAGCACCTTGGGCAGGGATTCCAGCGAGCGGTCAAGCGTCAACTGGCGAAGGTTCGCGTCCACCTGCAATTGCGGTTCCACCGTCACCATGCCGCGACGGAAGCGCCGCGACAGGAAGAACCGCTCGACCTGGACGTGCTGCCAGACGCGCTCGAGATCGCCGTTGTAGGCCACCAGCAGGTTGTCGAAGATCAGCCGGTTCATCGGCGACAGGTCGCCTTCCCCGATCGTTTCCGACAGGTGGAAGTCGGCCTGGTCCGCCAGCAGTCCCCGCAGCAGCTCGCGTCGCTGCCTCTTGGGCAGCAGGTACAGCGGGTGGTCCTTCATCGCCGTCTGGATCTTGGAATCCACCTGGTCCTCGTCCAGGTACGCGTACGAACGTCGCGGGGCGCTTTCCGCGGGCGCGTCCGGCGATCGCCCGAACCCGAGCGCCTGCTTTTCCAGGCGCAGGCTGGGGAAGACCCAGTTGAACCGGTACAGCGCACCTTCGTCGGCGGACGAGTAGAACTCGAGCGCCCGGGCCATGCACTGGATCATCGTGCTCTTGGCGCTGCCGTTCGGGCCGTGCAGGAGGATCAGGTGATCGACCTTGCCTTGGCGGCCGAATTTCTCCAGGCAGCGGAAGACGTCCCTCTGGCTCTGCTCCTGCCCGACCAGCCGGTCCACGCCGTCGTCGAACGGCACGTCGAACAGGCGGAAGCGCTCGCCGTCCACCAGGCCGAAGTGCCGGAAGCAGTCCACCGCGTATTGCGCCGAATTCCGGGTGTGCAGGCGCGGGTTCGCCGACACCAGGCCGACATACTCTTCGAACGACAGGACGCGCTTCTTGACGATGAAGTCGTCGCGGACCGCCTGGGCCAGGTCCGCGAGGAAGGTGGCCGGCTCGTGGCGACGACCGTCAGTGGACATCGATGGGCACCTCGACCGCGATCTTCTTGAAGATGCGGCATTCCTTGTCGTTGCATATCGAGAAGTCCGCAACACCCTTCAGGGCCGTCTGGCCGGCGGCCTGGGCTGCGACCTGGATGGACAGCGCCCCGACGCCGGAATCGTCCTTGAAGTCCCCGTCGGACAGCGAGAAGTCCGCCTTTGGGGTCTTCACGGAACCCGGGTCGGACAGCTTCAGTCGGGCCGGGAACTCGGGGTTCCAGTGGTACCCCTCGCGAGGGATGAAGCGGACCAGTACGGCGGCGTCGGCACCGGGGGCGATCTTCACGGACGGGATGTCGATGTTGTACCAGGTGACGGAATCGGCACCGCCTCCGCTGCCTTTGCACCCCCCGAAGGAAGAGAGCATCGCCACCGCCACCGTCATCGCCATCATCTGCATCGCGCAACCCCTCATCGGTTCTTCTTGACCTCCCGGGAGCCTGTCCGGATTGTACCACCTCCAATCCGGCGCGACCCGGCGAGTGCTGCAACGGCGTGGATTCAGGGGGGATGGACGTTCAGGCGATGGCGGGCGTTGGCGTCGTGACGGCGGCGTGCGATGGGCGGACGCCGGGCGCGACGAATCCGGGGGCCGGGCCGGAAGGCGCGGCGATGGGGATGGCGTCATCGGCGTTTGCCGAAGGGGGCAGGGTTTTGGGGGCAGGCAGGACGCGTCAGAGGGACTGGTAGGCTCTGCCTAGATCGACCGCGAAGTCCTCGAACCGTGTCGGTGTGGTGTTCCGGGGACCGCGTCCCTCGATCGGCTTCGCCCGTCCTTCGTTGAACGCCTTCGCCATTTCGACGTACAGACCCGCGACGTTCTGGGACACGCCCATCTGGACGAGGGCCCCGGCATAGTCGCCGTAAGGGAACTGGACGTACTGGAGATCCGGCTTTCCGATCCGTGCGCCCAGGATCCGGGTGGCCTCGGCGTTGGACAGGTCGCGCTCTCCGTGCAGTTCGCGCACGACGAGGCCGTTCCAGTCGCGCGAAAGGAGGGCCTTCGCAGCCGCTTCGGCGATGTCCCTTCCCGCGATCATCGGGAAGGACACGTTCGGCGCGATGGCGCCGCCGTTGATGCCCTGGTGCTTGACCAGGGGCAGTGTGGCGTAGAAGTTCTCGAAGAAGAAGCCCGCACGCAGGCACAGCACGTGGGTGTCCTCGAGGTGCTTCAGGCGTTCCTCCTGGGCGTGGAGGCCCGCGATCGGACCGGTGCCCTCCTTGAGGTCGGCGCCGATGCTGCTCAGGAAGACGACGTACCGCACGCCGCTTTCCCGCACGGCCCGCACGATCGCCTCGCCGGCCTTGTCCTGTTCGGCCCGGTAGTCGGTGGATTGCGCGTCAGGCGGCAGCAGCGTGTAGACGCGGTCGGCGCCGTGGAAGGCCCTCGCGAGGTACGCCGCGTCCCCGGCGTCTCCGGCCAGGGTCTCGGCACCCAATTCCTGCAACGGCGCCAGTTTCCGGGCCGACCTTCCCAGCGCGCGGACCTTTTCGCCCGCCTTCAGCAGGGCTTCGGCGACCTTCTTCCCGGTGTTTCCGGTGGCTCCCATCACGGTGATCATTGGACCCTCCTGGGTTCGACTGGTGGATGCACCATGGGGTCGGATCCGGGGACGTCAAGGAGTGCATGGAACGATGGTCGGACGGCTGCTTCCGGCAGGACGCCGGGCAGTGCGCCCGGCAGCAGGCCCCCGGGTCACCCCAGCCGCTTCCGGAACCGCAGCCCCGCGGCCACCATCACGCTGACACCGAAGAACGCCAGCGCGGTGAACTCGAAGGCCAGGTCCTGGAAGGTCGCGGCCTTCAGGAGGATCCCGCGCAGGATCGTCACGTAGTAGCGGATGGGGTTCAGCAGGGTCAGGGGCTGCAGCCAGTGGGGCATGTTCTCGATGGGGGTCATGACGCCGGACAGCAGGATCCCGGGCATCATCACCGAGAAGGCCATCAGGAAGGCCTGCTGCTGGTTCTTCGCAGACACCGAAATGAACAGGCCCAGGCCGACGGTCGACAGGATGTACAGGAGGGTCCCGAAGGCCAGCAGCGGCAGGGAGCCCCGGATCGGGAGGTCGAAGACCCAGGTGCCCACGGTCAGCACCAGCAGCACGTCGAAGCAGCCCACGACCACGAAGGGCAGGACCTTGCCCAGCACCAGTTCCCAGGACTTCAGCGGCGTGACGATCACCTGCTCCAGGGTGCCCATTTCGCGTTCGCGGGCCAGGTTCATGGCCATCACGATGGTGGTGACCACCAGCAGGATCATCGCCGCCACGCCGGGGACCATGAACATCGGGGACTTCATCCGGGGGTTGTAGAAGACGCGGATCTGGGCGGCGGGACGGGGGATCACCGGCTCGGCCTGCAGCAGGCCCCGGGCGCGCTCGGCCCTCTGGATCAGCATGGCTGCGGAAATGGAGTCCATGGCGGCGGCCGCGGACTCGCGTGCGAAGCGGCCATAGAGGGGATTGGTGCCGTCGGCCAGCACCTGCACCTGTGCGGTGCGCCCGACGGCCAGGTCCCGGGCGTACCCCGGCGGCACCACCAGCGCGACGTCGGCCCGCTGGTCCCGGACGTCCTCCTCGGGGTGGTTGCAGTCGCGGGCCGGGCCGATATCGACGAAGGACTTGTCGGCGGTGAAGCGGCGCGCGAGGTCGCGCGATTCGGCGGTGCCGTCCTGGTCGCACACGACGGTGTTCAGGTGCTCGACCTCGAAGTCGACCGCCGACCCGAACACGATCAACTGGACGACGGGGGCGATGATCAGCATCGGCATCAGCCGGCGGTCCCGCGTGACCTGCCGGATTTCCTTGCGCATCACCGCCATGAGTCCCGGGGTCATGCCACCCTCCGCCGGAACCGCCGGGTGGCGGCGGTCAGCGCGACCACCGAGAACGCCGCCATGGCCAGCATGTGGGGCCAGAGGACCTCGAACCCGTTGCCCTTCAGCAGCACGCCGCGGAGGATGGACACGTAGTAGCGCGACGGGAAGATCGAGGCGATGACCTGCAGCGGGATCGGCATCCGCTCGACCGGGAACAGGAAGCCCGACAGGAGGATCGCGGGGAGCAGCGACGACAGGGCGCCGATCTGCGTGGCCACCTGCTGGCTGTGGGCGATGACGGAAATGAACAGCCCCTGGGACAGCACGCCGACCAGGAACAGGAGGGTGCCGACGGCGAGGGTGAGCGGGCTGCCCATCATCGGGACGTCGAAGGCCACGGCGCCGACGGCCAGGACCAGCAGGGCCTGCACGACGCCCAGCATCACGTAGGGCCCCAATTTGCCCAGCACCACCTCCAGCCGGCCGACCGGCGTGGCGAACAGCTGTTCCAGGTTCCCTTGCTCCTCCTCGCGGGCGATCGTGAGCGCGGTGAGGAGGACGCCGGCCAGCGCCAGGATGTACGCCACGAGGCCCGGTACGAAGAAGATCGCGGACCGCAGGCCCGGGTTGTACAGCAGTTCCACCCGGGCCTCGATCGGCGGTGTCACGGGCGTAGAAGACAGGCCCGTTGCCCAGCGTCGCAGCAGGGCGGACAGAGTTCCGATCACGCTCCCTGCCTTCGCGCCGTCGCTGCCGTCCACCAGGATCTGGAGGGGCGCCGGGCGGCCGGCCGCGAGGTCGTCGGCGAACTGCGGCGGGATCACCACCGCGGCGGACGCGTCGCCGGCCCGGAACGCGTGGTCGATGTCGTCGGCGTCCTCGGGCCGCGAGGCCACGCGGAATTCCCCGGAGGACGTCAATGCCTCGACCAGGTCCCGGGAGGCGGGCGTGCGGTCATCGTCCACGATGGCGAGGGGCGACCGATCGAGGTCGAACGAGATGCCGTACCCGAAGATCAGCAGCAGCACGACCGGCATGCCCAGCGCGATGTAGAGGGTCGAAGGATCGCGGGCGACGTGGACCACTTCCTTGCCGGACACCGCCAGCGTGCGGCGCGCGAAGCGGCGGAGGCGCATCGGGAGCGGCGCAGACGGGGTGGGATGCCGGGTGCTCATCGTTCCCCCTCGGCGACGACGGCCAGGAACACGTCGTCCAGCGTAGGGTCCGCCGCCTCGATCGTGACGTCCGGATCGGCGCGACGGGCGGCGGCCAGCACCGCGTCCAGCGATCGGGCTTCGACGCGCACCCGGATGCCTCCCCCCAGCGACTGGACCGCCAGCACGCCCGGCAGCGGGCGAACGGCGGCGCCGAGGGCGGTCGAGGAACCCCGCAGCACGCGGATGTCGCCCTGGGCGTGGAGGGCCTTCAATTCGGCGGGGGTGCCCAGCGCGACCAGGCGCCCCGCGACCATCAGGCCCACGCGGCGGCAGTACTCGGCTTCGTCCATGTAGTGCGTGGTCAGGAAGACGGTGGCGCCCGCCTGCACGCGCCGCCGCACCAGGGCCAGGAACTCACGGCGGGCCAGCGGATCCACGCCCGCGGTGGGCTCGTCCAGGAAGAGGATCTTCGGGTCGTGCAGCAGGGCGTTGGCCAGCGCGACGCGCTGCTGGCGGCCTCCGGGCAGGGACGAGGTCATCGCGGCACGCTCGGCTCGCAGCCCGACCTCGTCGATGACGGAATCGATGCGATCGCGCAGACGGCGCCCGGACAGGCCGTAGGCGCCGCCGAAGAAGTCCAGGTTCTCCTCGACCGTCAGGTCCGGGTACAGCGAGAACTTCTGGGACATGTAGCCGATGCGGCGCTTGACCGATTCCGGGTCCTTCGCCACGTCGAAGCCGGCGACCTCGGCCTGGCCGGAGGAGGGGCTGAGCAGCCCGCACAGGATGCGGATCGTGGTGGACTTGCCCGCGCCGTTGGCTCCCAGGTACCCGAAGATCTCGCCC
>CAIOFV010000161.1 GCA_903857665.1 uncultured Myxococcales bacterium
AGGTGAAGGGGAACGTCCGCCGCGAACTCCAGGCCACCTTTCGGGAGCGCGCCGAACTCTAATTCTCGTCGTCTGCCTGGACCGTCCGGAACTCCCGGCTCCTCGAGGCCATCGGCCGCGCGGACGGGCTTGACTGGTTCGAGGTAACCGCAGTGGACGGCGGCGGCCCCACGGCCGATGTGGACCTCGCCGCCAACGAGTACCCGACGATCGTGGACACGGCGGTCGTCATGAACGGGGTCTGACCATGGGCACGATCTGGATCGCCGCGACCGACGACTTCATCCGGATCCTCCAGGGACTCCTGCCCCGCGGCCTCGTCTGGACCCGCGACCCGGCCCGGCGCCTCACGCGCCTGCTCGCCGGCCTGGCCGACGAATACGTGCGCGTCCAGAACCGTGCCGGGTCCTTGATGGAGGAGGCCGACCCCCGGACCACGACGGCGGCGGGCCTCCTGCCCGAATGGGAGCGTGTCACGGGACTTCCGGAGTTCGGGTACTACCCGACGACGGAAGGCGACCGACGCGCGGTCCTGGCAGGAAAGCTCGCTGCGCAGGGGGGCCAGTCCGAGGCGTACTTCGAGGGCCTCGCGCTCGCGATGGGCGCGGTGGCAGACGTTGAGAACACCGCCTGGCCGTTCGTCTGGTCCATCTCCATCCCGGCAAACGTCACGAGGTTTCGGGCCGGCGACCCGGCCGGGGCCCCTCTGATCACGTTCGACGAAATCGCCGTCCGCGTTCGCCTGGCATTCGAAAAGTACAAGCCCGCCCACACCTTCATCTGGTGGACGGGCGCATGAGGAGGTAGAGGGATGTTCAGGATCGACACGCCCCACAAGGCCCCGACGAAACCCGTCCCGCTGCCCTCGGGCACCGGCGGCTACTTCCAGGACACCAACCCTGCCGGCGGGACCGAGGTATCGGCCGACTGGTTGAACCACGTCCAGGAGGAGATCGCCGCCGCCATCGAGGCGTGCGGCATGACGCTGGACAAGACCGACGACACGCTGCTCGCCCAGGCCGTTGGTGGCGCAGCGGCTCTGACGTCGCACGCGACCGACACGGGGACCGTCACGACTCGCCGCCTGCGGGCGGTCCTCGTGGCGGACGCCTCCCGGGCGACGGGACTCAACTCCCTCGTGGCTGCCTCCGAGGGCAGCGCGGCGACGGGACGCGACTCGGCCGTCATCGCGGGATCCGGCGACGCGACTGGTGATCGTGCCGCGGTCCTCGGCGCGGGCGGGAACTCCCAGGCGACGGGCGATGACGCCGTGGTGCTCGCCTCCTTCGGCGCCATCGCGTCCGGGGACCAGGCGGCGGCCATCGCGTCCGCCGGGGGCGAGGCCAGCGGGGCGCACTCGGCCGTCATCGCGACTTCGAACAACGCCGCGTTCACGGAGGCGACGGGCGAGGATTCGGCGGCCATCGCGGTCATTGGCTCGGTGGCCTCGGGCGCGCAGTCGGCCGTGCTCGCCGCGAGCGGGTCCGAGGCGGCCGGCGAACAGTCCCTGGCCAGCGCGGGGAAGGGGAATGTCGTCACCGGGGCCCGGTCCGCGGTGCTCGGCGGCAAGAATTCTGAACTCCACGACGACGACGCGATCGGCGGCGGCGCCGGCACCAGCGGGATCACGAAGGCGAACGCGAACCAGAACCTCACGTGGAAGATCAAGAACTCCACCGGCACCGCCCATTTCAAGAACAACCTGCGGGTCGGTGGCGACCCGTGCAACGACGTGACTGGGACGTTCGAAGTCA
>CAIOFV010000162.1 GCA_903857665.1 uncultured Myxococcales bacterium
CGGGCGGCCGGGCACGCATACCGGTCAGGTCTGTCGATGCGGACTTGCGGCTTGACACCCCTGGTCCGGACCCGGATAATTGCTCGGAACCGGAGTCTCCCCACGGAGGAGCTTTTCATGAGAGTGCGCTCGATTCTCGCGATCCTGGCGCTGGTGGTATTGGCTGCGCCGATCGCCTGCAAGAGCTCCGGCGGAAAGATCAACGCCACGTCGACGATCGAAATCGATCCGTCGGCGACCAGCGTCGAGGTCGATGCCAGCCAGTCGTCGTCCTACGTGATCACGGTGCGGAACACCGGTCAAGGCAAGGTGCTCAACGTCACGGACGTCAAGCTGAACTACACGCCGGCGACCGATGCCGAGTCGGCGGGGGATCCCGCCTTCTCGCTGGTGGCGTCCGGCCTGCCCGCGAAGGTGTCGCCGAAGGGCGAAGGCCTCGGCGCCGAAACGTACGAATTCACCGTCAACTTCCTGCGGTACGACGATTCCACGACGCGCGTCGCGACCTTGACGATCGTCAACGACAATTCGACCGACGCGAACCTGCAGAACCTGAAGATCGTCTTCACGACCCGCCTCTGCGAGCCTTCGCTGCAGGCCCCGGTCAAGGTGGACTTCGCCACGGTGACCCTGGAGGACAAGTCCGGGGAGCAGGACATCCTGTTGTCCAATACCGGATCCTGCCGACTGGTGATGGACTGGCTGCTGCTGGACGGCTCCCCCGGGTTCATGGTGGACCTGGGTGACGGTCGCACCTTCACCGCGGCGGCTTCGGCGGAAGTCGTCCAGTTGACCCCCCCCGTCACGATCGACGCGAACTCGGGCCTCAAGTGGACCTCGACGTTCACGCCCACGGATGGCGAGCCCGCGCAGGCCATCCTGACGTTGCACTCGAACGAGACCGGCGTCATCGACGGCAAGCGCCAGGTCGAGCTGGTCGGCAACTCGACGGGCCCGCGTCTGAAGGTGGACCCGGCCAAGGTCGAGTTCGGCGGCAAGAAGATCGGCAAGGCGGCCGGCGTCGTGGTCACGGTCACTTCCATCGGCACGCAGCCGCTGATCATCACGGGCATCGCGATGAAGACGCCCGACAGCAGCACGGACTTCACGCTGGACTTCGCATCGACCCCCGAAATCACCGCCTTCTTCCCCAACGGCGCGCCGACCGCGGCCGCCCCGATCACGATCGAAGTGAACAGCTCGGTCAAGTTCCTGGCCAAGTTCACGCCCGACGTCAAGAACCCGACCGACGCCCAGGGCGCGGTGATCCAGGACACCGGCGCGATCGTGATTTCGTCCAACACCTTCAGCCCGAAGACCGAGGTCCCGGAAACGGGCTATGGCGTCGATGTGGACTGCCCGCAGCCCGTCATCGTGATCGAGGAAGGCGAGGAGGCCAAGCCGCAGGACATCATCCACCTGCACGGCGAGCAGAGCCAGCCGGCCAGCGGGTCCATCCAGTCCTACTCGTGGACCGTGCAGCAGCCCTCGGACAACAAGTTCGCGCTGGTCCCGGCGGCGAACTTCTACGCGCCTACCCACGAAGTGAACGTCGGCGGCGACTACACGTACTGCCTGGACGTGTGCGACTCGGACTTCTGCTCCAGCGACCCGCAGTGCAAGACCACCGCCTGCAAGAAGGTGTCGGTCGTTCCCGACGAGGCGATCCACTGCGAGCTGACGTGGGACACGCCCGGCGACAGCAACCAGTTCGACAGCGGGCCCGACGCGGGTTCCGACATGGACCTGCACTTCCTGCACCCGTTCGCCACCGGGCCCGACCTGGACGGCGACGGCAAGCCGGACGGCTGGTTCGACATCCCCTACGACGTGTTCTGGTACAACAAGAACCCGGAATGGGAATCGGTGAACCCGAACGTCGCGGACAACCCCTCGCTGGACCGTGACGACACGGACGGCGCCGGCCCCGAAAACGTCAACCTGCGCGTGCCGGTCGCCGGCCGCGTGTACCGCGTCGGCGTCCATTACTGGGACGACCACGGGTTCGGCTTCAGTTATCCGCGCCTCAAGTGCTACATCTGGGGACAGTTGGTGTTCGACCGCGACCTCGAGGCCCTCGGGCACAAGATGGTCAAGTGCGACATGTGGGAAGCCGCGACGATCACCTGGCCCCAGGGAATCGTGACCGCGGTCCAGAATGCCGACGGCAGCCTGAAGATCACGCCGAACTACATGAACAACGCGTTCGTGGTCGTCGGTGGCAGTTCCTGCGGCCAGCAGTGACCGATGGCTCCCCCGTCCGCCCGGAGGTGAGGCTCATGATGCGCATGCTTGCACGGGTCTTCTGCGCCGTGTCGGTGGCCCTCCTGGTCGGCGGCAACGGATGCTCCTGCCAGGGCGGCACTGCGGCGGACGACCTGAACCTGTCGTACCTCCCGCTGACGATCGACTTCGGGACGGTCCCGATCCAGACGTCGAAACCGATCACCGTGCACCTGACGCACGTGGGCACCTCCGGCACCATCGTGATCAGCAAGGTGTTCGTCGATAGCACGAATCCCGACTTTTCGGTGGACCAGCCCGCGCTGACCAGCCTCACGCCCGGACAGGAAACCGAGGTCACGGTGACCTACGCGCCGACGTCGTCGTCGGACGCCTCCGGGTACCTCGTGATCAAGCACAACGTGCCGCCGGCCTCCGAAACGCGCATCCCGATCACCGCGAACGGCCAGTTGGCGGACCTGATCGCGAACCCGAACCCGATCGATTTCGAGGACGTGCTGGCCGGTGACGCCAAGACCCTCGACGTGACCGTCAAGAACATCGGGACCGACCAGGTGACGATCAAGCAGATCTACCTGAAGACCGACGGCAGCCACGACTTCTCGCTGCAGGCCCTGGTGCTGCCCAACAACCAGCCCCTCCCGGTGGACCTCCAGCCGGGCGACGACCTGGGCCTGGTGATCCAGTACAAGCCCATGGGCGGCAACGACGACGTGTCGTCGCTGGTGGTCGAGGGCGAAACCCGCGGCAGCCTGCAGACGTGGAACTTCGACGTCCTGGGCCGCGAACTGGGCCCGGTGCTGGAGGTCGCGCCCGCGGCCATCGACTTCCAGTGGGTGCCCCTGAACGAAAACCGGGAGCAGGCCCTGCTGTTGAAGAACGTCGGCAACTCCGACCTGGAAATCCAGTCCCTGTACGTGGCCCCGGGCGGCGACGCGAACATCGCGATCAAGGACGGCCCGACCGGCACCGTGACGATCCCCGCGGGCACCGACAAGACCTACACGGTGACCTGGACCGCCAAGGTGCCCAAGCCCGCCAGCGCGGACCCGATCGGCAGCATCGGCATCCTCAGCAACGACCCGAACAGCCCGGCCCTGATCCCCGTGTTCGGCCAGGTCGATGCTCCCTACCTGACCGTGGTGCCCGACTTCATCGATCTGGGCTACGGCCCGCAGAACCAGCCCACCTCGCGGACGCTGACGGTCCGCAACGACGGCCACGGCCCGCTGACGATCACCGCCATGACGATCACGAACCTCAGCACGTCCCAGTACGGGGCCGAGTTCACGTACTCCGTGGATGCGAAGTACGCGACGGGGCCGGGCGGCGCCTGGGTCGTGGCCGGCAACCAGTCGATGCCGGTCACGCTGACGTTCATCAACAAGGGCCCGGCCATGGGCACCGCCACGGCCGACCTGGTGATCACGTCGAACAGCCCCGGCAACGAGTCGGTCACGGTCGGGATGACGGTTTCCCGGACGGGCTCGCCGGTCTGCAAGGTCGCGTTCAGCCCGGCGGGGGTCACGAACTTCGGGACCGTGGCCCAGGGCTTCCACAAGGAACTGGCGGTCAACCTGGTCAACACCGGATCGGGCTTCTGCTCGTTCCTGTCGGCGAAGATCGAGGACTGCATCGGGTTCGGCGGCATGTCGATGACGTGCATGGCCCCGGGCACCTCGACGAACTCCAAGAACTTCCAGTTCGCGGCCCTGCCTCCGGCCACCATGAACGGCATGGCTCCCGGCGCGGTGGTCCCGTTGCGCATCCGCTTCTCGCCCACCAACGTCGCGTCGGCTTTCGGCGACCTGACGGAGTTCGACGCGATCCTGTCCGTGAAGATCTACGACGCCGCGAACAAGCTGAACCTGGTCCTGCCCCCGGTCCCCGGCGGCACGACCCCGACCTATTCGGCGAACCTCAAGGGCACGGGCGGCATCGTGCAGGTGTCGGTGCTGCCGGACAAGGTCGATTTCGGCAAGGTGACGATCGGGTGCTGGTCGCGTCCGCAGAAGGTGTGCGTGTACAACACGGGCAGCATGGCCCTGAACATCACCGACATCAAGCTGGTCGGCTGCACGCCGGAGTTCCACACGAAGAACGTCCCGGCGATGCCGAAGGGCGTGTCGGCGGCGGCCCCGTTCTGCTTCGAGATCGCGTATGCCCCGCAGGACGAGGGCGCGGACGAGTGCACGATGCAGGTGACCAGCGACGATCAGACGGTGTCGGCGCTGACGGTCGCGCTGATGGGTTCCGGTACCTACGACACGCACCAGACCGACACGTTCAAGCAGGTGTCCGGCCAGGACGTGGACGTGCTGTTCATCATCGACGACTCGGGTTCCATGTGCGACAAGCAGCAGGAACTGACGGACAACTTCGCCTCGTTCATCGGCATGTCGACCCTGTGGAGCAACAACTTCCACCTCGGCGTGATGAGCCTGAACGTGGTGATCGACACGGTCATCGGGAAGTTGAACCGCGGCAACAAGAACGTCACGCCGCGCTACGTGGTTCCCGGGTCGCAGGCCACGTCCCAGTTGAAGACCCTGGTCAACATGGGATGCGACGGCGGTTCGGACGCGCAGGAAGCCGCGCTGCAGGCGGGCCAGGTCGCCCTGGCGGCCCCGATGACCTCCGAAACGGGGGTCGCCTGCTCGACGGATGACACGTGCAAGAACGACAAGAACCTGTGCACGGACCCCAAGACCTGCCCGTACTACTGCATCGAGGGTACCTGCGGCGGCTGGAACAAGGGCTTCCTGCGCGACGACGCGCAACTGGAAATCATCATCCTGTCGGACGAGGAGGACCAGTCCACCGGAACGCCGGCCTTCTACATCGACTTCTTCAAGAACATCAAGGGCTACTACAACGTCAACATGATGCACGTGAACACCATCGTGCAGGACGGGACCTGCACGTACACCGACACGACCACGACGCCCGCGACGGTGACCACCCTCCCCGCGGCGGAGCGGTACCTCGCCGTGGCGGACGCGACCGGCGGCAAGAAGGGCAGCATCTGCGACCCGACGTTCGCGACCGTGATGAACGAGATCGGCGCCCAGGCGTTCGGCCTCAAGGTGCAGTTCTACCTCAGCCGCCTGGCCGACCCGGCCACCGTGGCGGTGAAGGTCAAGGGCCAGGCGTGCACGTCGGGCTGGAAGTACGATTCGGCGTCGAACGCCGTGGTGTTCGACCAGGCCGGGGCCTGCATGCCCCAGCCCGGCGACGACATCGTGATCGATTACGACACGCTGTGCCTGAACGGTTGACGAGGAGACGTCGCCGGCCCCCGTGGTCGGTGTTCCCGTGAGGTCCCCCGGAAAGGAGCGCCTACGATGAATACGCGTGGTTCCACCGTTCGATGGATCGCGATGCTGGCCGTCGCCGCTTCCCTTGCGGCAGGTTGCACCCGGGCGGGCTCGACCCCGGCACCCGCGCTGTACATCACGGCGGCGGGCGCGCTGGTCAGCCCGGTGGACCAGGTGAAGGAAGGCGTGACGCTGGCGTTCGTGTCGGGCGGCGGGCAGATCAGCCTGGTGTTCGGCAACACGGGCGATGCTCCCCTGATCATCAGCAAGGTCGAGGTGGTGACGAAGAACCGCGACATGGACGTCCTGCCGAACCTGGCCGGCCTGTCGTTTCCCTGGACCGTTGCCGCGGGCGAGGCGCTGTCGTCCTCCGCGTCGGTGCTGAAGCTGGTGGTCCACTTCACGCCCGGCGCGAACCCCGACGACACCGCGACGCAAATGAAGATCACGACCAACGACGAGTCGATGCTGGGCGGCGTGTTCACCTTCTCGCTGGCTCCCGAGGAGAAGGTCCCGCAGCTTTCGGCGAACCCGCCGAACTACGTGTTCCTGAACGCGACGGCCACGTCGTCCGATTCGGTCGACATCGTCCTGTCGAACACCGGGTCCGAGGCGCTGGCGCTGGGCAACGTCTACTTCGAGACCGAGTCTTCGGCCTACGCGATCATCAGCGGCCGGCCCAACAAGGACACGATCATCGACCCCGACAACTCCGGTTCGGGCAACGGCCCGCGGACGCTGAGGGTCGAGTACCGGCCCTTCGAGCCGCCGGACGACAACTACCTGGTGGTCGAATGGGGCAAGGTCGTCAGCACCGACGTGACGTGCAACAGCGACAAGGCCTGCCAGCAGAGCGCGACGCTGTGCAGCAAGGCGGACAAGGTCTGCCCCTACACGTGCGGGAACGGCCACTGCATGTGCTCGTCCGACGCCGACTGCAAGGCGTACTGCGACGACGCGACGTGCAGCGACGTGTGCATGACGGGCGTCTGCCGTGAGCCCCAGTTCGCCAAGGTGAAGCTGAGCGGCAACGTCGAGGCCGGGCAGTTGGCTGTCGATTACGGCGACGCGCTGACGGGGTGCGTGGACTACACCGCGATCACCGAGGTCGGCGCGACCTGCACCAAGATGGTCAAGCTGTCCAACAGCAAGCCCGGCCTGGTCAAGCTGACGAAGCCGACCGTGCGCGTCGGCACCGGCCTGACCAGCCCCTACACGGTCGAGTGGTACAGCCTGGGCGCGACCCAGGCGGGGGACTGCGCCCCGGTGGTCGGCACGCCGATCACCGCCGGCCAGTTCAGCCTGACCGAGCAGAACGGCCCGATCACGGTGGCCGTCACCTACACGGCGCCGGGCGCCAAGGCCGCCAACGGCGAACTGGTGGTGGCCTTCAATTCGCCCTATGCCGGCGAGCAGATCGTGCCGCTGTGCGGCGGCTTCAAGAAGGGCGAACTGGGCGTCGCGCCTCCCCCCGGCGCCACCAACATCGTGCTGTTCGCGATGGAGCCGACCAAGAAGGCGACCAAGACCGTCGTGCTGATGAACAAGGGCAACGCGCCGCTGGAGCTGAAGGGCGTGTCCGCGTCCCCGGTGAACGTGGGCATCGACCCCGAGGGCTTCAAGGTGCTGAACGCCCCGACGGGCGCGGCCCTGACGATGGAGGCGGGCGCGCTGCTGCCGCTGACGATCGAGTTCGACGGGAACCTGATCGAGATCACCGACCCCGACGTTTCGGGGCCTGTGGCGTTGAACGGGCTGCTGAACGTGGACTACGTGGACCCGCTGGTGGGCGGCGACGCACGTTCGATCTCCAACCTGATCGGGTGGGTGAACGTGAAGGACGTGACCCTCCCCGTCGCGGACCCGGGCACCCCGGCCGATTATGCCGGTGCGAAGGTTGCGGAATCGTTCGTCCTCGACGGCAGCAAGAGCGTCGCAGGCACGTTCCCGATCGCCGAAGGGGTCGGCTGGATCTGGTTCGTTTCCGCCAAGCCGATTGCCAGCAAGGTGTTCCTGAACCCGGGCCCGGGACCGGCCATGGTCACCGTGATCCCGGACGTCGCAGGTTCCTACGAGTTCCGGCTGGTCGTCTACTCCTACGACACGGACAGCCGCCTGTCGTTCTTCAGCGACGAGGCTTCGGTCACCGTCACCGTCGCTCCCTAGCGATGTCGTCGAGCCTTCCGTGAAACCCCCTCCGCGCTGACACGGTCACCCTTTTCGACACACCCCCCCCACCCGTGCCCTCGTGCGCAGGCGCGTGACGCGACGCGCATGCGCCTTCCACCTTGCCCGCCCGTTGTTGATCTGCTATACCCGACCGACGTAGGGTTCCTTGGACCTGCACCGCGGAAGGAGACACTCATGGACGTCACGGAACTGCTGGCCACGATCCAGAACGAACCCGCCGCCGCCGTCACCCGGATCGAGGAGGCGCTTCAGGCCGCCCTCACCGAGGGGGGCGAAGGCGCCGCGGAGGGGTTGCTGGAGGAACTCGCCACCGGATGCGGGGAGACGGCCCAGGCCGAGGCCCTGCTGAAGGCCCTGGACGGGACGTTCCGCAGGCACCGCGAATCCGAGCTGGGCCGCGTGACCGCGTGGCAGGCCGGGCGCCTGGCGTGGAAGACGCTCTGCGACGTGGTGCGGGCCGAGTTCTACATGCGGGCCGTCGGCGGCTCCGGGCCCCATGCCGAGGAGTGGCGGGACTTCTACCGGACGTTCTATGCCAGCCGCGGCAACTGGCTGCGCCTGGAGCAGTTCCTGGGCGAAGTGTCCCAGCAGGGCGGGATGACCCAGGTCGACATGAAGCGCACGCTGGCCCGCACGGCCCGCGAGTTCGACAATCCCAGCAAGGAATTGTCCTACTGGCAGGCCCTGGCCCAGGCGGTCCCGGGCGACAAGGAATCCGACGCGGAACTGGAGCGCCTGTACACGAAGCTGGAACGCTGGCCGTCGCTGGCCGACCTGTACAAGGAGCGCCTGAAGACCGTCGCCGACGATGACGCGGCGGGCAAGTCCGAGCTGCTGCTGAAGATGATCGCCATCTACGGCGACAAGATGAAGGCCGAGCCGAAGGTGCTGGCCACATACCAGATGATCCTGGACGCCGATCCGTCCAACATGGAGGCGATCGACGCGCTGCTGACGCGGTACGAGGCCGCCGGCCGCTGGCCCGACTATGCGAAGGTGCTGGTCCGCAAGATCGACGCGACGTCGGACACCGCCGAACGCATCCGCCTGCGCGAAGTGCAGGCGAACCTGATGGAAACCCGGTTCGCCAACGCGCTGGAAGCCCTGAAGGCCTACGAGCAGATCCACGAACTGGCCCCGGAACGCCGGGACATCATCGAAAAGCTGAAGGACCTGTACGAGAAGCGGCGCGACTTCGAAAGCCTGATCCGGCTGCGTCGCACCGAGGCCGAGGGCCTGGAGGACGCCGAGGCGCGGGCGGCGGTGTATGTCGACCTGGCGATGACGGCGACGGATCGCCTGCGCAAGTTCCCGCTGGCGATCGAGCTGTGGGAAAAGGTCCTGGAAATCGATCCGCGGCACGCGGAAGCGCTGAAGGCCCTCGAAGGCCTCTACGAGCGCGAGAAGCTGGTCGAGAAGCAGTGCGAAATCCTGCAGCGCCGGTACGAGCTGGCGCCCAACGACGCCGAGCGGATCGCCTGCCTGGAAAAGCTGGCGGGCCTGTACGGCGCCAAGCTGAACGACGCCAGCGCCGCGCTGGACACCTGGCGGCGGATCCTGGACGTGAACCCGGGCCACGACCGCGCCAAGCGCGAACTGCGGGCGCGATACCTGGCCGAGCACCGGTGGGACGACCTGGACTGGTTCCTCCGGAAGTTCGGCACGGTGGACGAACTGGCCCGCACGCTGGAAAGCCAGGTCGGGTCGGTCACCGATTCGCGCGAAAAGCGCGTGCTGCTGATCAAGCTGGCGGGACTGTGGCGGGACGAACTGGCCCAGCCGGCCCGCGCGGTGAAGGACCTGGAGCAGGTCCTGTCGCTGTTCCATGACGACCTCCAGGCTGCGACGGAACTGATCGCGCTGTACCGGGGCCTGTCGGACTGGCGGCGCCTGCCCCCGGTGTACGACGTCGCCATCGCCGGCACCACGGACGCCCTGGATCGCCGCCGGCTGATGATCGAGGCGGCGGAAATCCACGAGCGCCACCTGGGCAACGGCGAGCGGGCGTTCTTCTGGTACCTGGAGGCCTTCAAGGAGGACCTGCGCGACGATCGCCTGCGCGAGGACCTCGAGCGCCTGGCCGGTCCCTCGGACAACTGGGAGATCTACGCGGCCGTGCTGGAGCAGGCGGCCGAGCTGCTGGACGACGAGAGCGGCAAGGTCCGCGCGTTCCTGCGCGTGGGCGAGATCCACACCGAGCACATCCGGAATCCCGAAGCGGCGCAGGCCGCGTTCCAGCGGGCCCTGGAACTGGACCCCGGCAACCGCGAGGCGATCCGCGCGCTGGAGGTGCTGTATCGCCAGTTCGAGCGCCACGAAGCCCTGATCGACGTGCTGAAGAAGCGCCTGGGCCTCGAACGTCGGAACGACGAGCGGACCGCAGTCCGGTTCGAGGTCGCCCAGATCCTGTACCACAAGCTGAACCGCGTCGATCCGGCCGTGGCGATGTACGAGGAGATCCTGTCGACCGAGCCCGGCGAGGCGAAGGCCTTCGAGGAACTGGGCGAATTGCTGCTGGCCGAAAAGCGCTTCGAGGCCCTGCGCGACGTGCTGATCCGGCAGGTCGACGTCGGGTCGGGATCGTCGTCGGCGCTGGCCGACCTGCATGCGCGCATCGGCATGCTGACGACCGCCCTGGAAGGGCCTTCGCCGGCGGCAATCGAGCGCTTCGCACAGGCCCTGTCCCTGGAGCCGGGCCACGCGGATACGCTGGGCTTCCTGGAGGACATGCTGGGCGTCGAGGATCTGCAACTGGCGATCATCGACCTGCTGAAGGGCCCCTTCGAGGCGGCGCGCCGGTGGGCCGATCTGGCCGACCTGAACGAAATCGAATTGCAGCGCCGTGGCGACACGCTGGAAACCGTGTCGCTGCTGTGGCGCCTGGACGACCTGTACACCTGGTCGGTGCCCGACGCCGCGAAGCGGTTCCGGACGCTGTCCCGCATCCTGGAAGTGACCCCCGACGACCCGAAGTGCTGGGACGCCCTGGAGGCGACGGCCGGCGAGGTCGAAGGCTGGCGCGAACTGTCCTCCCGCTACGAGAAGGCCGTCGCGGCGATCGGCATCGCATCGAGCCGCGTCGATCTGGCCCTGCGCCTGGCGCGCATCGCCTGGGACCGGCTGGGCAACGTCGAGCACGCCCGCAAGGTGTTCCAGGGCGTGCTGGAACTGGACGATTCCAACAACGACGCGCTGGAAGCCCTGGAAACGATCTACGAGGAGCAGGGCGATCACCCCGAACTGCTGAAGATCTATCGGCGCCGTTTCGAGGTGTCCCCCTACGTCGGCGAAAAGATCGCCTACGCGTTCAAGGTTGCATCGGAACTGGCGGAGCACCTGGACGACGTCGAGGGCGCGATCACCGCGGTCAAGCACATCCTGGACCTGGAGGCGGAGTCCACCGCGGCCTACCGCCAGCTGGACAGCCTATACATCCAGGCCGAGCGGTGGTTCGACCTGGCCGAGGTCCTTGCCGAGCGCGTGCGGCTGGCCGAGACCGACACCGAGCGCACCTGGCTGCGCCTGCGCCTGGCCGAGGTCCGCGAGGAGAAGCTGGAGGACGTGGCGGGCGCCGTCGAGGTGTACCACACGATCCTCGAGGCCGAGCCCACCAACGAGGACGCGGTCAAGCAGCTCGAGCGCCTGTTCAAGAACATCGACGTGCGCGTGGCGATCGCGCGGATCCTGCTGCCGGCATACGAAGCGCGCCACGACGACGAGAAGCTGGTCGAGGTGTACGAGGTGCTGGCCGAGGCGGCCGGGGACCTGGACACCCGCCTCGGGCACTACGACACCATCGCCCTGATCCTGGAAAGCAGCATCGGCGACAGCGCCCGCGCCTTCGCGGTTCGTGCCCGCGCCTTCCGCGCCGCGCCCGACCGCCAGACCCTGGTGGACGAGGTGTTGCGCGTCGGCACCCTGCGCAACGCGCTGGCCGAGGCCGTGGACGTCCTGTGCGAGAAGGCCTTCCAGATCGAGGACCCGGAGCGGCGCAAGGAAACCCACCGCACGATCGCCCGGGTGGCCCGCGACGGCGGCCTGCCTCGCGACCTGGCCAAGAAGCACTTCGCCGAAGTGCTTTCCATGGACGACGGTGACCTGGATGCCCTCGACGCGCTGATTGCCCTGCACCGCGCGGACGACGAGATCGCCCCGCTGGTGACGCTGCTGCTCCGCAAGTCGGCGCTGCTGGCGGACGCGGATGCCCGCGTGGCGCTGCTGCTGCAGGCCGGCGACCTGCAGGCCCACCGGCTGGACCAGCCCGAGGCGGCGGTCGGGTCGTACTCCGGGGTGCTGGACCTGGCGCCCGGCTGCCAGCCGGCGATCGAGGCCCTGGAAGTGCTGTTCGAGTCGGCCCAGAAGTGGGAGGAACTGGTCGAGGTGCTGGGCCGCAAGGCCGCGCACGCGCAGACCGACGACGATCGCGTGTCCGCCCTGAAGAAGAAGGGGCTGGTGCAGCACGAGCGCCTGGGCGCGACCGGCGAGGCCATCGAGACGTTCCTGGAGGTCCACACGCTGGTGCCCCAGGACGTGGACGCGTTGCGGACCCTGGATCGCCTGTACGCCGCCAGCGAGGACTGGTGGAACCTGTTCGGCATCCTGGACAAGATCCTCGCCCTGGTGACGGGCGACGCCGCGCTGACGGTCCGGTACCGGATGGGCCGCCTGCTGGAGCGCGAACTGTCCGATCCGATCAAGGCCGTCGATACGTACGAAACGCTGCTGATCGAGTTCCCCGAGGACCGCGACGCCGTGGACGCCCTGGAGGGCATGGTCCGAAAGGGCGAGGCGGCCGACGAGGCGTTCCGCGTGCTGGCGCCGATCCTGTCCGAGCGCAACGAGTGGGAACGCCTGTACGTGGTGTACGAGGTGATGACCGAGCGCGAGGAGGACGTCGCGCACAAGGTCACCAACCTGCTGACGATGGGCGAGATCGCCGAGCATCGCGTGGGCCGTGCGATCACGGGCTTCGAGTGCTACGGGAAGGCGTTCACCACCGACCCGCTGAACCACGAGGCGCTGGACCGCATCGAGGCCCTCGCCGCCACCCACGACATGTGGGAGAACGTGCCGAACCTGCTGCTGGCCGGTGCCGCGGCGATTGAAGGGCGCCCCGAGGCCCTGGCGCTGCACCTGCGCGCGGCGTTCGTGCAGCGGGACAAGGTCAACGACAAGGAAGCCGCGGCGATCACGCTGGAAGGCGTGATCGAGGACTTCCCGGACAACCGCGACGCCCTGACCGCGCTGGACGCCCTTTACGGGCAGATGGAACAGTGGAAGGACCTGGTTCGCGTGCTGCGGGCCGAAATCGATTCGACCCAGGACGCGACGGACAAGATCGCGTTCCTGCTCCGCCTGGCAGCGGTCTGCGAGGACCGGCTGGGCAAGGCCAAGGACGCCTTCGAGGCCCGGTGCGAGGTCCTGTACCTGCAGCCGGCCCATCCGGGCGCGGTCGCCGAATTGCGGCAGATGTTCGACGCCGGGAAGATGCGGGCGGAAATCCTCGAAGTCATCGAGCCGATCTATCGCGAGACCGGCGCCTGGTCGGACCTGGCCACCGTGTACGAATCGGTGCTGGCCGCCGTGGAAGACGCCGGCGAGCGCAAGGCCGTGCTGTTGAAGCTGGGCGAAGTCGAACTGGACAGGCTGCTGCGGCACGAGGTCGCGCTGGGCTGGCTGGGCAAGGCGCTGGCGATCGAGCCTTCCGACGAGACCCTGCTGATCCAGATCGAGGGGCTGGCGGCTGAGGCCTCGGCGTGGGCCGTGCTGCTGGACATCCTGATGACCGCGGCGATCGCGGCCGAAGAGGACGAGCGGCGGATCTACCTGTGGCACAAGGCGGCGGACGTGGCCCGCGAGCGCCTGGACGACAAGGAGCGTGCCGAAGCCGTGTGCCGCTGGATCCTGGACGTCGACGGCTCGGACCGGAAGGCCCTGGGCGACCTCGACGCCCTGTACGAGGCGCAGGCGCGCTGGGCGGACCTGCTGGGCGTGCTGGAGCGCGAGGCGGCCGCGGCGGACTACGACGACGACAAGATCCGGTTCGGCCTGCGGGCCGGCGCGCTGCTGCGCGACAAGCTGAACGACCTGGACGGGGCGGTGGAGGCCTTCGGCGGCATCCTCGCCATCGACGAGATGCACCGGGGCGCCCTCGAGGCCCTGGCCGAACTGCACGACGTCCGCGACGAGCACAAGGCCCTGTACAAGGTGCTGGGTACCCTGTCCGACATCGCGCCGAACGGCAAGGACCGGGCGGTGCTGCAGCGCAGGATGGCCCGCATCGCCGAGCAGAAGCTGTCGGACAGCGACGCGGCGCTGGCCCTGTGGGACGAGGTTTCGCGCGTCGCCGAGGGCGACACGGAATCGCTGCGCGAGCTGCAGCGCCTGCACGCGGCCAAGGAGGACTGGACAGCCTTCGTGGACGCCTGCGAGCGCGAGATCGCGCTGTCGAAGGACGACCCGCTGCGTCTGACCACGCTGCTGCGCGAGGTGGCGAAGGCGGCCGAAGAAAGGCTGGCCGACTCGTTCCAGGCGCAGCAGGCCTGGCGTCGGGTGCTGGACGTGTACCCCGACGACCTGCCGGCCTTGCAGTCGCTGCGGCGCCTGTACCGCGATTCCGGCGACCTGGAAGGCCTGTCGGGCGTCCTGCAGCGGCTGGCGGACGGCGGCCGGATCCAGGGCGGCGAGCTGAAGGCGCTGTGCGAGGAGCACGCCCGCCTGCTGACCGACGAGCTGGGGCGCAACGACGCGGCCATCACGTGGTGGAACCGCGTGCTGGACATGGAATCGGCGTCGCCCGCCGCGCTGGAATCCCTGGATCGCCTGTACGAGGACACCGGGCACCTGCCCGAGTGCGTCGCCATCGTCAAGCGTCGGGCCGCGCTGGCGACCGACACGGCCCCGAGGGCGGAACTGCTGATCCGTGCCGCCGAAATCGAGGGTGACCGGCTGAAGGACGCGGCCGCGGCTGCCGCCACCCTGGAGGAGGTCGCAGGCTTCGACCCGTCGAACCTGGACGTCAGCCAGCGGCTGCAAGCCCTGTACCAGCGTACCGAGGAATGGGACCGGCTGGCCGAAGTGCTGCTGCGGCGCGACGGCATCCTGACGGAGGCCGAGGAGCGCGTCGCCAACCTGCAGGAACTGGCCCGGGTCTATGAAAGCCGGAAGGTCGATCGGGAGTCGGCGTTCATCATCCTGGTCAAGGCGTCGGACGTGAATCCCGGCGACGAAACCACGCTGGCGGACCTGTGGCGCCTGGCCCAGACGCTGACGAACTGGCGCGACTACGTCGATTCGATCGCCGAGGTCGTGGACCGGATGCCCGACGGCCTGCGCCTGGAGCACCTGATCCGCAACGGCGAGGTGCTGGCCGGCGCGCTGGGCCAGTACTCCGAATCCGTGCGCTGCTACGAGCGCGTCATCGAGAAGTGGCCGGAGAACGAGGCCGCGCTGACGGCGATGACGGACCTGTACGAGCGCCTGGACCGCAAGGAGGACCTGGTCCGGAACCTGGAGGCCCGCGTCGAACTGACGCCCGACTACCTGGAGAAGGTGACGCTGCAACTGAAGGCGGGTCGCGTGCTGACCGGCATCGATTCCGGCCGCGCCCTCGTCGCGTACCGCAAGGTGCTGGAGTTCGACGACGCGAACCCCGAGGCCCTGGAAGCCCTGGCGAAGCTGCACGAGGCCAACGGCGAGTGGGAGGACCTTCTGGGCGTGCTGGGCCGCCTGGCGTCCCTGTCCCCGGCGGACGAGGTCACCCTTCGCGTCCGGATGGCGACGGTGCTGGAAACGAGTATCAAGGACGCGAACCGGGCCATCCAGGCCTGGGAAGACATCCTGTCCCTGGAAGCCAGCCACTCGGTCGCGCTTGACCACCTGCAGGACCTGTACGGATCCCAGGAGAACTGGAAGGGCCTGGCGGCGGTCTACGAGCGCCTCCTGGACCAGTCCAGCAGCAGCCCAGACCGGATCCTGTTCTGCAACCGACTGGCCCTGCTGTACGAAACCGCGCTGGACGACAAGGTGAAGGCCCTGTCGTTCTGGCAGCAGATCCTGGACCTGGACCCCGAGGATGACGAGGCTTTCGAGACCTGCGCTCGCCTGTTGACCGATGTCGAGGACTGGAACGAGTTGGTCAACCTGCTGGAAGGGCGCATCGGCCGCGAGAACGACGCAACCCGCAAGATCGCGCTGCTGCGCCGCGTCGCCGAGGTCTACGAGAAGCGCATCGAGGACCTGAATTCCGCGGTGTCGGTGTACCAGCGCATCCTGGACCTGGACGCGACCGACGCCGTGGCGTACGCCGAACTGGCGCGGCTGTTCGAGTCGATGGAAGCCTGGGAGGACGTCGTCCAGACGATCCTCCGCTGGAAGGAGCACGTCGAGGAGGCGCGCGAGTTCGCGGGCCTGATGCTGCGGGCCGCGAGCATCGTCCACGACCGGCTGGAAAACCCGGAGCGGGCGCTGAAGTTGCTGGGCGACGTGATGCGCATGGACCCGGGCAGCGAGCCGGCCGCAGAGCGCATGCGGCGCATCTACGGCGAGCTCGAGGACTGGGAGAAGGTCGCCGAGGTGTGGCTGCGGCAGGAAGCGGCGGCGGCCAGCGAGGACGCCAAGGCCCGGTTCCGCGCGGCGGCGGGCGACGTGTACATGAACAAACTGAAGGACCGCCAGCGGGCGATCCAGCACTACGAGCGGGCCCTGGAACTGGACCCGCGGCTGCCCGAAGTGGCGCTGTCGCTGGCCCAGGCGTATGTCGCGGCCGAGCACTGGGAGAAGTCCGAGCCCCTGCTGGAAATGCTGCTGCGGTCCCCGGACATGACGCAGGATCCGGCTCGTGCGGCGGAAATCCACTTCCAGATGGGCCTGTGCGCCGAGCGCCTGCTGGACTTCGAGCGGGCGTTCAAGGAGTACCAGATCGCCGTGAAGACCCGGGCCGAGCATGCCCCGACGGCGGTGGGCCTGGCGCGCCTGTACCAGCGCAAGTCGCTGTGGCAGCTGGCGAAGGACCACTTCCGCAAGGGCCTGGTGCTGGGCGCCGACCTGTTCGACGAGAGCGAGAAGTCGGCGATCGAATTCGCGCTGGGCGAGGTCACGCTGGAACTGGGCGAGCTGGACGAGGCCGTCGAGCACCTGGACATGGTCCTGATGCTGACCCCGAACCAGGCTCGGGCGGTGGACCTGCAGGTCGCGATCGCCGAGCGCCGCGAGGACTGGCCGGCGGTCATCCGGTACAAGCAGGCCCAGGCGGCCGCCAAGGCCGACCAGTTCGAGCGCTTCAGCGTGCTGCTGGAGTGCGGCGACATCTATCGCGAGAAGATGGGGAACATGTACGGGGCCACGGCCGCCTACAAGGAGGCCCTGGAAATCAACCCGAGCGCCAAGGTCGCGCTGCTGCGGCTGTTCGACCTGTACGTGCAGACCGGCGCCATCGAGGACGCCCTGTACGTGCTGGAGCGGCTGGCGGTTGCCGAGGACAGCCCCGAGAAGCGCGCCAAGCACTACGTGCGGATGGGCGCCATCTATCGCGAAAAGCTGGGCGACGATGCCCGGGCGATCGAGTACCTGAACCTGGCGCTGGACGCGGATCCGGACTTCCTGGACGCGTTCCGGGCGATCGACGAGATCCTGACGGCCAACCGGGACTGGGAAGCCGAGGCCGAAAACTACCGGCGGATGCTGGAGCGCCTGAAGGGCCGCAACTCGCCGGAACTGGAATACCGGCTGTACGCGGCGCTGGGTGAGATCTACCGGTCGCGCCTGAAGAGGTTGGACTACGCGGTGTCGGCGTTCAGCATGGCCGCCAAGATCAAGCCGACCGAGCGGCGGGTCCACGAGATCCTGGCCCAGTTGTACGAGGTCAGCGGCGACCAGATGGACAAGGCGGTGGAAGAGCACCGGGCGATCGTGGCCACGGCCCCGTTGAGCCCCGAGGTCGCGCCGGCCTACAAGGCGATGCGCCGCCTGTTCCTGGAAATGAAGGAGTTCGACAAGGCCTTCATGACCGCTTCGGTGCTGGTGGCCCTGGGCCAGGCCGACCCGGACGAGCGCGAGTTCTTCGAGGGCAACCTCGAGCCGGGGCTGCCGTGGTTCAAGGGCACCATCGACCCGCTGCGGTGGGAGTCGCACCTGGTCGCGAAGAGCGAAAACACGCTGCTGGGCCGCGTGCTGCAGGTGCTGTACCAGGGCGTCGGCAGCGACCTGGGCGCCAAGGAGTTGAAGGACGTCGGCCTGAAGAAGAAGGACGAAGTCGATCTGGACCTGAAGCTCCTGTTCGTCAACGTGTACAAGGGCGTGGCCAAGGCCCTGGGCCCGATGCCGCACAAGGTCTACCGCGACGAAAGCCCGACCGGCCTCAAGTTGGAGTTCCTGTCCCCGCCGGCGCTGATCGTCGGGTCGGACATGCTGACCGGACACGACGAGCGCGAAGTGGCGTTCTACATCGGGCGCCAGTTGTCGTACCTGCACCCGATGCACTTCCTGGCCACCGTCAAGAACCTGACCGAACTGAAGATCTTCCTGGCGGCGGCCCTGAAGTTCTGCAAGTCCGACACCCAGATCACCACGGGCGCGGACGTCGTGCTGCAACTGGTTCGCGTGATCGATCGGCGCATGCCGCAGCAGTTGAAGAACCAGTTGGCGAAGTTGATCGACGAGATGGCGACCCGCTACCCGGCCATGGACTTCGACCAGATGTACGAGGAGTTCTTCCGCGGCATCGAGGCGACGGCGCTGCGCTCTGGCATGCTGGTCAGCGGGAACGTCCAGACCGTCATCAACATCCTGCGGACCGAGGACGCCTCGTTCTCGGGCATGGCGCAGAAGGACCGGATCGACGAGGTCGTGCGCTTCACGCTGTCCGAGGACCACTTCATCCTGCGGCGGGCCCTGGGCCTGGCGGTGGAAGCGTCCTGACGGCCGCCCGCGAATCCCCCTCCTGACGAACTCCCTGCGCGCCTGACGTCCCCCGAAGATTCGAAGGGAAATCCCCATGCACGGAAACCGGTGCGCGCATCCTCGGGGCGCAGGAGGGCGGCAAGAGGAGGGCGGTAAAGGGGAGGACTGCAAGGGGAGGGCGGTAAAGGGGAGGACTGCAAGGGGAGGGCGGGAGGGAACGTCAGCCGCGGATCTTCACGGGCACCAGGATGACCTCGCCGCCCTTGGTGGACACGACGAAGCGGACCATCGAAACGCCATAGCGCTGCTTCAACTTCTGCTCCAGGTGGATCACGCGGACCATGAAGGTCTGCTGGGTCACGCCTTCCTCGGGGATGCCGGCCGCCCGGCGCGCGGCCATGAACTCGGTGTACAGGCGCTTGTAGTAGGCCTCGGCCGGCTGGGCCGCCAGCGCGGCCACGTCCACGCCCGGGGATTCGAAGTCGAGGTCGCGCGTCGATGCATCGACGGATTGCTCCAGCGAATCCCCGATGAAATCGATGGAGTCCCAGGTCGCCTTTCCGGTCCAGGCGTCCGGAACGGCGGATTCGCCGTCGTCCATCGAGCGTCCCTGGATGACGAGGGTCATCAAGTTCAGCGTGTTGCCCAGGTTGCGCAGGATGTCGTCCTTCTGGTTGGTGGGGAAGGAGTACTCGTGGTTCCCGCTGATGATTTCGTGGACGCCCTGGTACAGGGATTCGATGTCGCCGTCGTAGCGCAGGATCACCCACAGCAGGGCCACGGACCCGAGGACCGCGATCAGCAGGCCGAGCGCCACCAGGAGGAGCCGTGCGTTGGCGAAGTCGCGCAGCCCTTCCGCGACATTGATGGCCGTGATGACCTGGAAATCACGATTCTGCGACAGGTTCGGGATCGGGAAGGCCACCGCCTCCCAGCCCGGGACCGAGTCCAGCTTGCCGGCCAGCTTCTTGGCCACATCGGGAGGCGCCGCGGTGTCCACCACCTTGCCGCCGCTGGCGTAGATGACCGGGACGCCCAGCGCATCGCTGTCCTCCTTGGCCATCCAGCGATTGAAGGGGTCCGCGACCAGCACGGTGCCGACGACGCGGGACCCGGAAACGACCGGGAGGGCCGTGGCGAGGTGCCAGGTCGTGTCCAGCATGACCAGGTCGCGCTGAGGCTGGCCGCTGGTGCGGGCCAGGCGGGTGATGTCGTTGGTGCGGGCGAAGTCGACCGAGTCGGACCACTTGTCGTTTTCGCTGTCCGCCAGGCCCACTCCCCGGGCGTCGGTGACGATGATCCGGTGGGCGACCGGCAGCGTCCAGGACTTGGACGTCGAGGCCAGGACCTCCAGGAGCGTCACGTACGAGTAGTCCCAGAAGCACTGGCGAACCTCGACTGCGAGGCACTGCACCAGGCGGGTCCGCTCGGTGCTGACGAACCCCGCGCGGCCTTCTGCGCCGAACCGGCCGTCGCCCCAGCGGTCGTGGATCAGGTCGGCCATGCGATCGACGATGACGTTGACGAGGAGTTCGCCGCCGCGCTGGAAGGACGCCACGAACTTCTGGCGCTGCTCGAGGGCTTCCCGGGGGGGGAGACCCTTCGCGGACGCCACGGCACCCTGGGCGGCGGCGCCGAGGTCGGAACGGAAGTCGTCCAGCACGTCGAGAGACACGGACAGCGGGCTGTCGGCCAGGGCGGCCGCCACGAAGGCCTGTCCCATCGCGCGCTGCTCGATGCCGCGCGTGACGCCGGGGCGAAGCGCGTTGAGCCGCTTCAGTGCATCCTGCCGTGCCTGGTGTTCGAGGCCACGGACGACCAGCCATGGAAGTGCGACCAGGAGGATGCCGACTACCAGGGACAGGGCGACCGCGCGCGTGCGAAACATCCCGCCTCCTTCGCTGCCACGAGCGTTCGTCCGAGGATACCCCAGGTGCCTGGCGGACGCCAACTGCTTGATGAAACGTGCGTCGCGCCGGATGCACCCCCCGGAAGCCGGGCCCGGAGCCGAGGGCAGGAGGCCGCAGGGACGCCCGTCTTGGAGGGTCCCCGGGCCGGAGGTACACTGGAGTGGAACGCAGGGAGATTGCGCCGGTGCTCGTCGAATGCACCCTGTGCCCGAAGCAGTGCCGGATCCCGGAGGGCCGGTCGGGGGATTGCCGCGTCCGCATCAACATCGACGGGCGCCTCCGAGCCTCGACCTACGGGACCGTCGTGGCTGCCCACGTGGACCCGATCGAAAAGAAGCCGTTCTTCCATTTCCACCCGGGGGCGACGGCGTTGTCCATCGCCGCCGCGGGATGCAACCTGCACTGCGACGGGTGCCAGAACTGGGAAATTTCGCAGGCGAACCCGGAAGAAGCGGAAGCCCATCCCCTTCCACCCGAGGAACTGGCGCGCATGGCCGCGCGGGAAGGGGCGCCCCTGGTCGCCTTCACGTACACCGATCCCATCGTGTACTACGAGTACGCCTGCGATTCGGCCGTCGCGTGCGCCGCTCGCGGCATCGGCAGCGTGCTGGTCACGGCGGGATACGCCAACGACGCCCCCATCCGGGCGCTGTTCCGGTTGGTCAAGGCGGCGACCATCGACGTCAAGGCCTTCGACGACGCCTTCTACCGGTCGCATTGCGGCGGCGGCTTGAAGCCGGTGCTGAACACGCTGGTCGCCGCGCGGGAGGAGGGGATCTGGCTGGAGGTGTCGAACCTGGTGGTGCCCGGGATGACGGACGACCCGGTGAAGATCGGGGAACTGTGCCGGTGGGTGCGGCAGAACCTGGGCGAGGACGTGCCACTGCATTTCCTGCGTTTCGCGCCCCACTACCGGCAGGAAAACCTTCCTGCGACGCCGGTCGCGACGATGGACAGGGCCTGGCAGATCGCCAGGGACGCTGGGATGCGGTATGTGTACGTGGGGAACGTCCCGGGCCACGCGAGCGAGTCGACGAAGTGCGCGTCGTGCGGCGCCCTGCTGATCGAGCGGGCGGGGTACCGGTTGCTGTCCATCCGGCTGAAGGACGGCCGGTGCCCGTCGTGCGGCGGCGTGATCCCGGGGGTGTTCGGAGGGCAGGGATGAAACGGCGGGACGACGGGGGCGTTGCGGGCGCGATCCCGCGTCGGACCTTCCTGGCCGCTCTGGTGACCGCGATCGCCGCTGTGTTGGCGGCCTTCGCGTTGCCGGTGCGGCGTGCGGTGCTGCCCGCCTCCCCGGCGGTTCTGACCGTGTCGAAGCCGCCGTTGAGACCGCTGACCCGGAACGACCTGTATCGCGCTCACGACCTTGCAGGATGAAGCGGGGAGGACCGCATGTTCGAAGCCATTGGCCGGCCCCAGGACGCGGTGAGGAGCGGGATCGGCCTTGCCGGCCTGGCCCTGGTGGCCGTACTGCTGGCTGCGACGGCCTGCAAGGGCAGGGAGGGGAGTACCATGGCAGCGGCACCGTCAGACACCGGGGAGAAACCGTTGGAAAAGAAGATCCTGGATTCGCCGGTCGCCGGGTCGTGGTACCCGGCCGACCCGCAGGCTCTTCGCAAGGATCTGGAGGGATACCTGGCGGCGGCGGACGTGACGCAGGCCCGTCGGACCGGCGCCCGGATCGTGGCGCTGGTTTCGCCCCACGCAGGCTACCGGTACTCGGGCGGGGTGGCGGCCCACGGCTACCGGATGCTGCAGGGGCAGGCGATTCGCCGCGTGATCGTGATGGGTCCCTCGCATCACGTCCCCTTCACCGGGTTGGCGCTGCCGGACGCGACCCACTGGCGGACGCCGCTGGGCGAGGTCCCGATCGACACGAAGGCCGTCGCCGCGCTCGCGTCCTCGCCGCTGTTCCAGGTGCGGGAGGATGCCTTCCGCCGCGAGCACTCGGTGGACATGCAGGTCCCCTTCCTGCAGGTGGTGGCGCCGGGTGCGATGCTGGTGCCGATCGTGGTCGGTTCCCTGACGCCCGAGGCCGAGAAGGCGGCGGGCGAGGCGATCCACGCGTTGATGGACGAAGGCACGGTCGTCGTGGCGTCCTCGGACTTCACCCACTACGGCGAGGACTTCGGGTACGTGCCGTTTACGACGGACGTGCCCGCGAACCTGAAGGCGCTGGCCGACGACGCCCTGGCCGCGCTCCAGGCGCGTGACGTCGGGGCCTTCAGGGCCCACGAGGCGAAGACCCAGGACACCATCTGCGGCCGCTTCCCCATCGCCATCCTGCTGGAGGCGCTGCCGAAGACGGCCGAGGCCGAGGTCCTCAAGTTCGACACGTCGGGGCGCATGACCGGGGAGTGGGGGCACGTGGTGTCCTACGCGTCGGTGGTGTTCCAGGTCCCGCCGGCTCGCCATGCGTTCGAGGGCGTCACGGTGATCCCCGAGGCGGACCAGCGATTCCTGCTGACCCTGGCCCGGGACACGCTGCAGCGGCACCTGGCGGGGCGGAACCTGCCGGACCCCGAACGGGAGGGGCGGGTGCCGGAGTCGGTGAGGAAGGACTTCGGCGTGTTCGTGACGCTGAAGGAGCGCGGGGACTTGCGGGGGTGCATCGGTTCGATCGCCCCGGTCGAGGCCCTGTGGAAGGGCGTCATCCGCAACGCGGTCAACGCCGCCTCGGAAGACCCCCGGTTCCGGCCGGTGCAGCGGGACGAGGAACCCTTGATCGAGATCGAGGTGTCGGTGCTGACGCCTCCGGTCGGGGTCCGGGGGCCCGAGGACATCGTGGTGGGTCGGGACGGTGTGCTGTTGACGAAGGGCCGGAACCGGGCCGTGTTCCTGCCGCAGGTTGCGCCCGAGCAGGGGTGGGACCTTCCGACCACGCTGACCCACCTTGCGATGAAGGCCGGCCTGGCCGGCGATGCCTGGAAGACCGGGACCACGTTCGAGGTGTTCCAGGCCCAGGTCTTCAACGAAGCCGGCATGAAGCCCTAGCCAGGGTGCCCCAGTGCAGGGGATGAACTCGCGCGAAGCCCGGGTGGCGGCCGCCGTCCTCGGATTCTTCACCATCGTCGCCCAGGCGGCGCTCCTGCGGGAGTACCTCGTCCTGTTCCGGGGCAGCGAACTGGCCCTGGGCGCCTTCTACGGCTCGTGGTTCCTGGCGATCGCGCTGGCGGCGACGGCGGCCCGGAGGTGGCCGCGGCTTCGGGAAGCGGTGGAGGCGTGGGCAGCCGTCGCGCTGGCCCTGTACCCGGTCGGCGCCGCGGTCGGCCTGGTCCTGCTGGCCGGGACGCGGATGCTGGCGGGAGTGCCGCCGTGGGCGCCGGTCCCCCCGGGGATCCTGCTGGTCGGCGGCTTCATGGCCGCATTCCCGGTCGGGGCGATCACCGGCGTTCTGTTCCCGTCCTTGTGCGATGCGGTGGCCCGGGATTCCAGGTCCGGGGCGTCCACGGGGTACGTCTGGGAGGCGGGCGGCGCGGTGCTGGGCGGCCTGGCCGCGGCAGGCCTGTTCCTGGCCGGGTTCGATGGCCCGACCGCGCTGGGCCTGGCGGGGCTGGCGACCGTCGCCGCGGCGTGGCCCTGGACGCGCGGTGGCGACGTCCGGCGCCGGATCGTCCCAGCCGTCGTGGCGGCGATGTGCCTGGCGGTGCTGTTGCCCCCGACGGGGCCGGGGGTCCGGGGGGCCCTGTCGGGCCTTCGGCTGCGTGCGAACCTGTCCGGTGCGACCGGCCTGGCCGAAGTATCGACGCCTCACGGACTGGTGACGACGGCGCGCGTGGGCACCGACACCGTGGTGACGGTCGACGGGGTCGTCACGCTGACCGTCCCGCCGGGACCCGACGTCCCGGTCGAGGCGGCGTTGCTGGCGGTACAGCCTGCCCGGCGCGACCGGGCGATCCTGCTGGGCACCGACCGGTTCGCGCTGGCGTCGGCCCTGTGCGCGGCGTTTTTGAACGTCGAGGTGGCGGGACCGGATGCCGAGGCGTTGCAGGCGCTGCGCGAGGCCTGGGAAGCGGGGGGCCCGGCCCTGCCGCCCAACCTGCGCCTGACCGTGGAGGATCCGCGCGCCCGGGTGCGCCGTGCCGTCGCGGAGGGCGAGCGCTTCGACCTCGCCGTCATCGCCGTCGGCGAACCTCGGACGCTGGCCGACAATCGCCTGCACACGGTGGAATTCGATCGCGAACTGAAGGAGGCGCTTTCGCCGGGAGGCGTCGTCGCGTCGGGGTTCCGATCGGGCGAAAACGTGCTGGGCGCCGAGGCCCTGCGATACGGGCGGTCGATGCGCGCCAGCCTCGCGTCGGTGTTTCCCGAGGTGGAGGCGGTGCCGGGCGAACAGGCGATCCTCCTGGCTTCCGTGGAACCCGGGCGCCTGGCGATCGAACCGGCGACCCTCGTCCGGCGCGTGCTGGCCCTGGGGGCTGGGGCTTCGGGGGCCGAGCCCGTCGCCGTTGCCGAGCGCGCCCGGCCCGATCGCGCCGACTGGCTGCGACGCCTGCTGGAGGCCCCTTCCGGAACCGAGGGCCTCGTGAATCGGGACGACCGGCCGATCGCGACGTTCCTGAACCTGTTGGCCATGCTGCGCAGTACCGGCACGGGAGGGCTGGCGTGGATGTGGGGTGTCCGGGAGGCGGGCGCCTGGATCCCGATCGGCCTCCTGGCCGTGCTGCTGCTGCTCGCGGTCCGCGAGCGACTGCGGGCCGGGGACGAGCCCGGCGCCGTGGCGTCGCCGCTGCTGCTGGCCTGCGCGGGGGGGGCGTCCAGCGCTGCGTCCGTGGTGCTGTTGGCGGTCTGGCGGGCCCGTGTCGGCGCCTTGTACGGCGAGATCGGCCTTGCATCCTCGGCCGTGATGGCGGGTCTGCTGCTGGGTGCCCTGGCCGGGCGGCGGGAGTCGGGGCGCACGGCCCGCGCCGGTGCGGCCGCCTTCTGCGTCGCCGCCGCGGCGGTGCTGGCGGGGATGCCCTGGATCCTCGACGCGACGCTGGACGCGTCGCCGATGGCCACCCGGGCGACCCTGCTGGGCCTGCTGGCGCTGTCCGGGACCCTGGCCGGCGCGGCCTGGCCGATCGCCGCGCTGCTGGGCACCGCCGACGGGGTGTCCCAGCGCCTCGAGGCCGCCGACCACGCCGGCGCGGCTCTGGGTTCGGCCCTGTCCGGGGTCGTGGGGCTGGCCATCCTGGGCGCGGACGAGACCCTGAGGGTTCTGGCCGGGACGCTGGGCGTTGCGCTGGTGCTGATCGTGCTGGACGGCGCGCTGGCATCGGTCGCGGGGCGGCGCTTCCTGGCCTCGCGGGTCGGTCGGCTCCTGTCGTTCCGCACGTTCCCCTGGCCCGTGGCCAGCGTCGCGGGTGCCGCGGTGCTGCTGTGCGCGCTGTGGACGTGGCACACGGCCCGACCGTCGGACGACGGGCCCCGCACCCGCCTGACCGACGAGGAACTGCGCGCGTTCGATCCGGCCGATGCCGCCGAGTGGGTCGCGGCCCCGTTCGGCCATCACCGGCTGGCCGGCGTCCGGGAACCGGTGGGCGACGCCGTGGCGCTGGCAACGGGCGCGACGGGACCGGGCGTCGAGGGATACGGGGGCCCGATCGACCTCGCGCTGTCGGTGGGCGCTGCCGGGACGATCCGTCGGGTCGAGGTGCTGAGGCATCGCGAAACGCCGGCGTACGTGAAGGATCTGCCGTCGTGGGTGCAGCGGTTCCGGGGGATGGACCTCCGCGACCTGGCGGCGAAGGGGGGCGCGGCGCTGGACGCCATGACGGGCGCCACCGTGACGTCGCGCGCAGTGGCGGGGACGCTGGCCCGGGCCGCCCGGCGTGTCGGTTCCGAGGTGATGGGCTTCGAAACGCCCGGTCCGGGGGACGAAGCCCCGTGGCATGCGCCGCTGGCCGACCCGCGCGTATGGTACGCGATCCTGGCGCTGGCTGGCGCGGTGTGGGTCCACTACCGGGGATCCGCCCGGGTCCGGCTCGGCTTCCTGATGGCCTCGGCCGTGGTCGGGGGGGCGATCCTCCAGGTCCAGTTGTCCGCGGGCTGGCTGATGGCCTGGCTGCGTCTCGCGCCGCCGTCCTTCGCGGCCACGCCGGGGCTTGCCCTGATCGGGGCGGGGTCCCTGGCGCTGGCCGCCGTGTGTGGGCCGCTGTACTGCGCACACGTCTGCCCGTTCGGCGCGGTCCAGGAGGGGCTGTCAGTGGTGGGGCGTCGGCTGGGCCTGACGGTGGCGATGCCGGCGCGCGTCCACGCCGCGTTCCGGGTCGTCAAGTACGGCGTTCTGGCGGCCGTCGGGCTGGCGCTGTTCACCCCGGATGCCGAAGCGCGGCTGGCCTGGGACCCGCTGGCCGCCGCCTTCTCCGGCACGATGGAAGGCGCTGCAGCGTTGCTGGTGGCGATGGCGCTGGCAGGCTCCCTGTTCACGTTCCGGTTCTGGTGCCGAGGGTTCTGCCCGGTCGGTGCGTTCTTCAACCTGGCGAATCGTGTTGCGGCCCTGATCGGCGCCGCGCCCGCCCGGCGCTACGCCCGGTGCGACCTGGGCGTGAGGGGGCCCGGTGATTGCGACTGCCTGCAGTGCAACCGCTGCGTCCGGGGGAAGGGGCTGGAAGCCACGGCAGCGGCCGAGGAGGCAATGTGAAACGTCTCCCGGCCATCCTTCTGGCCGTGCTGACCGTCGCGACGCTGGCGATCGTCGCCTGGGGCCTCACGGAAGGCTCGGCCGGCCCCGGCGCCGCCGGAGGCACGGCGGGCCTGCGCACTGTCGATGTCGATCGCTACCTCCGGCGGGTGCAGGAAGGCACCCTGTCGGACCGGGACGCGCGGTGGTGGGTCCCGGTCCCGCCGTGATCCGGGGTCGCTTCCGGCCGATCCGACCGCAGGTGCCCCGGGGCCGGAGGGGTTCCCCGCGGGCCGCACCTGCGCTATCGTCGGTGCTCCCTGGATCGAGGTGCCCCGTGGCCGACGCCCCCGTGCCTGTCGAGTCGATGGATTTCGAAACGCTGTTGAAGGAACTGACCCAGGCGGTCGAGCGGTTGGAGCGGGGAAACCTGCCCCTCGAGGAATCGATCGCGCTGTACGCCCGCGGCGCCGAACTGCTGAAGGGCGCGCGCGGTGTGCTGGACGGCGCCCAGGCACGCCTGGAAGTCCTGATGGCTACGCCCGAGGGGCTGGCCACGAAGGAACTGGACCCCGAGGAGTTCCTGAAGGATCGGTAGGGCCGGCGGGGCGGGAACGGAGCGGGGACGGGTACGGGTGCGGGGACGGGTACGGGGTCGGGGACCCAGGGTCCCCGACCGGACTACAGGATCTTGCCGGGGTTCAGGATGCCGGCAGGATCAAACACCGCCTTCAAGGCCCGCAGGTAGGGCAGCATGGCGCCGGCCGTGGCCAGGTAGGCCTCCCGGTTGCCCAGGCCCACGCCGTGCTCCCCCGACACCGCGCCTCCCTGTCGCGCCGCCTCGACGCACAGGCCCACCTTCCAGGCCCGGGCCTCGTCCGCAGGCCAGGCCCCCGTGCCGGCCAGGGGGGCCAGGAAGTGCAGGATGCCCAGGCCCGCGTGACCGAACACGTGCAGCCTCCTGCCCCGCGCCGCGGCCCGCTGCTGCGCGGCAGCCACGAACGCGGCCAGGCGGGGCAGGGGGATCGCCGCGTCGGTCCGGACCACTCCCGCCGGGTGCGCCGACTCCCTCACCGCGCGGGTCAACCGGTGCCGCAGGTCCCACGGGTCGGTCGTGCCATCGACGGCCCGTCCTCCGAAGGACGTCGCGATGTCGCGGGCCGCGACGAGCGCTGACGCGCACTCGGCTTCGCGCCCGTGGACCTCGATCAGCAGCAGGTCACCCTCGGGGGCGCCGGCCGCGTCCGCGCCTGTGCGCACCAGGTCCACGGTGCCGCGATCCACCACCTCGACCGCCGCCAGATCGGGGACCGCCAGCAGCAGGTCGGCCACGCATGCGCACGCCGTCCCGAGGCCGTCGAACGTCCACGCCGCCCGCTGCCGGGCCTCGGGCACCGGGCACAGGCCCAGCGTGACCTCGGTGACGATCCCCAGGGTCCCTTCCGACCCGACGAAGACCTGCGTCAGATCCACGCCGATGCTGGTCTTGGGCAGGCGGGAACCCGTGCGCAGCACCTGGCCGTCCCCGGTGACCACGGTCAGCCCGCGCACCCACCGCCGGGTCCCTCCATACCGCACCGCGAACAGGCCCCCCGCGTCGGTCGCCACCATGCCGCCGATCGTGGCCGCGTCCGCCGATCCCCCGGGCGTCGGCGGGAAGAACAGGCCGGTCGGGCGAAGGCGGTCGTTCAGGCGGTCGAAGATCACCCCGGCCTCGACGACCGCCAGCCGTTCCTCGACGGAGGCCTCGATGACCCGGGACAGGCCGGACAGGTCCACGACGATGGCCCCAGGCGAGGGCACCGACGACCCTTCGAGGCTGGTCCCGCCGCCCCGGGCCGTCAGTGGTACGCCCGCGTCGCGACAGGCCCGAACCACCGCCGCCACGTCCTCCGTGTGTCGGGGCCGGACCAGCGCGCGCGGTTGCACCGGCGCCATGTCTGATTCGTCATGCGAGGCCGCGGACACCCGGGCGCCCTCCACGTCGACGCGGTCGTCCCCCAGGATCCCGGCCAGAGCGCGAACCAGCGAGTCCATTTCGTCCTCCGCCTTCCGAAGACTAGCCGAAACCGCGGGTGTTCGTCGACGTCCCCGTCCCGCCCCGTCCCCGTACTCGTTCCACGTTCTCGTCCCACGTACCCGTGCCCGTACCCGTACCCGCCTCTGCCCCCGCCCCCGCCCCCCCTCCCTCCATTGACAACCGCCCCTTCCTCGCCCACATTCGCCTCGTGATTGGCAGCACCCACATCGCCGCGGGTCGGCGTCTCCCGGCCCTGGCCCTCGTCCTGGTCCTCTGCGCCGCAGCGTGCGCGATGGCCCCGGCCCGCGCCGTCCGCGACCGGGCCCTGACGGACCTCGACATCGCGATCGGGCAGCAGCGTTTCGCCGAGGCCGAAATCCTGGCGCGGCGCATCCTGCCGGGGACCGACGGGCGCCTGGACGAACGGTGCCCCGCGCTGCTGGGCCTGGCCCGAGCGGTGGAAGGGCAGGGGAGGACGGGCGAGGCGCTGGACCTGCTGGCCGCCCTCGGACGGGAATGTGCGTCGGTCCCGGAGGCCTCGGCCCGGGGCCTCGTCGAGGTGGCTCTGCTGGCCGAGCGCCTGGGCGACCGCGCGGTGGCCCTGCGCGCCTGGGCCCGGGTCGTGACGGCCTTCCCCGACGACCCGGCCGCACATCGCGGCGCCGTCGAGATCCGCACCCTGCGGCTGGATGCCGGCGGCCCCGACGCCGCCGTCGAGGCCCTGCGTCGCCTGTACCGCGCCGTGCCGGATCGCGACGTGTCGCCGTACCTGCTGTTCCTGGCGGCCGGCCTCACCGAACCCGCACGACCGGCGGCCGCGCTGGCCCTGTACCTGCGCATCGTCGATGCCCACTCCGCGTCCGGCCTGGCCAACGACGCGATGCTCGCCGCCGCGCGCCTGTCGCTGGCCCTGGGGCACGCCCCGGAGGCCGCCAGCCTCGCCGAGCGCCTGCTGTCCCAGCGTCAGTGGTCGTACCTGCTGGGTTCCTACGAGCTGGACCTGTACCCGGACGCGGCGTTCCTGAGGGCCGAAGCCGCCGCCGCCGCCCGCGAACCCCCTTCCGCAGTGGCCGACTGGTACGATGCCTTCGTCCGGTGGTTCCCGCACGATTCCCGGGCGCCGCTGGCTCGGAAGCGCGCCGCCGAGGCCCTCGCGAACCGGCCCTGATCCCGTGCTCCGGACCCCTCGCGTCGGGGCGCCTCCCATCGCCCGCTCTCCCTTGCGCCGCTGGCCCACCTCTGATAACTTTGCGCGGCCCCGAGGGAGGCACCCATGACGTTCCAGGACGTGATCCTCCGGCTCCAGCAGTTCTGGGCCCAGCGCGGTTGCCTGATCACGCAGCCGTACGACCTGGAAAAAGGCGCCGGCACGTTCAACCCCAAGACGTTCCTGCACTGTCTGGGGCCGAAGCCGTGGAACTGCGCCTACGTGGAGCCGTCGCGTCGCCCGACCGACGGCCGGTACGGCGACAACCCCTTCCGGCTGCAGCACTACTACCAGTTCCAGGTGGTCCTGAAGCCGGCGCCGCTGAACGTCCAGGAACTGTACCTGGAAAGCCTCTACGCGCTGGGCATCGACCCCCGCGAGCACGACATCCGGTTCGTCGAGGACGACAGGGAATCGCCGACGCTGGGGGCCTGGGGCCTGGGCTGGGAGGTCTGGGTCGATGGCATGGAAGTGACGCAGTTCACCTACTTCCAGCAGTGCGGCGGCTACGACCTCAGCCCGATCACCGCGGAACTCACCTACGGCCTCGAGCGCATCACGATGTACCTGTCGGGCATCGACAACGTGTACGACCTGGAGTGGGGCCACGGCGTCAAGTACGGCGACGTGCACCACCGGTCGGAGGTCGAGTTCAGCACGTACAACTTCGAGCGGGCGGACGTCCCGCTGCACTTCGACCTGTTCAACCGGTACGAAGGCGAGTGCCAGCGCCTGCTGGCCATGGGCGACCTGGCCCTGCCGGCCTACGACTACTGCATGAAGTGCTCCCACGCCTTCAACGTGCTGGACGCACGCGGCGCCATTTCGGTGACCGAGCGCCAGTCGTACATCGGGCGCGTCCGGGCGCTGGCCCGCGGCTGCGCCAAGGCGTACCTCGAAGGCCAGGGCGGCGCCTGACCCGGACTCCGGAGGACACGGACGTGATTCAGACGCGAGACCTCCTGCTGGAAATCGGAACCGAGGAGATCCCGGCGCGCATGCTGGACAACGGCGTGGCCGACCTCGCCCGGCTGCTGGTCGAGGTCCTGACGGGCGCCGGGCTGGCCCCGGCGGGCGTGGAAACGTTCGCGACCCCGCGGCGCATGTGCGTGCGGCTGGCGGGCCTTGCGATCGCGCAGGCCGATCGCGAAGAAATCCAGACCGGGCCGCTGGTGTCCGTCGCGTTCGGTCCCGATGGCGTCGCCACCAAGGTCGGCGAGGGCTTCGCCCGTTCCCGCGGCGTGGGCCCCTCGGCGCTGGAACGCATCCCCGGCCCGAAGGGGGAGGTCGTCGCGGTCCGCAAGGCCGTGACGGGCCGTCCCACCGCGGACGTGCTGGCCGAGTCGCTCCCCGTGATCCTGGGCCGCCTGACCTTCCCGAAGTCGATGCGATGGGCTTCGGGCACGGGGCCGTTCGTGCGCCCGGTGCACTGGATCGTCGGCCTGTTCGGCACCGACGTCGTGCCGTTCACGTTCGTGGGCATCGAATCGGGGCGCACGACCTGCGGCCATCGCTTCCTGTTCCCGGATCCGGTCGACCTGTCGGACCCGTCGGTGTACGAAGCCACGCTGCGCGATCGCGGCGTGGAACCCGTCCCCACCGCCCGGAAGGCGGCGATCGTGGTCGCGATGGCCGCCGCCGAGCGCGAGCACGGCTGCCGCTTCCTGCCCAACGACGCGCTGCTCCACGAGGTGTCCAACCTCGTTGAAATGCCCGTGTTCGCCATCGCCCGCTTCGACGAGGACTTCCTGCGCCTGCCGCGCGAGGTGCTGGTCACGGCCATGGGCGCCCACCAGCGCTTCTTCGCGATGGAGGACGACCAGGGCCGCCTGATGCGCAGCTTCGGCGTGGTCAGCAACACGAAGGCCCGCGACATGTCCGTGGTGGCCCGCGGCAACGAACGCGTGATCGCCGCCCGCCTGTTCGACGCGCGCTTCTTCTATCAGCAGGACCGCAAGCACGGCCTGGCGTCGCTGAAGGACCGCCTGCCCGAGCGCCTGTTCCTGAAGGGCGTGGGCGACATGGCCGTCAAGTCGGGCTGGGTGAAGGACCTGGCGCTGGCCCTGTGCGACGCCGCCGGTGTCGCCGCGGACGTCCGTGCCACCGTCGCCGAGTCGGCCGACCTCGCGAAGGCCGACCTGATGTCCGCGATGGTCGGGGAATTCCCGGAATTGCAGGGGATCATGGGCGCCTACTACGCCCGCCCGGCCGGCGAGCCCGAAACCCCGGTCGCCACCGCGATCCGCGAGCACTACCTGCCCCGGTTCTCGGGCGACGCGATCCCGTCGACCGCCGCCGGCGCGATCCTCGCGGTCAGCGACCGCCTGGACAGCATCTTCCGGTGCTTCAAGGCCGGCGCGATCCCCACCGGCTCGAAGGACCCGCTGGCCCTGCGCCGCGCGGCGATCGGCCTGCTGCGGATCTGCATGGGCCGCCCCGAGCTGCAGTCCATCGCCTTCGGGCGCCTGCTGGCGCTGATCCACGATGACAAGGCTGCGGACCTCGCTCCCGCACTTCAGTCCTTCTTCGAGGACCGCTTCCGCGGCATCCTGGCGGAAGACTTCGGGGTGCCGACCGACTTCGCCAACGCCATCACCCCGCTGCTGGCGACAGGTGCGCCTGGCGACCTGGCCGTCCGCGCCCGGGCGCTGGCCGACTTCGCGACCGGCACGTCGGATTTCCGCGACTTCCTGGACAACGTGTTCAAGCGCGTCGGCAACCTGCTGAAGCAGGCCGACGAGAAGCTGCCCGGCTGGCGCGCCCAGGCGGAAGCCGCGGGGCTGCTGTCCGTCGACGCCGATCACACCGGTGCGCTGGCAAACGACCTGGAAAAGGCCGTGGAATCCACCCGGCACGCCGCGCTCGGCGCCTACCACCTCGCCCGCGAGTCCGGCGCCTACACGGAACTGATCGCGGCGATGTACTCGTTCAAGGACCCCCTCGCGCGGTTCTTCGGGACCGGTCGCGACGGCGTCCCCGTCCTCATCGAGGCCGACGAGGGCCTGCGGCTGGCGCGGCTTGCGCTGCTCCATCGCGTCCAGGCCCTCTTCGATTGGTTTGCCGAGTTCGGCAGGATTTCAACGAGGTGACGTGATGGGTACCAAGCACGTATACAAGTTCTCCAAGGAACTGGCGGAAGGCAGCCGCGAGTTGCGGAACCTCCTGGGCGGCAAGGGCGCGAACCTGGCTGAAATGTGCCGGATCGGCCTGGCGGTTCCCCCGGGCTTCACGATCACGACCGAAACCTGCGTTTCGTACTTCCAGAACGGCAACACCTGGGCCGCCGGCCTGGAGGAAGAAGTCCTGGAATCCGTGAAGTGGCTGGAAAAGACCACGGGCAAGGGCCTGGGCAACGTCGACAACCCGCTGCTGGTGTCGGTCCGCTCCGGCGCCCGCGCGTCCATGCCCGGCATGATGGACACCATCCTGAACCTGGGCCTCAACGACGACACGCTCGAAGGCATCGCCAAGCTGACGGGCAACCGCCGCTTCGCGCTGGATTCCTACCGCCGCTTCATCAAGATGTTCGGCGACGTCGTGCTGGGCATGAAGGCCAAGAAGGGCGAGCACGATCCCTTCGAGGAGATCCTGGAAGGCGTCAAGCACAAGGCCGGCGTCAAACTGGACACGGACCTGGGCGAGGCCCATCTGGAAGAGGTCGTCCGCCTGCAGAAGGCAATCGTGCTGAAGGTCACCGGGAAGCCCTTCCCGACCGACCCCTGGACCCAGTTGAAGCTGTCGATCAACGCCGTGTTCGATTCGTGGACCAACGAGCGCGCGATCGAGTACCGCAAGTTGTACCGCATCCCGGATCTGTGGGGCACGGGCGTCACCGTCCAGACCATGGTCTTCGGCAACATGGGCCTCGATTCCGGCACGGGCGTCTGCTTCACCCGCGACCCCGGCACCGGCGAGAACACGTTCATCGGCGAGTTCCTGATGAACGCCCAGGGCGAGGACGTTGTCGCCGGCATCCGGACGCCGCTGAAGATCGCCGAGCTCGAAAAGGTGATGGCCCACGCATACAACGAGCTGATCCAGTCCAAGACCACGCTGGAAAAGCACTACGGCTGGATGCAGGACCTGGAATTCACGATCGAGAAGGGCAAGCTGTACTTCCTGCAGTGCCGCGACGGCAAGTCCACGCCCCTGGCCGCGATCCGCATCGGCGTGGAGCTGCTGGACGAGGGCCTGACCTCGGAAGAGAACGTGCTGAACCACGTGGAAGCCGACGGCGTCACGTACCTGCTGCGCCCGATCTTCGACCGCGCGGCCCGCAAGAAGGCCGTCGACGAGGGCCGCCTGATCGCCAAGGGCTTGACCGCGGGCCCCGGCGCCGCGACGGGCCGCGTCTGCTTCTTCAGCGACGAGATGGCCGCCAAGCGCGACCTGTGGGCCACCACCGACAAGCACGGCAAGAAGGTGCTGGGCAAGACGATCCTGGTCCGCATCGAAACGTCCCCGGAAGACATCAAGGGCATGGAGCAGGCGGAAGGCATCCTGACCTGCCGCGGCGGCATGACGTCGCACGCCGCCCTCGTCGCCCGCCAGCGCGGCAAGGTCTGCGTGGCCGGTTGCGGCGTGCTGGAGGTGGACTACCAGGCTCGCACGCTGAAGGTCGGCGAGCACCTCGCGAAGGAAGGCGACTGGGTGTCGCTGGACGGATCCACGGGCGACGTGTTCCTGGGCCAGATCCAGACGGCGCCTTCGGAAGTGCTGCAGGTGCTGAAGGACAAGACGCTGACGCCCGAGGAGGCGCCGGACTACCGCCGGTTCGCACGGCTGATGACGCTGGCCGACAAGTACCGCACGCTGGGCGTCCGCACCAACGCCGACGCCCCCGGGGAAGCCGCGCTGGCCGTGGCCTTCGGCGCGCAGGGCATCGGCCTGTGCCGCACGGAACACATGTTCTTCGAAGGCGACCGCATCACGACGATGCGCAAGATGATCATGGCCGAGAACGAGGCCGACCGCCGCAAGGCGCTGGACGAGCTGCTGCCCCTGCAGCGTTCGGACTTCTACGGCATCTTCAAGGCCATGGAAGGCCGCCCGGTGACGATCCGGACGATCGACCCGCCGCTGCACGAGTTCCTGCCCCACGACGAGGCCAAGCAGCTGGAGTTCAGCCAGAAGACCGGTATCCCCCTCGAGCACATCAAGAAGCGCATCGAGGACCTGCACGAGTTCAACCCGATGCTGGGCCACCGCGGCTGCCGGCTGGGCATCACGTACCCGGAAATCACCGAGATGCAGGCCCGCGCGATCCTCGAAGCCGCCTGCGACATCAAGAAGGAAGGCCTGGATGTCCATCCGGAAATCATGATCCCGCTGGTCGGCCACGTGAACGAATTGAAGAACCAGGAGGCGATCGTCCGCGCCACGGCCGAAAAGGTTTTCGCCGAGAAGGGCATCCGGGTGGACTACCTGGTCGGCACGATGATCGAAGTGCCCCGCGCCGCGGTGATGGCGGATCAGATCGCCGAGGTGGCGGAGTTCTTCAGCTTCGGTACCAACGACCTGACCCAGATGGGCTTCGGCATGAGCCGCGACGACTACGGCAAGTTCATGCCCATCTACCTGTCCAACGAGAAGCACATCCTGAAGCAGGATCCCTTCGTCAGCCTGGACGACGGCATCGCGGAACTGGTGCGGCTGGCCGTCGAGCGGGGCCGCAAGACCCGCCCGAACATCAAGCTGGGCATCTGTGGCGAGCACGGCGGCGAGCCGCACTCGATCACCAAGTGCCACAACATCGGCCTGGCGTACGTCTCCTGCTCGCCGTACCGCGTCCCCGTCGCCCGTGTCGCGGCCGCCCAGGCGGCTCTCGGCGGCGCCAAGGAGGGCTGAACAGCATGGAACGGACCCGGACGGCAGGGATCGGGGCTGGCGGGGGGGTGGCCCTCGCGGCCCGAGCTGCGCTCGTCGCCCTCGCGGCGTGCGGCCAGGTCCGAGGCGAAGTGCCCGACACCAAGGTGTTCTCCTACCCGACGTCGGTGGTCGCCGACCCGGCCGGCGACGCCGTGTACGTGGTATCCACGAACTTCGACAGCCGGTGGCAGTTCGGCTGGGTCACGCCCATCGACGGGGCCGGGGACACGGTGCTGGACAAGGCCGCGGTGGAAACCGGGTCGTTCGCCGGCCAACCCGCGTTCGAGGCGCTCGCGGGCAAGGCGTCGCGGATGATCCTGCCGATCCGGGACGATGACAAACTGACCCTGATCGACATGGCACGGGACACCAACGGGCAGCCGGTGCTGTCCTGCGGCGCCGCGCTGGCCGACGGGCGCAAGCGCTGCGGCGACGATCGCAGCATCCCGCTGGGGAGCATCGCCCACGATCCGGACGCCAACGTGATCGCCGTGAACGATCCGTTCGCCATCACGGTGGGCCAGCCGGTGGTGATTCCCGGCGACAAGGACACCCCGGAAACCCTCGAACGCCCCCTGTACGTCGGGAGCCTGCTCGAGGGCACCCTGCTGGTCTTCGCCCTTCGCGACGGCGGCCAGCCCGTCTACCAGGGCTACCAGGCCCTGGAGCAGGGCCTCCACACGCTGATCGAGTGGCCGATCTCCGACGACGAGCGCGTGGTGCTGGCGGGGACGCGGTCCCGGAACGTCATCCACGTGGTGCGGATCGTCCGGAAGGACGGGGCCTGGACTTCGATGACCGAGGAACCCGTGACGATCCCGCAGACCTCCGCCACGGGGGACTACGTGCGCGGCATGGCGCTGTCGCCCCGCGGCCCCGTCCTGTATGCGGCCTACCGGTCCCCGCCGTCGCTGGTGGTCTTCGACATCCCCGCCGATGGTCGGCCCATCCTGCGGAACTTCGTGGCCCTCAACGGCCTGCCTTCCGAGGTCGCGGTCTATGCCCCCGAGGGTGGCCAGGAAATCGTGTACGTAACGGATTACGAAGGGGATTCGGTCTACGCCGTGGACCCGGTGATCCCCCAGGTGCTCGACCGGATTTCCGTGGGGCAGGGCCCCTACGGGATCGCCATCGCGGCCGACCGGGCCTTCGTGGCCGACTTCGAGGAGCAGAAGGTCAGCGTCGTGGCGCTGGGCCTGGCGGACCCCGACCGACACAAGGAAATCAAGAGGCTCCCGTGAATCGAACGACCCTGATCCCGCCGGCCCTCGCCGTCCTCGTCGCCCTCGGGTGCTCCAGCACCACGAACACCCCGGCGCGGATCGCGCTGCGGCCGGTTTCGATGGCGGTGACGTGCGAGGACGCTGCGGGTGCGCCCCTGGACCTCGCCAGTTGCACCGACACGACCAGCACGGCTCGTGCGTGGGTGGTGGACGCGGACGTCCAGGGCCTGTCGATCTCGACGGCCCCTGGGGGCGCGCACTTCGACGCCGATCCGTTCGTGCCGGGCTTCACGTCCCTGCCGGTCGGCGGCGACCCGGTCGTCGTGCGGGCCCCGCTGTCGTCGGACCTGGTGCTGGTGGCCCTGCGGTCCGACACGACGACCGGAAAGCCGGCCATCGCGTGGTTGCGGCCGAAGGACCTGGCCCCGGGGCTGGAACTGTCCCGGGCCTCCCTGCCCTGCGCGCCGATCGACATGCAGATCGCGGACATCCCCCCGACGGGCGGCGGGACCGGCGTCCGATCGATCCTGCTGGCCTACAACTGCGGCGCCTTCACCGGGATCGCGGCGTTCCCGCTGACGGCCCTGTCCGACGCGGCCGATCCTCGTCCGGGCGAGCGGCGCTGGCCCCTGTCGGCCGCTCCCCGCGCCTTTTCGGTGCGGCCCGGTGGCGGGGTGGCGTGGATCTCCCTCGCCGGCACCCCGGGCGACTCGGTCGGGCGACTGGACCTTTCGAAGGACCCGTCGGATGCGTCGGCGGTGCAGATCGCGGCGATCGACCTCCCCGTGCCGGCTTCGAGCCTGCCGGTGCCCGGATGCGTGGCGGCGTCGCAGGCGGGACTGGGTACGCGCATGCTGGGCGCTCCCACCGCCACGCTCGACGGCGCTTTCGTCTACGTGCCGCTGGCCCGTCCGGCCGCGATGGCGGTGTTCGACGACGGCATGAACCGCATCGACGTCAACGCGGCGGTCCCCGACGTGGACGGATCCGGCAACCCCCTGCTTCAGCGCCTGGGCGTGCGGGACCTGGATCTGGACGGTCCCGCGCGCGCCATCGCGATGTTCGACCTGGGCAAGGACGCGACCACCGGGGCGGCGCTGGGCGTCCGCGCCTTCGTGGCCGAGCAGAACGGCACGCTGGCACGCGTGGTGGTCACGCCGAACACCGACAACCCGGTGGCGCACCAGCATGAACACAGCATCACCGACGGGGTTTCCAACGACGTCGATAGCGTGGCCCAGATGCCGGTCCTGCGGGTCGATGGCGTGATCCTGACCCAGGCCATCGTTCAGAATCCCGAGTACCCGTCGTTCGGCATGGCCGACATCGAAAGCGACCCGGCCAACAGCGGGAAATCGCTGTACTACGGGATCCGGTTCGGCGGCGACCTCAAGAGCGAGCTGTCCGAAATCTGGGACGTGACCTACGAAGGTGTCATCCCGGGCGCCTCGGGTTGCGGCACGCTCGCAGCCGATCCGGGCGCGACCCAGTCGGCCTTCTTCACCGACCCGACGGTCGATTTCTGTGCACTGGGGGTCCTGGAGGGCCAGGACGCGCATCCCGGCGACGTGCTGGTCATCACGCCCGACCCGAAGGCGACCTGCGCCCAGGCCGCGGACGAGGTGCTGGAATACCGCGTCGTCGGCGTCCAGGCCAACCGCCTGGCCATCGAGCCGGCCTACGTGTCCGTGCCGCTGCCGCCCGCCGGCTGCTTCGACGGCAGCCCGATGGCCTACGAGGTCCGGGCCTCCGGGGCGTGGACCGTCGTGGGGGCCCGGTCGGGCTTCCTCCACAACCGGATGTCCGCGAGCGGCCAGTGCGTCGCCCGTGCCGACTCGAACCCGCTGTTCACGGGCAGGGCGTTCACCGCCCTTCCGGAGGACGGCGGGGCCGTGTTGCAGTCCTGCCCGGCCCGGCTGGGCGACTCGAAGATCGGCGCCAATTTCGCGGCGTCGCGCTTCACCAACGCAGCACTGTCGTTCAACCTGGTCCCCGGCTGCAAGACCGATTCGCGCTTCCAGCCCATCTGGATTCCCCCGACGCGGGATACCCGGCTCAGTTTCCAGGCGACGTCGGGCGCCGTGCCGATGTCGGTGTCGGTCGGCGGCCTGCCGGAAGAGATGGTCGTGGCCGGAACCTCGGTGTTCACGCTCGACTCGGGAACCGGCGTGGTGTACCGCGTGAACGCCGTCGATGACACCCTCACCGAATCCTGGTACTAGCCAATCCCCCGTAATTGCATCTGCCCCCCTCCCCATGGACGCCCATGCCGTCGTCGGAAGGCGCTTTCCTCCCTTGTTCCGGGCGCTTCAGAAACACCTGGGATGGGCTAAAAAAGCATTGACTTTTATGCGCCGGACCGGGATAAACTACCGCGGCGAACGGAGGCGGGGGCGGATCCTCGCCGGTATCTCCAGCGGAGTGGGTTTCATGACGCGATCGCACCTCGGACGGCGGGTTCGATGGGTTGCGCCGTGGCTCGGGGCGGCCTTGCTGCTACTCGGGGCCCTCGGGGCTTGCAATTACCGCTGGGTGGCTGTGCTCAGCACCTTCCAGTTCAAGAGCATGGACGTCCTCTCCGTGTTCCCGGCGCATCGCGATGACGCCGGAAACTACGAGCGTCAGTGCACCCCTGCGGCCACCACGGCGGACGGCAAGCCGGTCGTGGTGAATTCCCTGCTCTACTCGGTCAACCTCGTCGGTACCGAGGTCGGCGGCTCGGACACCTCGACGGAAAGCGACAACGACACGTCGATCCGCCCCGGCGACCTGGTCAAGAAGGGAACCAGCCAGCGCGCGGTGGTCTCGGTCGGCGACACCATCACGGAAGCCCAGTTCCGGGTGGACGTCGAGTGCCTCGAAACGTACCCGGATCCGGACCTGATCGGGAACGCCGAGTGCCAGGGCGTGGTGGGCCCGCGGGCTGCGACGCCCCAGAAGCTCAACTACCGCAGCTACTTCACCACGGAATACCGCCCGTCGCCCTCCGACTCCAACGCGATGGCGATCGCCGTGCTGGTGGACCAGTCGGGTTCCATGAAGGGATTCGTCGAAACCGAAAGCAACCTCGAAGTCATCGGCAACAGTTCCGGCCCGTGGGATCCGGTCAACTTCAAGAACCACGCGTCGGACCCGGACGGCCAGCGCCTGACGGCCATCAAGTCGTTCTTCAGCCTGCTGAACCCGAACGACCGCGCCGGCGTGTTCCAGTTCGGCGAGTCGATCGGCTCGACCCCGAAGATCGTGTGCGACCTGTCGACCGGCGAAACGGAAGACATCCGGCGTCGCGACTGCTTCGGCTCGAACCGGAACGTCGTGTTCGGATGCAACTCCACGGAAAAGGCCGCGGGCTGCACGTTGACCGGCAAGGACTTCACGTCCCTGGGCGTCAACGCGAAGGGCCGCACCCCCCTGTGGGCCGGCGTGCTGGACGTCTACAAGTTCATGAAGAACAGCGTCGGGTCGAAGGTGCGCCACATCGTCGTCATCGGGGACGGCCCGGACACCTGCCACCCGGATTCGCCCGACTTCCAGCCGACCCTTCGCCAGAAGAAGAACGGCAAGTACGTCGAGTTCAAGCAGGACAACGCCTGCGCTGAAACGGGCTACGAGGACTTCATGGCGCTCGTCGAGGCCGACCTGAAGGACGGCTCCGGCAACTACCTGCCTGCGAACCTGGTGCCGGTGCACGTGTCCTTCATCCAGTTCCAGGCGCTGGGATACCTGGACCGTGATCCCCGCCAGCAGGAAATCGCCTGCCGGACGGGCGGCCACTACACGTTCATCAACGCCCAGGACCTGGCGGCGGGCAGTTCGGGCGAGTCCCTGCGGTCGGCCCTGCTGATGGCGGTCCAGCGCCTGCGCGGCGCCCTGGCCGGCGCGTGGACGCTGGCCGTGGACGTGCCGGACCTGGCGATCGGTCGCCTGGCCCTCGGTTCCGAACTGGCGGTCGGCGGCTATATCAAGTTGCTGTCCGGCACCCTGACCCCCGACGCCCAGGTCGATCTGCGCGTCGGTTACGTCGATTCGTCGGCGGCCGGTCAGAACATCCCGAAACTGGACATGCGTGGCTCGATCCGCGTTCCCTGCGCGGCGGGCGATTCCTGTGCGTGGTTCACCGGCGCCGGCGACTGCACGACGGTCGCGTGCCGTGGCGGCGACCAGCTCTGCGCCGTGTCGGACAAGGTGGACACGACCACTTGCGGGACCGGCGGCGCCTGCTGCTGGGCCAGTTGCGTGACCCCGGCGGACGATTGCAAGGCGTTCGACGCCCTGTGCAACCCGGTGAACGCGGCGAACGGCAAGACCTGCTCGACCGGGATCTGCTGCGCCGGCGCCTGCACGGCGGCGGCGGCGTGCCCGTGACGGGCTGGCTGGGCCGCCGGGTTTCCGGCCGGCCCGTGAAACAGGTTTCTCCGGCGCCTCGTGCGTCGTGGGACAGTACACATCAGCGAGGACAGACATGAACGGAAGGTGGGCGCTGCGGACCGTCATCGGCATCGTCATCCTGTGCGCCTGGATCCCGGTCGCTTCCGCCGAGGAAGGTGCCCCGGCGGTCCAGGAGGAGCGCACTGCCCTGGACAAGGACCTGGACAAGGTCTGGGGCAAGGAGCGTGACGTCAAGGTGATCCAGAAGCGAGTCTTCGAGAAGGACCAGCGGCACGAGATCGGCGTGCTGCTCGGGATCATCCCGAACGATTCCTTCTTCAACTACTTCCCGGTCGGCCTTCGCTACGACTACTTCTTCAACGAGTCGGTGGCGATCGAGCTGTCGGGCGCCTACGTGCCCGCCGTGGACACGAATCTGAGGAAGGACCTGCTGAAGTTTTCGGGGAATGCGATCTCCTCGGTGCAGATCCCCGAGCGCGTGAAGTGGTACGCGGGCGTCAACGCCTACTGGGCGCCGGTCCACGGGAAGATTTCGATCTTCAACGCCAAGCTGACTTCGTTCGACATCGGCCTTCTGGTCGGGATCGGCGCGATCGGCTCGGACACATACAACAACCTGAAGAAGAAGTGGGAGACCCGCTACTCCTACAGCGGGAAGGTGCCGTTGAACTTCCAGGCGAACCTGGGCCTGGGCCTGCACCTCTTCCTCACGGACTACCTGGCCCTCCGGCTGGACTACCGGCACTACATCTTCCCGGCCTACCCCGGGAAGACCGGCCCCAAGTACAACTCGGAGTGGTCGGACGGCGTCCGGTCGCTGGCCGAGGTGACTCTTGGTCTCGGCTACTTCACGCCGGCACCGAAGTGACCCGGGATGGGCGCGGCGGTGCGGGACGTGACCGCATCGCGATCCGAGGATACGGACCTCGCACGGAACGGGTGAGACGATGAAGCGAACCCTGACGCAGGCGCTCCTGGCGGCATTGATCGTCGCCGGTCTCGCCGTCTCGGCGCCCCCGGCCCTGGCCATCAGCCGGGACGAGGTGGTGACCCTGGTGAAACTGGGGATTCCCGAGGCGGAAATCATCAAGTCGATCGACAAGGACCATACGGTCTTCGATCTGAAGATCCAGGACATCCTGGAACTGAAGAAGGCCGGCGTCCCCGACGGCGTGATCAAGTACATGCTGGCCACGGCCCAGAAGGCCGCGGCTCCGCAACCCGGCGCCCCTGCGGCCGGGGCGGCAGGGCAGCCCGCCACGGCTGGCAGGCCCGCGACCGTGGCTCCGGCTCCGGCCCCGGTCGTCCACGAAAAGACGGCGGACGAAATCCGTGCGGAAGAAGAGCGGCAGCGCGAAGAGGCCAGGCGCCTGGCCGAGGAAGCCCGGAAGGCCGACGAGGCCCGCAAGGCCGCCTACGCCCGCGGCATCCTTCGTCGCGGCCTGGCGCTCGCCGAGGACGGCAAGTGGGTCGAGGCCGTCGGCGTGTTCCAGAAGTTCGTGCAGCAGGGCAACTTCGCCCCCGGCACCGTGGAAGCCTACAACGCCAAGTACGGCATGGCTGCCGCGTTGACGCAGGCGGGCCTGTACCAGTCGGCCGCGAAGCTGCTGGTGGAAGTCCTTCTGGAAGGCCCCGACAAGCCGTTCTTCCGCGAGGCGTTCGGCAAGCTTCGCAAGCTGCGCCAGGAAATCATCTACAACCCGCCGGACCTCGAGGAACTGACCAAGTTCCCGCTGGTGGGCTTCTCCCAGCAGTTCCAGGACGAGTTCAACTACGTCCTCGGCGAGTTCTTCTACGACTTCGCCAACTACCAGC
>CAIOFV010000163.1 GCA_903857665.1 uncultured Myxococcales bacterium
CGGATTACGCACGTTGCCGCGCCCGAAGGAACCGGTCCTGCCAGGCCAACCAGCGCTTCGCGAGCGGACCAGGGTTCAACCCAGGCACCCTTCACCTTGGTACTTGGCCCTCGGGAGCGTTTCGTGGGTGATTCTTCCTAGGCACAGAATTCCTCTTGATCCCCGCCTCGCCACAGGTTGATACTCCGCTCGGATCGCGAGGTACATCGCGCAAGCCCCCGCGCACCGCTTCCGCCCTGGTCCTGTGGAAGGAGAGTTTGTCATGAACGGTTGCCTGCGTTCCGGGTTCATCCTGGTGTTGGGACTCGGACTTGCGGCCTGCGTGGGCCCCTCGGGTTCCGACGGCGCGACGGGTGCCACCGGGGACACGGGTCCGCAGGGTCCCCAGGGCCCTCCGGGACCGCGTCCGTCCTCGTCCACGGCCTGGCGGTTCGGGGTGATTTCCGACACGCAGTGGACCCTGGCCGACGACGGCAGGAATCCCAACTCGGTTGCGGTGGACATCATTTCGCAGGTGAACCGGGCCTTCATGGACCACGACGTCCAACTGGTGGTCGCGGTGGGAGACCTTGCGGACCTCCCCTGTTCCGCGACGCCCTGCGCCGAGTTGGAGACCCGGGCCGTGTTCGCCCAGGACCTGTACAACCACGGGATCGCCTTCTACCCGCTGCTCGGCAACCACGATCCGTTCCCGCTCGACGCCACCGAGTTCCTGCGGCTGTTCCCGCAGACGCAGACCGGCGTGAACAACGCCACGCCGCCCGACGACTTCCAGGTCTACCTGAACTCGGACCTCGTCAACCCCGTCGCGAAGGCCGGTCCGACCTTCACGGCAGGTTCCGGGTTCAGCAGCCCCTCGTCCAGCCTGGCCGGCCTGAGCTATGCCTTCGACTTCCGGAACGTGCGGTTCGTGCTGCTGGACCAGTTCCTGCCCGGCGACGAATCCGACAACACCATCGACGCCCAGCAGCCCTGGATCACGGAACGGCTCGCCGGCCGTCCCGCCGGAACCCATGCCTTCGTTTTCGGGCACAAGGGGCTGATCACGGACGGCCACCCCGACAACCTGTTCGGCGACGATCCCAGCATGGACCCGGCCGGGCAGGACGCCTTCGTGAAGAGCCTTGCCGACAACGGGGTCCACCTGTACGTGGGTGGCCACGACCACATGCACCTGCACGAAATCGTCAGCACCTCGGACGGGACCACGGCAAAGGTGCACGAACTGGTCTGCGCTTCGGACAGTTCGAAGTTCTACACGCCGTTCAACCCGTCCATCGACGAAATCTACAATGTGCCGGCCTTCGGGCACCGGCTCCAGCAGCGCATCGCCGAGGAGTTGTACAACATCGGGTTCTACATCGTGACGATCGACGGCCCGAACGCCACGATCGACTACTACGGGGTGCCGACCGGCTTCAGCAACGCGGTGGTGCCGGTGGTCGAGTGGAACATCGCGACCACGCCGCCGCTGACCGGCCACTGGATGCTCCACGACACCTTCGGGTACAGCCTGAAGGGCCGGGAGTTCGTGGTTCCGCAGGGCGCCTCCTACACGGTCGTGTCCGACACGTTCGGCAGCACCGCGGCCCGGATCCTGGCCGGCGACAACGGCAGCCTGGCCGTGGACCCGGTGGGGAACGCGCCGCTGATCAAGGCGGTGGACACCGGCTGGTCGGAACGGACCGACGAACTGGACAGCGACGTGCTGTGGCTGTGGGGCCTGGCCGATCCGGGCTCCGACGTCACGGACACCTACGTGCTGTCGATGACGTTCTCGGGTGCGGACCCGGGCGCGGTGGCCGCCGGCAAGGTCGGCATCACGACGCCGGATGCGAACGGCAACTGGGTCAACGCCGTGCAGTCCAACGTCGGAGGGACGCCGGCCTTCGTCGCGGGCCCCTGGACGGCTGGTGCCCCGCTGGGTGCGTACGGCGTGGATGTCGCGGCCGGGAACGCCTGGGCGGTGGTGAATCGCGCCGGGGCCTTCGCCGTGGCGAAATTCCAGTAGGCCGGCACCCCGACGTTGCCCTTCCCGCCTGTCTCCCTTCAGGAACCCGGACAGGCTACAATCCGCTCCGGAGGTGAATCGAATGTCGAGGTTCCTGTCTGCCCTGGGGCTTCCGGCCGTCCTGGCAGTCCTGTTCCTGACCCGGCCCGTGGTGGCGCAGGACGTGCCGTCGCTGGCTTTCCAGGGGGTCTCGGCCGGCTCGCCAATGGACGCTGACCCCTACGCGACTCCCTACCTCTACCAGAACGTAGGTCGCGGCAACCGCATGTCTGCGACGTTCCAGTACGAGGCCGGCTACGGTTCCCGCGAGAGCCGCAACTTCACCCAGAAGGGCATCGAACAGGGCCTCCGCGTGCGTTTCCAGCCCTGGCAGTTCCTGGGGTTCGAGGCTTTCGGCGGCATGGTGCTGGGCACGTCGAAGGGTGACCTGAAGGGCCAGGCGGCTTCCATCGAGGTCATCGGCCGGGCCCTGGACCAGCGGAAGCACTACGTCAACCTGGACCTGGGCGCGGGCTACATCTACGACTACCGTGGCGACCACATCCCGCGGGCACGCCTGACCCTGGGCCGCAGCTTCGGTGCCCTGGACCTCAGCCTGTCGGGCCTGTTCGAGATCCCGGTGGGCGCGAAGGGCCGCGACGATCTGGACGTGATGGTCGACCTGGCGCTGTCCTACGGGCTCCTGCCCTGGTTCCGGATCGGGGTCGAGGTGGCCGGCGAGGATCTGGAAGGGTTCGGCGACCCCGGGGAGGCCGAGGGCGGCGCCAAGGTCCTCTTCGGGCCGACCTTCGCATTCACGCTGCCCAAGGGTTTCTTCGTCAAGCTGAACACGTCACCCGTATTCGCGTATGCCGCCAACCAGAGGTTCGCGCCGGGAGTGGCGAGGCCGGACACCTGGGGATTCATGGGCCGCGCCGCGATCGGCTGGACCTGGCAGTAGGACGAGATTCCGGGCCGGACGACGGCCGGAGACGGGGATTGAAGACGGACGTCGTGCTTGTCGTGATGGCGTGCCTGCTGGTGGCCGGTTGCGGCGACCGGGGCGCGCCTCTGGCGCTCGATTCGATCGCGATGGATGCGGTTCCGGAGGCCCCGTTCGACGCCGATCTGGCGACCGACCCGACCCCGGACCCCGCGCTGGATTTCGGCCCCGACCCGGCGGTTGATTCCCGGGTGGACACCGGCACCGACCCCGCACCGGACTTCGCACCGGACCTCGCAGACAACCCCCTGTCGGATCCCGCGTTCGACGAGTCGATCGACCTGCCCATGCAGGCGGACCCGTCCCCCGGGGTCGACGCATGCGTGGCTTCCTGCGCCGGGAAGCAGTGCGGGACCGATGGTTGCGGCCGGTCGTGCGGCACCTGCGATGCGGGAAAGACCTGCGTGGCGGACCGGTGCGGGACCGTCCCCGATTCCATCACGATACCCCAGGCGCTGGCCCAGTCGGTCGACGACGTGGGGTGGAAGGCACTGGCCAACCTGCACGTCGACGCGAACCACCACGAGATCCCGGGGGCCATCCGGGAGCATGCGACGCTGCCCGATTACCGGAACCTGGTCGACATCGGGAAGGCGGCGGGCACCCGCCTGATGACCGCTGGCCGTCGGTGCAGCGCAGGTTATGGATGGCGCCGGCGCCCAGCATCTTCACCATCTCGCCGTGCTCCTCTGCGGCGCGACGGCGGTGCTGCATGCGGGTGGCGTCCTGGAATCCGGACAGGGCCTCCCGCAGGCGCTCGTTGCGGGTGACGAGGCCCATGATCTCCCAGGTCTTCTCGTCGATGGTCCGGTCGTTCCGGGCGATCTCCTCCCGCCATTCGCGGGTGCTCCGATCCAGGACGTCCAACTTCATCCGCACGTAGGCATCCGTTTCCGACCTCCAGTCGTGGGCGCGGAGGTTCTGCAGGGCGAGGGGCTGGGCTTGCGAGAAGATGGCGTCGAAGACCTGGTGGGCCCGATTGATGGACGGCGTCGTGGGATCGGGCGTGGCGTCTGCCGGTGGGTCCGCCTGGCGGAACAGGGCCTCCAGGCTGAGGCGCAGCACGATGCGGTTGCCGGCGATGCCGCCGACCAGCACGTCTCCGACCCGGATCTCCTCGTCCAGCATCCCGCAGGCAGCGGCCAGCGGGCCTTCGTAGGCCATCGTGCCGCCGGCCACCGGGAGGGACAGGCCGCCGACCTCCCGGCCCGCGTATGCCAGGATCTCGATCCGCGGCACGAACGGCGCGGACGCCGGCGGGAAGTCCGGGCTCTCCTGGAACTCGATGGGGACCTGGTGCCGGGTCGCCTCGAACGACAGCAGGGCCTTCAGGCCCGGGTGGGCCACGTTGTCGAACATGGTCGTGACCTCCTGGTTGTGGTGGAACCCTGCC
>CAIOFV010000164.1 GCA_903857665.1 uncultured Myxococcales bacterium
CGGGCGCCGCGACGACCGCCGCAGGGGACGCTGCCGGCGTGGTCGCGAAGGCCGCGCCCCGAGTGCCGCTGTTCCGCGCCATCGTGCTGTCGGCCGGCGCCGGGTACTGGGAGGAACTGGTCTTCCGCCTGATCGCCGTGGGCCTGCCGGTCTACGCCGCCCTCCGCTTCGGCTCGCAGGAGCGCGGCGCGAAGGCCCTTCGCGTCGGGATCGTCGGGTTCCTCGCGGTGGCGGCCTCGTCGGTGATCTTTTCGGCGCTGCACTACGTGGGCGGCGAAGAGGTCCCGGGTGCCTACTCGTTCTGGTACCGCGCCCTGTCTGGCGTGTTCTTCAGTTCGCTGTTCCTGTCGCGAGGCTTCGCCGTCGCGGCCTGGACGCACTTCCTGTACGACGTCGTCGTGATGTCGATGTAGGTGCGCGGAAGGGAAGGGCGGTTCAGGCCACGCCTTCGGGAGGCCGGTCGGAAACCATCGGCGCCAGCCACTCCAGGTACACATCGGCCTCGGCCCCGCCGGGCAGCGAACCGGATTCGACCGCCGACAGCAGCACGTCGCGCAGGCGCCCGACCTCGGGCCCCGCCGCGATGCCGAAGCGTTCCATGATCGCGTTCCCGATCCCCTTGGGCAGGGGGCTCTGCTGGGCGTCGGCCTCGCGGATTTCCAGTACGCGGATCTGCAACTCGGTCAGCAGCGATCGCACCATCTCGACCCGCTCGGTGCGCTTGGACGTCAGGTCCGCGCGGCTGAACGCGATCAGGTCGTCGAGGTGCTCGCCGACCTCGCGCATCAGGCGCCGCACCGCGCTGTCGGTCCACTCCTCGCGGTACAGGTTCACGCGGCTGTGGCTCTGGATGATGTAGTGGATCCGGGTCGCCTCGGTCCCCGGGATTTCGAACCGCGAGGCCACCGCCTCCCACAGCATCGCGCTCATGTCCTCGTGGCGGAAGAAGTGGACCTTTTCGTCCCGGAAGACCTGCCGGGTCCACACCTTCCCGATGTCGTGGCACAGGGCCGCCCACCGGACCACGGGCGTGGCCTCGGCGTTCGCGACCACCTGCTTCGTGTGCGCCCAGATGTCCTTGTGCTGGCCGCCGGCGCTTTCGCCGAACGACACCAGCGCCGCGGCCTCGGGGATCAGGAACCCCAGCACCCGGGTATCGGCCATGTACTGCAGGCCCTTGGCCGGGAAGGCGCCGCACAGGATCTTTTCCATTTCCTTGCGCCAGATCTCGCGCGGGACGTCCAGGATGCCCGCGGCGTCGCGATCGGCGGCCTGGCGCACCTCGCGGGCGGCGTCGAAGCCGTAGCGCGACACGTACCGGGCCACCTTCAGCAGCCAGGACGCGCTTTCGCGGAACAGCGTTTCGACCGGGAACACGGGCCGCACGACCCGGTCGGCCAGGTCCAGGGTGCCTCCGAACGGATCCACCAGCACGCCGTCGGCGTCGTATCCGAAGGCCTGCATCGTGATTTCGCGGGTCGCGAGGTCCAGGATGATGCCCGAAAGGTTCTGCCCGCGCAGCGAGCGCAGCGGCGGAAGGTAGTTGCGGAACGGGCCGATGTTGAAAGTCACGTGGCCTTCGCCCCGCGGGATCTTGAACGTCAGCAGGCGCGGGCGATCCTCCTTGGCGTCCTGTGCCGTGACGCCGAACAGGCTCAACAGCGTCGTGTCGATGGCGGATAGCGACCCGTCCACGGTCAGGTCGAACGAGGTCGATTCGTCGATCGGGTGGCCCTGGGCCAGGTCTCGCGCCCGCGGCCCGATCAGGTAGGCCCGGCAGCCGGACGTCTCGAAGGCGTCGATCACGACCCGCAGGGCCTCGGGGTACCGGACCGGAGAAGGGTTCGGAGGCGTCGTCATCTGCCAGGTCCTGTCCGTTGCGGTCGGCGCCTCCCCCGGGGAAGCGCGGGCAGCGAGGATACGCGACGACCCCGAGGCGCGTCAACGCGGACGCGCGAAGCGACTGTCTGCAAGAAGCGGAGTCGATGTCCGGGTCATGAGCGGGAGTAGATGTCCGCGCCATGAGCGGGAGTCGATGTCCGGTCAGTGGGCGGGGTGGTGCAGACGCGTTCCAGGAAACCGGGACGCGATCCCTCCCCGAGGCGGGCGGTTGCGAGGGAACCTTGGGGATCGATGGGCCCGGGGCGACGTCGTCTGCTTGGTGGGGCCCCGGGCGCGGTGATATGGTCAACCCGGCGTACTGTCGAGCGATTGCGACGATGCAACACCTGCGATTGATTTCCGCGGCGGGCAGCGACTTCGAGTCGGATCGCACTGTGGACGGGGTCCTGGAAAAGGGGCTCTGGTGGGCCGAGCGCATCTTCGGCCTGAAATCCTGCGCCGTCCTTCTGCTGGACGAGGAGGCCGGGGTCCTGCGGATGTTCAAGTCCCGGGGGTATCGGCCGTCCGACGCGGTCCGGTTGTGCCTGCGCCCGGGCGACGGGCTCGAAGGGCGTGCCTTTGCCGAGCGGGCCACGCTGCAGTGCGCGGTGATCGAGGGTATCCGGGTCGGCGTGCCCCTGGTGACGGACGACGGGGCCGTGGGCGTGCTGGCGGCGGACCTGTCGCGGACCGACCCGCTGACCGCCGAGGAACTGGATCTGCTGGGCCTGTTCGCGGTGAACGTTTCGGCCGCCCTGCACAACGCCCGCCTGGTCGAGCGTGCCAATGCCGACGCGGCACGCCTGCAGACGCGGGCCCGTGACCTGGCGGCCCTCAACGAGATCGGGATGCGCATCGCGACCTTCACGGACCTCGCCAGCCTCGTCGAGGGCGCGATGGAACTGGCGCGCGACTCCCTCTTCTTCCGTTCGTGCGCGCTGCTGCTGCGGGACGGCGACGAACTGATCGTCCGGGGCCACTACGGCTTCGGCGAAGGGGTCGGCAGCGGGCTGCGGATCCCCCGCGACAAGGGAGTTGCCTGGCGTTGCGCGGAGCAGGGCGAAGCCATCCTGATCCCCGACGTGGCGGCCGATCCCGATCACGCGCCCGGCCTGTCCGATGCCTGTTGCGAAATGGTGGCGCCGATCCACGGGCCCAAGGGCGTGGTCGGGGTGCTGTCGGCCGAAAGCCCCAAGGCCCACGCGTTCAACGAGACCAGCCTGGAACTGTTCGCCACCTTCGCGCACCAGGTCGCGGCCGCGATCGAGAATGCCCGGCTGCATGAAACGAACCGGAAGACCTTCTACCAGACGATCCGCGCGCTGGCCCAGGCGCTGGAAATGCGCGACTCCTACACCCACGGCCATTCCGAGCGCGTGCGGACCTATGCCATCGAGATCGCGCGCCTGCTGGAACTGTCGCCCCACGACATCGAGATCCTCGAGCAGGCAGCGCTGCTGCACGACATCGGCAAGATCGGCGTGCGGGACTCGGTGCTGCTGAAGACCGCCAGCCTGGACGAGGAAGAGCGGGCGATCATCGAGCGCCACCCGGTGATCGGCGACAACATCCTGCATCCGGTCGGGTTCCTGCGCGAGGCGCTGGAGTCCGTGCTGCACCACCACGAGCACTGGGACGGTACCGGCTACCCGTCGAAGCAGAAGGCCGAGGAGATCCCGCTGGTGGCGCGCATCATATCGGTGGCGGACGCCTACGATGCCATGACGTCGGATCGTCCCTACCGGACCGCGATGGAGCCGTCGGAGGCGGTCGCCGAGATCCGGCGCGGCGCCGGCCGCCATTTCGACCCGCAGGTCGTGTCGGCCTTCCTGGCCACGATCGGCGTACGTCTGGAAATGGACCGCCTGGCGGTGTCCGGCCCCGCAGCCATCGCGAGCTGATTCCCCCGCTCCCGCTGCCGCTGCCGCCCTCCGTGAGCCGGTGTCGTTGAAACCGGTGCCGGCGAGGACTAGCATTGCGGGTCGCCGAAGGGCGCGGGCGTCCGCCGCGTCGCGTTCATGGGGAGGCTTGGGGATGCGTTCGATCGCGACCGCGTGGATCGCCGTGCTGCTGGTCGCCGCCCAACCGGCATGCGGGGGGGGCGGGGGCTTGGCGCGCGATGCGGGCGCCGATGCCGTTGCCGACCTGCCGGCCGATGCGATCCAGGATGTGGTCGCCGACGGGATCGGGGACGACCTGGGCGAGGTCGCGCCCGATGCCGCGACGGACGACGGCCTCGACCGGGACGCGCGTCGCGACGCCGACGCCAGTTCGGACGTCACCTGCCAGTGCGCCTCCAACGCGGACTGCGCCGGCGCGTTCCTGGCCCTGGGCCCCTGCGAGCGGGCCGTCTGCGATCCGGACACCTGCGCCTGCATCCGCGCCAGCGCCCCCGAGGACGAGCCGTGCGAGGACGGGAACCCCTGCACCGAGGGGGACGCCTGCCGGGCGGGGGCCTGCCGTCCCGGAACGAACCGCTGCGCCTGCGCGACCACCCTGGATTGCGCGTCGAAGGAGGACGGGGACCTGTGCAACGGGACGCTCGTGTGTGCCAACCCCGGCGACTCGGGCTCGTGCCAGGTGGACCCGGCCACGATCGTGGCGTGTACCGTGCTGCTGGAGCCGTGCCGAGCGAATTCGTGCAACCCGGTCACCGGCAAGTGCGAGGTGGCGGTCGTCAACGAGGGCATGCCCTGCGACGACCTCGATCCCTGCACGACCGGCGACACCTGCGTGGGCGGGGAGTGCACGGCCGGCGGCACGAAGGCGTGCGACGACAACGAACCCTGCACCTCGGACGCCTGCGAGCCGGGACGGGGGTGCGTCTATCGCCCGAACCAGGATCCCTGCGAGGACGGCGACCCGTGCACGGTCGGGGACGCGTGCGCGGAGGGCCATTGCGTGTCGGGCGCGCCGAACCTTTGCGACGACCGCAACGCGTGCACCCTCGACCACTGCGATGCGGCCACCGGCGCGTGCGTTCACGTGCCCCGCAGCGTGGACGACTTCAACCCGTGCACGACCGACGTGTGCGACCCGATGACGGGCCAGGTCTTCCACCGCCCGGTGAACTGCGACGACGGGCTGGCATGCGACGGTACCGAGTCGTGCGACCCGGTGACCGGGGCGTGCGTGTCGGGCACGGCGACGGCCTGCGATGACGGGAACCCCTGCACCGACGACGCCTGCACCGAACCGTCGGGCGAATGCGTTTCCACGCCGGTCCCCGGCCGGGCCTGCGACGACGGGATCGCGTGCACGGACGGCGACGCCTGCAACGCCGACGGGACCTGCGTGGGCACCGTGGAACTCTGCTGCGGGGACAACGTGGACAACGACGGCGACGGCCTGACGGACTGCCAGGACCCGGACTGCGCGTCCGATCCCTACTGCAACGGCTAGGGGCCTTTCGAGAGATCCCGTCCCACGGCGAAAACGCCGGCATCCTGACAGGCTCCTAGTGCCCGCGCGTGCCGCGGGCCGGCGTTGCGGGCGCCCTGGGCTTCAGGGGCTTCGCGGGATTCGCCGACTTCGACGGCGCGGGAGGCTTCGTTGCCTTCGCGGGCCGTGCGCCCTTCGACGCCGGCCTGGATGCGGCCGTCTTCGACGAGGCCTTCGGGCCGGCGTCGGCGCCCTTGCCGCGCTCGAACTTCACCCGGGGCAGCCGATCCTTGCCGCCTGCATACAGCCATCGATAGGCCGCCCAGTTCTCGTACACCCGGCGGGCGTAGTCGCGGGTTTCCGTGGCGCCGATCGATTCCACCAGTTCGTCCAGCGGCACGCCGGGCATTTCGGCCAGCTTCCGTTCGACGGCACCGCCGCCCGCGTTGTAGCCGGGGATGGCCAGCAGCGGCTCGTGCAGATCCTTGACCAGGCGGGACAGGTACGCCGCCCCCAGGCGCACATTGATTTCCGGGCGGCGGAGCGTGTCGGGCGTCGCTTCGACGTGCAGGGCCTTCGCCATGGATCGCGCCGTCGGGAGGATCAGTTGCATCAGGCCGATCGCGTTCGCGTGGGACTCGATCCCGGTGACGAACGCGCTTTCCTGCCGCATGACCGCCCAGATCAGCATCGGGTCCACCGCGGATTCCCGGGCGGCCCGTTCGACGATGTCCTTGAACGGGCGGGGCCAGGCCAGCCGCTGGTAGCCGGCGGTCCGGGCGTCGGGCCAGAAGGCGCCCATCGTCTTCAGGAGCGTCGCCGCCGCACGGTGCGAACGCGTGTACACACCGGCGGCGTCCAGCATCATCGCCGCCAGCCAGCCGGCGTCGGCGTCCCGGTCGGCCGACGCGATCGCCTCGTCGCGGGCGAGGTCCGGCAGCCCGGTGCGGGCCAGCCACAGGATGCGCGCCGCCGGGCCCTCCTCCAGGGCCTTCGGCGAGGACGGCGTGAAGAACGGCCCGGGGGGCGTCGCGCCGGCCGTCGCCTCCTTCAGCACGGCCTCGGGTGTCGACTTGCGCAACGCGGCCAGCCGGTCCAGCGCGAGCACTGCGTAGAACGTCATCGGGTAGGCGCGGGCGGTCGATTCGAAGGCGGCCTCGGCGTCCTTCCGCCGGCCGGCCTTCTGGAGTGCCCGGGCTTCCCAGTAGGCGAACCGCGAGCCGTAGTCGGCGTCGTCACCGGCGGCCTTTCGCCCGTCGCGGCATCGCTGTGCGGCCAGCGCCCGGTCGCCCCCGGTCCAGGCGGCCCACGCCATCAGCCAACGGGATTCGTTGGCCATGTCACCGTTCGGCCAGGCCAGGATCGAGGCCTGGAGGATGGCCTCGGCGGCCTTCTGGTCCCCCCGGCCGATGGCCTGCCGCGCACGCATCACCGCGACGTCGTCGTTGAACGTGGCGGACGGGAATTCCCCGGCGAGGCGTTCGGCGTAATGATCGCCTTCCGCCATCTCCCCCGCCCGGTAGGCGCTGCGGACGGCATTGAACAGCAGCCGGGCCATGTCGGTCGCGCCCTCGCACGTGGACAGGGCCCCCCGGTAGTCCACCAGCGCCTCGGCGTGGCGGCGCAGCTTGGTCAGCGCCCCGGCCCGGATCCTCCTTGCCTCGCATCGCACCTGGGGATCCGCGCTGTCCAGCAGCGCGCCCGCGGCCTTGACGGCCTCGTCGCTGCGCTGCGCCTCCAGGAGGTCGCGAGCCGTTTCGAGGGCGTCGGCGTCGGCAGTGGGCGGCGGCACGGCGGCCCCCAGGTTCTCCAGGGCCGAGCGGAGCGCGCGGCGGCCGCTGGACGAGGCGCGATCGAAGGCCTCGCGGAGGACCCTTTCCGCCCCGGCCTTGTCGCCCGCGGCCTGGAGCGCGCTGGCCAGCCGGCCGGCGATGCCGGAGTCCCCGATGGCGGCCGCGGCCTTCCGCAGCACCTCGGCGGCATCCGACGCCCGTCCCGCGGTCAGCAGGGCCTCGGCTCGCGCGTCGCGGGCTTGTATCGCCAGCAGCGAGGCGTCGGGCACGCGCGCGAACGCCTCGGCCGCCTCGGCCGACCGGCCCAGGCCGGCCAGCGCCGTGCCGCGAATCCACAGGACACGGTCCGCCAGCAGGGGCAGGTCCGCATCCAGCCTGTCCAGCACGGCTTCGGCGCCGATCATGTCGCCGGTCTTCAGGCACGCCAGCCCCAGCAGGAAGCGGAGGCGCTCGGGTTGCTCGGGCAGGCGGCCATCGGCGGCCAGGCCCAGCAGGGCCTCCCGCGCCCCGACCCAGTCGCCCTCGGAGGCCCGCTCGGCGGCCGCCCGCGCCCCGGCCGTCTTGTAGGCCGGGGCCAGGTCTTCCATCGACAGGGGCGGCGCGGGGAGCGCTGCTCCCTTCCCCGCGGCGGCCTCGCGTGGCGATGCCGAGGCGATGCAGAACGCCAGGGCCGCGAGCAGGGTCCAGGCCGACAGCGTCATGCGCCCAGGAACGATCGACGGATCGATTCGGGTCTTCATGGGGTGATGGTAGGGCAAGGCAGGGTCGAAGGGGCAAGCCGGCGTCACGGATGCCGGACGGCAAACACTTCGCAGTGCTTCGTCACGGCCACCGGGCGGAAGATGTCCGGCCGCTCCCGGGCCCACGTCCGCTCCGGGGGATCCTGGCCGGTCGAGGCATCCTCGGGATCGGCCAGCACCACCAGCGCATCGGGCCCCGCCTCCACCAGCCGGCGTGCCCAGGCCTCGGCGTCGCCCGCGACTCCGGGGTCCCGGTCCGGCGAGGGCCCGAAGAGGCCGGTCGGATCCGTGCCGATGGGCACGTACAGCAGGCGGCGCTGACCCGCCGAGCCGATGAGGGCGCCCAGCGGGAACGCGTGCCACGTGGCCCGGGACAGGGTCACCGCCAGGATGCCCCGGGGGACGGCTGCCTGCACGGCCGCGATACAGTCCGCACGTTCGCGGGCCCATGGCAGGGGACCGGTTGCGCCCTCGGCCTCCCTCCAGGCCCGGGCCGTGTCGGATCGCGCCGAATCCAGGAGCGTCGCGGCCGTCCCCACGAAAAGGGCCAGGCCGGCCACCGTCGCAGCGACCCAGGCCCGGCGATCCCACGCGGCGTGAACCGCTTGCGACGGGGGCCTTCCGGGTTCCGCCGGCCGTCGCCGCGCCGCCCTCCGAAGGGCCAGGATCCCGCCTGCCGCCGCCACCGGTACGCCCGCCGCCAGCACCATCGACGGCAGGTCGAACGGCAGTCGCACGAACAACAGGTTTGCCCCCTGCAGCACGAAAGCCGCCATCGCGACGACGCGGTCGGGCACCCCGAGGTCGGCCGCCAGGGCCCCGACGCCAAGGACCATGAAGAAGGCGGCGGGCCATGCGAACCGCACGTTCCCCTGAAGGAACTGGCCGCACCAGGGCAGCACCAGGTAGACGCCGGCCGCCAGCAGCCCTGCGACGCCGACGGCTAGGGTGCGTCGCCGGGCCATCGCGCCGGGCGTCCTGGCGACCCGGGCCACCATCGCCAGCGGGGTCGCCATGCCCAGGGCGAGCACCAGGGCCCCCCCGGGCCCGAACCCCCAGGATCCGTTGGGCGGCTCGGTCGTGCCCACGAGGGCTTCCGGCAGGAGGCCGGAACCCCACAGCGGGGCCAGGTGGGGCCAGAGGACGGTCCGCATCAGGTTGTCGGCCCACTCGGCCAGGCCCGGGAACAGTTCGGTTCCGCCGATCCGCAGGGGCATCGGGTACAGCGGGTTGCCCGTCAGGATCAGGTTCCGGGCGTACCAGGCGGTCCCCAGCGCCAAAATCCACCCCGCCAGGGTGCCCGCGCGTTTCGCCCAGGCCCGGGCGGGGAGCCGCGGGCTGGCCGCCAGCAGGATGCCCAGCACCAGGGCCAGGTGGACGCCCCCGATGGGCTTGGTGCCCACCAGCAGGCCGCCGAAGGCCGCGACCAGCGCGAACGGGCCGGGCCGGGGGTCCCGGGCGGCCAGCAGCGCGAACCGCAGGGCGCCGGCCAGGCATGCCCAGTAGGCGAACTCGACATAGGGTTCGGGCAGGGCCCGGAACGTCATCGGGAACGAGAGGATCAAGGCCGACACCGACGCCGCGCCGGCGCGCCCGAGGCCCAGATCCCGGGCCGTGCCATGGGCTGCCAGCACGAGCAGCGCGGCGAACGGGAGATTGCCGAAGGGGACCCACGCGTCCGAGCCCGCAGCGGCCAGTCCCCAGGCCGTCCACATCTCGCCATTTGCCGGGAACCAGCCGAAATGGCCGATCCACGCCGGGAAGTCCGTGGGGCCGAGGTCGCCCTGGTGCACGAAACCCCAGGCGAGGGGCATGTGGTAGTTCACCGCGTCGAAGCCGAACGGCGGGCGCGAGGCCGCCCAGGCCACCGCCAGCACCGTCATCGACAGGACCGGGATCCATGCGAGGATTTCCAGGGGATGCCCGGTCGCCACGCCCGCAAGGGCCCTGCCCGCCGGCCGGATCCAGGGTGTCCCGGGCTTCCCGCGCGTGAGCAGCCAGGCCCCCGCGGCGACGACGACGGACGCCGCCAGCAGGCCGGGCCTTCCGAACGCGCCGAGGGCCGCCGCGCCCAGCCCGCAGCCGACCGCGCCGGCGACCCACAGGCCGATCGCGGCGGCCGTCCGGTCGAAGGAAGAGTGCGACGACGGCAGCCGACCGGCGACCCGGATCGCGGCCCAGATCAGCGGCCCGTTGGTCGCAGCGGTCCAGGCCAGGCCCGGGAGGGGTGTCAGGCTGCCGTCCATCGCGCGGAGTATACCGTGGATGCCTTCGATGCGACTGTGTGCGATCCCCCTCCTTTTCAATTCTACGGCTTGTGGGAATCGCTCCGATTCCCTAGAATTCACGCGGATCCGTGTGTGTGGGATGCGAGGTGTTCGGACGTCATCGGGCTCCGGACGGGACCCTCTTCGAGGAGGTCTGGAATGCGACGGCACTGCCACCTGATGTCATGCCTTGCGTCCGCCTGCGCGGTGCTGGCCCTGGTGGGGTGCGGCGGCGGCTCGTCGCCGTCGCGGGACATCCCCGGGTCCGACCTCCCCTCCATGCTGGACGTCGATGCGTCCGAGGGCGTCGATGCGGCGCTGCCGGACGACCGGTACGACGAGGACTCGCTGACCCCCCGGGACACCGGTGTCGATGGGACTGCCGAGGACGCCCCGGGCACGGATTCGAGCCGGGAGGACCCGGGACTGGACGCGCCGCCTGCGCCGCCGTGCACCCCGGGAACGGCCTGCGATGACCACGACCCCTGCACCCTGGACGACACCTGCAAGGACGACCAGACGTGCGCAGGCACCCTGGTCGAGGCCTGCGACGACGGGATCGAATGCACGGAAGACGCCTGTTCGACGACCCAGGCGTGCACCCACGCCATCAAGCCCGGGTGGTGCCTGGTCGGGGACCGGTGCTTCAAGGAAGGCGCGACGGACCCGGCGATGCCCTGCCGTTCCTGCGTCAGCGCGCTGGTCCAGGACGACCTGATCCCGGACGACGGCCTGACCTGCGATGACGGCAATCCCTGCACCACGGGCGACCACTGCCGGGCGGGCACGTGCCTCGGCGTCGCGATGAATTGCGACGACACGAACGCCTGCACCCGGGACGCGTGCAGCAACGGCACGTGCACGCACGACAACATCGATGGCCCCTGCAGCGACGGCAACATCTGCACCGTGCAGGGCACCTGCGTTTCCGGGGTGTGCCAGGGCCAGCCGCTGGACTGCGGGGACGACAACCCGTGCACCAGCGACCGCTGTGATCCGCAGTACGGTTGTATCCACGACTTCAACACGGATCCCTGCGACGACGGCAACGTCTGCACCGTCGGCGACCGCTGCGGGCTGGGTGTCTGCCAGTCGGGCGCGGACCGGCTGAACTGCGACGACGGCAATCCCTGCACCGACGACGGGTGCGTCCCCACCCGCACGGACGGCTGCGTCCACATCCCGAACATCGCCCCGTGCGACGCCGGCAACCTGTGCACCATCGGCGACGTGTGTCACCGCGGGGCCTGCCAGCCCGGCATCGACGTGAAGGCCTGCGACGACGGAAACCCCTGCACCGACGACCGGTGCGAGATGGGAGTGGGGTGCGTCACCACCAACAACACCGAGCCGTGCGACGACGGCGAGCCGTGCTACCTGAACGACGTGTGCAGCGGGGGCGCCTGTTCCCCCGGCCCGACCCCGCTGGATTGCAACGACAGCAACGACTGTACCGACGACTCGTGCGAACCCGGCATCGGCTGCATCAACCGGCCCAACGCCAATCCGTGCGACGACCACAACGACTGCACGACGCTGGACACCTGCACCGCGGGCGTGTGCATCGGCCAGTTGCTGCCCGGCGTCTGCGACGACGGCAACGACTGCACCGGCGATTTCTGCAAGCCCGACGGCGGTTGCGGCCACAAGGGCCTTCCCGAGTGCCGCCCCGGCATCGTCATCGACTACCCCCCCCGTGCCGCGACGCTGAACACCTATGAAACCATCGCGGCGCCCGGCGGCGCGGTGATCCTCGATTCGACGGGCCGTCCGAAGCTTGGGGTCCGGGGACACATCGAGTACCCGAAGCCCGGCCTGCTGGTGCCCTTCGTCACGATCAACGGGCGCGACTGCGCCGTGAGCCCGGTGGACAACACCTTCGCGTGCCGCGGCGACGCCGGCGAGACCCTGCCCGGCTACGCCTACACCGTGTCCCAGGGGTTCAACCCCATCGTGGTCAACGCCGAGGACGTGGGCTGCCAGGTCCCCGGCCAGACCTGCTACTCGGACCACCTCGTGCAGTCGTTCTACGAATCGACCACCTGGTACCCGGTGAACGAGGCCACGCCCGAAAAGTCCATGATCAACAACGGGATCGAAATGTTCCTGGGCCCGCAGGTCTGGGATGACAACGACATCAGCACGCCGAACGACATCGCGACGATCCTGACGCTGTACGTCCAGAACATGGACATCGGCAGCCTCATCCAGAACCCGGTCACCAGCGGGTCCTTCGGGTGGTGCAAATACCGCGTCAACCTCAGCCACATCCGGTTCGGCCAGATCTCGGTGGACCTGGTCCCGACCTGGGGCGGCTTGAACTTCGCGGCGACGATCCCGAACTTCAGCCTGGACATCGGCATCCCGATCAGCGGGTTCCTGTGCCCGGACTTCAGCGGCAACGCGAACATCAGTTCGATCAAGATTTCCGCAACCGTGCTGCTGTCCATGGACAGCACGGGGAACCCGCAGGCCTCCGTCATCAACCCGGACGTGGTCGTCAACGGCCTCTCCGTCAACGTGGACGGGATCTGGGGCTTCCTGTTCGGCTGGATCATCGACTACTTCACCGGCACGTTCACCACCATGATCGAAACCCAGTTCGAATCCATGATGTCGAACCAGATCGGCTCGGCCATCGCCAACGCGATCAAGGGGCTGGCGCTGGACCAGACCTTCAAGCTGCCGGCGTTCCTCCCGGGGTCGACCCCGTTGAACCTGCACATCCTGGCGAAGCCCTCGACCCTCGATTTCACGCCCGCCGGCGGGACCATCGGGATGAAGGCGACGGTGCTGACGCCCAAGGGCACGCCCCGCTCGCCGCTGGGTTCCATCGGCCGCGCGTCCTGCCTCGGCCCGCAGGAAGCCCCGCTGGTCTTCCCGCACGACGGGCCGCTGGAAATCGGCCTCCACGACGACTTCTTCAACCTGATCCCGTATGCCCTCTACTGGGGCGGCGGCCTGAACCTGCCGATCGATCCATCGACGCTGGGCGGCGCCACGCTGGACCTCAGCGCATACGGCATCAGCGAGCTGACGCTGAAGATCGACTTCATGCTGCCGCCGATCCTGTCGGCCTGCAACGCCCAGGGCAAGCTGATGCTGCAGGCGGGCGACGTCAGCATCACGGCCAACATGAAACTGTTCGGCACCCCGGTGAGCATGCTGATGTACGCCTCGCTGAATTCCGAGGCCAGGGTCTTCATCCAGACGGGCGCCACGGGCGGCAACGAACTGGCCCTCGCCATCAGCGAGCCGGTATTCATCGACATCGAGATCGCCAGCCTTTCCGGCGGCCTGGTCGGCGCCGAGGACACGCTGGGCAAACTGATCAAGGACACCGCGATCCCGCTGGTCCTGAAGGCCCTTTCCGGCAACACGCTGGCGTCGTTCCCGATCCCTGAAATCGATCTCCACGCCATCGCGCCCCAGCTTCCGGTCGGCAGCAAGATCGCGATCGACATCCGGGAACTTCTGCGGATCAACGGCAACACCGTCGTGTCCGGGCAGATCAAGTAGGTGGTGCTCGCCCCGTGGGCGGGCGGGTCGGGAGGAGCAGCAATGATGCGGTTGCGCGGTGCGGGATGGATCGTCGTGTCGGTCCTGTCGCTGGGGTTGGCGGCGTGGTCGTGCGGGGGGGGGGGAAGCCCCGCGACGGACACCAGCGTCGTGCCGGATGTGCCGACGGATACGCTGGACGTGCCCCCGGTCGATGGGGTCACGGACCCGGGCGCACGACCCGACACGCCGGTGGACGACGTCACGGTCCCGGCGGACGTGGAAGACGCAATCGATGCGATCGACGCGGCC
>CAIOFV010000165.1 GCA_903857665.1 uncultured Myxococcales bacterium
ACGAAGGTGTGAAGACCACGTTCTACCGCGATGCCGACGGCGACGGGTACGGGAACGCGGCGGTGACCGTCCAGGCCTGCATCCAGCCGGCCGGGTACGTGGCCAACAGCATCGACTGCGACGACACCAACGCGGCGATCAGCCCGGACGCGGTCGAGGCCTGCAACGGCATCGACGACAACTGCAACGGGCAGACCGACGAGGGCGTGATGACCCAGTATTTCAACGACGCCGATGGCGACGGGTATGGGAACCCGTACCAGATTGGCCTGGCATGCAGCAAGCCCGCCGGCTTCGTCACGAACAATTCCGACTGCGACGACACCCGGGCAGCGGTGCACCCGGGCGCGACCGAAGCGTGCAACGACCTGGACGACAACTGCAACGGGCAGACTGACGAGGGGTGCGACGACGATCACGATGGCTACTGCGATGCGACCCTGGTCGTCGTGGGGACCCCGGCCGTCTGCCCGAACGGCGTGGGTGACTGCAACGATGCCAACGCGGCGATCCACCCCGGCGCGACCGAGGTGTGCAACGGCATCGACGACAACTGCAACGGGCAGACGGACGAAGGATTCGTCACCACCCCGTGGTATCGGGACGCGGACGGCGATGGGTACGGCAACCCGGCCCTTTCCACGCAGGCATGCACGATGCCGACGGGCTATGTCGCGAACAGCACCGACTGCGACGACACGCGGGCGACCGTCCATCCGGGAGGCTCCGAGGTTTGCAACGGCCTGGATGACAATTGCAACGGGTCCACGGACGAGGGCGTCTTGAAGATGTACTTCCGCGACGCCGATGGCGACGGGTACGGCGCGGCCGCCAACCGGGTGGATGCGTGCAGCGCGCCCGTCGGGTACGTGGGGAACAGCGGGGATTGCGACGACACTCGCGCCTCGGTCCACCCGGGAGCCACCGAGGTGTGCAACGGGATCGACGACGACTGCGACGGGTCCACGGATGAAGGCGTGAGTACTGTGTACTTCCGCGATGCGGATGGCGACGGGTACGGGACCATCAACGGGTGGGTCCGGGCATGCAGTCAGCCGGCCGGGTATGTCACGAACATGTCCGATTGCGACGACACCCGGGCGAGCGTCCATCCCGGTGCGACGGAACTGTGCAACGGCATCGATGACAACTGCGACGGATCGACCGACGAGTACGCGTGCGGGTAGGCGGGGCAATCGCTGCCCGGGCCGTCGGAGCGATTCCTCCGGTCAACCCGGTGAACAGGGCATTGGCCAGTCGCCAGGCCACCCCGGCGCCCAAGCCCCGGGCTACAGGTCCCACCCGTCGCCGCCATCCTGGGCCTTCCGGGTCAGCTTGACCGGCCGTTCGGGGGCCGTCAGCACCTCCTCGTAGGACAGCGTGAGGTCCGCTGGCTTGAAGCCCGGGGCCGAGATGCGGACGTGCATCGGGGCCCCGCGGGATACCTCGATGTCCAGGGGGAGGCGGCCGAGCGGTGCGCCGTCGGGCAGGCGGACGACCTTCGCGCCGTCCGGGGTCCCGGAAAGGCGGGCCCTGGCGGCCGCCGTGGCCGCGGCGGGCGAGGGCGGGATGGCCGAAGGCGCGGGTTCCGGCGCAGCAAGGATCGGGGGGGCGGACCCGGGTGCGGAAGGCTCAGGCTGCGCCAGGGGACGGGCGACGGATGAGGCGCCCACGGGGGCTTCCTTCGGGGCATCCGACGGCGCGGCGATGGACTGGGCCGGGGCCCGGGTCGGGGTGGGCGATTTCCCCGGCCACAGCAGCCCCCCTGCCAACGCGGCGACCCCCGCCAGGGCGAGCGAGGCCGCGATCCACCGGAACCGGTTGGGCGAACGCCGCCGGCCAGCCGGAGCCGGGCCCAGGTCCGGAATGGGGGCAGAGGCCCGCATCGGCGCGGTGGGCGTGGGCGAGGGCTGGGAACCGCCCGGGAAAGGCGTCGATCCATGGCGCGCCGGCGCGGGAGCCTCGGTGCCCAGCGATTGCGTCGCCTGGGTTTCGCGCGGGGTCGGGACGGTGGTTCGAAGCACGGCGATCCGGTCCAGCAGCGCCGAAGCGTCGTGCGGACGGTCGTCGGCGGCCTTGGCCAGCAACTGGTGGACCAGCGCCTCGTAGTCGGGAGGGATCCCGCCGCCGCACACGTCGGTCAGGCGGGGCGGTGCCTCGCTGATGTGCCTGAGCATCAGGTGCATGGGTGTGCTGGACTCGAACGGGGGGATCCCCGCGGTCATCTCGAACATCATCACGCCCAGCGAATAGAGGTCAGACCGACCGTCCACCTTTTCGCCGCGGGCCTGCTCCGGGCTCATGTAGGCCGGGGTCCCGATGGCCAGGCCCGTGCGCGTCAGGCTTTCGCTGGACAGCGTGCGGGCGACGCCGAAATCCAGGATCTTCACGAAGTCCGGGTGGCCGAGCATGTTCATCAGGAAGACGTTTTCGGGCTTGACGTCCCGGTGGACGATGCCCTTTTCGTGGGCCTCCCCCAGCGAGCGGGCGAGCTGTTCGGCGATGCGCAGCACCCGGGCCGGATCCATGCGGCCCACGCGCCGCACCTCGGCACGCAGCGTCAGGCCTTCCAGGTACTCCATGGCCAGGAACAGCTGGCCGTCCTCGGACTGGCCGAAATCGAAGACCCGGATCGTGTTGGGATGCTGCAGCCGGCTGGCGGCGCGGGCCTCGCGATAGAAGCGTTCGATGGAATCGAGGTCGCCGGACGCCTCCCGGCGCAGCACCTTCAGGGCGACCCACGAGTCCATCGCGACGTGGCGGGCCTTGTACACGGCGCCCATGCCGCCTCGGCCAACCAGTTCGACGACCTCGTAGCGCTCCACGAAGACACGGCCGACCAGGTCCTGGCCCGACAGGGCGGCTTCATCGACGGTGGTGATATGGCACGTCGGACACACCCGTTCCGGCGTCCGCGCCTTGCATTCCGGGCAGATCCGCGACGCCGTCCCTGCGGGTGGATTCATGCCGTGGATCCTAGCACAGGTCCGATCGTTGCTGGACCGCTCGGGGCTTACCGGCTATCCTCGAAACGGGACCCCCCCGCGGCACAAGGGATCGACATGGACCAACGGTTGTTCCGATATCCGGGAGCCCCCCTCCTGGCCGAGGTGGTCGCGGCGACGCAGTCCCTGGAGGCCGGGCCGACGCCCGAGGCACTGGTCCGCTGGACGACCCGACTTCGGGAGGCCACGGAACTGGGACTGTCGTTCGAGGGCTCGAAGGAGGCCGCGCGCACGTTCTTCCTGCTGCTGCAGGACGCCATCGACCGGGCGGGACACCCGCTGGACCTGCCCGAGTCCCTGGTGTCGCCGGCACTCGATGCATCGATGCGCACCTGGCTGCCCCTGGTCCCGCTGCTGCCGGCCGACGCCCGCGTGCAGGCGTGGAACCTGCTGGATCTTCTGCACGCGAACCGCGTCCGTCGGCACTTTCTGGAGGCGACGGTCCAGGCGGCCGAGGCGTTCGTGCGATCGGCGCCGGTGCCGGCCGTCCAGTCCGCCCTTCAACTGGTGCGTCGAACCCTGGAAATGGGCCCTCGCGACGAACGCCTGCCGCCTCTGCTGGACCTTCTGGACAGGTTCTGCGGCAGCGAAGCCGACCTGGCGTTCTTGCACGAGGTGCGTTCGGGCCTGGAAGTGCGGTACCTCGACGGGGTGTCGCGTGCCTCCGGGATGCACATGGACGACCTGAAGGCGCTGTGGTCCCTGCACGAGGAGGTCACGGACGTCCTGGGCGGGGACCTGGTTGCGCGAGAGGCGTTGGCGGGACCTCCGCGCGCGCTGGCCGAGGCCCGGGCCGCCGCCGACGTGTTGACGGCCCGCGCAGTGGCGGTCCAGGGCGAGCTGCTGTCGAAGGACGCGTTCCTCGCCGACTGGATCGAGTTCGAGATGGCGCGCATCGAGGCCGGGACGGGGTCTCACCAGACCGCGATCCGGATCCTGGACCGCCTGGTGGATCGGGGGGTCTTCCCGCTGGAATCGGCGCTGCTGCAGGCCCGGTTGTCGTTGATGAAGCGCTATCCCGAGGACGCCCGGGCCGTGATCGAGCGCGCGGCCGCGGTGCTGCCCCTGGTGCGCAGGGACGACGTGCTGCAGGAGCCGATCCGATCCGTGTACCGCGAAGCCGGGGGCGATCCCGACGCGCTGGGGCTGGCCGAGCCTCCGCAGTCCTTCGTCGAACGGGCGCAGGCGAACCGGGACGACCTGGCGGCGCGGGCCGTCATCGGCATGGAGGACGAAGCGGCGCAGGCGTTCTGGGCGGTGCGGCGCGCGCGCCTGGACGCCGTGCTGGGCGAACTGCTGGAAGGCCCGGACTTCGATGCGGCGCTGGGCGAGGGTGGCGGGGGCCGTGACCTGCGGTTGCCGGTGGCGGACGCGGCGGCGTGCGCTTTGGACGAATTGCCGGGTCCCCCGGAAGGGCTTCGGCGAGTGCTGCTGGAGGCGGTCGAGTCGCCCGTCCCGTCGCGACGCCTCGCGGCGGAGTTCGTGCCCTGGCTGGACGCTCGCGAAGCGGAAGGTCGGTCGTTCGATGACCTGGCCCGGGCGTTCCCGGGGATCGGCCAGTCCGTCGCGATCGCGCGCCGGCGGCTGGACGCGGCGATCCGGGAAGGGAACCCCGGCGCGGTCGTCGCGCTGCTGGACCACTACGAGTCGCTGCCGGGCGTGCCCGACCGGCTGCTGCTGGAGGCCTGGGAACGGACCCGCGAAACGGTCGGCGCAGGGCCGAGGTGGCTGGAAAACGTCCGCCGGGGCCGACGCATCTGGACGCGGCTCCGAGGCGATTTCGGCAGGCGGTGCGGGGAACTGGTGCGACAGGACGCCTTCCGCAGGCTGGCGGACGAGTCGGCGCGGGGCGCCTGGGAGGAACTGTGCGCCGCGATCCTGGACACGCTGCCTGACGACGATACCCGCGAACACCTCTGGGTGTGGTTCCAGGAACGCTTCACCGGGCGGAACCCCTCCGAGGCGATGCTGCGCCTGGGTGCGCTGCTGGCGCGTCGGATCGGGCCGCCCTTCGAGGCGCACGTGCGGGCGATGGTCCGGGACGCGGTGATTCCCGCGGTGGGGACGCTGGTCCGGTCGGGCCGCGCAGACGAGAACCGCGAAACCATCGAGCGCCTGCTGGACGTGTCCGCGGGGGACCCCGCCGTGCAGGCCGCCGTGTCGAAGTGGTTCCTGGGGTGGCAGCGCGAGGGGGACGAGGGCGCCGGGACCCAGGCGGACCTGGGGGAGTGGCTGGCGCCCCGCCTCAAGGGCGAGCCGTCCGAGCGCGTCCGGCGGCGGACGGGCCAGCACCTTGTGTCGATGCTGCAGGCGTCGCCGGATACCAGTGCCCAGGTGGCGATCATGGAACGGCTGACAACGCTGCAGCCCGGGGACCCGGACCTGGTTCGGATGCTGGGCGAAATCCGGTCGTCCGCCGCGTCCTCCCGACGCATCGCGGTCTACATCGTGGCGGGGGCGCTGCTCTGCGTGGCGCTGTTGTGGCTGCTCCTGCGCTAGGCTCACCGGGAATGGGCGCGGTGCTGCGGTGTTTCCAGGGCCGTGACGACCGGGAGGGTTCGATGCGTGCGTGGATCGGGGCCATCGCGGTGACGGTGCTGTTCGCCGGGACGGCCGGCGCGAAGACGACCGGAAGGATGGCGGGTCATCCCGCGGGGGGCAAGACGATGGAAAACCCGATCAAGAAACTGGCGCCTCAGACGTTCCGGCTGTCCAACGGGCTGACCGTGTTCTTCGTGGAGGACCACCGGGTGCCTCTGGTGGCGATCGACATCAACTACCAGGTCGGGTCCAAGAACGAGAAGCCGGGACGCACGGGGTTCGCACACCTGTTCGAACACCTGATGTTCCAGGGGTCCAAGCACTTCGACGACGACTACTTCAAGCCGCTGCAGGACATCGGCGGCCAGGTGAACGGGGCGACCAGCACCGACCGGACCCGGTACTGGGAGGTCGTGCCGTCCGGGTACCTGGAACGGGCGTTGTGGCTGGAATCGGACCGCATGGGGTTCCTGCCCGACGCGATGACGCAGCAGCGGCTGGACAACCAGCGGTCGGTCGTACAGAACGAAAGGCGCCAGAACTACGACAACCGGCCGTACGGTACCGTGTGGGAAAAGACGCTGGCCGTGCTGTACCCGGCGACCCACCCGTACAACTGGCCCACGATCGGGTCCATGGAGGACCTGAACGCGGCCACGCTGGACGACGTGAAGGAGTTCTTCAAGACCTACTACGCGCCGAACAACGCCAGCCTGGCCCTGGTGGGCGACTTCGACCCGGCGCTGGCGAAGGCGATGATCGAAAAGCTGTTCGGGGCGATCCCGCCCGGCCCGCCCGTGTCGCGGGTGGACCGCTGGGTACCTCGCCTGGCGAACGACGTGGGCCTGGTGGTGCAGGACCGGGTGCAGTTGCCGCGGACCTACTTCAGTTGGCACACGGTCCCCGGGTTCGATCCGGACGACGCCGCCCTGGACGCGTTTGCGCAGGTGCTGGGCGGCGGCAAGACCTCGCGCCTGTACCAGGAACTGGTCTACAAGCGCCAGATCGCCCAGGAGGCGGTGGCATTCCACATGTCGTCGCAGTTGTCGGGCGTGTTCCAGGTGATGCTGACGCCCCGCCCCGGCCACACGACCGAGGAGGTCGAAGCGGCCGCGAAGGACGTGATCGACGCGGCACTGGAGCACGGGATCACTGCCGAGGAACTGGAGCGGGTCCGGACCTCCACGATGGCCGACTTCGTTCGGGCCATGCAGAGCATCGGCGGGTTCGGCGGCATCGCGGACCGGCTGAACGCCTACTATCACCAACTGGGGGACGCGGACCGGTTCGACTGGGACCTCCAGCGCTACCTGGACCTGGACCAGGGGCGCGTGCTGGAAACGGCCCGGAAGTACCTGCGTGCGCCGCGGGTCGCCGTGCGCGTGGTGCCGCTGGACGAACTGTCGGCCAGCACCTCGCCGGAGGCGACCACGCTGGACCGTTCGAAGGTCCCGGCCAAGGGCCCCGAATCCGCGTTCCACCTGCCCACGCGCGACAGGTTCACGATGGCCAACGGGATGCAGGTGACGCTGGTCGAGCACCACGCCCTGCCGCTGGTGTCCTTCTCGCTGGTCGTCCCGGGTGGGTCGTCGGCCGAGCCCGAGGGTCAGCCGGGCCTGTCGTCGCTGGTCGCGGCGCTGATGCAGGAAGGCGCGGCCGGCAGGACGTCGAAGGAGATCGCGGACACCATCGAGGCCCTCGGCGCCCAGTTGGACCTGGCCGCGTCCACCGATGCGATGGTGGGCCAGTTGTCCACGTTGAAGGGCAGGATGGACGAGTCGCTGGCCCTGATGGCGGACATCGTGCTGCGGCCCGATTTCCCGGCGGATGAACTGGAGCGCCAGCGGACGCGTCGGCTGGTCCAGTTGAAGCAGGTGCTGGACCAGGCGCAATACATCGCCTACACGGTGGGCCAGAAGGTGATCTTCGGCAGCCATCCCTACGGGCGGCCCGCGCTGGGCACGCCCGAAGCGGTGAAGGCGGTGACGCTGGACGACGTGAAGGCCTTCTGGAAGCGGGAGTTCGTCGCGGGGAACGCCCGGGTGATCGTGGTGGGCGACGTGACGCGCGCCGAGGTCGAGACCGCGCTGGACAAGGCGTTCGGGAAGTGGGCGAAGGGGGCGACCACGGCTGTGCCCGTGCCCCCGGTCCCGGCTGCGAAGGCCCGGACGATCTACCTGGTGGACAAGCCCGGCGCGGCCCAGTCCGTGGTGTTGGCGGGCCTGCCCGGCGTGGCGCGGACGACGCCGGACTACGCGGCGCTGGAAGTGCTGAACACCGCGCTGGGCGGGCAGTTCGTGTCGCGCCTGAACATGAACCTGCGCGAGGACAAGGGCTACACGTACGGCGCCCGGACGCGGTTCGACTACGGCGTGGCGGGCGGCGATTTCATCGCGTCCGCGCCGGTGCAGACGAAGGTGACGGCCCCGGCATTGAAGGAAATGCTGGCGGAACTGGGGGGCATCGCGGGCAAGCGGCCCCTGACGAAGGAGGAACTGGCCTACTCGGTGGGCTCGATCGTCAACGGGTACGCACGCCGGTTCGCGACGCCCGGGCAGATCGCGTCGGAACTGGGCGACGTGGTGCTGTATGGGCTGCCGGATGACGCGCCGGAAACGTTCCCGGGGCAGATCCAGGCCGTGACGATCGCGGACACCCGTCGCGTGGCCGCACAGCGCATCCCCGTGGACATGGTCGCCATCGTCGTGGTGGGCGACGCGAAGGTCATCCGCGCCGACCTGGAGGCGCTGAAAGTGGGGCCGATCGTGGAGCTGGATCGCGAAGGAAACCCCCTCAAGTAGACGGTGTCCGCGATCGTCAGGATCGTGACGCCGTAACGCATCGCGCCAAAAGTCCCGGAAAGACCCTCCTTCCCGCGAATAACAGTCTTGCATGAATGCCGCGAGTTGCTAATCTCCCGGCGCGAAACCGGTCGGGCCGGGTTGGCGCGGGCCTTGCTGAAGGTCGGCTGGCGGTTGCGAACCCGTTGGGGCATCGGGTTCCCTTGCGGATGCCCAGGAGGATGCATGGAACGACGACGAAGCCGGTGGAGGCAGGGTGTTGCGGCAGCCGCCGCGTTGGCGATCCTCGCGCTGGCGGCCCCGGCGATGGCGCAGGCGGGCGGAAGCAACGGGGACATCACGTCCGTGACCTCCCGGACGGGCAAGACGGCCTTGTCCCCGTGGCGCGGGACGGTGCTGGCCCTACGGACCGAAACGTCGCTGCTGACGCTGAAGAAGGACGCCGAGCTGACATACAACCCGTATGTCGGACTGAACTTCGAGGTCCGCCCGAGGTACCACTTCGGCAACATCTTCTACGTGGCTGCGGACTTCGCGCTGACGCGCGAACTGACCAATGCGGACGACACGACCCGCAAGGGCGAAACGTGGCTGGGCGACCTCAGCGTGGGCGGCGGCGCGGGGCGTTTCTGGACCATCCCCGGGGCCGGGATCGACCTGTCCGCCGATGTGCGCGTGATCGCGCCGACCAGCAAGCAGTCCCAGGCGCGCACGATGCAGGCCGGGTTGCGCGGCGGGCTGACGCTGTCGCGTTCGTTCGACCTGCTGAGCGGCCTGTCGATCGCCTACATCCTGCAAGGGGCCGGGTACTTCTACAAGAACACGACCGCCGCGCTGGAGTCGCCGGTGATCAGCGGGTGCGCGCCCGGCGACGCCCTCTGCGATCGCTTCCTGAACAGCGGGCTGCGGAATCCCAGCTTCCGCCTGGGGAACATCCTCTACATCGGCATGGACTTCCTGCCCTGGCTGGCGCTGGACGTCACGGTGATGCACCGGATGGACTTCCTGTATCCGGCGGCCGACAAGGACCCGCGGATTTCCTACGTGGCCCAGAAGCCGACCAATCGCCGGCAGTCGCTGGGCAGCGAGATCGAGCTGAGGTTCACGCCGATGAAGAGCCTGGGGATCGGGGTCGGGATCAGCACGATGAACCCGCTGCAGGCCCCGGATTCCTCGGCCTACAGGCCGTTCGTGAACCGGTACACCATGGCGTATCTCGAGTTGCGGCTGTACGTCGCCGGCCTCATTTCGCAGATCAAGGGGGAAAAGTGACCATGAAGAAAGTGACCTCGATGCTCCCGCTGTGGATCGCCCTTTCGGGGCTCGCCGTCCTCGCCGCATGCGGGACGGAGCGCGCGGCCGTGGACCGCGTGCAGCCGAACGTGCTGCAGAAGTCGTTCTTCGTCGGGGCCGACCTCGCGGACGCCCGCGACGACCCGGAGTTCTGGTTCGAGGCCACCCTGGTCGATGTCGGCTACGGCGCGTCCCAGGACGGCCTGTTCACCTCCACGTACGCGCACCCCGTGGCCCGGATCAAGTGGGAGATCACCGAAAAGTACCTGATCGGGCGACTGGCGTACGAGCGCATCGCCGGATCGGACGGCAAGGGCGTCGGCGGCGCGGTCCAGGACGGCGTGGTCGTGGCGATGTACGCGATCGAAAGCCACTTCGACATCGCCAACGCCTACAACCCGACGACCGGCGAGAAGCTGAACGTGATCGAGGAGAACACCTCGGACCGGCCGTGGAACCAGCGCGCCTACATGCGGGTGAACTTCGCCCGGAACGAGAACACCGACAGCTACGACTTCGACATGCTGTCGCTGATCGGGGCCTACGGGAACGTATCGTACGAACCCATCGCGTACGACGTGGCCGACCCGACCGATCCCGACGCGCCCCACTACGACCTGGCGGCCGGCTATTTCGACGTCACGAACAAGGCCTTCGCGAAGCCCGGGATGATCGACCTGTCGACGATGGGCTGGGGCTCGGGGCAGTTCCCGGCGTGCTTCCTGGACCAGGACTTTTCGGGCGGCACCAGCCCGTCCGGTTCGTGCAGCCCCGTCGAATTGACGGTCCGCAGCTCGTTCCGCAAGGTCACCGACAGCGACTACGAGCCCGTGCAGTGGGACGGCTACCGTTTCCAGGCGTATGGCGGCTTCACCACCGATCGGTACGGCTACTCGCGCGACTACGGCATGACAGACCAGATGTGGCACCGGTTCCTCAGCCGCTACCAGATCTGGGAACGGTCCCACTACTACGCGGACCCGGCCGCGATGACCGGCCCGATCGCGTGCTTCACGCCCGACACGACGCCCTACGGCGCGGACCCGCACCGGGACGAGGACAAGGACGGGACCGAGGACGAGTGCGCCGCGGCCGGCGCCGGATCGCGCTGCGACGAGTTCCGCCAGCGGTGCACGCTGCCCTACGCCGATCGCGTGGCGATCACCACCGCCTGGTACTACGCCAGCGGTTCCGACCCGGACTACTTCGACGCGTCCGAGCGCGCGGCCCACGAGTGGGACGTGGCGCTGCGGACGGCCGTGCAGACGGCGAAGTACGGCGAGTGCATGTCCACCAAGGGCACGGACTGCGACTCGCGCTTCCCGATGTACCAGGGACAGCAGGAAGAAAACGACGACGCGGTGCAACTGGCGATGGAAGTGGACGACTGCCGCCACGGCAAGGCCTACTTCGACAAGGGGCGGGACGAGGGCGCCTGCGTGGCGCTGGCCAGCGAAATCGGGGCCCAGCGCGGCTACGCCCCCGGCGTCGTGTCGATCGCGGAAATGCCCGAGATGATCGTGATGTGCCACAGCCCGGTCGAGGCCGGTGACCCGCCCGCGTGCGGCCAGCCGCGACTGTCCGCGGATCTCACCGCGCGTGCCTGCTACGACGCGTTCCAGGCGGGCGACCGCGTCACCATGGCGGTCTGCGACAAGGCGCTGACGGTGCGCCGGGGCGACCTGCGGTACCACCAGGTCAACGTGATCAAGGAAGCCCAGACCCCCAGCCCCTGGGGCATCATGGTCGATGGCAACGACCCCCTGACCGGCGAGACGATCGCGGCCAGCATCAACGTGTGGTCGTATGTGACCGGGATGTGGTCCCGGGGCGTGGTCGACCGGCTGCGGTACATCGCGGGCGAGCTGGACACCGCCGACGTCACCGAGGGGCGCGACGTTTCCGCGTGGTCGCAGGCCGCGGAAGCCGCCTCGGGCGGCGGCGTGCTGCCGAAGCTGACGAAGGAGGAGCACGACCGCCTGATCTCGGAGTTCGGCCGGGCGACGATCGATCCGGGCGCCGCCGCCTCGACGACGACGGCCGCGGTCCCGCTGGACCCGTCGATGCTGAAGGCGGCGCGCGCGCTGCGCGAGGACGCGAAGGGAATCCTGGCGACGTCGGGCCTGACCTCGTCGCTTTCCTCCGTCTACTACGCCCGGGCGAAGCAGGCCCAGGGCACCCAGATGGAAGCCGAATTGATGACGCCGATGGTGCGGCAGCTGAACGGCGTCACGGGCATGCCGATGACCGGCCAGGCGCTGGAAGTCGCCTCGCCGTTCCGCGCGGGCAACCCGACGTTGATGCGCGAGATCCGGCAGATGCAGGAAAACGCGCTGGCCGACCGCGGCGCCTGCGTGCTGCGGGAAGCCGATGCCCCGCTGGGGCTGGCGCCCCTGGGTGAAATCCTGCAGGCCAAGTTCGGCGCGTTCAGCGCGTCCGATCCCAAGGACGTCCAGGAGGCGCGCGCGACCCGGATGGCGACATACATCGCCCAGCGCTCGCACGCGTCCGTCATCGCCCACGAGATGGGCCACTCGGTCGGGCACCGGCACAACTTCGTGTCGTCCTCGGACGCCTGGAACTACCGGGCCCAGTACTGGCAGCTGCGCACGAAGGACGGGGCCGTCACCAACCAGTGCACCACGCTGGGCGACGGCGAGTCCTGCGTCGGGCCGCGCTACTACGACCCCGTCACGCCCAACGAGCGCAGCAACCTGATCTGGATGTTCATGACCTCCTCCATCATGGAGTACGCTGGCGAAACGACCCAGGACCTGATGCTGCTGGGGCCGTGGGACTTCGCGGCCACGCGCAGCTTCTACGGCGACGTGACGGCGGTATACCGGGACGACACCTACAAGCAGGGCAGCACCAAGGCGAACCTGGCGCTGGCCAAGATGGACAACTTCGGCGGCATCCTGGGCATTTCGCACCAGGTGAACGGCGAGGACATCCACTACTCGGCGCTGCAGAAGAACCTGGACCTGATCCAGAACTGCGCGGAGGTGGACAAGGACGCGTTCAAGCCCGGGAACTGGAACCCGGACACGATGGGCGAATGGCACCCGGTGCTGGACGGCCAACTGGTCCAGGTGGACGGGAAGTGGACGCGCTGCAAGCAGCCGGCCGTGGATTACGTCCGCTGGCGGGACCTGGTCATGCCCACGGGATTCACCGGGTACTTCCGTTCCGACCGTGGCGTGGACGCGGCGGGTCGCGTGCGGGTGCCCTACGGCTTCGCGACCGACCGCTGGGCCGACCTGGGCAACCTGTCGGTGTACCGCCACGACAACGGCGCGGACGCGTACGAAATCTTCGACTTCCTGACCACGCAGCAGGAGGTCAACCACATCTATGACAACTACCGTCGCGGCCGCCAGACGTTCAGCGTCAAGAACGCCTCGAACCGTACGCTGACGCGGTACAACGAAAAGATGCGCGACGGCGCCAAGGGCCTGACCCTGATGCGGAACGTGTACCGGGACTTCGCGCTGGCCCAGGGCTACAACTTCGACCAGTTCTGGCCGGAGATCGCGCCCCTGTTCTTCGCGGACAACATCCTGGCGTCCAGCATGGTGTTCGACCACTTCACGCGGACCCTGACGCGGCCCGAGTCGGGCGCCCACTTCGTGGCGACCGGGACCAGTTACCTCCAGCCGGCCGAGGGCTACTCCGGCACCCCGAGCGCGACGCTGGTCACGATCCCGAACGGCGCCACGGGCCGGTTCGGCGTCATCACCCCCGGCGGCCGCCTGGTGGAAAACCAGCTGGCGACGGCCCAGGGCGAGTACGACAGCGAGTACACGGTCAACTGCGGTTCCTACTACGACAAGATGTGGGCGCCGATGCTGTTCTCGGAGTCGGTGGACAACTTCATTTCCGACCAGCGCGGCGACTTCGTGGACGCCCGGTATCGCGCGTGCTCGCTGGCCGACCTGTTCCCGGAAGGATACCGGCGCCTGCTGGGCAACATGCTGACGGGCGACACGTTCCTGAAGGGGCCGCGGGTGGAAGCCGACAGCTCGGGCAAGCCCCTGCTGGACGCCGGCGGCTATCCGAAGAGCGGGATCGCGTGGACCTCCTGGTGGGGCGACTCCCCGAAGTCCTGCTTCCCGGGCACCGACAGCCCGATCTGCACGTCGTTCGGCGCCGCCAGCGACGGTCCCTTCGGCGGGCACACCTCGGCCAACGTGGCGGTGATCGACCCGCAGGTGGGCTGGGAGCAGCAGAAGTTCCTTATAGCGATGACGCTGCTGTACCTGCCGGAAAACCAGAAGCAGGGCTGGATCAACCAGATGCACATCTGGGAGCTGGGCGAGGACGCCGATCCGGGCTTCCAGAACCGGATCGAGTTCCACGATCCGTCGGGCAAGGTGTACGTCGCCCAGACGTCCGGGAAGGAGACGATCTTCGGTCATGTCGTGCAGAAGGGCGTCGCGGCCCGGGTGCTGGAATACGCGAACCAACTGGTCGAGGCGGCCTACGTGACGAAGACGGACGGCGTGCCGGACCTCGACGGCGACGGGAAGGCCGACTGGGTGCTGCCGGCGTTGAACCCGAAGACCGGCGCCCCGATGGTCAAGTACGACCCGACCGTGTCCGGCATCCAGGGCGGGTACGTGTACCCGGACGGCGTGGACGGCTGCAACGCGACGGACAGCTCGGGCTGCACCTGCGCGGCCAACCGTGCCTGCGTGGAACTGGGGGACTACGTGTCGGTGCCCTTCTTCTTCCGGCAGGCGATGCACGACTACGGCCTCGTCGAGCCGAGCCCGAAGGGCATCTTCTGAGCCTGTGGATTCGCCGGGGCAGGGCCGGGGATCGCCCCGGCCCTACCCCGGCGAGATCAGCACGATCACCTGCGCCAGCACCACCCGCCGTGCGGACCCTGCATGCGGGTCCGTCACGGAGGGCTCCAGGGAGCCAGGTGAACCTTCCGGGCCTCGAAGGGGCGTCCCAGCAGGCGTCCTCCGAGTTCCGAGAAGCGGCCCGCGTCGTCGGTGGTCCAGAACTCGCGCGAGCCGCCCCGGGACAAGCGACGATCCATTTCCGGATGACGGCCCAGCCAGTCGTCCAGCCGCTCGGCGACGATGGGGCCCTGGGACAGGAGGTCGATGCCGGTCGGCACGATGCCGCGGATGCCCTCGGCCATCACGGGATAGTGGGTGCAGGCCAGGAGGATCCTCGACGGGTGCTCGACGTCCGGTGCGAACAGGGGATCCAGGTACCGGTGCAGGAACCACTCGGGGCCGGCGCCCTCGGTCTCGCCGGCCTCGACCAGGGGCACCCACAGCGGGCAGGCCTGCTGGACGAGGCGCAGGCGCGGCGCGAGGTGGGCCAGTTCGATGCGGTACGAATCCGACGCGATCGTGCCCTGGGTCCCCAGGATGGCGACCAGGCCCTCGGCATGCGACGGGGGCGTGACGCCGGGCAGCGCCCCGGGGGGCAGGCCGGCCAGCGCCTCGACCGAGGGGCGGACCACGCCCAGCACCCTGCGGTCGGGACGGAAGCGGGGTAGATGCTTCTGCTGCAGCGTCCGCAAGGCGCGTGACGACGCCGTGTTGCAGGCGACGACCACCAGGGGGCAGCCGGCCTCGAACAGGGCCTCGACCGCCTCGCGGGTGAACTCGTGCACAACGTCGAACCCCCGGGTCCCGTAGGGGGTCCGGGCGCTGTCGCCGAGGTACAGGTAGTCGTGGTGGGGCAGGCGCTCCAGCAGGGATCGCAGGACCGTCAGCCCCCCGAACCCCGAATCGAAGACGCCGATGCGGCCGTCCATGAGCCTCCTCCGCGCGTGGCCCGATTGTACCCGCTCGCCGTCGGGGGGTCGAAGAGACTGCACGGAGGGGGATCTTGACCTGCGGCCGGATGGATTGGTATGTTTTCCCCGAATCGACGAACCCCAGCGACCCGCGAATCCGTCAACGCGGGTACCCGGCGCCACGCCGATGGTCCGACTTTCCGGAGGCGACGTTGCCTGCACTGACCATGTCGTGCCTGCTGGCAGCAGCGGTGTACGCGTTCATCGGCATGGAAGGCCTCCGGCGGGATCGCCGGGCGACCTCGGGCTGGGTGTTCGCGCTGTTGGCTGGCAGTTTCGCGATGTGGGCGGCGACCTTTGCGTTCCTGTACGCGGCCCAGGATGCCGGCGAGGCGAGGTTCTGGGACGGGGTGTCGGCGCCGTTCTGGACGGCCACGTCCGGCCTGGTGCTCCACTTTGTGATCCTGCTGACGCGACCCGGGCGGAGCGTCCCGGGCTGGGTGTATCCGCTGCTTTACACCCCGGCGGTCGTGGCGCTCGGCTGGCAGTTGACGGGCCAATCCTGGTTCCACATCGAATTCCGGCAGAGCGCCTGGGGATGGGTCCACGACGTTTCGTCCAGCCGCGACTGGTTTTCCGCGTTCCTGGCGGTGTACGCCGCCCATCTGTTCGCGGCGGCCTGGATGTTGGTGCGCTGGAGGAGGCGGGCGCGCCTGAACCGCGAGCGGCGCCAGGCCTCCTTGATCCTGTGGACCGGCCTGGCGGCCTTCGGGCTCGCTTTCGTCTTCGACGTCGCCTGGCCGACCCTGCTCCTGGATCGCCTTCCGGTCCTGTCGCCCCTCATCGCGCTGATCTGGTTCGTCGGCCTGGCGGTCGCGATGGCAAGGCATCGCCTGTTGTCGCCGGTCGCGGTGGTACGACCGGAGCAGATCGTCAACGGCATGTCGGACCTCCTCGTCGTGGTGGACTCGCGGGGCTGCATCCTGGAAGTGAATCGTCGGCTGGAGGACCTGCTGGGGCGTTCGGGTCGCGACTTGCTGGGCGGGCCCGCGCGGCGGCTGGCGATGAGCCCGGAGGAGGGAGCGAAGGTACTGGAGGGGGGGCCGACACCGCAGGACAGGGGGCTGGTCACGCTGCCGTGTCGCGCCGCCGACGGGACGTCGATCCCGATGGGGTTCCGTGGGCATGCCCTGGCCGATCCGGACGGGGACCCGCTGGGCGTGCTGTTCATCGGCGAGGACCTTCGAACGGCGTTCGCGTTGCGACGGGAAACGGAGGGCCGCTGCCTGGCCGAGCGGGGACTGGCGGTCGAGCGGGCACTGGTGGAGGCTGCCCTCGATTCGATCTCGGACGGGATGCTGGTGCTGGACGCCGATGGCCGGATCCGCCTGGTCAACGCCTCGGCGGTTGCGCTGGCCGGACGCCCGGCGGAGGACATGGTCGAGCATCGGCTGGACGAGGTGCTGGCGCTTCGGGACGAGTCGACCGGCACTCCTTTCCGGTGGAATGCGCTGGCTGCGGAATCGGGCATTCCGTACTTCTCGCGGGCCGTTCCCCCGGTGTTCGTGCTGGAGGCGCCCGGGGGCCGGACCCGGATGGTGGAACTGGTGTCGGCGCCCCTGCGGGTCCCATCGGACGGAACCGGCGGGCAGGTCGTGGCGTTGCGTGACGTGACCGAGCGGCGACGGGCGGAGGCCGAACTGGCCAGGGCTTCGAAACTGGAGTCCCTCGGGGTGATGGCAGGTGGAATCGCCCACGATTTCAACAATGTGCTGACAGCGGTCATCGGGTACGTGGCGATGGCGCGCGCAGCACCGGGAACGGCGTTCGGTTCCGCGCGGTACCTGGAACGTGCGGAAGACCAGTTGGAACGGGCCAGTTCACTGATGCGCCAACTGCTGTCCTTTTCCCACGGAGAAGTGTCCGAGCGCCGGCCGGTGGACCTGCGGGTCGTGCTCGGCGAATCGGCGAACCTGCTCGCCTTCGGAGGGCGCTGGACGATCCAGGTCCGGGCGCCAGACGACCTGTGGAAGACCCCCGGGGACACGGCCCAGTTCCGCCAGGTGTTCGACAACCTGCTGCTGAACGCCCGGCAGGCGATGCCCCACGGTGGCAACGTGGCCGTCGAAGCCGCGAACGTGATCGTTGGCGAGCCCGAGATGGCCGATCATCCGCGATTGTGTCCCGGGGCTCATGTCCGCGTCATCGTGACCGACGAAGGGCCCGGCATCCCCGCCGATCTCCTTCGGCGCATCTTCGATCCCTTTTTCACTACGAAGCCCGAAGGCACCGGGCTGGGGCTGTCGACGGTGTTCGCCGTGGTGTCCGGCCACCGGGGCTCGGTCGAGGCCCGGTCCAGGCCGGGATTGGGCGCCACCTTCGAAATCCTGCTTCCCGCCAGCCCCGCATGATTCTTCTGCAAATCCTGTAAAACCAGGGCGATGGAAGGATGAAGATGGAGGTTTCACGGATATAGGTGTAAAAGGGTCCGTGATACCGAATACCCCGGAGGTCCCATGAACAGTGTGGTCCGCGTTTCCGAAGCTGCCAGCATGGCGCTGCATTCGCTGGTGTTGATGGCGCAGCAGCCCGACCGATCGATTTCGGTCCGGGAAATCGTCGAGAAACTTCCCGTATCTTCGGCGCACCTGGCGAAGGTGCTTCAACGCCTGGCCCGCCAGGGTGTCCTGGATTCGCTGCGCGGGCCCCACGGCGGCTTCAGGCTGGCCCGGGCGCCCGAGGAGATGACGCTGCTGGAAATCTACGAGGCCGTGGATGGCCCGCTGCGTCCCGGCGGCTGCATGTTCGACCACCCGGCATGCCCTGCGGGCGATTGCCTCTTCGGCGGCGTCCTGGCGTCTGCGACCCTCCAGGTCCGGGAGCGCCTGGGCCAGACCCGGCTGTCGGACCTGCCCTCGCTGAAGGTGAACGGAGGCGCCGATGCAACGGACCATCATCCGGATTGACGAAGACAAGTGCGACGGGTGCGGATACTGCGCTGTGGCCTGCCACGAGGGCGCCATCCGGGTGATCGACGGCAAGGCACGACTGGTGTCCGAAATCTATTGCGACGGCCTCGGGGCCTGCCTCGGCGAATGCCCGCAGGGTGCAATTTCGATGGAGCGGCGCGAGGCGGCCGGGTTCCTCGGTCCCGCGCCGGGTTCCCCCGCGTTGGGAGGCTTCGAACCGGATGCGGTCCAGGGGGAGGCCGTTCGCGCGGCCTTCTCGAGGGCGATGGGCCAGGCGCCCGTGGCCCATGCCGGGCACTCGCCCTCCGGCGGCTGCCCCGGGTCGGCCCTGCGGGACCTGCGACCGGCGGGAACAGTGCACTCGCCCGTCCCTCCATCGCCCGCCGCCGGTTCGCGGCTGGGGCATTGGCCGGTTCAACTGATGCTGGTGCCTCCGGGCGCCCCGTTCCTGAAGGGGGCCCACCTGGTGGTCTGCGCGGACTGCGTGCCGTTCGCCGTCCCGGACTTCCACGCCCGCTACCTCGACGGCAAGTCCATCGTGGTCGGGTGCCCGAAGCTGGACGACCTGCCGCACTACCACGAGAAACTGGCGGCCATCGTGGCCCAGGCCAGGCCGGCGTCGCTGACGGTGGTCCGCATGGAGGTGCCGTGCTGCGGGGGCATCGTACGGGCGGTGGTCGATGCCCGGGATGCGGTCGCCCCGAACCTGCTGGTCGAGGTCCACACGGTGGGCATCGAGGGCGGCATCTCGCGCCAGGTCGTCTAGCGTCCCCCCGGATTCACGCAATCAGACCGTCGGGCGGCGGGGCGATGACCACCAACCGTTCGCCGTCGCGCCGGGGCAGTACCAGTTTCCAGGCGTGCAGCTGATAGCCGCAGTCCCCCGGCTTCGCAGGCGCTTCGCCCGGGGCGGGCAGGCGCGGGTGCCCCCCAGGCCCGTACAAGGGATCGCCCGCCAGCGGATGCCCCGCCCAGGCCAGGTGGATGCGGATCTGCTGGTTGCGGCCCGTGGCGATGGCGACCCGCACGATCGATTCGTCCCGAACGACCTCGCGCAGCAGCACATCGACTCGCGTCGAGGCCGGCTTGCCGTCGGGGGTCACGCCCGACACGTAGCCCAGGGGAGGGTAGGGCACGCGGCCGATGGGTTCCTCCACGGTGAACCGATCGGGCAGCGAGATGCCCTCGACACGGGCCAGGTAGGTCTTTTCGACGCGGCGAGCCGCGAAGGCCCGGCACAGGAGGCGGGCGGCGTCGGTGGACCGGGCGAAGGCCACCGCGCCTGACGTTCCCGTGTCCAGGCGGTGCACCGGCCGCACGTCGGTTCCGAACCGTCGCTGGGCCAGGCGCAGCAGCGTGTTGTCCTGGCACCCGGCGCCGGGCAGCACCGGCAGGCCCGCCGGCTTGTGGAAGACCAGGCAATCGGCATCCTCGTACAGCACCGGTGCATCCAGCGGCACGTCGGGCTCGTCCCACGGAGGCCGGCTGTACTCGAGGCTGTCGCATGCGGCCACGAGGTCGCCTGCGGACAGGATCCGGCCGGCGCGGGCGACGAGGCCGGCCTCGATGCGCCGTCGCCATTCCTCGCGATCGGCCCGCAGGTAGGTGCCGGCGTAGAAATCCAGCACGGTCATGCCGTCGGACCTGCCGGGAACCCGGTCGCGAAACGTGTAGCCGCCGTTGCGCATGACGCCGCCTCGTCGGCTATTGTAGTGGACGTCCGCGTTCATCCGGGGAGGAACATGGGATCCGCCGGTCCGGTCGTCGTCACAGGGGCATCCGGGCACCTGGGTGCGAACCTGGTACGGGGCCTTCTGGCCGCCGGTCACGAGGTGCGCTGCGTCGTGCGCCGGGACACCCGTGCCCTCGACGGCCTGCCTGTGGTCCGGGTCTCCGGGGATGTCCTGGACCCCGCCTCCCTGGGCGCGGCGTTCCGCGGCGCCGAGGTCGTGTACCACCTGGCGGCCGTGATTTCCCTGTCGGGGGACCCGGATGGGCGGGTGGCGCGGGTGAACGTCGAGGGGACCCGCAACGTGGTGGAGGCCTGCCGTGGCGCGGGGGTCCGGCGGCTGGTCCATTTCGGGTCGATCCACGCGGCGTGGACGGGGGACAGCGGGAGTCGGGGCCTCACCGACTACGATCGTTCGAAGGCGGCATCCCTGGCCGTGGTGGCGGCCGCGATTGCCGGGGGGATGGACGCGGTGGTCGTGCACCCGACCAGCGTGCTGGGTCCCTGCGACTTCAAGCCGTCCCGACAGGGGGACCTGGTGTGGCGGCTGGCGACCGGGCGGATGCCGGCCCTGCTGAAGGGCGGGTTCGACTGGGTGGACGCGCGGGACGTGGCCGCCGGCGCCATCGCTGCGGCGGATCGCGGGGGGCGCGGAGCGACGTACGTCCTGTCCGGCCGATACGCGACGTTGCGCGAGCTGGCCGACTGGGTCGAGGCCGCGTCGGGCGTCCGGGCCCCGCGCCTCGCCGCACCGATGGGGCTGGCAGCGATCGGGGCGCCCATCGTGGAGGCCTGGGGTCGTTTCCGGGGCACCGAACCGCTGTTCAACCGCGAATCGCTGGACGCCCTGCGCCACGGGCAGGCCTTCCCCCATGTCGAGGCCGCCCGGGACCTGGGCTACGACCCGCGCCCGCTCGAGGACACGGTCGCGGACACCGTCGCCTGGTTCAGGGGGCGCGCGGCCGGCGGATCGCCCCCGCCGAACAGCGCCTGAAGGACGGCCTTCCGGTGCGCGAAGATCCGCTCGACATCCGGCCGCACCACGAACCTCAACACCAGGGGACCGCCAGGCGACGCGTAGCGCACGTCGTCGATCACGACGGTCCCGCCGTCCCGTTCCTCGAAGCGATGTTCGTGCCGCCAGGAGGTGTACGGGCCCTTCAACTGTTCGTCCACGAACCGGTACGGGGGTTCCCACGCGGCGATCCGGGTCCGCCACCGCATCGGGACGCCGTGGACGCCGATCCGGTAGTCGATCAGGGTCCCTTCGGCCATCCGGATCGGGCCTTTCGTCAGGATCCGGAAGGACACCCACTCGGGGGTCATCCGTTCGAGGTTCGTGGCGTCGGCGAAGAAGGGGAAGACCTCGGACAGCGGCAGTGGCAGCCAGATCTCGCTGTGCAGGTGCTGCTCGGAGCCCCTGGTCCAAGCGGTCCACAGTCCCATGGCGATCCCTTCGAGGCACCGGTTGCCGAGGAACAACGTGGGGACGATCGGGGGGGAGGGCAAGTCGGGCAGGGGGGACTGGACGGGGAAGGCGGCACCCCGGCCAGCGTCCAAGGCGTCAGGTGACCTTGTCGCCGGGGCGGGCTTCGCCGTCGAAGGTGGCTACGAACAGCCCGGTTTCGGGTTCGCCGGCGGCCAGGCACATGCCTTCCGAGGTGCCGAACTTCATTTCCCGGGGCTTGAGGTTCGCGACCACGATCACGCGCCGGCCCACCAGCACCGTGGGGTCGGGATAGGCGGAGCGGATCCCCGCGAACACGTTCCGGGGGCGGCCTTCCCCGACGTCCACGGACAGTCGCACCAGCTTCTTGGCACCTTCCACGCTCCCGGCATCGACCACCAGGCCGACGCGCAGGTCGATCTTCGCGAAGTCGTCGATCGTGATTTCGGGGGACAGGGCCTTCAGAACGGCGCGAGCCGCGACCGCCGTTGCCGGGGCTGCCGCGACGGTGGTCGCCGCCTGGGCCGGTGCCGTCGCAGGCGCGACGACCGCGCCCTTCGCCTTCGGGGGCTCGCCGCCGGCCTTCCGCTCGACCTTGGCCCACGAGTCCTTCAGGCCGACGGTGCGGTTGAACGCGGCGTGCCCCGGGGCATGGTCCTTCGAATCCGCGCAGAAGTACCCGACGCGCTCGAACTGGACGCGCGTGCCGGGGGCCACCGCGGCCAGCGCCGGCTCCACCTTGCAGCCCGACAGGACCTCCAGGGACGCGGGGTTCAGGAAGTCCAGGAACGTCTGCTGGACCGGCGCGTTCGGGTCCGAGGCGTTCGGGTTTTCGACGCTGAACAGCCGATCGTACTGGCGGACCTCGGCGTCCACCGCGTGGGCCGCCGACACCCAGTGCAGGGTCCCGCGGACCGTGCGGCCGTCGGGCGACGTGCCCCCCCGGCTCTCGGGGTCCATCGTGCACCGCAGTTCCACCACCTCGCCGGTCGCCGGGTCCTTCACGACTTCCGTGCACCGCACCAAGCCTGCATACCGCAACCGCACCTCGGCGCCGGTTGACAGGCGGAACCAGCCCTTCTGCGGCTCCTCCTTGAAGTCGTCCCGCTCGATGTACAGCACCTTCGAGAACGGAACCTTCCGGGTCCCGAAGGAGGGGTCGTCCGGGTGGTTCGCGGCGTCGATCTCCCAGGTCTCGTCCTCGGGCCAGTTCTGGATCACCAGGCGCAGAGGCTTCAGCACGGCCATCATTCGCGGGGACCGCCGGTTCAGGTCGTCGCGGACCGCGTGCTCCAGCAGCGCGACGTCCACCACGCTGTCGTTCTTGGCCACGCCGATGCGCTCGCAGAACGCCCGGACCGCCTCCGCCGTGTACCCGCGCCGCCGCATCCCGGCCAGCGTCGGCATCCGCGGGTCGTCCCAGCCGGACACGTAGCCCTGCTGGACCAGCTGCAGCAGCTTGCGCTTGCTCATCACGGTGTAGGTCAGGTTCAGCCGCGCGAACTCGATCTGCCGCGACGGGAACGCGTCGCACTTCTCGATGAACCAGTCGTACAGCGGCCGGTGGGCCTCGAACTCCAGCGTGCAGATGCTGTAGGTGATCCGTTCCGCCGCGTCCGACAGCGGGTGGGCGAAGTCGTACATCGGGTAGATGCACCACGTGTCGCCGGTCCGGTGATGGTGCGCGTGCTTGATGCGGTACAGCAGCGGGTCGCGCAGGTTCATGTTCTGGCTGTTCAGGTCCACCTTGGCCCGCAGCACCTTCGAGCCGTCGGGAAACTCGCCGGCCCGCATGCGGGTGAACAGGTCCAGGTTCTCCTCGGCCGAGCGGTCCCGGTAGGGGCTTTCGACGCCCTTCTTGTAGAAGTTCCCGCGGTACTCGCGGATCTGCTCCTCGTTCAGATCGTCCACGTAGGCGAGGCCCTTCCGGATCAGCAGCAGCGCGAACTCGTAGATCTTCTCGAAGTAGTCCGAGGCGTAGTACAGGTTCGCCCACTCGAAGCCCAGCCAGCGGATGTCCGCCTCGATCGCATCGACGTACTCGACGTCCTCGACGACCGGGTTCGTGTCGTCATAGCGCAGGTTGCAGGTACCGCCGTACTGGTCTGCGACGCCGAAGTCGATGCAGATCGCCTTGGCGTGGCCGATGTGCAGGTAGCCGTTCGGTTCGGGGGGGAAGCGCGTCGCCACGCGGCCGTCGTTACGGCGGGTGCGGAGGTCGTCCTCCACGATCTCGCGGATGAAGTCCGACGCCTTGCCGGCCGCGTCCGGGGGCGGTGTCGCTGCCGTGTCGTTGCCGGGAATCGGGTCGCTCATCGTGTCCTCGCGCGTGCGGGCCGAAAGTCGCGCGTACTGTACCCCCGGGGCGGCCGGGAGGCAACGTCACCCGGCCCTGCGGGCCGTAGACAGGAACGCGATCAACTCGGGGTCGGCATAGGCCCGCTCCCAGGCCTCGTCGTGTCCGGCGTTCGGATATACCGTGAACCGGACGTCGCCTCCCGCTGCGACCAGCGCGCGGACCATCGCCTCCGAATCGGACACCGGGACCTGGGTGTCGAGGGCCCCGTGGAACACCCGGCAGGGCACGTGGCGCAGCCGTCCCGCACGCGACGGGTTGCCGCCTCCGCACACGGTCGCCAGGGCCGCGAACAGCCCGGGACGGTACATCGCCAGCGACCAGGCGGCCTCCGCGCCCAGGCTGAGGCCCGTCACGGACACCCGTTCCGGATCCACCGGGAATGTCGCGATCGCATGCTCCAGCAGCGCCGACAGCGCGCGGACCGACCATCGCCGTCCGGCGGGGCACTGGGGGGCCAGCAGCACGAACGGCAGATCCAGGCCGTCCGCGACCTGCCGGGGCAGCCCATGGCGGGTCACGAGGGCCAGGACGTCCCCGCGCTCGTCGGAACCGTGCAGGAACAGCACCAGCGGCAGCAGCCGGGCGCCTCCACGGCGTGGACGCGGCAGGTGCACGAGGTACCCGTATCCCGTCTTCCCGGGAACGCCGCAAGCCCCATCGCGCAGCACGCCCGCCTCCTTCCTCCGTCCCGCCGGATCCATCGCCTGTCACCCCCGGGTCGCCCGGTGTCAGCACCCCTTCCGGGCGTTTCCGATCCTCTGCGCCACGTGGGCGATCCGGGCCGCAACGCACTGCACGATCGGATCGGGGATCCCGTCCGCGTGCTGGCTGGCCAGCCGCAGGTCGCACATGTCGTTCACGTAGTCCACGGCCACCAGGCGCCCGTCCTCGCACAGGGCGACCTCGGTCGAAAACAGCGTCATCCCCGCGACGTTGGCGACGGCCTCGGCCAGGGGCGCCATGCCCCCCAGCCACGGGGCGCGCAGATCCTCGGGCCGCAGTTCCGAGTAGCCGCGCGTCACCGGGTTCCAGAAGCAGGGGTGCACCTCACCCAGGCAATAGAGGGCCCGGAAATAGGCGGGCCGCCCGCCCAGGTCCTGCGTTCGGATGAACTCCTGGACCAGGTGGGATTCCGCGGGACGCAGGGCACGCGCCCGGTCCACGTCGGCCTCGCACACCGCATCCAGCACGACGCCTTCGCCGCCGCACCCGTGGGCCGGCTTGACCACGAACGGCGCCCCGACGCGCGGCAACTGTTCGCGGTCCCAGCGCTCTTCCTCGTCCAGGGCCGACGTCACGATCGTCCAGGGGACCTCGACGCCCACCGACATCAGCGCCAGGTGCATGCGCGCCTTGTCCACGGCTGCGGGCACACGGTCGGGGTCGTTCAGCACCAGCGACCCGCGGCTGCGGGCGAGGACGGCGATCCGCAGGGCGTCATCGAGGACGTCCGACGACCGGTCCAGCACCACGGCGGGGGCGTCGTCGCCCGTCTGCAGCAGGTCCCGGGCCGCGGCCACATCGCCGGGCCCGACGAGGGTCGTGGACACGCCCGCGGCATGAGCCTCGGCGGCCACGGCTTCGACAAAGGCCGCATCCCAGGCCCACTCCCAGAGGATCCACAGGTCGGTCAAGACATGCCTCCGCGCACCCGATCCTACCGCGTTCGGCGTTCGGCGGCGCTGGCGGCTATACTCTGCGCAAGCCCCTGGCAGGGAATGTCGTGTCGATGGATCCGGCCCGGACCGATCGCGAAACGGGAAGTTCCGGGGGACCGGCGCCGGCGGTCACGCTGCACCGGGTGCCCTGCCGCGACGCCCTGTCGAAATGCGGGATCCCCGGGCTGGACCTCGGCCTGAACCCGTACGTCGGATGCGCCCATGACTGCGCCTATTGCTACGCGTCGTTCATGAAGCGCTTCACGGGACACGAGGACTCGTGGGGGACCTTCGTCGATGTCAAGGAGGGCCTGCTGGAGGCGCTGGGCCGCCAGGTTCGCCGCCTGCGGGCCGGCACCGTGATGATGTCCTCGGTCACCGACGCCTGGCAGCCTGTCGAGGCGACCGAAGGGCTGTCCCGGGCCTGCCTGCGCCTGCTGGCATCATCGCCGCTGAACCTGTCGATCCTGACCAAGTCGGACCTGGTCCTGCGGGACCTGGACCTCCTGTCGGCCTTCCACGACCTGTTTGCACAACCCCGTGTGACCGTAGGGTTCTCGATCCCGACGATGTCCGACGAGATGGCCGCGTGGCTGGAGCCGGGGGCGCCGCCGCCTTCGCGACGCCTCGCCGCGTTGCAGGCGCTGTCGGAAGCCGGGATCCGGACGTGGGTGTTCGTGGCGCCGGTGCTGCCGGGCCTGGCGGATTCGAGCGCCGACCTGAAGGCCCTGGCGGTCGAGGCACGCCGGCGGGGCGCCGCGGAGGTGAAGGTCGATCCGATGAACTTCTACCCGGCGGCGCGGCATCGCGTGGAATCGTTGATCGCGCTGCACCGTCCTTCGGCCCTCCCGGCCTGGCGCGAGGCCGCGTCGCGGGCCGTCGCCTGGCGGCAGGACGTGTCGTCGTTCGAACCCTGAACCAAGGGTTGGTTCGTCACCCGTTTTCCCCGGTAATCGTCATGTTTTGTTCGCGACCCCCATTGATCTTGCAGCCAGAGGGCCAATATTCCGGACTGTAATTGTCATGGATGCCTCGTGGGGAGGCGTCCACAAACTGTATTACCTAGGAGGATCCCATGGGAAACCAGTCTCTCGTCACCCAGCCCGCACCGACGTTCGTTGCCCCGGCCGTCAAGGGCCATGAAATCACCACGCTCGACCTGGCGTCGTACCGGGGCAAGTGGGTGGTTCTGTTCTTCTATCCGCTGGACTTCACGTTCGTCTGCCCGACGGAAATCACCGCGTTTTCCGACGAGGTCGATGCCTTCCGGAAGCTGAACGCCGAGGTGATCGGCGCCTCGGTCGACAGCCAGTTCACGCACCTGGCGTGGGTGAACACCCCCCGCGCCGACGGCGGCCTGGGCGAAATCCGCTTCCCGCTGGTGGCGGACCTGACCAAGAAGATCGCGTCGGACTACGGCGTCCTGCTGCCCGACGGCATCGCGCTGCGCGGACTGTTCATCATCGATCCGGAAGGGAAGGTCGCGTACCAGACCGTCCATGACCTGGGCATCGGTCGCAGCACCGCGGAAACCCTGCGGGTGCTGCAGGCGATCCAGTACACCCGCGAGCACGGCGAGGTCTGCCCGGCGAACTGGACCCCCGGCGCCGACACCATGAAGGGCGACACCGCCGGTTCGAAGACCTACTTCAAGAAGCACGGCTGACCTCTCCCCCCCCGGCGGCCAGGCTCGCCCGGTGCGTTTCCGAGGGAGACCTTCGGAGGGTCTGGGGCGCCTCGGGTGCCTCCAGGGCCCCACCGCCCGGAACACGCCACCGGATCCGGCGCCTCGCGCCGCGAAGTGATAGGCTCGGCCTTCGCGAGGACGGGCCCGGATCCCTCGGCGGCCCGGGCCGAGGCACGGCCGACCGCTGTGTGGGCGACGAAGCAGGGGGCAGGGCGCGATGGGCACGTTCCCGGACGGGTTCCTCTGGGGGGCGGCGACGTCGGCCCACCAGGTCGAGGGCGGCAACGATCGCAACGACTGGTGGGACTGGGAGGCGATCCCCGGAAGCATCGTCGATGGGTCGCGGTCTGGCGACGCCTGCGGCTGGTGGGCCGGGCGGGCCGAGGCGGACCTGTCGATGGCCGCGGCGCTGGGCCAGAACGCCCACCGGCTGGGTGTGGAGTGGAGCCGCCTGGAACCCGAGGAGGACCGGTTCGACGTCGCCGCCTTCGAGCGGTACGCGGCCATCCTGGACCACGTGCGATCGCTGGGCATGGCCTCGATGGTGACCCTGCACCATTTCACGCTGCCCCGGTGGGCGGCGGCGAAGGGCGGGTGGACGTGGCCCGGGATGGCGGCCCGGCTGGGGCGGTTCGCGGAGGAATGCGGCCGGCGGCTGGGCGATCGCGTGGGCCTCTGGGTGACCATCAACGAGCCGTCCGTGCTGGCGCTGGGGGGGTACGCGACCCGGATGTGGCCCCCCGGGCGGGCCAGCCCTGCGGCCTACCTCGCGTCGCTGCGCGCGATGCTGAGGGGCCACGTGGCGGCGGTGCAGGGGCTGCGTCGTTCGTCGCCGGGTCGTCCGATCGGGATCGTCCTGAACGCGCCCTGGTTCGTGCCCGCCCGTCCAGACCATCCCGGGGATCGGGCGGCCGCCTGGCTCCAGGACTGGTCGGTCACGGGCGCGATCGTGCACGCCCTGGACACGGGGATGCTGGTGCCGCCCCTGTGGCCGCTGCCCCTGGAGGTCGTGGGCCTGAAGCGTTCGTTCGACTTCCTGGGCCTCAATTTCTACGGCCGGTTCGACGTCCGGTTCGATCCGGGGGCGCCCAGGACGGGCTTCATGCGCCACGTGCAGCCGGCGACGATCCGCAGCGATCGCGTGGACTGGGGCCAGCCGTCGCCGGAGGGGCTCACCGCGCAGTTGGTGCGGCTGTCGGCCCTGGGGGTCCCGCTGTACGTCACCGAGCACGGCGTCCGGGACGCCGGGGACGACCTGCGGCCGACGGTGCTGAAGGACGGCGTGCGGGCCGTGGCCGAGGCCATCCGGCAAGGCGCCGACGTCCGCGGCTATTTCCACTGGTCCCTCGTGGACAATTTCGAGTGGGCCGAGGGCTGGTCGTCGCGATTCGGGCTGGTCGAGGTGGACCCGGTCACGCAGGTCCGCTCGCCGCGCCCGTCGGCCGAAATCTACGCCACGATCTGCCGGGGGAACGGCGAGGGCGTGTAGCCTCCCCGGGTCGCCCTTCGAGGTCATTCCGGATTCCTGGGAGCCTGTCGAGCGCACGCGCTTCCTCGCGACGAGCCCCATCTTCCGACAGGATCCCGGCGCCTCCCCCTTTACGGGGCCGCGTCGCCTACCCATCGTGGATGCGCGCTGTCTGGGATATGGCGCGCCCGCAACGACGGGATTCGACCGTTCGGCCGCGAAGGCGCGGAGGGGTTCGCAATGGGGAACTGCAGGCCGGGGCTGGTCCGTGTCGCGATCGTGACGGTACTGGCGCTGGCGGCGGGTCCCGCGGGCGAGGGTCCCGCCCGGGCGCAAACCACCGCTCCCGGGTACGCGGATACGGTGCAGTTCGGCGGCCTGGTCAGCCCCACGACCATCGCGTTCGCGCCCGACGGACGGGTGTTCGTGGCCGAAAAGCGCGGAATGGTGCAGGCCTTCGATTCGCTGGAGTCGCCCACGCCTCGCCTGTTTGCCGACCTGCGGACCCGCGTGCACAACTTCTGGGACCGCGGCCTGCTGGGTTTGGCCCTGCCGCCCGACTTCCCGGCGACGCCCTACGTCTACGTGCTGTACACGTATGACGCGCCGCCAGGGGGGACCGCGCCGACCTGGGGAGTCGCGGATCAGGACGACGACGGGTGCCCGACGCCGCCCGGGGCCACCACCGACGGGTGCGTGGTGCAGGGGCGGTTGTCGCGGCTGGGGGTCGATGCGACCGGGGCCTGGGACGGCACCGAGGACGTGCTGATCCAGGACTGGTGCCAGCAGTTCCCCAGCCATTCGATCGGTGCGCTGCACTTCGGCCCTGGCGGGATGCTGTATGCCAGCGGCGGCGAAGGTTCCAACTTCGTCTCGGCGGACTGGGGCCAGTTCGGAGGCAGCTCGGGCAGCCCGGTTCCGATGAACCCGTGCGGCGACCCGCCGGGCGGCGTGGGCGGGGACATGACGCGTCCGACGGCCGAGGGAGGCGCCCTGCGGGCCCAGCAGCAGCGCACGGCACGGGACCGGATCGGCGCCAGCGGGGCGGTCATCCGGATCGACCCGGTCAGCGGGCTGGCGGCGGCAGGGAATCCGTTGACGGGTTCGCCGACGCCCGGCGCGGACCGCCTGGTGGCCATCGGGCTGCGAAACCCGTTCCGCTTCGCCATCCGGCCCGGGACGGACGACCTGTACGTCGGGGACGTGGGGTGGAGCGACTGGGAGGAAGTGGACCGGGTGCCGAACGCGCCGCTCGGGCCCCTGCCGAACTTCGGGTGGCCCTGCTACGAGGGGCCGGGCCCGACCAACGGCTACAAGGACCTGGGACTGGCCCTGTGCGACTCGCTGTACGCCGGTCCGGCCCTGCCTTCCGCCCCGTTCTTTGCCTACAACCACGCCAATGACGTGGTGGCCGGGGACGGGTGCGGACACGGAAGTTCGTCGATCAGCGGCCTGGCCTTCCAGCAGGGGGCAACCTTCCCGCCGTCGCTGGCGGGGGCGCTGTTCGTGGCCGACTACGCCCGACGCTGCGTCTGGGCGATGCCTGCCGGCGCCGACGGCGTGCCCGACCCGTCCCGCATCGTGCCGCTGGTCAGCGAGGCGGCCGCGCCGGTGGATCTGGCGATCGGCCTGGACGGGGACCTCTACTACGTCGATCTGACGGGGGGGACCGTGCACCGGGTGCGCTGGACCCAGGGGATCCTTTCCCCGATTGCGGAGGCGACCGCGACGCCTTCCTCGGGGGCCGCCCCGCTGTCCGTGCGCCTGGACGGATCCGGTTCGTCCGATCCGAACCCGGGAGGCAGCCTGACCTTCCAGTGGGATCTGAACGGCGACGGGGTGTTCGACCGCGTGGGCGCGATCATCGACACCACCTTCACGGCGTCGGGGACCTACCCGGTGCGCCTGCGGGTGACGGACCCGCTGGGCCTGTTCGCCGACGCGATCGTGACGGTGTCGGCCGGCAACACGCCGCCCCACGTGACGCTGGTGGCGCCGACGGGCGTCCTTCGCTGGGCCGTGGGCGACACCATCGCCTACCAGGCGTCGGCGCTGGACGCGCAGGACGGGCCGTTGCCGGCGTCGGCGTTCCACTGGTCGCTGGCACTCCATCACTGCGACCGGGCCGCAGCGACGGACTGCCACGTGCACCTCCTGTCCGGGTTCGGCGGTGTCGATCAGGGGACGTTCGTAACGCCGGACCACGAGTGGCCGTCCTACCTGGTGCTGGCCGTGACCGCGACGGACTCTCTGGGAGCGACCGACCAGGCCTCGGTGCGGCTGGATCCGGCGACGTCGGTCGTGCGCCTGGCCTCCGATCCGGCCGGGCTGACGCTGGCGACCGTGTCCGAAAGCCATCCCGCGCCCTTCGACTGGACCGTGATCGCCGGTTCCGCGGTGCAGGTCACGGCGCCGACGCCCCAGTCCTTCCAGGGCCAGGACTGGCAGTTCGTGTCGTGGTCCGACGGGGGGGAGGGGACGCACGTCGTCCAGGCCACCTCGAGCCCCTTCACGATCACCGCGACCTACGCATCGGTGCTTCCCGACCCGGGCCCCGAGCCCGTGGACGACGCGGGTGGGATCGATCCGGGTGCCGATGCGGGTGGCGATGACGTGATCGCGGTGGATCCTGGTGCCGATGCGGGTGGCGATGACGTGATCGCGGTGGATCCTGGTGCCGATGCGGGTGGCGATGACGTGATCGCGGTGGATCCGGGCGCCCGGCACGACGCCGGCGCGGACCTGCCCGCGTCGATCGACCTGCAGGCCGCGGACCCCGGGTACGGGATCGTCGCGCGGACGCCGGGCGGGGGGTGCCAGGGCGGACGGGCGCGTCCTTCCGACGGGGCCGGCGCGATGATGTTCGGGGCGCTGGCGCTGGTCCTCCTGGGATCCAGGCGGGTTCGACGGCGGGGGAATCCGGAAAGGCACTGACGGAAGACGCCCATTCGCGCTAGTATCATCGCCCGAAGCGAACGAGGGGATTCATGGACGCGGCATTGAGGACCTTCCTGGACGGGCTGATCGACTATGCGGGCCTGTTTCCTCCCGCAGCCCTGGACCTGAACCGCGCCATCACCGAGTACGCGCGGCATCGCGAGGGTCCGGACGCCTGGATGCTGGGACGGTTCGTCGTGTCGTGCGGGCGACTGCCCGAGGCCCGGACCCTCGCCGTCGATCACCCGGCGAAGGATGGGCGCCCGTGGCGGTTCGCGGCGCTGGTGGGTGGCGGGGAAACCGAGGCCGACGTGCTGGGCCGCCTGCGTTCCGAGGGGGACATCCTGGCCGCCGTTCGCGGTCGGGGCGGAGTCCCGCGGCCGTTCGTGGTCGAGGCGCTGGAAAGCCGGTTGCCGGGCGACGTGCTGTCGTCGGGGAAGCCCGAGCGCGTGCGCTCGTTCGTGGTGCGGGCGCTGGAGACGCTGGAGGACGCCGTGCCGTCCACCATCGAGTTCTACGTGGAAGGAGCGCCCGGGGACGGCGACGCGGCGATCGATCGGGCCATCGTCGAGGGCCTGGCGGGCGTCGGCGGGTCGGCGAAGGTCGGCGTCAAGCTGCGCTGCGGCGGCCAGGACGAAACGTCCTTCCCGCCGGTGAGCCGGGTGGCGAACCTCCTGGTGCACTGCAAGGCGGCGAACGTCCCGGTGAAGTTCACGGGCGGCCTCCACTGGCCGATCCGGCGGACCCTCGGGGACCAGGCATACCACGGGTTCGTCAACGTGCTGGGCGCGGCGGTGCTGGTCCACGCGGGGGCGATCGACGGGGCGGACGTGGCGGCCTGCGTGGGCGAAACCGAACCCTCGGCCTTTTCCTTCCACGAAGGCGTGTTTTCCTGGCGTGCCCGACGGGCCTCGACGCAGGCCGTCGCGAAGGCGCGCAAGTCGATGGTGGCAGGCTTCGGGTCGGCCTTCTTCGACGACCCCCGCAAGGGGCTCAAGGCGCTCGGCTGGTGGCCCGAGGCCCCGGCGGCCTGATCCCCCGTCCTCGCCCACGATCCCTGCGACATCTTGGACGCGCCCGAGGCGACTTCGGCTTCGGCGAGAATTTCCCTTGGAAAGCCGTCGCCTGTGCCTGCGTGCTCGGGCGGGAAGGACCGTCAGCCCCGGGCCTTCAGGCCGGCGAGGTCCCCGGGGGTGTTCACGTTGCAAAGCCACCGGGCCGGTTCTCCCAGGCCCACGATCAGCGACGTCTTCACCAGCGCCGTGCCGGCCCGTGCAGCCGCCTCGTGGAGCGAGAGCCGTCCTTCGCCCAGCGCGGAATCGAGGGCCGGCAACGCCGAGCGGTGAAGGCAGCAGGGGAGGGGGTAGGTTCGCTCCTCATCGACCAGGGCCAGTCCCGGACCGTCGCAACGGGCCGCAAGCAACTTCAGAAGGTCGGGCGTAACCAACGGCATATCCACAGGTATGAATACCACGAGCGGGGTGGTTGCCGCCCGAAGGCACGCCACGATGCCGGCGAGCGGACCGGCATCTGCGACGCCATCGAACACCGGCGTCGCCACCTCCGCGTCGGTCCACGGTTCACCCGCCGCCAGCGACAGGAGGACGTTCGGCGTCGTGTCGCGGGCCGTGCCCAGCGCGCGCTGCAGCAGCGTAGTCCCGCCGATGCCGGCGGCCCGCTTGTCCGCACCGAACCGTGTCGAGCGTCCGCCGGCCAGCACGGCCACGGTCAGATCCTCGGAAGGGCGCAGGGATCGAACGCGATCCCCGGCGGACACCTCGCCCCCGAGGATCACCCGGGCGAACACCCCTTCGCGGGGCATGATGCAGTCGCCGGTCTGCTGCCGGATCGCACACCCGGAATGGCATTCCTTGCCGATGGCCGTGACTTCCAGCAGCGCGCGGTCGCCCACGGCCAGGAGGTCGCCGATAGCGGCGCCGGCCAGGCCTCCATCGACCACCAGGTTCTCGCCGAACCGGCCGAAGCCCAGCGGGGCGCCGAACCGCTCCTCCATGCCGCGGATGGCGGGCCGCTCGAGCAGCGAGACCTGCCGCGGTCCCGGGCCGGCGTGGGCGTCCCCTTCGAAGCCGTGGTCGCGGACCAGGAAGCCCCGGGGGACCGGGCCCTTGGGGGTCCCCTTGACGAGGGAGAGGTTCACCGATTCGATGACGGACGTCCGAACGGCCATGCGCATCACCCCGAGCACGCCCCGGAGGGCAACCGGACGTCGCCCCGGACGACGTCCCCGTCAGGGTGGCGTTTCGTCGGGGCGCCGTCAAGGCCGGTCCGATCGTCCGTGCGAGCCTGGGCCCCGGAACCCCTGTATCGATCGGCCCGCGGAAAGGCGCTTCCGCTTCTGCCCCATTCGACTATGATCCTCGCCGAGGCGCAGGCACGCGAGGTCGGCGCGGGGGGGGTGCCCGCTCCCGCGCCCGGGAGGGCCGCCATGGTTCGGTTCCGTTCGGGGGTCGCCCTGGTGCTGGCGTCGCTTTGGGCCTGCGCCTGTGGCGGTCGGCCGGCCCCCGTGAAGCCTCTGTTGCCCGTTCGCGTGAAGGCGGTGGAAAGCCGCGCCGCCGACGAGTCGATCCGGTACACCGCCAACCTCGAACCCCTGGTCCGCGTCGATCTGGCCTTCAAGGTGGGCGGCTACATCGAGGATCTGGCGCAGGTGAAGGGCCACGACGGTCGGATGCGCGCGCTGCAGGACGGGGACCCGGTACAGAAGGGGCAGGTCCTGGCGCGGATCCGCGACGCCGACTACCAGGTCCGGCTGGCCCAGGCGAAAGGCAACGTGGCGCAGGCCGAGGCGGCGATGACGGCGGCCCGGCAGGATCACGGGCGCGCCACGACCCTGCGGGCCGAGCAGGCGATCCCGCAGGCCCTGATGGACGGGGCACAGGCGAAGATGCAGGGCACGCAGGGTGCCGTGGACCTCGCCCACGCGCTGGCCCGCCAGGCCGAACTGGCCGTGGCGGACACGGCGCTGCGGTCGCCCATCGACGGCGTGGTGCTCAAGCGACTGGTGGAAGTGGGCTCGCTGGTGGGCCCGGGTTCCGGAGGCTGCGTGCTGGGGGACCTGAGTTCCGTGAAGGCGGTGTTCGGCGTGCCGGATTCCGCCCTTTCGGGGTTCCCGGTCGGCGCCACGGTGCCGGTGCGCGTGGACGCCATTGGCGCGGCGGCCAGCGGCCTGGTGACGCGGGTATCGCCCTACGCGGACCCCCGCAGCCGCGTCTTCGACGTCGAGGTCACCCTCCCGAACCCCGACGGGCGCCTGAAGCCGGGCATGGTGGCCAACGCCTCCCTTCCCGCGGGCGATCAACGTCCCGTCCCCCGGGTCCCGCTGGAAGCCGTGCGTCGTCCCCCCGGGGCCGCCGAAGGGTACGCCGTGTTCGTGGTCGAGGACGTTTCAGGAACCCTCGTGGCGAGGGTCCGTCCGGTCCGCATCGGCGAGGTCCGCGGCGGCGCCATCGAGATCCTGGAAGGCCTGCAGGACGGCGAGCGCGTGATCGTGTCCGGCGCCACGCTGGCCGTGGACGGCGGTGCGGTGGCGGTGATTCCGTAGTCCCGGGGAGCGGCGATGGCGCACGAGTCCGACGAGTCCCTCATCCGGCGCACCCGCAACACCGCGCGCTTCTTCACCGAAAACCGCCACGTCGCCTGGGTGGTGCTGGTCGCGGTGCTCCTGTGGGGCGTCTACGGCTACATGAAGATGCCCAAGCGGAAGGACCCGGAAATCCCCATCCGCGTGGGCGCCGTGGTCTGCACCTGGCCGGGGCGCAGCGCCGCCGACATCGAGCAGTCGGTGACCCGCGTCATCGAGCAGAAGGTGGCCGAGAACGGCAACATCGAGAAGTTGTTTTCGACGGTCCGCAGCAGCGTCAGCGTGACCTTGATCGTGCTGCAGCCCAGCATCACCGACGTCGGGAAGGAACTGGACGACATCAAGGGCAAGCTGGACCAGATCCACGAACTGCCCGCGGAGGCGGGCCCGATCCAGTTCCTGAAGGACTTCCGGGACACCACCGCGCTGATGTTGACGGTGGCCAGCCCGGTGGTGGACGAGGTCGAACTGTCGATCCGCGCCGATTCGCTGAGGCGCGCGATGGCCGACCTGCGCGCCGGCACGTCGGGGCCCCGGGCGACCTTCGTGCTGTCGTTCCCGCACTCGCTGGATCCCGGCGCGCTGGCCCGTGTGGTGCGGGGGTTCCCGGAGTACCTGGATGCCCAGGCCAGCGGCTCGCACGGCAATCCTTCGCAGCAGCCGGGGGCGTCCGGGGCGGACCCGGCGCCCGGCGCGCGCCTGGCCGAGCGACCCGGCTTCCTGGCCGTGGATGCCGCCTTCGCCGGCACCGACGCCGAGCTGCTGGCCCTGTTCGATCGATTCGTACGCGAACGCCTGAACCAGGACGACGTGCACCCGGACGTCTGGGCCCCCACCGTGGTGCGCGAGCCCGCCGACGCGCTGGCGCGGCTGACCTCCGTGGCCGGCCCGCGCTACACGTACCGCCAGTTGGACGACTGGACGGACCTGGTGTCGAGGACCCTCGAAACGGTGCCGACCGTGTCGAAGGCCACCCGGCTGGGCGTGCTGCCCGAGGCCGTGTACCTGAACTACGCGCAGGATCGGCTGGCGTCCTACGGCATCCAGCCGGCGACGCTGCAGGCGGTGTTCCAGGCCCGGAACCTGGCGATCCCCGGGGGCATCCGCGAGGCCGGCGGCCGTACCGTGACCATCGAGCCGTCCGGCGAGTTCACCAGCGAGGCCGAACTGGGCGACGTGATGCTGGGGGCGTCGGACCGCGGCCTGCCCATCTACGTCCGCGACGTCTTCGAGGTCAGTCGCGAGTACCAGTCGCCGGCGCGCTTCCTGAACTTCTACACGTACAAGGACGCCTCGGGCGACTGGCGCAGGACGCGGGCGATCACCCTGTCGGTGCTGATGCGCCCGGGCATCCAGATCGCCGATTTCGGCCGCGAGGTGGACACCGCGCTGGCCGACCTGCGCCCCCAGCTGCCCGACGACCTCGTGATGGCCCGGACGTCGGACCAGCCCCTGCAGGTGCGCGAAAACGTGGCGCTGTTCATGCGCAGCCTGCTGGAGGCGGTGATCCTGATCGTGGCGGTGGCCTTCATCGGCTTCCGCGAGTGGCGCTCGGCGGTGCTGATGGCCCTGTCGATCCCGCTGACGCTGGCGATGACGTTCGGGATGATGCTGCTGCTGGGCATCGACGTGCAGCAGGTGTCGATCGCGTCGCTGATCATCGCGCTGGGGCTGCTGGTCGATGATCCCGTGGTGGCCGGCGACGCCATCAAGCGGGCCATCGCGGCCGGGCACAAGCCCATCGTCGCCGCCTGGCTGGGGCCGACCCGCCTGGCCAACGCCATCCTGTTCGCCACGGCGACCAACATCGCGGCCTACCTGCCGCTGCTGCTGATGGGTGAGGACACCGGGCGCTTCATCTACAGCCTGCCGGTGGTGATGACAGCCGCCTTGGTGGCCTCGCGGATCGTGTCGATGACCTTCGTGCCGCTGCTGGGGTACCACCTGCTGCGCGGCACGACGGACGAGCGCGACGTGCACAAGACGCGCGTGGCCCGCACGTACTACCGCCTGATCGGCTGGGCCATCGACCACCGGTGGCGGGTGCTGGCGGTCGCGTTGGCCGCGCTGCTCGCGACGGGCACGTTCGCCGGGCGCCTGAAGTCGTCGTTCTTCCCGAAGGACCTGCAGTACCTGTTCTACGTGGACGTCTGGCTGCCCGAGGACGCCCCCCTGTCGGCCACCCGGGAGGCGGCTGCCCAGGTGGACGCGATCGTCCGCGAGGTCGCCGACGAGTACGGCCGGACGCACCCGGATCCCGAAGGGCGTGCCCGCGACGTGCTGCGGTCGATCGCGACGTTCGTGGGCGGCGGCGGTCCCCGGTTCTGGGTCACGCTGGTGCCCGAGCAGCAGCAGGTGAACTACGCGCAGATCGTCGCGCAGGTGGTCGACAAGCAGGACACGACCGGGCTGGTGCGCCCGCTGCAGGAGGCGCTGTCGGCGCGGCTGCCCGGCGTGATGGCCGACGTGCGCGAGCTGGAGACGGCGTTCCCGGTCGGCGTGCCCGTGGCGTTCCGCATCCGGGGCGACGACGTCGCTACCCTGCGCAGCCTGGCCGAAAAGGCGAAGGCGATCCTGCGGGCCGAACCCCTCGCTGCGCGGGTCCGGGACGACTGGGGGGCGGAGACGCTGGCGGTCCGGATGCGTGTGGACCCGGCCCGGGCGAACCTGGCGGGCCTGACGAACCTGGACGTCGCGCTGTCGTCCATCGCGGGATCCAGCGGCCTGCCGCTGACCACGATCCGCGACGACGACCGCCAGGTGCCCGTGTACGCCCGCCTGCGCGCCGAGGAGCGTTCGGGCCTGGAGGACCTGCCGAACCTGTACGTGACGGGCATCCGAACGACCCAGAAGGTGCCCCTGTCGCAGGTCGCGACGATGAAGACCGTCATGGAGCCGGAAAAGATCAAGCGACGCAACCACTTCCGGACCATCACGGTGGCGGCCTACCCGGTGGACGGCGTGCTGCCCTCGCAACTGCTCGGCAAGGTGCGGGCGGACGTGCTGGCCCTGCGGGACCAGATGCCGGCCGGCACCACGATGGAAATCGGCGGCGAGGAGGAGGAGCAGGTCAAGTCGTTCCGGCGCATCGCGGTCGTGATGCTGATCTCGGTGGCGTTGATCTACCTGATGCTGGCCATCGAGTTCCGCCACGCCGTGAAGCCCCTGGTGGTGTTCGCCGCGATCCCGTTCGGCATGGTCGGCGCGCTGGGGACGCTGGCCCTGTTCGGCGCCCCGTTCGGCTTCATGGCGTTCCTGGGATGCGCCAGCCTGGTCGGCGTCGTGGTCAGCCACGTCATCGTGCTGTTCGACTTCATCGAGGTCAGCCACGAGCAGGGCCGGCCCCTGCGGCAATCCCTGATGGAGGCCGGCATCGTGCGGCTGCGGCCCGTGCTGATCACGGTGGGCGCGACGGTGCTGGGCCTGTTCCCGCTGCTGCTCCACGGCGGCCCGCTCTGGGAGCCGATGTGCTACGCGCAGATCGGCGGCCTGACCATCGCGACGGCGATCACGCTGCTGCTGGTGCCGGTGCTGTACGCGATCTTCGTCGAGG
>CAIOFV010000166.1 GCA_903857665.1 uncultured Myxococcales bacterium
AGTACAGCAGGCCGGTCACCTGCAGCATCAGCGCCGCCAGCTGGACGACGTGCAGCGGGATCACCAGGGCCGGCCGCCGCTTCAGGACCCCGAACGAAAGCAGCAGGAACACGCCCGAGGCGCCAATCGCCATCACGCGCAGCGGCCAGACCTCGGGGATGTGCAGGATGAAGATGTCCTGGACAATCATGACATACGGGAGCACCAGCGACACGATGAACGCCAGGATGCGGCCGGACTGGAGCGTCTTCGCGATGGTCTCTTCGCGATACGCAATCCGCAGGCCGTCGGAGTTTGCGTCCATTCGAGGGTCCTGTGAGTCGGGCGAATGATACTCCGACTCTGCCCGGAAGAAAGGGGGGGAAAGGGACAGGAAAGGGGGTCTTTGTCGTCGCGGACGTGGATGCGCCCCGGCGGTCAGTAAAGCGATCGTCCGCCATCGACCGGCAGCACGGCGCCCGTGACGTGCTCGGCCGCGCACAGGTAGCGCACGGCCCGGGCGATGTCTTCCGGTGTCCCGATGCGCCCGCGCGGGATCTGGGCGACGATCTTCGCACGCATGTCCTCGTCCTCGTCGTCCCGGAACAGCACCGTGCCCGGGGCGACCGCGTTGACGCGAATCTCGGGCGCGAAGGCCTTCGCCAGCGCCCGCGTCAGCATCACCACGCCGGCCTTGGACACGCAGTACGGGACATACGATCGCATCGGCCGCTCGGCCGCGACGTCCGCGATGTTGACGATGACGCCCGCGCCGGTCTCGCGCATGATGGCCGCCGCCCGGATGGAGCACAGGTACGGCGCCTTCAGGTTGGTCCCGACGTGGAAGTCGAAGTCGGCCTCGGTCAGCGCCTGCGGCGGCGTCCGCCGGAACACGGCGGCTGAGTTGACCAGCACGTCCAGCCGCCCGAACTCGGCCCAGGCCGAATCGAACAGCGTCGCGATGTCACCGCGCTTCGTGAGGTCGGCCGCCACCGCGATGGCCCGCCGGCCGAGCGCCTGGATGGCGGTGACGACGGCGGCGGCATCCGCGGGCGACGAGCGATGGTGGACGACCAGGTCATAGCCGGCTGCGGCGAGTTCCAGCGCGATGGCACGGCCGACACGCTTGGCCGCGCCGGTGACCAGGGCAACGGGGGCGTCGGCTTCTCCGGCTTCCATCTTCGCGACCTCAGTCCTTGGCGAGGCAGAAACCGTCCACGCGGAATTCCGGCTGCGTGCCCAGCAGGTCCAGGCTGCCCCAGATCCAGTAGACGACGCCGGGGACCAGCGGGTTGCACACCTTCGACAGGTCGCACCCGCCCGCGCCGATGCACGCCTGGCCGAGGTTGCATTCGTTGCCCTGGCAGCCGATGGCCATGCCCTTTCCCATCAGCAGGATGCCCGCGTCCTTGACGCCGGCGAACAGCTGCGCGAAGCACGTGTTGCAGCACGCGTCGTCCTGGGGGCACCAGTTCCCCGAGCAGGTTGCCGGGCCGGGCCACACCAGCGAGCGGACCTTCACGTAGGCCTTGCCCGCGCTGACCAGCTGGAGCAGGAGGTCCTGGACGTCCTCGGGACCGTCCAGCTTCAGCGCGCCTTCCGGCGAGCACGCGTCGACGAACGCGCATCCGAACAGGCCGTCGCCGTTCATGTCGACGCACGCCTCGTCGGTCGGGCAGTGCGTGCCCAGGGGGCCGCAGCCGACGAACGACGGCGGTGCGTCGGGGTCGTCCTTGGCGTCCGGCGGGACCGGCGCGTCGCCCGCGGCCGGCGCGTCCTTCCCGGGACCGTGATCGGGGGCAGACGCGTCCGCCGGGGAGTCGTCGGCCGCGTTGACGGTGTCCTCGGGGAGCGCGCCCGGATCGTCCACGGCGGCTTCCG
>CAIOFV010000167.1 GCA_903857665.1 uncultured Myxococcales bacterium
CCCGGCTCTTCCCGATGTCGTCGGGGTGCGTGATCGCCGTGAAGTTCCGGCTGGACAGTTCCTCGGCCGAGTAGCCGAGCATCCTGCAGAGGGCCGGGTTCACCATCGCCAGGCGCCCGTCCGGTCCGGTCATGCACTTGCCGATCGGCGCGTTGTCGAAGAAGGTCCGGAAGCGGGCCTCCGCGGCTGCAGTCTCAAGCCGTGCCGCGCCATACCCCTCCTCCGAGACCCGCAGTGCCTGTTGCGTCAGGTACGCCTCGCGCGTCCGGTCCTCGATCAGGGTCTCCAGGATCTCCACCTTGTGCCTGGCCCTGCCCAACTGGCGCTCCAGGACCTCGTGCGGCGTCATGAGGTCCCCTCCTGCGGCGGAAAGGACAGGTCGAAGACGCAGGCCGGGTCGCCGCGCAGCATGCAGGCGGTCTGCACGTGGGCGATCGGGATGCCGTAGTGGGTGGCCACGCCGTCCAGGAGGCCCTCGACCAGCGCGCACAGTCGGCGAGCGGACTCGTATCGCATGACGAGGCGGTCGGGCGCGGGGGACTCGTAGTGGAATCGCGGGCACTGGGACCCTTCGAACAGCTTGTTGACCTCCATGCTGTGGAAGGTGTCCACGGTGAGCAGGAAGTCCTTCGGATGGCTGTGGGCGGCGAGGAAGACCGGAAACCGGCGGGCCAGCGGCGGGATGCAGAACCGGCCGAACGCCCGCAGCGCCTCGTCGGCCGGAATGCCCAGTCGCTCGACCACCTTCCCCACCAGGGCCAGCAGGTCCTCGTCGGGGTACGACCCCGGGCCGACGAAGGGCTCGGTCGTCTGCAGCCCGGCCGAGGCAAAAATCTCCTCGTACGCCTCGTCGCCGAAGGTTTCGACCATGAAATCCTCGAACAGGTTGAAGATGATTCCTTTCACGAAGCCTCCCGAGGCGGCATCACGTGGCCGTCCTCCTGCCATCCCCTCCTGGATCGGATCCGTGCCCGGGCCTGCCTCCAGGGCAGGCGACAGTACGAACAGCAACAAGCAGGCCACGTTGACCGCGCGGGGAAGAGTCCTGTCCGAATGGGTGGTTGTGGCACGCAGGGGGAGGTTGCGAGGGCGAAACCGGAAGCGTTTCCGGGAACGCGCTCCCCGGGCCGGGAAGCGTCTGTGCGCCCGGACGAACCAGCCGACGCAGGACTTCCGGATGCCTGGGGATGCCGAGGTTTCCCGAAGGCGCTATGCTTCGTCACCCCGGGGAGGACGGACGATGGCGTTCACCGTGCACTTGCTGCGAGGGCGGGGGGCCGTGGGCAGCCGGGCGCGACATGTTGCGGCCGGCGTTGCGGTCTGCCTGGCCGTCCTGCTCGCGCTGGCCTGCGGGAGCGGCGGCAACCCGCCGTCCCGGGTGTTGCAGGTCGCCGGCGCCAGCACGCTGTCGGTCGTGCTGTCCGCCGATGCGCCGGAGGCCCTGGCATATGCCGCCGAAGACCTTCGGGACGTGGTCCTGCGCCGCGCCGGTGCGACGTCCGCGGTGGCGGTGGTCCGCGCGACGGGCGCGACCTTCGACCCCGCGGATGCCGGCACGCCGATCGTGGTGATGGCCGGCGTGCGTCCCGCGGGCGCGGCGGCGCTGGACTTCCCGGCCGGCGCCGCTGCCGATGCCGATTCCCGGACGGGCCAGGGATACGTGATTGCCGAGGAAACGCGCGGCGGTCGGCTGGTGCTGAGGGTCGAGTCGCCCACGGTCCTCGGGACCGCATACGGCCTGTATGACATCGCCGGCCGCCTGGGCGCGTCGTGGTACCACCCCCAGGAATCGTTCGTGCCGGTGGACCCGGCCGCCACGCTGCCCGCGGACTTCCGGACCCCGGTGACGTCCCTCCCGTCCATGGACCTGCGGGGCTACCACCAGCACACCCAGCACCCGATTCCCTTTTCGGATTTCCTGTTCCGCCCCCGGGACGAGTGGCGCCCCTACGTCACGTCGTACTTCCGCTGGCTGCTGCGCAACCGCCAGAACGGCTTCCAGTGGCAGATGCTGTCCACGGTGGACCTGGCGGCGTGGCGGGACCACGCGCGGTGGGTGACCGACGAGGCCCACCGGCACGGCGTCCGGGTCGGCATGGTGGTGGCGTTCGCCGACAAGCAGCAGAACGGCTTCCGGCTGATCACCGACCTGGGCGAGGGCCTGGAAGCGGACGCGCGCCTGGCCCACCAGCGCCAGCAGGTACGCCAGGGTCTGGACTCGCTGTGGGCGATGGACCTGGGCCTGGACTACCTGCACCTGTCCTTCGCGACCTCCGAGATGACCACCGTGGCCGACGCCGAGGTGCTGGGCTGGTTCGACGAGGCGGTCGCCTGGGCGAAGGCTCGCCCGGACGGACCGCGCCTGTTCGCGCACATCCACATCCCCGGGCACCTGATGGCCGAGGACGGGACCACGCTGTTCTACCACCTGCCGCTGCGGGCGGATCCTGCCGTGGGCCTGTTCGTGCACACGACGATGTTCTACGACCTCCAGCACCCCGTCACCGTGTACGGCAACCAGGACTTCCACCACGCGCAGATTCCGTTCGTCCAGGGCCGGGGCCAGCGCGCGCTGGTGTACTTCCCGGAAACGGCCTGGTGGCTGGGTTTCGACAACAGCCTGCCGCTGTTCCTGCCCATCACCGGATGGGCGCGGGGGTACGACCTGGGGACGGTGCTGCCCGGCCTGATGCAGGGCACGCCGCTGGACGGCCACGTGACGTTCACGACGGGCATCGAGTGGGACTACTGGATGTTCGATGCGTTCCTGGCGCGGGCGACGTGGGATGCGGCCTATGGCTGGGACCGCTACGTGTCGGACGTGGGTGCCCTGTTCGGGTCCGCGGGCGGGGCCGCGACGACGGCGATCCGGGCGATCACCGACCGGCAGGTCGCGGACTTCTTCGGGGACAACCCGCGGATCTTCTACTACCTGGCGGGCGAGTCGGCGAACGACGAACTGGGGGCGCCGTCGGGCCTGGTGGGGCGCCCCGTGAAGGTGCCGTTCTGGGACGTGTTCCACTATGACGAGGCCTCGTTTGCCACGTGGAATGCCCGCGACTTCCTCCCGCTGACGGCGATGAAGGACGCCTACGCCGGGATCGCGGCCAGCCTGGCCGCCGCCGATCCGGGCGCGACCGCGGACGAAGGGACGGGCCGGCGATTCTTCGAGTTGCGCAGCGCCGTCGAGGTGTTCGCGTGGCGGGCCGCGCACGCGACGCTGCTGTATGGCGCGGTGGCCGACGCCCGGTCCGGCGACTTCGACGCGGCCTACGGGAAACTGGCCTCGGCCCGCGCGATCACGCAGCAGGTGAAGGACCGCGTGGCTCTTGTGGAAGCCCGCGTCTACCGCTACCCGCTGGAACTGGGCACGCAGCTGAAACCCGAATCGCCGACCGCGTACCCGTATGGCGACCTGTACGAAACGCACACGGCCTTCTTCTGGGCCCGGCGCGACGACCAGTTGCAGGCGCTGCTGGACGTGGCCTCCGGAAAGGTGGCCGAGGCGTTCGACGCCGGGTTCGATACCGTGTACGCGACCGATCCGAAGGCGACGCAGATGATCGAACCCGACGTCGATGAGGGGACCAAGAAGCTGCTGGTGTCGTACGTCCCGTCGCTGCTGCTGGCCCAGGCGGCGTCGGTGACGCAGGGCGTGCCGCTGGCGGTCGGCGAGGACCTGAACGCGAACGGGCTGCCGGACCTGGGGACGGTGGTGTCGGGCCTGTCGGCGACGGGCGGGGACACCTGGACGTTCCCGTTCACGGTGCTGCCCCTGGCGATCGGCGATTCTGCGAACCCGCTGGGCACGCTGAACCTGCGGGGAGGGACCGCGACGGTGGCGCTGTCGGACGGCGTGCCGCAATCGCTGGAACTGGCGGCCCGCGTGGACTTCAAGGACCTGCTGGACGCGCTGGAATCGACGGGCATGTTCGACCAGCAGACGGGCTGGGAAATGGTGGCTCCCCTGTTCAACATCGACCCGGCGGCCGAACCCCGTCCCCAGGACTTCCCCATGCGATTCGCGGCGCCCCTGTCGCGGCAGGGCGGGGCTGTGGCCCGCTGAACCCGGCCTGCCGTCCGGCCGCCTTCTGGCGAGGCATCCGCGCTACTCGCTCCGCAACGCGTCGATCGGATCCAGCTCCGCCGCCCGGTGGGCCGGGTACAGGCCCGAGCAGACACCCACGCACACCGAGGAGACGACGGCGACGAGGACCGCGCGGCCCGACAGCGATATCGGCCATCCCAGGATGTCCGCGATCGGGGAGGATGCCGCCACGCTGGCGACGATGCCGGCGAGCCCGCCGACCAGGCTCAGCATCACCGCCTCCCCGATGAACTGGGCGCGCACCGCCCCCGAGGTCGCGCCGACCGCCAGGCGGATCCCGATCTCCTTCGTCCGCTGGGCGACGGAGGCCAGCATCACGTTCATGATGCCGATCCCGCCCACCAGCAGCGAGATCAGGCCCAGGCAGAGCAGCAGGCCCGCCAGCGTGTTGCTGGCGTCCACCTGGGCCTTCAGGACCTCGTCGGGCCGGCGGATGTTGAAGTCGTCCTCCTCCCCCGCACGGATGAAATGACGCTGGCGCAGCAGCGCGACGATGTCGTCGATCGCCGGGTTGACGGCGTCCCGCGAGATCGCCGAGCACAGCACGTCGTCCAGCCACAGGGGACCCTTGCCCCGCAGGTTCGTGTGCGCGGTGGTGTAGGGCAGGAGGACCCAGTCGTCCTGATCGCGGCCGTCCGGCGACTGGCCTTTCGGCCCCAGCACCCCGATCACCTCGAACGGCTGCCCCTTGGCCCGGACAATCTGCCCGACGGGGTTCTCGCCGCCGAACAACTGCTCCCGGACCGTCTGGCCGATGAGGATCTTCCGGGCCGTCTGTTCGACATCCTCCTGGGTGAACGGCGCCCCCAGCACGACGTCCCACTTCCGGATGGACAGGTACTCGGGCGTTTCGCCGCGGTACCGGGTGGTCCAGTTGTGGCCGGCGCGGATGACGAGGAGGTTCCCGTCGATCTGGGGCGAAAGGCTGCGGATGAGGGGCACTTCCCGTTGGATCGCCTCGGCGTCGTCGAGCGTCAGGGAGGTGGTCCCGTGGCTGCCGGTGCGGATGCCGGCGCGGTTGCGCGACCCCGCTTCCACCCAGACCAGGTTGTCGCCCAGCTTCTGCAGCGTGTCCTCGGCCTGCTCCTTGCCCGCCTGCCCGATGGCCACGACCAGCACGACCGAGGCGGTGCCGACCAGGTTCCCGAGCATCGTCAGGCCGCTGCGCACCTTGTGGCGGAGCAGCGCACGGACCGCTTCGCGGCAGGTGATGTCGGTCCAGAGGGAGAGACGCTTCATGGCGTTCGATACTCGTGATCACGGATGCGGACCGGTCCCATGCGGTCCGGACGGATGGTAGCACCGGCGCAACCCCGCGTGCGGAACCTCACGAATCGTTCAGCGCCCGGTGCAAGAAATTTTCATCCTGGGCCCTCGCCCCGATCCCCTCGACATGCCGCTGCGCTGCAGCGACCAAGCGCTGTCGCCGTCCTTGCGCGCGCAGACTCGGCGGCACGGGGCTTGCTATGCTTTGTACGGGGCTGGACCCGAGGTGGCCGTGGACTCCAGGAAGTTGCGTGATTGGGCGTTCGACCTGCCGGCGGTTCGGGCAAGCTGGATCATCACCCTGGGCGTGGCCATTCAGTTGGCCGTCGGCGTGTTCGACTACGCGACCGGATGGGAGTTGGATGTCGGGGTGCTGTACCTGGTCCCCGTCGCACTCGTGGCATGGGTGGTCGGGTACCGGCCCGGGTACGCCCTGGCCGTGCTCGGCGGGATCCTGACGCTGCTGGCCGAGATCGTCGGAGGGAAGCCCTATTCTCATCCCGCGATGCCGTTGTGGAACGCCGCGATGGACACCCTCACGATGGGCGTGATCGCGCGCATCCTGTCCGCGCTGAGGGACGCCTGGCAGCACGAGCACGAGGCGGCCCGAAGCGACCCGTTGACCCACGTGCTGAATCGGAAGGGACTGATCGAGGTGCTCCTCGGCGAGATGGAACGGTCCCGCCGGTACCATCATCCCGTCTCGTTCGCATACCTCGACTGCGACGAGTTCAAGAGGGTCAACGACCGGTTCGGCCACGAGGCAGGCGACCTGCTGCTGAAGGCGATCGCGCGTGCCCTGGGCGGCACGGTCCGTCACATGGACCGGGTGGCGCGGCTGGGCGGCGACGAGTTCGGCATCCTGCTGCCGGAAACGGGGGCGTCGGAGGCGTTGATGCTGTCCGAGCGGCTGCTCGAGACCGTTGACCTGCTGCCCGAAACGCGCCGCTACGAGGCGTCCTTGAGCATCGGGGTGGTCACCTTCCTGCGGATGCCGCCTTCCGTCGATGACGTGCTGCGGGAGGCGGACCTGATGATGTATGCCGTGAAGACGACGGGCAAGCGCGGCGTGCGCCACATCGTCATCGACCCGATCTCCGAGGTGGCTTGAACCCCGGGGACTGAACACCGCCGGGACCTGCCTGCCGACCGTCAGGCGCGCGACTGGAACAGGTGGTCCGGCGCCAGCACCGCGATGACCGTCCCGCGGGCACAGGCCTCGCCGGCGGCGAACAGCGTCTCCTCGACCACGACCTTGCGGCCGGTGACTTCCTTGACGCGGGCGCGCACCGTGAGGGTCACGCCCATCGGCGTGGGGCGCAGGTAGTCGATGTGAAGCGAGGCCGTCAGGAATCGCAGGGGCGGCTCGGTGCCCATGGGTCGGTTCTGGTCCCGGTACATCGCGGCGGCGGCGGTGCCGGTACCGTGGCAGTCGATCAGCGAGGCGACCAGCCCCCCGTACACGTAGCCCGGGATCGCCATGTGCTGGGGCCCCGGGTCGTACCGGCACACGGCCTCGTCGCCGTCCCAGAAGCTGCGCACGTGCAGCCCCGCCGCGTTCAGTCGCCCGCAGCCGTAGCACCAGGCCACGTCGTCGGGGTGGAAGTCCTGGAACGCCTTGCCGCCGGTCGTCGCGTCCACGGGTCCTCCTCCGCCAGCCGGCGGGATCATTCCGCTTCGGGAACCGGTTCCGATGCCGGTTCGTGGCTGCCGCAACCGCCCCCGTGATCGTGGCCGCCGCATCCGCCGCCGGCGTGGCCGTGGTTGCCACAGGGGACCCAGTCCGCGAGGTCGCCGCGCAGCCAGGCGTCCAGGGCCTGCCGCACCGTCCCGTCGGCTCCGCCCACGACCCGGATCCCGAACGCGTCGAACATCGACTTCGCGCGCTCGCCCATGGTGCCCGTCAGGACGACGTCCACGTCCAGGCTCTTCAGGAAGCGCGGCATCTGTCCCGGCTGGTGGTTGGCCGCGCCCGGGTTGGGCACGGTCGTCACCGTCACCACCTTGCCGTCCTGGACCTCGACCACCGTCACGACCGGCGCGTGGCCGAAGTGTCCTGCGATGGGGGCGTCCAGGCCCGACATGTCTTCCGCGGTCACGCCCAGGCGGGTCATGCCGGGGGCCTTCGCGTGGCGATCCGTGGCAGCCGCGGGTTCGGCCGCGGCATCGTCGGCGATCGTCCAATCGGCGGAGATCGCCAGGGCGATGCCCGCCAGCGCCACGGACGCGGGGTCGTCGGGGGTCGAAACCACCAGGGGCTTCCCCGAATCCCCCGCCTCGACCATCGCTTCCGTGATGGGGATGCTGCCCAGGAACCGGACGCCCAGGTCCGTCGCCGCGCGCTGGCCGCCGCCCCGCTTGAACAGGTCGATGCGGCGGCCGCAGCCGGCGCAGGCGAACCCGGAAAAGTTCTCGACGATCCCCAGCACCGGCAGGTCCATCTGGCGCGCGAAGCCCACGCACTTGCGCGAGTCCAGCAGCGACACGCCCTGGGGGGACGTGACGATCACGACGCCGTCGGCATCCGGGATCATCTGCGCCACGGACAGCGGTTCGTCCCCGGTCCCGGGGGGGCAGTCCACGACCAGCACGTCGGTGCCTTCCCAGTCCGCCTGTCCAAGGAACTGGGCGATGACGCCGGCCTTGGCCGGTCCCCGCCAGATCACCGGCGCGTCGGGGTTGGGCAGGAACGAGGACACCGACAGGATCCGCACGCCGCCGGGCGCCTCGATGGGCGTCAGGCCCTGATCGCCCGCCTCGACCCGCATCCCCTCGACCCCGGTCATCAGCGGGACGTCGGGCCCGTGCAGGTCCGCGTCCACGATCCCGACCGTGTGGCCCGCCGCCGCCAGTGCGTAGGCCAGGTTGACCGCCACGGTCGTCTTGCCGACGCCTCCCTTGCCGCTCATCACCAGGATCTTGTGGGGGATCCGCCGCATCGCTGCCCGGGCCAGGTCGTCCGGCTGGAACGCCGCCTGCCGCCCGTGCCCGCCGCAACCACCCGCGTCCTGACCGTCTCCACAACCGCAACCCATGGTTCGCCTCCGCTGTTCGCCCAGCGTGACGGTATGGGGTTCCGAGCCGTTAGGCAAGGGGTGGGCGGGATCCCGGGGCGGCCCCTTCGCCTTCTTCCCCCCGGCCACCTGACCGTCGCGCACCGCCGCGTCCATGGCGCCCCTGCGTCAGCCCAGCATTGCCTTCAGGTCCGCCTCCACCGTGGTGGTGGGCATGATGTTGAACAACTGCACCAGCACGCCCAGGGCGGCCGGGGTCAGGAACGCCGGGAGGCTGGGCCCCAGGCGGATGTTCTTGATGCCCAGGTGCAGCAACGTCAGCAGGATGGCCACCGCCTTCTGCTCGTACCAGGACAGCACCATCGACAGCGGCAGGCCGTTGACGTCGGTGCCGAAGGCGTTCGCCAGCGCCGCCGCGACCTGGATCGCCGAGTACGCGTCGTTGCACTGGCCCATGTCCAGCAGCCGCGGGATCCCGCCGATCGTGCCGAACTCCATCTTGTTGAACCGGTACTTTCCGCACGCCAGCGTCAGGATCACGCAGTCCTGGGGCACCGCGGACGCCAGGTCCGTGAAGTAGTTGCGCCCGGGCTTCGCGCCGTCGCACCCGCCGATCAGGAAGAAGTGCTTGATCGCGCCGCTCTTGACCGCGTCGATGACGGTGCCGGCGACGTTCAACACGGCGTTGTGCCCGAAGCCGATGGTGATCCACTGTTCGGGGACGTCCACCGTGAAGCCCGGGGCCGCCAGCGCCGCGTCGATGACGGGCTGGAAGTTCCCGTTGGCGATGTGGGCCACGTTCGGCCAGGCCACCAGGCCGGCGGTGAAGATGCGGGCCTGGTAGGCTTCCGACGGCGCCTGGATGCAGTTGGTGGTCATCAGGATGGCGCCGGGGAACGCATCGAATTCCTCCAGTTGGTTCTGCCAGGCGCTGCCGTAGTTGCCGACCAGGTGCGGGTGCTTCTTGAGGCCCGGGTACGACAGCGCGGGCAGCATCTCGCCGTGCGTGTAGACGTTGATGCCCTTGCCCGCGGTCTGCTCCAGCAGCCCTTCCAGTTCCTTCAGGTCGTGGCCGGACACCAGGATGGCCTTGCCCTTCACCGGGGTGACCCGTACGCGGGTCGGCTCGGGGTTGCCGTAGGCGCCGGTGTTCGCGCCGTCCAGCAGCGCCATCACCTTCAGGTTGACCGCGCCCACGCGCATGGCCAGCCCCAGCAGGCCATCGACGGTGGGCGGCACCGACACCAACGCGTCCAGCGCCTCGTGGATGAATGCGAACACCTCGGGGTCCTCGCGGCCCAGGATCAGCGCGTGGTCCGCATAGGCCGCCAGGCCCTTCAGCCCGTAGGTCACCACTTCCTGCAGCCCGGTCAGATCGTCGCCCGCCAGCATCTTGCGGGTCGTGATCGAAATCCCCTCGCCCTGGGCCAGCAGCGCTTCGCGCGTGGCGGCCGGGACGAACAGCGCCGGGGCGACCGGCGCATCGGCGGTGACGCCCTTGTCCAGGCAGGCGGCCAGGTACAGTTCGCGGATCCGGTCACGGCACCCCGCCATGTCGCGGACCCTCGCCTCCAGGCGATCCGGGTCGAAGTTCACGTTGGTGATGGTGGTGAACAGGGCCTCGACCACAGCGAGGTCGATGTCACGGTCGCGGACGCCCAGGTGGGCCGCCCGGTTCGCATAGAACGAAACGCCCTTCGTCGCGTACACCAGCAGATCCTGCAGCGCCGCCGTCGTGGGGTCCTTCCCGCAGATGCCCATGTAGGTGCAGCCCCGGCCCCTCGCGGTCTGTTCGCACTGGTAGCAGAACATTTCCATGACCTTCTCCTTGTCGCAGTTGAACGACCTCCCGGTCGGTCCCACGATGTTCCAGGCGGATCCCCCGGGCCGGACGGACTTCGTCCCGTCAGAGGGCACCGCGTCGCCTCGGTTTCCGAATGCAGGGCCTATCCGCGGATCATCGTCAGCAGCATCTTGAAGCGCTGCCGGGCGTTCACCGCGTGCGGGATGTTGGCCGGCATCAGCACGGTTTCGCCGGCCCGGCACGTGACGGGCACGCCGCCGATGGTCAGCTCGCCGACGCCGTCCTGCGCCGTGACATAGGCGTCGTAGGGCGCCGAGTGTTCGCTGAGTCCCTGTCCCTCGTCGAACGCCATCAGGGTGAGGGTGCCCACCGGGGTGTTGGTGAGCGTCCTGCTGACGATCGACCCGGGCTGGTACTCCACCAGGTCGCCCAGACGGATCGCGGTCGCGGGATCGATCCCGCCGGTCTGCTTCTGCATCGCCATGGTCAAACCTCCTTGTCGATGGACGCGTCGAGAGCCGGATGGGTCAGGACCGATGCCAGCGCGTACAGGTCCGCACGACACCTGGCGGCGGCGGGCCCGTCCTCGAAGTCTGCGAATCGGGTTGCCACCGCGGACATCGCGCTTTCAGGCAGGTGGCGCAGCGCCATCGGATAGAGGATCTGGTCCTCCTTCTGGATGTGGGCGCGCAGCAGCGCGGTGAAGGCGCGGGCATGGGTCGTCACGGAAGCGCGCTGCCCGACGGTCCACGGCGCATCGGCCGAGGCCAGGGCGGCCAGGGCGCGAACGTGGGAGCGGCCCTCGTCGTGCTCGCCCAGCATCACTGCGATCGGTCCGGCCTCGCGCGGGAAGCCGTTATCGACCATGGCGGCGAAGAGGATGCCCTCCTCCTTGCCGTGATGGCGGAGGTCGGCGAAGTCCCGAAGGAAGGTCACGAACCCGGCCAGGTCCGCCGGGGCTGCCCCGGTGTTCCGTGGATCGACGCAGGCGTCCAGCGCGTCCATCACGCCTTCGATCGTGCGGTGTTCGTCCATGAGCAGTTCGATGGGATCCATGGCGGCCCTCGTTCTCAGTGTCCGACGGGATACCAAAGCAGGAGTCGTGCCAGGCGCGGAAGTAGCCGAAAACCCCCGTGAAGCAGAGGCAGACATCCCGTTGAAACGAAATATGGGTCAGTGCCACCGAGATGCGGGTGCTGGCAACGAAGGAGCGGTGCGAATTGACAGAAGCGACGCATGCCTCCTATCATACCGAAATATGGGTGAGCAACACTGCCCCGGGCACCTGCACCGTGAACGACTGATCGACGAGGCGCTCCACGTGATCCTGGCGACCGTCGACCTGCACGTCGTGCTGCAGCGCACCGCCGTCGTCATGCGGAAGTTCTTCGGCCTGACGCGCCTGACCATCCATCGATGGGTTCCCGAGCACCCGGACCTCGTGGAGGTTCTGCTGGTGGACGACCCGAGCACCCGGATGGCGTCGGAGGTGGGCGCCCGGGTGCCGCTGGACCAGTCTGCCAGTGGCCCGGCGATCCGTGAACGGCGTCGGCACGTGCTGGAGCGGCTGGATGCGTCCAGTCCGCGCTGCCTGGAGGAACGGGCCCTGGCGCTGGACGGCTACGGCGCCCTGGTGTCGATCCCGTTGATCTTCGAGGACCAGGTCCTGGGAACGCTGGACATCGCGCACCAGCCCGGGCACGGCCTGCAGGACTGCTGCCTGGACAGCGCACAGCGCATCGCGGGCCTGGTGGCGATGGCGCTGCACAACAGCCTGATGGTCGAGGAGATCCGCCGGCTGAACCGGTTGCTGGATCGCGAAAACGCGGTGCTGAAGGATCAGATCCGGCAGGTCCGCAGCGAGTCCCGGTACATCGCCGAAAGCCCCCTGATGCGCCAGGTGCTGGACCATGCCCGGCGCGTCGCGGCATCCAACGCGACCGTCCTGATCCGCGGGGAGACCGGCACGGGCAAGGAGGGCCTCGCCCGCCTGATCCACGAGTACAGCCCCCGCTTCGGCGGGCCGTTCGTGACCGTCAACGTGGGCGCCATCCCGGAGACGCTGATCGAAAGCGAATTGTTCGGCCACGAGAAGGGCGCATTCACGGGCGCCACGGGACGGCGGCCGGGCCGTTTCGAGCAGGCGGACGGTGGCACGCTGTTCCTGGACGAGATCGGGGACGCGCCGCTCCCGGTGCAGGTCAAACTGCTGCGCGCCCTGCAGGATCACGAGATCCAGCGCGTGGGCGGAGCGGCGCCCGTGAAGGTGGACGTGCGGGTGGTGGCCGCCACCAACCGGCCGCTGGAGGCGCTGGTGGCCGGCGGCACGTTCCGCAGCGACCTGTACTATCGCCTGAACACGTTCCCGATCCTGCTGCCGCCGCTGCGCGAGCGCCCGGAGGACGTCCGGCCCCTGGTGGCTCACTTCCTGGCGCGGCACGCCGCCTCGATGAGCCGCAAGCCGCCGCGCGTGCCCGAGGAGGCGTGGCGGGTGCTGGAAACGGCGGAATGGCCGGGCAACATCCGTGAACTGGAAAACTTCATCGAGCGCGCGCTGATCCTGCACCCGGGCCCGGACCTGGCCCTGCCCGACGCCGCGGGGGCTGTCCCCGGCGCCAGGCCCTTCGCCGCCTCGATGGAAGGGCAGGGGGCTACCGGGGGATCGGCGGGGACGTCCGGATGGGTTCCGGGGCGCTGGGACGACGAGATGCGGGACCTGCTGGGCAGGGCCATGGCGGCCAG
>CAIOFV010000168.1 GCA_903857665.1 uncultured Myxococcales bacterium
CTACCCGCTGTACATCCGCAGCGCGGACGTCGGCCCGACCTGCGATGGCAACACCTACCAGGTCAAGGGCTTCCCGGGGGTCGGCGGCGCCGGCGGTTCGGGCAACGCGAACCGCGGCGTCGATGGCGCTTCGGGCAAGATCTACGGCGGGTCCGCGACCTGCCAGTAAGGCCGGGGCAGGCGGAACGCACGTGCCCATCGGATGACACCCAACGTTGTCGAGGTGAATCGATGCCGGGGCTGATGGATCCGATCGAAGTCGCCGGGCTGCACCTGAGGAACCGCATCGTGATGCCCCCGATGGCCTCGGGGCGCGCCGGGCCGAACGGGCAGGCGAACGACGACCACGTCGAATACCACCGGCTGCGGGCGGCCGCGGGAACGGGCCTGGTCATCGTCGAGCATTCCTACGTGCTGCCGGTGGGGCGATTCAGCGAAGGCCAGTTGGGGGTCGACCGGGACGACGACATCCCCGGCCTGGCCCGTGTCGCGACCGCAATCCGTGCGGAAGGCGCGGTGGCGTGCCTGCAACTGGCCCATGCCGGGGCAACGGGTTCACCCGCGGTCGCCGGGCGGCGTCCGGTGGCGCCGTCGGCCGTCCCGCACCCGTACGGAAAGGGCGACGTGCCCGACGAACTGTCGCGGGACGACATTGCCGAAACCGTGCGGGCCTTCGGGGACGCGGCTGCGCGGGCGGCGACGGCGGGCTTCCAGGCGGTGGAGGTCCATGCGGCGCACGGCTTCCTGCTGTGCCAGTTCCTGTCGCCGCTGACGAACCGCCGGGGCGATCGCTTCGGCGGGTCGGAGGAGAACCGGGGGCGCCTGCACTGCGAAGTGCTGGCCGAGGTGCGCCGACGGGTCGGCAAGGACATCGCCATTTTCATCCGTCTGGGCGCCGACGACGAAACGACGGGCGGGCTGACCATCGACACCACCTGTCGGCTGGCGCCCCGCCTGGTCGAGGCCGGGGCGGACCTGCTGGACGTGTCGGGGGCGCTGCAGGGCGCCCGGCCTGCCTGGCACACGGGTCCGGGCTACTTCGTGAAGTACGCCACGGCGCTGAGGAAGGCGGTACGGGTGCCGGTCATCGCGGTGGGCGGCATCACCGAACCGGCGTTCGCCGACGCCGTGATCCGCGAGGGGCGGGCCGACCTGGTCGGCATCGGCCGCGCGATGCTGCGGGATCCGGACTGGAGCGCCCGGGCCATCCGGGAACTGAAGGCATCGGAGCGTTACCGAAAATGAATCCTGCTGCGGGGGTGACCGTGCGACGAATCGCGGTGACGATGGCGGCGTTCCTGTCGTTGGGCATGGCGAACGCCTGCGGCGGCGGATCCGGGGCGAAGGACCCTGGGCCGGCGGACGTGCCGGAGGACGTCGCGGATCCGGGATCGGCCTCGGACGCCGATGAGGACGTGCCCGCACCGCTGGACGTCCAGCCGACGGACCCGGGGTCGGCGGACGTGCCGCCAGCAGACGCGATCGGCGAAACGATCGACGTTCCGACCGAGGTCGCCGCTGACGTTCCGGGCGACACCGGGACGGGCGTGACGATCGTCCCGCTGTTCGATCTGGTTCGAATCACCAGCGTCGGGGACCAGCCGAACTTCCAGAACGCGCGCACGACGCTTCACCTCGACGGCCCGGCGGCCGCGGTGCGCCTGGTGCTGGACCTCGACACGACCTGCTACCCGTTCACGAAGCGGGTGACCGACCCGCCCCCGCCCGGGCAGAACTACCCGGCGGATTGCGACGCGTTCGATCGCAATTTCGAAACCACGATCGACGATCCGGCGAAGGACGGCGACCCGCCCGCGATCGAGCTGGTGCGGGCGATCACGCCGTTCGGCGGCCCGATGCACGTCGAGGCGGACGTGACCGACGTGCTGAACGGGTTGGCGGCCGGCGACCATACGGTGCGGATCCAGATTCCCACCTGGTCGGACGGGGCCGGGCGGATCACCGGCTCGGCAGGCGGGTGGACCGTGTCGGCGCACCTGGAAGTGACGCCCGGGCCCGCGCCCCGGAAGGTGCTGGCCGTAACGCCGCTGTGGAACGGCAGCCTGGGCGCAGGCGACCCGCCCGCACCGATGACGTTCGAGGTTCCCGCGGGGACGACGTCCGCCAGGCTCGAGATCCGGGCGACCGGGCACGGAGGCGCGACCACCACCGACCCCGCCTGCCACTCGAACCCGGCCGAGGAGTTCTGCCATCGGACGCACTCGTGGACGGTGGACGGCACGGTCATCGGCCAGAAGGAATTGTGGATCGACACGTGCCAGCCCTGGTGCGTGCCTGCAGACTGGTTCAACGCCGACGGGACGCACTTCGCCTACTGCTCGCTGAATCCCTGCGGCAACCCGATGAGCGTCGCCGCGCCCCGGGCCAACTGGTGCCCCGGCTCGGTGACCGACGCGACCGTGCTGGATGTGCCCGTCTTGCAGGCCGCGGGGCCGCACACCTTCGCCTTCGAGGTCCCGGGAATCGCGGAGGGGGGGATCTGGCGCATCAGCGCAGTGTACGTGGCGATCGGGCGGTAGGCGCCGGAAGGGCGGCCAGCGGGGATCCGGGCGGCCGACGATCGACCATCACCCGTGCAATACCGACCACACGTGGCCCCGGCCGACCTCGACCGCCAGGGGCACCGACAGGGGCCAGGCGTTTTCCATCACCTCGCGCAGCACCGCGGCGACGGCATCGCCGGTGCCCTCGCGGGTCTCCAACACCAGTTCGTCGTGCACCGACAGCACCAGCCGCGCCGGCAGGCCGTCCGCCAGCAGCCGGTCGCGCAGCCGCACCATCGCGATCTTGATGATGTCCGCGGCGGTGCCCTGGATCGGCATGTTCTGGGCCATGCGCTCGGCGGCGGCGCGCTCGGTGCGGTGCGTCGCGTGGATGCCCTCGATGGGACGGCGGCGCCCCGACGCGGTGGTCACGAACCCGTCGGTGCGGGCCAGCGTCAGCGTCGAATCCAGGTAGCGCCGCACGCTGGGGAAGGCGCCGAAATAGTCGTCGATGACGTGCTGGGCTTCGGCCATCGGGATCTTCAGATCGCGCCCCAGCCGGAACGCGCCCATGCCGTACAGGAGGCCGAAGTTGATCACCTTCGCGGTACGCCGCTGGTCGGGCGTCACGGCCGACTCGTCGCAGTGGAACACCCGCGCCGCGGTGCGGGCATGGATGTCCACGCCGCGCCGGAACGCGTCCACCAGCGACTCGTCGCCCGACAGGTCGGCCAGCACGCGCAGTTCGATCTGGGAATAGTCGGCGGACACGAACTCCAGCCCGGGGCCGCTGACGAAGGCCGCGCGGATCTTGCGTCCCGCTTCGGTACGGATCGGGATGTTCTGCAGGTTCGGGTCCGACGAGGACAGGCGGCCGGTTGCGGCGACGGCCTGGTTGTAGGACGTGTGGATGCGCCCGGTACGGGGGTGGATCAGGTTGCCCAGCGCGTCGGCGTAGGTGCCCTTCAGCTTCGCCAGCGACCGGTACTCGAGGATCAGCGCGGGTACGGGGTGCTTGTCGGACAGCTCCTCCAGCACCGTCACGTCGGTGGACGGGCCGGTCTTGGTCTTCTTGACCACAGGCAGCTGAAGCTTGCCGAACAGCACGTCCGCCAGCTGCTTGGGCGAGTTGGGGTTGAACACCATGCCCGCCGCGTCGAGGATGCGCTTTTCCAGCCGCTGCAGGTCCGTCGCGAGGTCCACGGACAGGCGCGCCAGGGCCGCGCGATCCACCGCCACGCCGGTCCGCTCCATTTCCGCCAGCACCCGGGCCAGCGGCAGTTCCACGTCGGCCAGCAGGCGGGCCAGCCCCGCGGCGGCCAGGTCGGCTTCCAGGGGCGCGCGGACCAGGCGTGCCGCGCCGGCGCGCAGGGCCAGCGCGTTCGGCGAGGCATCGGTGGCAGGCGGCAGGGAGGTGCCCAGCAGTTCGAGGGCCAGCGTGTCGAGGGAATGGGACTCGCGCTCGGCGTTGCGCAGGTAGGACGCCAGCACGGGATCGAACGCGGGCAGGCCCGGATCGCCACCGGCGGCGGCGAACACCTGGTGCAGCTCCTTGGACCCGGCGAATCCGGCGGACCGGTCGCGCAGCGCCGACGCGAGGCGGGCGACGAAGCCCTCGGGCGCCTCGGCGGGATGCCAGACGACGGCCTCGCGATCGGACACGGCGACGCCGATCCCGTTCACGTTCGGGGCCACGGGATCGCGCGCGCCGAACAACGCGACCACGGCCGGGCGATCCGCAACCGCCACCCGCAGCAGCACGTCGTCCCAGGGAATGTCGATCCCGGCCACGATCGGCTTCGTGTCCAGCACCGGGGCGGCCGCGGAGGTCGCCGCGGCAGGCAGCGACGCAGGCACCGTCGCGAACAGGTCGTCCTGGGACCAGGACGGGGGCAGCGCCTTCGCCCCATCCCCGGACGACGGCACGGGCGGCTGCGCGACCAGCGCCTTCCCGCCGACGTCAGCCGGCTGGGCGGCGGACGGCACGGCCGATGGCACGACCCCCGCGGCGCTTCCCGACGTCCCGACGAACACCCCCGGCCTTTCGGCCAGGAACTCGGCCAGCATCTGGCGGAACTCCAGTTCCGTCAGCAGCGCGATCACCCCGTCGCGGTCCGGCACCTGCATCGTCTGCAACGACGGATCGCCGCTGGCCTCGGGCAGCGGCACGTCGATCCGCAGCGTCGCCAGGTCGCGCGACAGGAAGGCCGAGTCCCGGCCCGCCACCAATGCATCCCGCTTGCGCGGCGTCAGGCCGTCGAGGTGCGCGTACACGCCTTCCAGGGTCCCCCAGGCGTTGACCAGCTCGGCGGCGCCCTTGTCGCCGATGCCCGCGACGCCCGGCACGTTGTCGGAGGCATCGCCCACCAGCGCGAGGTAGTCCCGGACCCCTTCGGGCGGCACGCCCAGGCGCCCGATCACGCCGTCGCGGTCATAGACCTTGTCCCGCATCGGGTCCCGCGCCGTGACGCCCGGCCCCACCAACTGCAGCAGGTCCTTGTCCCCCGACTCGACCACGACCTCCATGTCGGCGGCCCGCGCCCGGGCGGCCAGCGTCGCGATGACATCGTCGGCCTCGTACCCCTCGACCTCCAGCACCGGGAAGCCCATCGCCTCGGCCAGGCGCCGGGCGTAGGGGAACTGGGGCACGAGGTCGGGGTCGGCCGGCGGCCGGTTGGCCTTGTAGTCGCCGTACATCGCGTTGCGGAACGTTTCGCGCCCGGCGTCGAACACGACGACCACCCGGTCGGGACGCTGCTCGCGGACGAACTTGCGCAGCATGCTGGCCAGGCCGAACAGGGCGTTGGTCGGGAGGCCCTTCGACGTCCGCAGGGGCCGGATGGCGTGGAACGCCCGGTGGATCAGGCCGCTGGCGTCGATCAGATGGATCGTCATGGTTCCCCCAAGCCGGCGACGGGCCCGCCACAGACGCATCCAATCGACCCGCCCCAGGGTTCCCCGGAAGGGGGCGCCTGCAATGCCGGTCGCAAAGCCGTCGGACCCGCATTATAATTCGCGCCGGTCGATTTCCAAGGATTGTCCCGATGAAGGACCCGAGCGGCGAAGGACGAAAGGTCGTCGCCGAAAACCGCCGCGCCCGGCACGACTACGAAATCATCGCCCGCTACGAGGCGGGGATGGTGCTGCTGGGCAGCGAGGTGAAGTCCATGCGCAACGGGGGCGCGCAACTGGTGGATTCCTACGCCGAGGTCCTGCACGGCGAGGTCTTCCTGGTGGGCGCCAACATCATGCAGTACTCTGCGGCTTCCTACATGAACCACGAGCCGCGCCGCCGCCGCAAGCTGCTGATGCACGCCGCGGAAATCCACCGCCTGGACATGAAGGTGCGCGAAAAGGGGCTGACCCTGATCCCGCTGTGCGTGTACTTCCGGGAGGGGCGTGCCAAGATCGAAATCGCGCTGGCCAAGGGCAGGAAGGCCTACGACAAGCGCGATCGGATCCTCCAGCGGGACCTGGATCGCGCCGCCCGGGAGTGACGCCGCGGGAGAATCGCGTGATCCGGATCGCCTTCAAGACCACCGGCTGCAAGGTGAGCCAGGCGGATGCCGAGGCCGCGCGACGCGCGCTGTCCGACCTGCCGGTGGCGTTCGTCGGCCCGGGCGAAGCCGCCGACCTCGTGGTGGTCAACGCCTGCGCCGTGACCCGGGGCGCCGAGCGCGACGGCCGGGTCTTCGTGCACCGGGGCGCACGTTCCGGGGCGTCGGTGATCCTGGCGGGATGCCTGGCCACGCGAGTGTCGCGACACGGCGACGACGGGCGGCTGCCCGAGGGCATCCGCGTGGTTCCAGGGGCGGGCGACCGTTCGACCCTCGTGGCGACCCTGAGGGCCGAGGTCCAGCAGTACGCGTCGTCGCACGCCCCGGAGGGGAAGGGCCGCGGCGACACCGCCCCCGACGCGACGCGCGACCGCGCCCGCCCGCTGGTCAAGGTCCAGGACGGCTGCGACTGCCGCTGTTCGTACTGCATCGTGCCCGACCTGCGGGGCCCGTCGCGGTCCGTGCCCATCGACCGCATCGTGCCCGCCGTCCAGGCCGCCGCCGCCGCGGGCAGCGCGGAAGTGGTGCTGGCCGGCGTGGATCTGGCCGCCTGGGGCAGGGACCTCCAGGACGGCGGTGACCTCCCCGGCCTCCTGGCCCGCCTGCGCGCCCTGGGCACGGGCCTTCGGTTCCGCCTGTCGTCCATCGAACCCCCCGGCCTCACGGATCGCCTGATGGACGCGCTGGTGGCCGGACCGGACGTAGCCCCGCACCTGCACGTCCCCCTGCAGTCCGGTTCCGACCGCATCCTGCGCGCAATGCGGCGGCCCTATACGACCCGGGAATTCGCCGGCCGCGTGACCGCCTTCGCCCGCGCCCTGCCGGGCCTGGCGATCGGCCTGGACGTCATCGTGGGGTTCCCGGGGGAGACCGACGCCGAATTCGAGGAATCCCGGGCCTTCATCGAGTCGCTGCCCGTCACGTACCTGCACGTCTTCCCGTTTTCGGCGCGGCCCGGGACCGACGCGGCGGGTCTCCCCGACGAGCCTTCGCACGCGGTCAAGACGGCCCGCTCGCGCGTGCTTCGCGACCTGTCCGCCTCGCGTCGCTCCACCCACGCCACGGCCCTCGCCGGCCGCACGGTCGAGGTGGTGGACATCCGCGGGCGCGCCGGCACCGTGGTCGAATCGCTGGCCGGGGACTACACCCGCGTCTTCCGGCGCGACCCGGCAGGCCCCCGCGCGGGCCGATCCCGGATCCGCATCACCTCGGCCCGCGGCGTCGATGCCTGGGCCGGCCCCCGGCCCCATTCATCGGAGTTCCCATGAGCGAAAAGACTGCCGATCCGAGCCTGGTCGAATCGACCTCCGGCCACACGTTCACGTCCCGGGCCCTGCTGGAGGAGGCGCTGACGCACGCCTCCTTCTGCAACGAGTCGAAGGACCCCTGCCCGGACAACGAACGGCTGGAATTCCTGGGGGACGCCGTCGTCAGCACCGTGGTGGCGGCGGTCGCGTTCGAGCTGTTCCCCGACGCCCACGAAGGCGAACTGACGCGCCTGAAGGCCGTCGTGGTCAGCGAACCCGCGCTGGCGGAACGTGGCCGCGAACTGCGCCTGGGCGAGTGCCTCCGGCTGGGCCGCGGCGCCGCGATGGGCGATCGGGTCGCCACCATGCCGTCGGTGCTCGCCAACGCCTTCGAGGCCCTGGCGGGCGCCATCTACCTGGACGGCGGCTTCGAGGCCGCGCGGACGTTCGTGCTGTCGCAGTTGCAGCCCTTGCTGGTGCGCGCCCGGGCCGAGGGCCGCGGCTCGGACCCGAAATCGACGCTGCAGGTGCTGTGCCTGAAGACCTCCCACGCCGTGCCCCGGTACACCGTGCTGTCTTCGACGGGCCCGTCCCACCAGCCCCATTTCATCGTGCAGGTGACCCTGTTCAACGAACAATCGTATACAGGCGCCGGACGGTCCAAGAAGGAAGCCGAACAGGCCGCCGCCCACGCCGCCTTGACGTCGGTCCACGAGGTCCCCGCCCCCGCCGGAGAACCGCCGGTTTCTTGACCACCGGCGTCACCCGAATAGACTGTCGGCGGCTCCGATCCGCGGAAACCGCATGCCGCAAGGAGGCACTCCATGGTCGATCGACCGACGGTCGTGGTCATCGATGACGAGGAAGGGCAACTCGTCGTCATGGACGCCATCCTTTCGGACGACTACCACGTCGTCTGCTTCCAGTCGGGCCAGGAGGCCATCCGCGCCCTGGAGCAGTGGCCCAGCGCGATCGTCCTGTGCGACCAGCGGATGCCCGGCCTGACCGGCGACGAGGTGCTGTCCCGCATCCGGATCCTGTACCCGAACACGGTGCGCGTGCTGGTGACCGGGTACGTGGACACGCCGGCCATCGTCCGTGCGCTGAACGAAGGCAACATCTTCGCGTATTTCCAGAAGCCCTTCGAGCCGGGCGACCTGCGCCTGACCGTCGAGCGGGCCCGCCGGTCCCAGGAGGTGCGGCTGGAAAACACGCGCCTCCAGGACGAGGTGCACGAACTGCGGACGCGCATGGAAGCCTTGATCCACGAGCGGACGACGGCGCTCGAGGACGAGAACCGGACCCTGCGGGACCTGGCCGAAACGGACGGCCTGACCGGGTTGTTCAACAGCCGCGCGCTGCAGATGCGGCTGCGTGACGAACAGGAGCGCGTGCAGCGGTACGGCCAGCCGGTGGCACTGGTGATGGCCGACGTCGATGACTTCAAGAAGGTCAACGACACCTTCGGGCACCTGGCCGGGGACGCCGTGCTGAAGGCCGTCGCGGACGCGATCCGGCGCACCGCCCGCCAGGGCGACTTCGTGGCGCGCTATGGCGGCGAGGAGTTCGTGGTCATCGCGACGGCATCGACCGAGGAGGGCGCGACCCTCCTGGCCGAGCGCATCCGCCAGGCGGTCGCCGGGACCGTGGTCGAGGTGGCCCCCGACCATGCGGTGTCCGTCACGATCAGCCTGGGCGTCGCCGCCTGCAGCCGCGCGGAAGGCCCGACGCTCCACGAGGCGCTCCGCCGATCCGACGAGGCGATGTACCGGGTCAAGCGCTCCGGCAAGAACGGCGTCGTGACGTGGAGCCAGTTGCGGCACCTGCTATCGACCCGGGGGCAGTCCGTGTACAGGCCCCGCCCCGCCCCGAAGGACGCGACCCCGAATTGATCAGGGCTCGCCCTCCCCTGCCTCGATCCCGTACTTCTTCATCCGGTACAGCAGGATGTGCCGGGGCACGCGCAGGAACTTCGCGGTCCGGGACTGGTTGAACCCGTTCATCTGCAGGGCCTTCAGGATCACCTGCCGCTCCAGGTCGCGCAGGGACACCCCCCCGGCCGGCAGCACGATCCCGGCCCCGGCCACCGGCACTCCCGACGTCAGGCGCAGGGCCTCCGCCACCAGGTCCCCCCCGATCTCGTCGCCGTCGGCCAGCAGGCAGAACCGCCGCACCGCGTTTTCCAGTTCACGCACGTTGCCGGTCCACGGGGCGGTCCGCAGCATCGTCATCGCATCGGGCGCCACGTGGATGCGCCTGCCGCCACCCCACTTGGACAGGAAGTGCTCGACCAGCACCGGGACGTCCTCGGGGCGTTCACGCAACGGGGGGATCCGGACCTCGATCACGGCCAGCCGGAAGTACAGGTCGCTGCGGAAGCGGCCCGCCGCCCCTTCGGCCGCCAGGTCCCGGTTCGTGGCTGCCACGATCCGCACGTCCACGGGCTGAGGCCGCTCGCGCCCCAGCACATCGACGGTCCCGCTTTCCAGCACCCGCAGCAGCTTCGGCTGCAGGTCCACCGGCATCTCGCCGATCTCGTCCAGGAACAGGGTCCCCCGGTTCGCGACCTCGAACCGCCCCTTGTGCTCCTTCATCGCCCCGGTAAACGCGCCGCGCGCGTGGCCGAACAGCTCGCTTTCCAGCAGCTCGCGCGGGATCGCGCCGCAGTTGACCGCGACGAACGGTCCCGACCGGCGGGGCGACCGGGCGTGGATGCGGCGGGCCAGCAGTTCCTTCCCCGTGCCGCTTTCGCCCGTCAGCAGGATCGTCGCGTCGCTGCCCGCGACCCGGTCGATCGTCGTGACGGCCTGGCCCATGCGGGCCGACGAGTACACCAGCGAGCGCTCGCCCCAGTCCAGCGTGGCCTCCAGTTCCGTGACCCGCGTCCGCAGCGCGGTGACCGACAGGGCCTTCCGGATCACGCTGCGCAGGTGCTCCCGATCGAAGGGCTTCGCGATGAAGTCGAACGCGCCGGCCTTCATGGCCTCGACCGCGACCGCCACGTCCCCGAACGCCGTCGTGACCACCACCAGCGCCTCTGGCGCCCGCTCCAGCACCTTCCGCAGCACGGTCATGCCATCGACCTTCGGCATCTTGAGGTCCGTGATCACCACGGCATGCCGCGCCGGGTCGAAGGCGTCCAGCCCCGCCTGCCCGTCCACTGCGACCTCGACGTCGGGGGCGACCTCGCCCACCTGGAAGGCCAGCACCTCGCGCATCGTCGCGTCGTCCTCGATGATCAGGACTCCCATCAGCCTACGCCTCCGCGCTCGGGGGGAACACGACGTCGGGCACCTCGCGCAATTCCGTGCGGCGCTTCCACATCTTGTAGATCGCCGGGTACACCAGCAGCTCCATCAGGAAGGACGTGACCAGCCCGCCGATCATCGGGGCCGCGACGCGCTTCATCACGTCGGCGCCCGCGGAGGTCGACCACAGGATCGGCAGTAGGCCCATGAACGCGGCCATCACGGTCATCATCTTGGGCCGGGCGCGCTTCACGGCGCCGTGGACGATCGCCTCGTCCAGGTCGCCGACGTTCTTCAGCGCGCCCCGGGCCTTGGCGTCGTCGTACGACAGGTCCAGGAACAGCAGCATGAAGACGCCCGTTTCGGCGTCCAGCCCCAGCAGCGCGATCATGCCCACCCAGGCCGCGATCGACACGTTGTAGCCCAGGAAGTGGAACAGCCAGATCGCGCCCACCGCCGAGAACGGCACCGCCAGCATCACGATGCCCGCCTTGAAGGCCGACTTCGTGTTGGCATACAGCAGCACGAAGATCAGCAGCAGCGTGATCGGCACGACCAGCTTCAGGCGCTCGCGGACGCGTTGCATGTTTTCGTACTGCCCGCTCCAGTGCATCGTGTAGCCCGTGGGCAGCGACACCTGCCCGGCGACCGCCTTCTTCGCGTCCTCCACGTAGCCGCCGATGTCGCGCCCGGCGATGTCCACGAACACATAGCCCGCCAGAAAGCCGTTCTCGTCGCGCAGCATCGACGGCCCCTGCACCAGCGAGATGTCCGCCAATTCCGACAGCAGGATCTGGGCCCCCGGCGCGCCGCCCGCCATCACGGGAACCAGCACGCGCCCCAGCCGATCCACGTCGTCGCGCAGTTCCCGCGGGTAGCGGACGTTGACCGGGTAGCGTTGCCGGCCTTCGACCGTCGTGGTCACGTTCTCGCCGCCGATGGCGGTCAGGATCACGCTCTGCACCTGCGCGATCGTCAGGCCGTACCGGGCCAGCTGGTCGCGGCGCGGCGTGAAGTCCACGAAGGTGCCGGCGGCGGCCCGTTCTGCGTACACGCTGCGGGTGCCCGGCACGTCGCGGATCGCGGATTCGACGGCAGCCCCGATCCGCTCGATCTCCTTCGTGTCCGCGCCGAAGATCTTGATGCCGATGGGCGTGCGGACGCCGGTGGACAGCATGTCGGTGCGGGCCTTGATGGGCATGGTCCACGCGTTGGTGACGCCGGGGATCCGCAGCGCCGCGTCCATCTCGTCGACCAGTTCCTCCCAGCCGATGCGGTCGGGCCACAGCGGCCTCAGCAGCGGCGCGATCCACTCGGGCGCCCACGACGAGTACCAGCGATCCCGCGCCCGCCACTGGTCCGGCGGCTTCAGAACCACGGTCGTTTCCATCATCGACAGCGGCGCCGGGTCCGTGGAGGTGTCCGCGCGGCCCGCCTTGCCGTAGACCGTTTCGACCTCGGGGAACGACTTCAGCACCCGGTCCTGGGTCTGCAGTAGCGCCTCCGCCTCGCCCACGGAAATCCCGGGCAGCGTGGTCGGCATGTACAGGATCGTGCCCTCGTTGAGGGGCGGCATGAATTCCGACCCCAGCCGGAAGTACACCGGCAGGCTGGCGGCGACGATCGCCACGGCCACCAGCACGGTGACCACGGGATGGCGCAGCACCAGGCGGCAGGCCGGTTCGTACACGCGGGATATCGCCCGGCTGATCGGGTGCCCGTCCTCGGAGCGGTAGGTCCCGACCGCGGCGCGCGTGGCCAGCCAGGCCAGCCAGCGGGGCCGGAACGTGTAGGGGTCGATGCGCGCGAACAGCATCCGCAGCGCCGGGTCCAGCGTGACGGCCAGCAGCGCGGCCAGCGCCATCGCCAGGTTCTTCGAGTACGCCAGCGGCTTGAACAGCCGGCCCTCCTGGTCCTCCAGCGTGAAGATGGGCAGGAACGCGACCGCGATGACCAGCAGGCTGAAGAAGACCGACGGGCCTACCTCCTTCAGCGCGTCCAGGCGCACCCGGTGGAAATCGCCTTTGCGCCCGCCCGCATCCCACAGGTGAATCTTGTTGTAGGCGTTTTCCACCTCGACGATCGCCCCGTCCACCAGCACGCCGATGCTGATGGCGATGCCGGCCAGCGACATGATGTTGACGGTCACGCCCATGAAGTACAGCGGGATGAAGGCCAGCAGCACCGAGATGGGGATCGTCAGGATCGGCACGATGCCGGACGGGATGTGCCACAGGAAGATCAGGATGACCAGCGACACGATGATCATCTCGATCGTCAGCTCGTGGGTCAGCGTGCGGATCGCGCGTTCGATCAGGCCCGAGCGATCGTAGGTGGTCGCGATCTCGACGCCCGCGGGCAGCGACGGCTTCAACTCCTCCAGCTTCTGCTTGACCGCCGCGATCACGTTCAGCGCGTTTTCGCCGTGGCGCATCACCACGATGCCGCCCACCGCGTCGCCCGTGCCGTTCAGATCGGCGACGCCGCGGCGCATCTCGGGGCCCACTTCCACGCGGCCGACGTCCCGGACCAGCACCGGCACGCCGCCGGTGCCGACCTTCAGCACCACCTGTTCCAGGTCCGCGGGGGTCTTCGCGTAGCCCCGGCCCCGCACCATGTACTCGGTGCCGCTCCATTCCAGCAGCCGGCCGCCAACCTCGCTGTTGGACTCGCGGATCGCCGCCACGACCCGGTCGATGGGGATGCCGTACGCGGACAGGCGGTTCGGGTCCACGGTGACCTGGTACTGGCGGACGAAGCCGCCGATGGACGCGACCTCGGCCACGCCCGGCACCGACTGGACGGCATAGCGGAGCGTCCAGTCCTGGAACCCGCGCAGCTCGTCCAGCGAGTGCGTCCCGGACCGATCGACCAGCGCGTACTGGAACACCCAGCCCACGCCGGTCGCGTCGGGGCCCAGTTCCGTCTGCACGCCCTCGGGAAGGCGGGCCTGGATCTTCGACCGAAGGTACTCCAGCACCCGCGACCGCGCCCAGTAGAGGTCGGTGCCGTCCTCGAACACCACGTACACGTACGAAAAGCCGAAGTCGGAGAAGCCGCGGATGGCCTTGACCTTCGGGGCCCCCAGCAGGGCCGTGACGATCGGGTAGGTGACCTGGTCCTCGATGACGTCGGGGCTGCGATCCCACTTCGAAAACAGGATGACCTGCGTGTCCGACAGGTCCGGCAGCGCGTCCAGCCGGATCGTCTTCAGCGTGACGACCGCGAACACGCAGGCGATGGCGACCCCCAGCAGCACCAGCAGCCGGTTCGTCGCCGAGAACTCGATGATCCGCCGGATCATGGCATCGCCATGCCCGCCGCCGCCGGGGCCAGGGCCGCCCTCAGCCGGGACTCCGAGTCCAGCAGGAAATTGGCCCTGACGGCCACGCGCTCGCCGGCGCGCAACCCGTCGAGGACCATCACGCGACCGTCCATGCGCACGCCCGTATGGACCCGCCGCGGCTCGAACCGCCCTCCCCCCGCGTCCACGAACGCGACCTGCCGGGCGCCGGTGTCCATCACCGCCGAATCGGGCACGACCACGCCGTCCGCCGACGCCAAGTCCAGTTCCACGTTCGCGTACATCCCGGGCTTCAAGGCGAGGTCGGGGTTGTCGAACTCGAAGCGCACCTTCAGCGTGCGCGTTTCGGGGTTCACGGTGGGGGCGACGAACGCGACGCGGCCCGTCCGTCGCAGCCCGGGATCGGAGGCCAGCGACAGCGCCGCTGCATCGCCCACGCGGACCCGTCCCGCCTCGTTCTCGTAGACGTCCGCCTCGATCCACACGCGCGACAGGTCGGTTACCGTGAACAGCTCGGTGCCCGGCTCGACCTGCTGTCCCTCGAAGATCGCCTTGGCGGTCACGACGCCCGACGCCGGCGCCATCAGCGTCACCGCGCGCTGCGGCTTCCCGGTGCGCTCGATGGCCGCCAGCAGCCCGGGAGGCGCGTCCATCAATTCCAGCCGGCGGCGCGCGGCGGCGACCAGGTCCTCGCCGCCCTTGCGCACCTCGGGCAGGCTGGAAGTGGCGAACCGCGCGGCGGCCTCCCGCGCGCGCAGGTATTCCTCCTGGCTGGCCAGCAGCTCCTGCGAATAGATCGCCAGCAGCGGCCGGCCCTTCTTGACGACCTGCCCGGTGAAATCCACGAACAGGTGGTCCACCCATCCGGCGGTCTTGGTGTGGATCCGCCGGATGCGCGTCTCGTCCGCGACCACGCTGCCGACGGTCCGGATGGACCCCGCCAGGTGCTCCTGCCGTGCCTCGACGGTCTGGATGCCCGCCAGGCGCCGGCCGTCCGGGGTGGTGGCGACGGCGGCGAGGCCGGGCACGTTCCCCGGGGCAGGCTCGGCCTGGCTGGAGCCGGGCGCGGCCGGGGCGCCACCGGGTTCCGGCAGGCGGTCCACCGACTTCGCGTCCTTCGGCACCAGCTTCATCCCGCACGTCGGGCAGCGGCCCGGCTTGTCGGACACCACGTCCGGGTCCATCGGGCAGACCCAGACGGTGGCCGCAGGGGCGGGATGCGCGGGGTCGCCGGCGGCACCGGTCGCCGCGGTCGGGGCCTGCGCCGCCGGGGCCGCGGGCGGGCTTCCTGCCGGTGCCGCTTCCTTCCCCATCGCATCCTTGGGGATCGGCACCAGCCGCATCCCGCAGATCGGGCAGTCCCCGGGCTTGTCCGACACGTACGTCGGGTGCATCGGGCAGTGGAAGGGGCCGGCTTGCGGGGCGCCCTTCGCGCACCCTCCCATCACGACCAGCGCGATCCCCAGCACCAGCACGGCCCCCAGACGCCTGCACTCGCGCACGATGTTCTTCATGGGTTCCCTCCCTGCCGACCCTCGGCCGGGTCCTGGACCAGCGCGTCGATTTCCGACCAGGTCACGTACCGGTCCGCCTCGCGCCGGGCCAGCCCGACCGAGGCCTCCAGCCAGCCGTTGAAATCCTCCAGCACCATCGAAAAGTCGCCCCGGCCCGCCAGGTACGACGACCGGGCCGCGTCCAGCGCGACGGCCGTCTGGGGCACGATCGCCTCGCGGTACCGGACCACCTGCTCGCCATCGCGCCGGAAGCGGGCCCGCAGCCCGGCCAGTTCCGCGCCGACCGACGCCCGGGCGGCCCGCAGGTCGGCGTTCGCCGACTCCACGTCCTGTCGCGCCGCCTCGATGGCCGGCGCCTGCCGTTGCGAGCGGAAGGCCGGCAGCTCGACGCCGAACCGCAGCGTGACGGCCGCCTCCGGCATCAACGTAGACCCCAGCCCCGCGCCCACCAGGAAGTTCGGCCGGGTCTCCAGGCGCTCCGACCGAAGCCGGGCCTCGGCCGCCCGGACCGACGCGTTCTGCACGGCGATGGTCGGGGCATTGGCCTGCGCCTGGGCCTCGGCGCGGTCCGACGGGGCTGCCACGACGGGCAACCCGGTCACGGTCCCCAGCGCGCGATCCCCCGGCTGGTCCAGCAGGCGGTTCATCACCGCGACCCGCATCGCGCGATCGGCGTCCAGGTCCGCCTGGCGCTCCGCCAGCCGAGAGGCGGCGATCTGCGCCTTGATCATCGCCTCCTGCTCGGCCACCCCGGCCGCGTACCGCGACGAGGTCGTCGCCTGGAAGAGGTCGGCCAGCTCCCGCGCCGCCTGGAGGATCTGGATTTCCCGATCGATCGCGTACAGGCGGGCGTAGGTCGTCCGCACGTCCACCGCCAGGCGCCTCTTCAGTTCGCCCAACTCCACGCCACGGAGGTCCGCTTCGGCCGACGCCGCGGCCCGCCGCGCACCCCGCTTGCCCGGGTAGTACAGGGGCTGCGTGTAGGACACCTGGCTCATCGACATCCCGCGGTTCGGATCCCACGGGGCGCCGATGCTTTGGACCATCACCTCGAGCATCGGGTCCAGGGGGGCGCCGGCCGGGGCAACCCGCTGGCGGGCCGCGGCCAGGCGGGCCTGCAGCGACGTGACGGTGGGCGAGCGATCCAGCGCGCGCGCCACCAGGTCCTCGACGGGAGGCGCCGCCGGAGCGTCGCCGGCATCCTGGGCCCTGGACGGGGAGGGTGCAGCCAGCCCGACGAGCAGGCAGGCGACGATGGCCACGACGAATCGAACGGAATCCATCCCGGCTCCTTCCAGCAGCACCGGTGGGCCTGTCCTGGGGCACGCGCCCGCCGCACGATCCGGTAGAGCAACCATCGTGCCACCCCGCGTTCCGGCACCAGCGTTTGCCGCGCCGCCCGCCATACGGGCCAAGGGCTTGGAATTCCGCATGTTTCCAGCCGCCCGCACAGGATTCCCTTCGAAGGGCGAACCCGGTCGCCCAGCAAACCTGTCGATTAGTATCCACCAGTGTATAAAATCATCCAATCGAACGGCGCGGTCGGCCCGTGGAAACGGGGACTAGTCCTGCAGCAGCACCCGGAAGCAGGCGCCACCGCCATCGGCATCGCCGACCTCGATCAGGCCGGAATGCTCCTCGACGATCCGGGCGCTGATCGAAAGGCCCAGGCCGGCGCCGTCGGCGCGGGTGCTGAAGAACGGGTTGAAGATCTGGTCCCGGAGGCCCTCCGGCACGCCGGGTCCATTGTCCGTGACCACGATGCCGTGGAACGACCGGCGGGAACGGGCAGTCCGCTCCAGCGCCACCGTGACCCGGCCGTCCGTCCGGCCCCGGCCCTCCAGGGCCTGGATGGCGTTCAGCACCAGGTTCAGCACCACCTGGACCAGTTTCTCCTTGTCCCCGCGGACGACTGCGGGCGGGCCGTCCACGGGCGCCCGGTCCAGATCGACCCCGGCGCGCCGGGCGTGGGCGGACGCCAGCAGCAACACGTCATCGACGACCTCGACGAGGTCCACGTCGCCCAGTTCCAGGCCCTGAGGCCGGGCGAACGCCAGGAAGCGCGACAGGATCGCCTCCAGGCGATCGATTTCCCGCAGGTGCAGGTCCAGCATGCGCCGGCGGGGCGAGGTTTCCGGGATTTCGTCCCCGAGGATCTGGGCCGTGCCCTTCAGGCTGGCCAGGGGGTTCCGGATCTCGTGGGCCAGGCCCGCGGTCAACTCACCCAGCGCGGACAGGCGCCCTGCCCGGACGACCTCCTGTTCCATGGCCCGCCGGTCCTCGATGGCGGCAGACAGGTCCACCGCGATGCGCTCGGCCCTCTCCCGCTGGCGTCGCTCGCGTTCCACCAGCGCACCGGTGACGATGCCGACGACCATGTACAGGATCATTTCCAGGATCTTTTCGCTGCCGTGGGCGGGATCCATGGTCGCCATGCTGGTGAACGCGTGGGGCAGGTACGCGACCACCACCACCACGGCGGCGGAAAGCGCACCGGGCAGGCCGAACTGGAACGCCGCCAGGATGATGGGCAGGTAGTACAGGCGCCGGAAGATGTCGTGCAGGAAATGGAGGTGCTCCCCGGTCAGGTAGTGCGCGGCCGTGACCGCCGCGATGGGGCCCCAGACCAGCGCGAACGCCTTCGCGGAAACGAGTTTCCTCACGGGCACCTCAACCGAAGAACCACGCCATCCGGGCCTTGAACCGCCCAATCATACGGCGGCCGGCCGGGCGATACGAAACCCGATGGGCCCGGACCGCAAGCCGCCGGGCGAAATCGCGCGGGACGGAACCGGGAACCGTGCGGCAGGGCACGCCGGCATGCCTCGACCCTGTTCGTCCTGCCCCGCCTCCGCTAGACTCCGTCCCCGACACGGGGTTCGTCCCGGGGAGGTTGCCCATGTCCTTCCGCTTCTCGATCGAGGAATCGGCGGTCATCGCCCAGGCGCTGGATGCCCGCTTCGCCGAACACCTGCAGGCCGAGCATTTCGAGGTGACCGGGCGGGTCGAGGCGACGTTCATCGAACTGAACGTCGTGCTGGCGAACCGCCAGGGAACGATGCGCTACGCGATGGATTTCCGGGCCGCGCTGCTGGAGAACCTGCTGGATGAGGCCGGCGCGCGTGCTCTGGGGCTGGACTTCGCCGAGTACTACCTGGACCAGTACTTCGGGGGCGGGCGGGACCTGCTGCTGCCCCTGGATTTCCAGCCCTACGAGGTCGAGGACAAGGTCGTGTTCGCCCGGGGCGACATCACCAACCCGGCCCTGGACGCGGTCGCCGAAGCGATCCTGGACGCCGGCGTTCCCCTGGCCCCCGACGATCCGCGGCACCAGATGAAGAAGTAGCGACCACGAACGCGCCCCCGGACGCTACCGCCGTGCCTTCCGGGCCGCCCGCCGCGTGGCCCACAGCGACGCCCCGATCGACAGCGCCAGGAGCCCGGCGATCACACCCAGGGACAGCAGGACGGGAATCTCGCGCCCGAACCGGGTTTCCAGCACGGGGCTCACCAGCATCTTGATGCCCACGAAGCCCAGGACCCCGGCCAGGCCGTAGTGCAGCAAGGTGAAGCGCTTCAGGACCCCCGACAGGACGAAGAACAGCGACCGCAGGCCCAGGATCGCGAAGATGTTCGAGGTGTAGACGATGAATGTGTCCGTCGTCACCGCGAAGACCGCGGGCACGGAATCCACGGCGAACATCACGTCCGTGAACTCCACCACCACCAGCACGAAGAACAGCGGTGTCGCCCGGAGGATGCCGTCGTCGCCCCTCCAGAAGAAGTGGCTCCCGTGGTAGGCCTTCGTGGAGCGGAACAGCTTGCGGCAGATCTTCAGCACGGGGTTGTGTTCGGGGTGCACTTCCTCGCCGTGGGACCGCGCCAGCTTCACGGCCGTCAGGACCAGGAAGGCGCCGAAGACGTAGATCAGCCAGTCGAAGGCGTGCAGCAGCGCGCCGCCCACAAAAATGAATATGGCCCTGAGGATCACGGCGCCCAGCACGCCCCAGAAAAGGACCGAGTGGCGCAGTTCCCGGGGGACGGCGAAGTAGGTGAAGACCGCCAGGAACACGAAGAGGTTGTCGATGCTGAGGGCCTCCTCCACCAGGTAGCCGGTGTAGAACTGCAGCCCCTTGTCGGCGCCTTCGAAGCCCCACACACCGGCGCCGAAGACCACCGCCAGCAACAGCCAGCCGATGGACCAGCCCACGGACTCCTTCAGGCTCGGCTCGTGGGCCTTCCGGTTCAGGATGCCCAGGTCCAGGGCCATCATCGCCAGGATGAAAACCGCGAAGCCCCCCCACAACAGGGGGGTCCCGGTCATCGTGTCAGCCAAGGGGACCTCCAGGCAAGGCACCTGCGCACGCCGGAGCCGGGGCCCCGACCGGCAGAACGACGGTCAGTGGAAGGATACCATCAAGGCTGGTCGTACCGTGCGCGGTCGGCCGTGAGGGCCGCTTCCAGCGCGGAACGGACGTGGGCGTCGTGCAGCCCCAGGATGCGGGCCGCAAGGATCGCCGCGTTCCGCCCGCCATCGATGGCCACCGTGGCCACCGGGATCCCCGGCGGCATCTGGACCGTGGCGAGCAGGGCGTCCAGTCCCCCAAGCGTGCCCCCGGCCACCGGCACGCCGATGACGGGCAGCAGCGTGTGGGCCGCCACCACGCCGGCCAGGTGGGCCGCCAATCCCGCACACGCGATCAGCACGCGGATGCCGCGCCCCTCGGCCGCCGTCACGTAGGTCACGACGCGGTCGGGGGTCCGGTGGGCCGAAAGGACCTTCACTTCGCACCCGATGCCCAGCCCGGTCAGCGCTTCCACGATCTTGTCGGCCAGCGCCCGGTCGCTGGGGCTGCCGATCAGGATTCCCACCTGGATCGGCCCGTTCGTCCCGCTCATGGCTCCGTCTCCTTCCCTTCGGGTTCGCCTACTTCGCCGCCTTCGGATACGCCTTGGCGTATACCTTGCGCCACGCGTCGGACGACTTCTTCATCGCCTTGTACTGCGCCGGCGAGCCCTTCTCCTCGGCCTCGAAGTAGTCGCCGGACCAGAACTGCCAGGCCCCCGCGAACGATGCCGCCAGCTCGCCCGCGGCCTTCACCACCGCCGGTTCCACCGACAGCAGCGGCGTGCCCAGGGACGACGCGGCCCGCGTGCCGATCACGCTGGAGGTCATCAGGCAGTACCGCCAGATCGGCAGGTTCTCCTTGCGCGTGGACTCGATCCACGTCGCGAAGTCCTGGGGCAGGCGCGCCACCGCGTCCAGCGCCCACGTCCTGCGCGCATCGGCGGCCAGGGACCCGGCCCCCTGGAGGTCGGCGTCGGTCAGCTTCAGCACCTTCTCCAGGCCCGGGGCCAGGCCGGCCACGTCCGCCCGCAGCGCATCGCGCAACTCGGTCAGCATCTTCTTGTAGGGGAGCTTGTCGCGGACGCCGACCTTCTTGCACCGGAAGGCCAGGAACATGTACCGGTCGGTGGCCAGCGCCGCGGTCCGCAGGAAGTCGTCCAGCACCGGGTGCCGGAAACCGGCGGCCTGGTACAGGGCCTCGTACTGCCGCAGCAGCGGGTCGCACTTCTCTTCCATCGGCGGGACTTCGATGGGCAGTTCCCACTTGTCGATCTTGTTCGGGTCCACCTTGGCGAACCAGCCCTTGTCGCAAGCGGTCGCCAGCGTGGTGAACTCGGTCAGCGCCTTGCGCAGGCTGTCGAACTCCGACGGAGGCGCGGGCGGCGGCTTCGGCGCTTCCGCGGCCTTCGCGGCTTCGGCCTTCGCGGCCTCCTTCTTCGCCGGCGCGGAGTCCTTCTTGCCGCCGCACGCGGCGGCCAGGGCGAACACGGTCAGCAGGGCCAGGATCGTGACGCGGCGCATGGTCGTTCCTCCTTGCGGAGCCAAACTCACTTCCCGCACACCTGGACTTCCAGGCGCGGCTGCTGGTCCTTGACGAAGGAGCACTTCGGGTCGCCGCACTCCAGGAACAGAGGTTCCAGCACCGCCGTGAACGACTGGATCGAGGCGGCATCGGCGGCCAGGATCAGGCCGGTCCCGGTCTTCAGGTGGGCCACCGCCTCCTTCGGCGTCACGGCCTTCAGGCCCGTGACCTTGCCGCCCGCGAACGTTCCGGCCTTCAGGCCGTCCACGCCGACCCACACCGTCGGCCCCACCTTCCCGGGCAGGTCCTGGTCGTCCGGCACCTGGCCCAGCGGCCGGCACTTCAGCGCGCCCATGCCTTCGACGTCCACCTTGCGGGGCGCGATGGGCACTTCGCGGAAGGTCAGCTTGCCGAAGGTCGTGCGGCGGTCCAGGTTGTCCAGGCGACGGCGGCCGCCGAAGGCCACGTACCGCGGCGGTTGCTTCTTGAAGATGTCCACGAGGTACGCCGGGATCGACATCGCGGCCTCCCGGTCCGCCGACACCAGCAGCGTTTCGAGGTTTTCAGGGCCGCGCTCCTTTTCCATGTCGGGCATGCGGTCGATGACGGCCTTCGCGAACACCGTCCACTCCTTCGGCGGCAGCACCCAGCCCTTCTCGAAGGACAGGTAGTCGCGCTCCTCCCAATTGAGGCCCTTCTTCGTCACGGTCACGATGGCGTCGCCGACGTAGGGGGTCTTCGACACGGAATCGACCATCACCGGGTCCTCGACGAACGTCGGGATCTTCGTCAGGCGCGTGTCCACGTCGGTCAGCAGCGTGGCGAACACCTTGTTGAACTTCGCGTCCGGATGAGCCGTGAGGTACTCGCCCACCATGCGCTTGACCTCGGTCAGGTAGGGGCGCTCCAGCGCGAAGTGGACGGACTCGAAGGGGACCGCCTTGCAGAAGTCGCCCATCTTGTTCGTGCACAGGCGTGCCAGGTACTCGGACACGGCCTCGCCCTTTTCGCGCGGGAAGCTGAACGCCACCTGCCAGTGCCGGAAGAAGTACACGGCGCGATCGTCGCCATCCATGTCCTGGGCGCCGTAGAAGGCTTCGAGGTGCACGAACGCGTGGTCGAAGTCGGCCAGCAGGTTCGCCACCGGGTCGTCACAGGTCTTCTTCAGCTTGTCGTAGGCGGCCATGTAGTCCTTGAAATCGACTTCCTTCTTCCAGAACTTTTCCATCGTGTCGAAGAATTCCGGGATCGCCTCGAAGTCCTTCTCCACCACGGTGCCCTTGGCCGGGACCACCGCCGCGGTCAGGGGGCGCCGCCAGTCGTACTTGAACGAATCCAGGCGCCAGCGGACCAGCGGGCTCTTGGATTTTTCGAACTTGCGCACGTCTTCCGGGAGCGTGCGGGCCATGTCATCGACCCAGCCGTTCAGGGCCTTGTCCACGTCGGCCGTGATCGCGATCTTCTTCGCCGCGAACGCCGCCTTCTGCTTTTCCGCCATGTTGCCCTTGCAGCCGAACGCGAACGATGTCGCGAGGCTGGCGGCGAGGACGGTCACGAGGACTCCGGTGGTCGAGCGCATGTCTCCCCCTTCGTTGAGGCGCCCCATGTGAAGTTCGCCCGGGGCGACTTCGTAGCCGCCGGGAGCCTCCCGCGGAAACCCGCCGGCTCCCCTGCGTGCTCGGGCGGGTCAGGGCGCCCGGTGGCCGATGATAGTGCGGGTCGGGGATCGGGGGAAGGGGAATCAATCCCTGCACATCCTGTCGCCCTTCGTGCACCGGAACCGGACGTGCAGGTGGGTGAGGTGCTCGGTGTCGCCCTGGATCACGCCGTTGCCGAAGAACTTCAGGTACCGTCGCAGAGCCGGCCTCTTCGCCACGAAGGCCTTCAGCGTGTTCACGACGGTCCAGGACATGAAGATGAACTTGGTGTCGTGATTGGCCAGCAGGCACTGGACAACGGTCCACTCCCGCGGCGCGTCGAGGTTGGTGGACGTGGCCTCCCGATCGAAAACGCCCCGGGACTGGGGGGGCTTCGTGACGAACCCGAGGTCCACGTCGCGTCCCGATTGGTGGGATGCGTGGCTGCCCAGGTGGCCGCCGTCGCGAGCGCTGAGGTCCCCGACGTTGACCGGCGGCGCCTTGGGATGGGCCTTCTGGTATTGCGCCATGCACTGGCGGATGTGCCGGACGGTCGCCGGCGTACCGAAGGTCGTCTTGCGCCCCGGCGACACCACGAAACCCTTGCCCCGCCCGTCCTTGGGGGCGATGTTCACGCCGCCGCGCAGCCCCCCCCCATTGCAGGACCCCACCGAACCGGGCGTGAAGACCGGCGCGCAGTAGCGCAGGTTCTGCCCCTTCCGGACCGATTCGGATGCCAGGCGGTTCCACCGGCGGAGGTCCGCCACCTTGACCTTGGTCCGTTCGGCGACCGTTGCCAGGGTTTCCCCCTTCTGCACGTTCGTCTGGCGGGTCTTGGTTCCCTTGGGGCAGGTCCGCGGCGCGGCGCCAGCCGTCGATGCCAGCGCGGCCGAAAGGACCAGGGCCAGCGTCGCCGAGATTCCCTGTACCGTCATCCGCCGTTCGCCTCGCCCGGCCCGTGGCCGTTTGGAAATGCCTGTCGCGGCGCGACGCCGCCGGTCCCATGAACCCGCATCCCCGGCGCGTTGTTCCCGGTCATCGCACCGGCGCAGGCGCCGCCCCACCGTCCGGCTCGTCCAGCAGCACGTGGACCCGCAGGGTCATGCCCGGGGCGACCTTGATCTTGAACTGCCGGCTGCGGCCGGACTCGCCGGTCACGACGACGACGTGCTCGCCTTCCACCACCTCCAGCGCATCGACGGGCAGGCGCACCCTGTCCCAGCCGTCGATCGTCGCCGTGGCGGCCTCGGACGCCGTCGCCGTCACCCAGCCCAGTTTTTCCGACGGGTAGTACAGGTCCCGCATCGGCAGGGTTTCCACCCGGGACCGCACCTCGGACGTCACGGCCGTGATCACGGCCAGCACGCATGGCGCCTCCCGCAGCGCCGACTGCGCCAGGTGGAAGCGGGCCATGCGGCGACCCCACGCGGACCACACCTCGTAGCGCGGCTGGTCGCCGGGCGCCGCGTGATCGCGGGCGCGGCCCACGGTGACACCGGGCGGGACCGGGCACGCCCACGCCCCCGCATCCTTCAGCACCGCGAGGATGCCGCGGGCGCCCTCCCCTTCGACCAGGCGGACCCGCTCGCGCTGGCCCGTGGCGCAGAGGCTTTCCTTGACCAGGCTGACGACGGCGGTGGACCCGCGGACCGTGACGTCCCAGGCGACCGACGTGAACGGCGAAACCCCGCCGTCCAACGTGATGCGGATGAAGGTTCCTTCCGGGATCGAGGCGGGATCGACCGGCGCATGGGACGGGTCCGTCGCGTCCGCCGCGTCGGCAGAGGCCGATGCGACCGCACCGGGCCTCGACGCCGGGCCGCCCGAGGGCACCCCAGCGGCCGCCGCCGACGGAACCCGTCCGACGAGTCCCAGCCCGAAGAGGGACGCGAGGACCGTCACCGTCGCCCGACAGGTCCCCGTCCCGCGTGCTAGAATCCGCACGATGCGCCTCGCCGCCTGCATCGCGACCGCCCTGGTGGCCGCAACGCCCGTTACTCTAGCACGCGCGGCCCCACCCCGCGAATGCGAGGCGCTGGCGCGCCCTTCGCCCGACGACCTGATTCCGTGGGTGAAGGCGGGACCATACGCGGCGGGGCTGAAAGCCTTTTCGGCCAACCGCGATGCCCATGCCGCGGCGGACATCCGGGCCGCGTGGGACAGGATCCGGGCGGACCTGGCCGGGGCGTTCGCGACGGGCCAATGCCGCGAAGGCGCCATCAAGGCCGCGCTGGCCCGACGGGTCTTCGCGGTGCCGCCCCAGGCCGTACCCGCGGAAGACCGCTTCCTGCCGCCGCGACCTGTCGCGATGGCCGTCGCCGCGAGCCTATGCGCCGGGGGCGACCTCGACGGCGCGGCCGCCTGGCTGGTGGACGCGACCGCGGCCGACGACGCGTCGGCGCGGGCTGCGGCCGCGACGCTCTGGGCGGCGGCGGGCCGCGTCGATGCGGCGCGGGCGCTGATCCCGCCGAACGCGAACGGCCCGGCATGGGCCGGGGCACGGAAGGCGATCGAGGCGGCGGGCCGGCCGCACGACGCGCCTGGACAGGAGGGTTCCCGTTGAAGGCGTATGTGAAGCCCTACATCCCGGGTCCCGGCGAGCACGAGCGCTTCGCCGACCAGGCCGGGTCCTTCCGTTTCATCTGGCGCTGCCCGGACTGCATCCACGTTGCGGCCTCGACCACGACGTGCAGCCTGGAGTTCCGCACCCAGGACCTGATGGGGGCGACCAGCTTCGTCGAATCCCGCGGGAACTTCACCTTCTGCAAGTACTTCGAGGCGGCATAGGGCCGAGGGAGGCCGGGTGTGACGCAATCCGTCCAGAAACGCGTGCTGATCCCCGGTGCGGGCGGCCCCGGCGCGGTGAACCTGACCCGGAGCCTGCTGGCCGCGCCCGAACCGATCTTCCTGGTCGGGTGCGACGCCAGCCCGTTCTACATTCACCTGGCGCTGACCCACGAAAAGGCCCGCATCCCCCGCAGCAGCGACGAAGGCGAGTACATGGACGCCGTGTGCCGGCTGATCCGGCAGCACCGCCTGAACGCCGTGTTCCCCAACAGCAGCCTGGAAATGATGGTGCTGACGCGGAACCGCGAGCGCCTCGACGCCCTCGACGTCCGCCTGTTCGTGCCGTCGCTGGCGACCCAGCAGGTCGCGGCCAGCAAGTGGGAAACGTGGAAGCGCTGGCAGGCGGCAGGCATCCCGATCCCGCAGACCGTGACGATCGATTCGGAGCAGGATGTCGAGCAGGCGTTCGACCGGATCCCGACCCGGCCGATCTGGTTCCGGGGCGCCGGGATCCCGGGCCGCGGCATCGGCGGCGCCGCGCTGCCCTGCCGGACCCCCCTGGAAGCGCGGGGCTGGATCGCGTTCCACGACGGCTACGGGAACTTCATCGCATCCGAGTTCCTGCCCGGCGAAAACCTGACGTGGCTGGGCCTGTTCCGCCGCGGGCAACTGGTCGCCAGCCAGGGCCGCCAGCGGGACGCGTACGTGATCCCGCACGTCAGCCCTTCGGGCATCACCGGCGCGCCGGCCATCTGCCACACGATCCGCCGCCCGGACCTCAACGACCTGGGCCTGAGGTGCGTGCTCGCGGTGGATCCCGGGTTCGACGGCGTCGCGTTCGTCGATTTCAAGGCGGCCGCCGACGGCACGCTCCGGCCCACCGAGGTGAACGCCGGCCGGCTGGGCACGACGCACCACTTCTACACGGCTGCGGGCGCCAACTTCCCGTGGTGGATGCTGCGAATCGCCTTCGGCGAAGACCTGCCGGACCTGCCCCTGTTCGACGTGCTGCCGGCCGACCTGTACTGGATCCGCACGCTGGATGCGGGCCCGGCACTGCTGCGCAAGGCCGACCTCGGGCTGTAGGGTCGCAGGCGAAATCCCCGCCCCCCCGGTGCCGCGCCTATTCCTGCCCCTCCCCTTCCCCAGCGGGGGGCTGGGGAGGCGGCGTGACAGCGGGCGGCGATCCTTCGCCGGCGGGGCCGGGGACCTCGTCCGGTTCGGGCGACAGTCCGCGGATGCGAGCCCTTCCGATCACGGTGGGCGTCATCACCGAACTGCGCAACACGCTGGACGGGGCCGCGGCCGGGGTCGCGGGGATCATCCCGCCGCCCGTCCCGCCGACGGCAGGGATCCCCTCCTGGGTCGGCGGCGGGGGCGGTTCCTGGCGTGGAGGCGGCGCCGCAGCAGGCGTCGGGGCTGCGGCCGGGGTGGGCGGGGGGGTCGGCGTCAGCGTCGGAGCCGGCGTCGGGGCCCTGGGCGAAACGGATCCCTTCGAGCCGGCATCCTTGGCGTCTCCCTTGTCCTCGGTCTTCGAAGGCGCCTTGAAATCGCCGCCGCGGATCGAGGGCTTCTTGGGCACGCACGCCGGGTGCTCGACGGAACCGCTGCAGACCACGCCCCAGTAGGATCCCGACTGCGCGGCGCGCCACTTCGGGTCCAGGCTCAACAGCGTGCGGATGAACCGGTTCGGGGTCGACACCTCGGCGCCGCTCTTGACCTGCCGATCCAGGAAGGTGTCGCTGAGGCTGAAGGCCACCTCGACCGTCAACTGGCCATCCTTGTAGGACTTGCCGGGGGTCAGCCGGACGATCGAGTGCCCCTCGATCAGGGCCTTCACGTCCTGCCCGTCCAGTTCGGCCTTTTCGACGTGCAGCACGGTCGCATCGCCGCCCGGCGCCTTGCGGTCGGCCTTGAACGCCGCGATGTTCGAGCGCTTGTCGAGGTTCACGTCGAGGGCCAGTGCCCCAAGGTCCGCGTCGGTCAGCGTGACCGCCCCCTGGGCAGCGCTGCGCAGGGTCGGCTTCAGCGCCCGCAGGCCCTCGGCCTTCAGTTCGACGCGGGCCTTGCTGGCCGACAGCCCGCCCTTGACGTCGTATGTCGCCGACATCTTCAGCGCCGTAAGCTTTCCCGCAAACCGCACCCCGAACAGCGGCATGTCCGGCGGAATCGGGAAGTCCTTCGCCCCCTCCACGTCCACCGTCACCTGCTCCGCCGTCCTCAGCACCGTGACCGGGCCCAGCACGCCCTCGCCCGAATAGGCGGTCCCGGATACCTTCAGCCCCCCGAACAGCAGCCGGAACAGCCCGACCGACAGGTCCAGCCGATCCAGGGACACGGATCGCAGATCCTCCGTCACGCTCCCATCCGGGTTCAACTGGCGGTCGGGCGGCAGGTCCACCTTCAGCCCCAGCAGGCGCACGCTGCCCAGCCCCCGCAACGAAAGGTCCTGGATGCGAACGGTCATCCCCCCTTCCGAAAGGCGGGCCTCCAGGAATCCCCGAAGGCGGGCCGTCGGGAAGGTCAGCACCACCGACACCACGAACACCATCAGCCCGAAGGCGGTGTATCCCGCGATGCGGGCGGCCTTGCGAACCACCGGCCGCCGGGTCCACTCGAACGTCATCGGCCCCTCCTTCACACCGCCGATCCTACTCGGTCGCCCCTGCGGCCTCGCCGCCGCCCGCCGGAGCCTCGTCGCCCCCTCCCTGGAACTGGTAGGTGGCGACCGACACCTGCGCCCGCACGTGGGACAGGTCGTTGAACTTCCTGGACGCGTCGATCTTCGTCACGAACAGCAGGTCCTTCGCCTGCTCGACCATGTCCAGGAACGCCATCAGGTCGCCCTGGGGGATTTCCTTGAACTCCAGCCCCTGCTCGATCTGCACGATCCCCGTCCCCGTGTCCTTCGACTTGCCCTTGGTGGTCTTCTTCTTCGCCTTGCCCACCTCGACGGGCGTGTCGTTGGTCTTGCCTTCGAACGACACGACGTCCGCCATCGTGTCGCCCAGCGCGCCGGGCACCTCGCCGGACAGGGACTGCTTCTTGAGGATCTCGTTGACCATGGAGCGGGCCGTCGACTTGTTGGCCCGGATCGCGTCCTCGATCGCCTTCCGGTGTTCGGTCAGTTCCTTGTATTTCGGGGCCAGCACCCTGGATTCGGCCAGCACCGCCCGGCCGTGGTCGATTTCGTCCTGGATCGATCCGAAGATCGCGGACATCGCCAGCACCACGGCCGCGACGACCGCCACGCCGATCGCGGTGGCCAGCACCGCGAACAGCCGCCGCTCGCGGGACGTCATGCGCCCCAGCATCGCATCGAACGCATCCACCAGTTTCATCGACATCGCCCTCCCCGCCCGTCACTTCGGCGGCGCGACCTTGTCCTTCCCGGCAACGTCCTTCCCCGCGCCCGCTGCGGCCGCATCCTTCGCCCCGTCCTTGGGCGCCTTCTTGGGCAGGTCCTTCGGCTGGCAGTCCACCGTCATCCGCAACGTGAAGCGCTGCCATCCCTGGTGCCGCTGGAACTGGATGCGCTCGGTGCTTTCGGACACGATGTCGCTGATGCACGGGTCCGCGTCCAGCTTCGAAACGAACTGGTCCAGCGTCTCGATCGTTTCCGCCTCGCCGCGCAACGTCGCCTGCCGCATCTCGATGCGCACGTTCTCCAGTTCCAGCGCCCAGGCGCCACTGGCGCTGGGGGCGGCCGCGGTCGTGCCGGAATCGTCCCCCCCGGGGGCCGGGGCCGGCGTGCTGCCCTTGGCGTGCCCCACGTCCATCATCACCTTCGCGATCCGGTTCAGCGTGCCCACGGCGGTCCACCGCGGGAAGATCTTCACGTCCTCCTCGGACACGGACTTCAGCGTCTTGAGCACCGTGTCGAAGTTGTCCTTTTCGACGCCCAGCGTCTCCTTCGAGAACGCCTTCAGTTCCGTGATGCCGGCGTCACGCTCGGCCTTCAGGCCCACGTACCGCGCCACGCCCCGCGCCGCGCCGAGGACCAGGAACACCGACAGGGCGACCGTGAAGTACGTCGCGCGTTCGCGGAAGATGCTGCGCGTGCCTTCCGTCGCGAAGACGCCCGACCTCAGGTTCAGGCTGCCCGGCCCGCCGCCGCTGGCCGTGCCCAGCGCCAGCGCCAGCGCCTTCACCATCGCGGGCGTCAGGCCGGGGCACGTCGCCGCGCCCGGGATGGGCAGGCGCGCCGGGTCCAGCACGTCACACGGCAAGCCCAGGGCCTCGCCCAGGGGACCCGCCACCACGAAGGCATCCGGGCCCGACACCAGCGCGCGGTCCACCGACGCGCCGCTCTCGGCCGCCGACGCCACGCTCAGCATCACCTCGCGCAGGAACGACGTCGCAACTTCGCCGCCCTTCGTGACCGGCTCGCCCAGCCGCACCGCGCGCGTCAGGATCGACTGCGTCCCGCGAGCCACGACGATCTCGACCTCGTCGTCCTCGGCCCACACCAGCATCTGCACCTCGACGGTCCCGTCCTCCGACGTCGCCGCCGTGTAGGGCAGCAGGCTCTGCAGGCACGGTCCCTCGACGCCCACGTGCGCGGGTTCCAGGCCGTCGGCCCTCGCGCGGTCCAGGAACTGGCGGAACTCGGCGATCGGCACGGCCACCGCCAGGACGTCCGTCCCGGACGAACCCGCGATGGGCAGTTTCTCGTAGGCGCAATGGATTTCGTCCGGAGCCACCGGCACCATGCCGATCATCTGGAACGGCAGCGCGGCTTCGACCTGGGACGCCTTCTTGAACGGCAGGGACATGCGGCGCACGAAGGCCAGGTCGCCGGGATAGGCCAGCGCGACCGTGTCCGTCGGGGCGGGCGGCGGCGTCACCATCCGCAGGACCAGGTCCCACGTCCGCTCGGGGACCGCCGGCGCCGCCATCGCTGCGTCCGGCCGCTCCTCGTCGCCGTCCCAGGTGGGCGCGACCGCCGCAGGCCGCCGGGGCGCCTCCACCGCGGCCTTCAGTTCGAAGCGCCGCAGGCGGGTTTCGACCACGGCCACCCGGACCGCTTCGGTTCCCACCGCGATTCCCAGGACCCGGTGCCCCATGATCACCTCGTCATTGCGCCGCAGCCTTCGCCTGCGCCGCCAGTTGCTTCTGCTGCTCCAGGTACGGCGTCGCGTCGAATCCGGTTTCGCGCCAGTGCAGCCAGTTCGTCGAGCCCTGGTCGATCACCGCGGTGATCTCCCATCCCGACGTCCCGACCCACCCGCGCGACGTCACCCGCAGGACCTTGCTCTTCACGCCCACCAGCGGCCGCAGCGTCGCCGCGTTGACCGCCAGCAGCGTCGAGAACGGCTTGGGCAGACGGTCGAAGAACGTCAGGAACTCGTTTTCGCTCATGAACGGCGGCATGAAGATTTCCTTCTTGATGCGCCGGCATTGATCCATCAGGCCCAGCGCCCGGTCCATCAGCGAGTCCGGGTAGTAGGTGGTCTGGCCGCAGGCCGCCATGCGGTCCCCGACGAGGTTGTCGCACAGCAGCGCGCGAAGCACCCGCAGGTCGGCCTCGTTGACGTTCAGCTTGTCGGTCTGGTACACGGTCATCTGGCTGCCGACCTGGCAGTACAGGTCGTCGGTCATCCCCTCGACCAGCCGCAATTCCTCGTTGCTGTCCATCTTGGCGTTGCGCGCCCTGTAGCCATGCCGCGAGTAGTCCAGGTTCTCGCCGCCGCCGCCCGCCGCGATGAAGTTGCCGCTGCTGTCGATGTCGGACCGCTCGTCGTCGGGGTCCACCCAGTCCATGATGTTCAGGATGACCTCGGCGGCCTTCCGGTCCATCGTCGTGGCGCTGGCCCGGTTCTCGGGATCCACCCGGCCCACCAGCAGGGGGTACAGGCGCGTGAACAGGTTCTTCTTTTCCGTGGCCGACGCGCCCGTGTTGATGCTGACCTTCGAGTCCTCGGGCGTCACCTCCAGCAGGAAGGAGCCGTCCGTCACGCCCAGGCCCTCGGCGGCCTTCAGGTCGATCACGTCGACGCCCATGATGCTCAACGTCTGCTTCGCAAAGATCTCGGCGAACTTGGGCGCGTACTGCCACAGCGCGATCACGCTGCGACCGCCGCCGAACGCGGAAACGGCCTGATCGACCATCTTCTGGGACGTCACGACCAGGCGCGCGATCTCGATGCCCGAGCGGGCGTGGTAGTACGCCTGCACCTGCTTTTCCAGGTTGTTCGCCGCCTGGATGCCCACCCGGGACCGGTAGGTGAATTCCGACGAAAAGGCCGCCAGGATGGTGATGCCCGCCAGGACGATGATCAGGGCGATGCCCCGGGATTCACGCCACCGTCTTGCAATCCGCGACCGCACCCTGCACTCCTTCACCGGCCCCGGGACCTGCCGCTCCTAGAAATTCAGCGGGCTCCGCATGTGGACCCGCGCCTGGGTCTCGAACGCGTAGGTCAGCCCGTCGCTGTCCTCCAGCACCAGGCGCACGTACACCCGTTCGGGCAGGCGGTACTGCTCCAGCGCCTTGTCCTGGCTGGTCTTGTACAGCGTCGACCCGACGGGCGTCAGGGCCGCCGAGTACTTGCCCAGCTCGCCGGCCTTGCCCTCCTTGACCGCATCCCGCATGTCGACCTTCCAGTCGCTCTTCCATTCCTCTTGCTTGTCGTCCCAGTATTGCAGGCGGAACTCCTTCACGCGGCTGACCAGTGTCTCCCTCGACCCTCCCCGCCCCGGGTCCATGTCGGGGATGGATTTTTCGCGCCGTTCGATCGTCCGACCGAACGCGTCGCGCCCGATCTGGTACTCCACGATCCCCTGGTCCGACTCCCGGGCGCCGCGCCGGCGCCGCTCATGCCCCAGGTAACTGAACAGCAGCGAATCGTCCGAGCCCATGAACAGCGTCGCGGACGACGGCTCGTCGCGGTTCACGTGGTTCGACAGGTACGCCATCGACACATCCGTCATGATCTTCCGCAGCGCCACCCGGGCCGAGTGGTTCAGTTCCTCGATCCGGGCGATCTGCTCGCGCGTCTTGAACGTCAGCGCGATCGACTCGTACATCAGCAACGACACGATCCCCATCAGGCCCACCGCGACCAGCACCTCCAGCAGCGTGAAGCCCCGCGGCCGCGCCGACCGCCCCCCACCTGTCGCGCCGGGGGAATGCATCACTTCGTCCCCGTGGTGGTGGTCTTGGTCGTGGTCGTCGTCCCGCCCGTGCCGGTCAGGCCGCCGCCCGGCGCCGACGACTGGATCGCATCCTGCACGTCCTTCTGGCGCTCGGCCTCGCGCATCTGTGCCAGTTCGTTCTCTGGCAGCGACACCACGAACGTCTGCACCTTCAATTCCCGCTGGCCCCGGGGCCCGTCCCGCCACGACAGCCGGACGGTCAACTGGCGCGTCCGCTTGGCGACCTCGTCGATGATGCGGGGCATGAAGCTCATCAGGGCCGTCGCGCCCATCAGGACCTGGCTGATGTTGATGTTGCACAGGCTCATCAGTTCCGGCCCCGCGGGCCCGAACAGCGGGGCCAGCACCTGCATCTTGGACATGTCCATGCCCGACATGCCTGCCGCCCCGGCCGCCGCCGACAGGTTCCCCGAAGTGGCGTTCTCCAGCCCCATCAGCGCGCCCAGGCCGCTCGCGGACGCGTTCCCCACCTTGCCGCCCGCGCCCGATGCCGCCGACCCGCTGGCGCCGCCGGCCGGCGCCTGTCCCCCTCCCAGGATCTTCTGGAGGGCGCCGTTCGCCATCTCCGAAACCTGCTCGGGCGTCAGTTTCAGGGCCTTCAGGTCGTAGAAGCAGGTGTAGGTGTCGGCGAAATCGCGCGGCAGTTCGCACTGCTTGTCTTCCAGGCTGTTGGTCGGAAAGCCCTTGCGGACGTAGTAGGCGTGCACGTCGTTGACGATCCCTTCCATCAGGAACGACGCGGTGGTCATGCGGGTGATGCGGGCCACGTGCGACGTGGCGGCCGAGTTCGCGTAGGTGATCGCCCCCAGCGCCAGCGCCAGGATCAGCAGGGAGATCATGACCTCCAGCAGCGTGAAGCCGCGTTCGGTCGCCCGACGCATGGGAACCCTCCTTGCCCGGAAATCGATCGCCTCACGAACCCGGGACGGATCGCGACCTCACGACGAATCGTGCCCTCACGATTCGTCCAGCAGGTCCCGAGGGTCCAGTTCCTTCGCGTGCACCAGCGCGGACCCCTTCAAGGGCACCGTTTCCACCGTGTAGATCTCGTCGCCCCGCTGCAGGTAGATGTACGCGGGCTCGACGTAGCCGCTCGGGAAGAAGTAGACCTCCGCCTTCCCCTCCTCGGTGACCTCGTCCTGGTGGCCCGTCATCACGCGCGGTATGGTCACGCCCTTCGGCAGCGTGAACCGCTCCAGCAGCCGCTCCGGGTTCGCCGGCTTCACCGCAGCCGTCCCCGCCCCGCCATCCAGCAGGGACGTCGAACCCTTCCTCGTCGCCGGCTCCGGCAGGCCCTGCAGCAGGCCCGCGATCCCTTCCGGGCGCGACAGCGCCGCGCCGATCGCCAGGTCCGACATCCCGCCCGTCGGAGTCTTTTCGAGGGTCTTGCCCGGGTTTTCCGTGGCCCACTTCCGTTCGTCGTCCGAAGGCAGCAGCGCCGCGCCGTTGCATCCCACGTTCGGGTCCGCGGGCTCGCCCCAGTACGCGTTGGCCCCCAGGTCCAGCACCAGCCGGTAGGGGCGGTTGGTCACGACGGACAGGTCGTACAGGTAGCGCACCGCGGACGTCAGCCGTCCCGCGGCCGTGCTGATGTCGGCCTTCCTCACCGACCACAGGGTCGCGACCGAAGCGACGATCAGGATCAGGGCGATGGCAAGGACGGCCGACAGTTCGATCAGCGTGTAGCCCGAGTCTGGGGGCTTCCTGCCCATCCGCTCTCCTGCCGCCATCAACGCCCGCCGCGTCCTTCGCGTCCCTTCCTCGTCGCGGTCCCGCCGGGATCGTTCCCGACGGCCGACACCGCTAGTCCTGGCAGATGTCGTCGTCCGAGCCCTCGCGCTTGTCGGGGCCCTTGCTGCACAGGTCGAACTCCCGCGACTTGTCCTTGGCCGGGTACGCGTACAGGAAGTCCTGGTTCCACGGGTCCTTCAACTGCTTGGGCTTCAGGGGCGCGCCGGCGCCCTCCGTCAGCACCTGCAGGTTCGACGGGAAGTCGCCGTCCAGCGCGTACATCTGGACCGCGTTGGAGATGTTGGCCAAGTGCGACTTGCAGGCGCTGATCTTCGCCTTGTTGAGGTAGCCGACCACGCCGACGCCGATGGCCGTCATCACGATGCCGATGATCGCGATGACCACCATGATCTCCAGCAGGGTCATGCCCCTCGCAGCCCGGACCGCCGCCTTCCGACCCAGGCACGCCTTCGTCACGCTCATGGGAACCTCCGTCGGGCTCGCGCCCTCGACCCGTCCAACCCCATCACGAACCGGCAATCACTTCGTTCATCTTGAGCATCGGCATCAGCACCGCGAACACCAGGAACGCGACCATGATGCCCATGCCCACGATCATCACGGGTTCCAGCACCGCGGTCAGCGTGGTCACGCGCGCCTCGACCTCCGCGTCGTAGGCGTCGGCCACGTTGGCCAGCATTTCCTCCAGTTGGCCCGTGCGCTCCCCGATGGCGATCATGTGCGTCATCATGGGGGGGAACAGGCCGCTCTTCTGCAGCGGGCCCGCGAGGCTTTCGCCCTCGCGAACGGCCAGCTTCGCTTCCTCGATCGCCTTCGACAGGATCACGTTGTCCACGATGCTCTTGACGATCTCCAGCGACGAAAGGACCGGCACGCTGGAGTTCAACAGCGTGGCCAGCGTCCGCGCGAACCGCGACACCGCGACCAGGCGCACCACGGGCCCGAAGATCGGCACGCGCAGGGTGAATGCGTCCCATTTCCAGCGGCCGGCCTCGGTCGCCCTCCAGTGCCGGAAGTACCAGACCCCGCCGATGATCAACGGCAGCGCGATGTACCAGGTCTGCGTGAAGAAGTTGCTGACGACGATCAGGATGCGCGTCAGCAGGGGCAGTTCCCCCCCCATGTCCTTGAACAGGTCCACCATGCGCGGGATGACGAACACCATCATCAGCGAGATCAGCACCAGCGCCACGCAGAACATCAGGGCCGGGTAGATCATCGCGGCGGTGACCTTGGACCGCAGGCGGACGCTGGACTCCAGGAAGTCCGCCAGCCGCTGCAGCACCAGGTCCAGGGTGCCCGACGCCTCGCCCACGCGGACCATGTTCACGTACAGTTCCGGGAAGATCTTCTTGTGCTCGGCCAGCGCGTCGGCCAGCGAGCCGCCCTCGCGGACCTTTTCGCGCACCTGGCCCAGCACCGCGCGCAGCTTCGGCCGGTCCTGCTGATCGACCAGCGCGTTGAGGGCCTCGGTCATCGGGATGCCGGCCTTCAGCAGGGTGCCGAACTGCCGCGTCATCACGGCGATGTCCGCCGGCTTGACCCGCTCGAAGACCTTCTTGAAGTCCACCTCGCGCGCCAGGATCCCGCCGCCGGCCCCCGGTGCCGTCCCGCCCTTCCCCGCGCCCTTTCCGGAGCCGCCACGACCCGCGCCGGCCTTGCCGCCGGCCTCGTTGAACCCGGTCAGGAACAGGCCTTCCTTGGACAGCTTCGCCCGCAGCTCGGCAGGCCCGTCGGCCTCGATCTGGCCCGATGCCGGCTTGCCCTTCGCGGTGAACGCCTTGTACTCGAACAGCGGCATTGAAGGCCTCTCGGCATCGGCGACCGGCCGGCGACCGACCGACGCACCTGCTTCCCTAGTCCGTGTCTCCCTGGGTCACGCGCATCACTTCCTCGGCCGTCGTGACCCCGCGCCGGATCTTCAGCACGCCGTCGCCCCGAAGCGTGCGCATGCCCCGGGCCAGCGCCGCCCGCTTGATCTGCCCGGCGTCGGCGTTCCGCATGACGGAGTCGCGCACGGTGTCATCGACGATCAGCAATTCGTAGATCGCCTGCCGTCCCGAGTACCCGGTGCCCGTGCAGGCCGGGCAGCCCGTGGCCCGGAAGAACGTGTCGGTCGGCTCGATGCGGTCCAGCCCCAGCGTCTCCAGTTCCGCCGCCGACGGGGTGTACGGCTGGCGGCATTCCCGGCACACCACGCGCACCAGGCGCTGGGCCACCATCGCCAGCACCGACGACGCGATCAGGAACGGCTCGACGCCCATGTCCACCAGGCGCGTGAAGGCTGACGCCGAGTCGTTGGTGTGCAGCGTGCTGAACACGAGGTGCCCGGTCAGCGACGCCTGCACCGCGATTTCCGCCGTTTCCTTGTCGCGGATTTCGCCGATCAGCACCACGTCCGGGTCCTGGCGCAGGATGGCGCGCAGGCCGTTGGCGAACGTGAAGTCGATCTTCGGGTTCACCTGCATCTGCCCGATGCCGGTGATCTGGTACTCGACCGGGTCCTCGACCGTCAGGATGTTCTTGTCCGGCGTGTTGATGCGCACCAGGCACGCGTACAGCGTGGTGGTCTTGCCCGACCCGGTGGGCCCCGTGACCAGGATGATGCCGTGGGGCCGGGTGACCAGGTCTTCCATGCGGTCGTGCAACTCGGGGTCCAGGCCCAGGTCCGCCAGTTCCAGCACGGTCGATGTCCGATCCAGGATTCGCATGACCAGGCGCTCGCCGAAGGTGGTCGGCACCGTCGATAGGCGGATGTCGATCTCCTTGCCCGCCACGACGCGCCGGATGCGGCCGTCCTGCGGCAGGCGCTTTTCCGCGATGTTCAGGTTGCCCATGATCTTGATGCGGCTGGCGATGGACGCCTGGAACCGCTTCGGCGGCCGCAGCACTTCCCGCAGGATCCCGTCCTTGCGGAACCGCACGGACAGGTGCTTTTCGAACGGCTCGATGTGGATGTCGCTGACGCGCTCCTTGACCGCCTGGGACAGCACGCTGTTGACCAGCCGGATGATCGGGGCCTCGTCGGTCACGTCCAGGAGGTCCTTGGTGGACTCCTCGATCTCGTGCGCGATGCTGCCCAGGTCCTCGTCCTGGAAGACCTCGCCGGCCGTGCCTTCCAGGCCGGTCTTGCGGTCGTACAGGCGGTTGATCCCTTCGAACACCACTTCGCGGGGGGCCAGCACCGGCTCGATGCGCGCCTTCAGGATCACGCGCAGGTCGTCCAGCACGCCCAGGTTCAGCGGGTTCGAAATCGCCACCACTACGCGCTCGCCGTCCCGGCGCAGCGGCAGCACGAAGGACTGCTTGGCCCACGTGATCGGCAGGTCGCCGAACAGCGACAGGTCGATGTCATCGACGGGCAGGGCATCCGCGACCTCCAGGCCCAGCAGGGCCCCGAATGCGGCGAGGTAGCGTTTTTCGTCCATCAGGCCCAGGTTCAGCAGCGCCTCGACGAACCCGACTTCCGGGCGCAGCGCGCGGGCCTCTTCGGCGCGCCGGACCGACTCCTCGTCCACCAGATGGTGGTCCAGCAGGATGCGCGTCACGAATTCATTGCCCCGCGGGGCTGTCACGATGTCCGCCATGATCGGCTCCCTCGTCACTCACCCGACGGAATCACTCCCGGTTCCACGTTGCCGGCCGAGCCGGCCGGCGGCACGGCACCCGGGGAGGCGGCACCGGGCGACACGCTGCCCGGGGAGGGTGCGGCACCGGGGGCCTTCGGCTGGTCCGACCCGGCATCGGGGCCCGGGGACGACGGCGCGGTGCCCACGGGGGCGAAGGGGTCGTACTCGAGGTCGTGCGTTTCGGGAGCGCCGACGCGATCGACCTCCTCGAAGCGGGTCTGCTCGAGCACCTCGCGGTCCTTGCGTACCCGATCCATGGTCTTGCGGATGTCCTCCATCACGCCGGTCTTCTTGCGGTAGTCCACGTACCCGGCCGCTTCCTTCTGCCGGGTCGACATCGACTCGGCGAACTCCCGCAACTGGTCCATCTTCTGTTCGTGGATGCGCCGCAGGTCCGACGGGTCCTCGATGATGTAGGGCGTGATGACCATCAACAGGTTGCGCTTCTCGATCCGCTTTTCGGTCTTGCGGAACAGGACGCCCAGCACCGGGATGTCGCCCAGGAAGGGCACCTTGTCCACGCCGGTGACCTCCATGTCGCGGATCAGGCCGCCGATGACGACGGACTGCTGGTCGCGGACAACCACCGTGTTGGACACCTTGCGCTTGGACGTCGTCGGGCCGAGGGTCGGGTCCAGCGACTCGACGTCGTCGATCTGCTGGTTGATCTTCAGGCGGACGAAGTTGCTTTCACTGATCTGCGGCGTGATCTTCAGGGTCAGGTCGACGTCGATGCGCTGGACGTAGCCCGAACCCATGCTGCTGCTGCTGCTGCCTAGCAGGCTGCTGGCGAGGCTGGACGTCGCGGCGGTCGCGCCGCCGGTCAGGGACGTGAGGGCGCTGGAACCCAGCAGGCTCGACAGGCCGCTGCCCATCGACGAGGCCTGGTAGGGGATCGTCTTGCCGACGACGATTTCCGCCTCCTCGTTGTCCATGGTCAGCACGTGCGGCGTGGACAGGATGTTCACGTCGGAGTTGTTCTGGATCGCCTGCAGCAGGAAGCCGTAGGACGGCAGCGAAAGGGACCCGGCCGTCGTCGATGACCCGGTGGAGCCCGTCGAGACGTCCACCAGAGGGCCCTGCATGCCCAGCGCCAGGCCGCCCTTGTTCAACTGGGTCAGGTCCAGGCCCGACATCCCCAGGCCGCCCTTGCCGAACAGCAGGGGCACGCTGCTGCCGGCGATGTTCACCGAGGCGCCGCCGCTGGCGGAAATGCCGATCTTGCGGTCCTTGTTGGACGAGATCTCCATGATGACGGCCTCGACGTAGACCTGCTTCCGCCGCACGTCGAGCTGCATGACCACGCGCTTGACCGCCAGGTAGTCCTTCAGGCTGGACTCGATGACGAGGCTGTTGGTCGGCTTGTGGGCCGTGATCTTGACCTCGCCCGAAAACAGGGAGGCCGCAGCGCCGCCGCCGCCGCCACCACCCGCCGCGCCCGCGGCGCCCTTGCCGCCCGTGGAGGACTTCTTGGCGCCGCCGCCGCTGGTCAGGGACGACAGGGTGGACGCCACCTCCTCGGCCGCCGCGTTTTCCAGGTAGTAGATGTGGATCTGGCCTTCGCCTTCGATGGGCATGTCCATGCGGCGCAACAGGTGATCGATCTTCAGGTAGGCCGACGGGGTCGCGACGATGATCAACTGGTTGGTGCGCTCGTCGGCGATGACCTTGGACAGCGTCGATGGGCCCTCCATCACGTCGCCCGCGATCGCCGCCGCCGCCGCGTTCGGGCCCCCCAGCGTGGACTTCGAGGAACTCACGTTCCCGGAGCGCCCGCTCCCGCCGCCGCCGCCACCCTTGCCGGCCTTGTCGCCGAACAGGCTGGTGACGAGGTTCGCCATGTCGGTGGCGTTGGCGTACTGGACGGGACGGACCCAGATCTTTTCGCGGCCCGTCGGGATGTCCAGCTCGCTGACGAACCGCAGCATGCGGACCACGTTGCGGCCGAGGTCGGTGACGATGAGGCTGTTGCCGGGGGCGTAGGAACTGATGTCGCCCGCGGCCGTCTTGAACTTGCCGAGGATCGGTTCCAGGTCCTTCACGTCGATGTATCGCAGCGCCACGATGCGGGTGATCAGGCGGTCCTCGTCCGGGACCGCCTCCCGGGCGCCATACAGCGGCACAGGTTCGGTCTTGGCCTTGGCGGTATCGATGATCTTGTAGAACTTGCCGTCAGGCACCGCGGTCAGGCCGTTGATGTCGAGGGCCGACAGGAAGGCCTTGTAGGCCTCGTACACGGTCACGGACGTGGTGGACATGATCGTGACGTTCTTGCCCTGCTTCAGGTTGGCGGCCAGGATGTAGTTGCGCTGGGTGATGCACGCGATGAACTTGACGACGTCGTACAGCGGCGCTTCCTCGAAATCGACGCTGATCTTGGCGTTGAGCGGCAGCGGGACGCACTTCACGTCCTTTTCGAAATTGGTCTTGAAGGTCATGACGTCATCGCCGGGCGCCTGGACCGACGATCCCGACCCCTTGGCCCCAGCGGGCACCGCGCCGCCCTGGCCGGGTACCGACGGGGGCGTGGCCGTCGTTGCCGCACCGCCCGGGATCTTCGGAGGCGTGCCGGGGACCGTCGGGGGAGGCAGGCCCTTCGCCTTCGGGAGCACCGCCGCGCCCCCGGGCTTCTGCGCCAGCGTCGCGACGGGCATCGCCGACATCGCCACCACCGCCAGGATGATCAGGAAAGCCCGAGGCGACTTCGTCTCCGGCACGACTGGGGTCGTGCCTACGCCTGCGTGCTCGGGCTGGCGCGCCAGACCGGCCCCGATTCCCGAACCGCACCGCTTCCGATCCATGGTCCCTCCGATGCATGTCGCCGCCCGGCTTGAACCGGCGGCGCTCCCATCCCGTCCCGCTTACTTGATCTGGTAGCCCATCGTGACCTTCTGGCCCCGCCGCTCGATGTCGAGGCTGATGGACGCGCTGTTGCGCAGTTGTTCGAACAGTTCGATCGCCTTGTTCGGCGTGTCGATCTCGTTGCCGTTGATCCGGCGGATCAGGTCGCCCGACTGCATGCCGATGGCCTTGTACAGGCTGTCCGGCCGCACGCCTACCAGCCGGAAGCCCGCGTACCGGCCTCCCTCGTAGTTCGGCACGATGCGAGCCTGCATGCCCAGCTTGCTCAGGTCCTGGAGGTTTTCCTCCAGCATCGAACGGTCGATCTGGTAGTCGTTCGGCCCGGTCTTCTTCACGCCCTTGGCGAACTCGTCGCCTCCGGCCGGTGCGGCCGCGGCCACGGGCGCCGTCGGCTTCTTCTGGCCGGGCTTGTCGGCGGTCTTCGCGTCCCACAGCTTCACGATCTGCTGGTTCGCACCGGCCTGCAGGATGATGTAGCGCCCGGTGATCTCGACCACCTCGGCCTTGTCGGCCACCATCACGCCGATGCGGACCAGCTTCGACGTCCCGTCCACCCGGATGGTCGCCAGGGACCAGTCCGGCTTGTTCGACACCAGCGTCCCCAGGAGGTCGACGTTCAGGTCCAGCGTGGCGTTGGCGCTTTCACCCTCGCCGTCCTCGCCGCTCGCCTCCACCACCTTGGGTTCGCAGTCGAACGGGTTGCGATCGCCGAGGGTCGCCACCATCGCGGGGCTGGGGTCGGGCTTCACGGATTTCGGGGCCGGCATCACCAGGTCCTTCGCCGCCTTCGCCGCAACGGGCGGAGGCTTGAGGATCACGATGGCCGCGACCTCGGTCACCAGGCCGGCGCACAGAAAGGACCCGACGGCGATCGTCGCCAGGTTCACCGACCAGAAATTCCTTCGAAGGAAGTCCTGCATCTGAAGGCTCCCGTCTCCCAGGGCGCAACCGCCCACCCCGTTCCTAGCAAGGGACGTACCATCGACTGCCCGGAACGCAAATGCATCGGAGATGGCTGCTGGAGGCCGTCCGGAGCACGATTCCCCCGCGGGATCCGCGGCCCGGGACCGGCCCGACGACACCGGATCGCGACGGGGCGTCTGCCCGCCGGCTCCGGGCGATGACATTTTGGCAATGCCCCGCGCGCACGGCCGGAAGCCCAAACCCATCGCCTGCGCCTCCGCGACCGGGCGGGTTTGACTTGTCGGGACCCGGGTCGGGATAATAGTTCACGCTCTGCGAGGAACTCCGGTGCGCGGCTCCCTCGGTTTCCCCCTGTCGTGCCTGCTGTCCATCCTGGCATTGGGATGCTCCCTGCCGTCCATTCCCGGGGCGAACTCCGCCAAGGACGTGCCCGCGCCGCGCGATGCCTTCGAGGCCCCGGACAACTACGTGGCCGGCGATGGCGACGCGCCGGGCTTCGCGTTGACGGGGATTTCCCCCACCCGCGGCCCCGTGGCCGGCGGCACCCGCATCGAGGCCACGGGCATCGGGTTCGAGCCGGGGTCCACGCTGGTCGTCGGTTCCACCTTGGCTGCCGCGGTGGTCGTCCAGAACGGGACGTCGATCCTCGCCACCACGCCGGCCCACCCGGCCGGATGGGTGGACGTGGTGGTGCAGCGCCCCGACGGCAAGACCGCCCGCCTCGAGGGCGTGTTCTTCTTCGAGGCCACCCTGTCGGTCGCATCGGCCGAACCGGCGGTGGGCCCGGAGGAGGGCGGCACCCCGATCACGGTCCGCGGCGCGGGGTTCGTGGCCGGCTCCCGGCTCCTGGTCGGCGGACGGCAGGCCCAGGACGTTCGCGTTCTGGATGAACGGACCCTGCTGGCCGTGACCCCTCCCGGCGTGCCCGGCCCCAGGGACATCACGATCGCCAACGAATCCGGCTCGGGGAACCTGCGCCGGGGCTTCCGCTACGCCGCGTCGCCCGCCGTCACGCGGTGCGACCCGCCCGTCGCCCCCGACGGTGATGCGTTCGACGTCGTCGTGTCCGGCCGCGGCCTGGACCAGGGAACCCTGACCGTGTCCACGGGCATGGCCCAGATGGTTGGAGCCGCGGCGGACGGCGAAGCCCGCCTGCGATTCACGCCCTCGGGACCCGGCCCGGTTTCGGTTTCGTTCCAGGGCCCCGGGGGAACCGCGTCCCGGACGGCCTGCCTCTGGGTCGAGTCCGCCGCGGACCTGTCCGACCCCACGCCCCGCGTGCTGTCCGTCACGCCTTCGGCCGGCACCGCCGCCGGCGGCGACGACGCGACGGCGATCGCCCTGGGGTTCGAAGGCGCGGTCCCGGACGCCCTGACGGTCACGGTGGGAGGCGCCGCGGCAACGCAGGTGTCCGCGGATTCCGAAGGTCGGGCGATTTCGTTCCGGACCCCGGCCGGGACGGTCGGACCGGCGGACGTGGTCGTCCGGGGCCCCCAGGGCGTGGCGACGGCGCCCGCGGCCTTCCGCTATCTCCCGGACGTGGCGCTGGCCTCGGTGGATCCCGCCTTCGGCCCGACGGAAGGCGGCACCCTCGTGCGGATCGACGGTGTCGGCCTGGACCAGGCCCGCGAGGTCTTCGTCGGTCCCCTGCCGGCCATCATCGTCGCGGGACCGTCCGCCACCGCGATCCGCGTCCGCACCGCCCCCTCCAGCCCGGGCCGCCAGGACGTGACCGTGGTGACGGGGTCCGGCAGGCGCGTGGTGCTTCGCGGCGCGTTCGTGTTCGGTGCGACCTCGCCGGACCTGGTCGCCGTGACGCCGGACACCGGTTCCTGGTCGGGAGGCACGCTCGTTTCCATCGCCGGCTCGGACTTCGTCCCCGGCGTCGTGGTCCGGTTCGGCAGCGGGACCGCCACGATCGTGGACAGCAGCGACCCCGCCCGGCTCAAGGTCCTCAGCCCCCGTTCGGAAACCGCCGACCGCTTCGACGTCGAAGTCCTCTGGCCGGACGGCTCGTCCCGGACCTTGAAGCAGGCCTTCGGGTACTTCGATCCGACCGGCTATTTCGGTGGCGTGTGGGGCGATCCGGTCAACGGCTCGGTGAACGTCACGGTGCTGGACTCCTATACCAACCTGCCCGTCGCGGACGCCTTCGCGATCCTGGGCTGGGAATCCGCCACCCCGTTCAAGGGACGGACCGACAACCGGGGACAGATCACCCTGTCCGCCGAAGACCTCTTCGGGCCGATCCAGGCCACGGTGTCCCGCGAAGACTACTCGACGTCCAGCCTCGTGGGCGTGGACGCCGAAAACCTGACCCTCCACATCGACCCGATGAACCCGACGTCTTCGGGAGGCGGCGGTGGCGGCGCGACCACGCTGGTCCCGGGCATGGTGTCGGGAACGGTCGCCGGGGCCGACAAGTACCTCCTGGCGCCACCGGACTCCTGCGCGGACCGGCAACTGGTCCACGGATCCCTGTGTGCTCCCTGTTCCCTGGATGCGGATTGCGGCCCGGGCGGCGCGTGCACCTCGGTGGCGGGCGGCGGCTTCCACTGCTCGACGTCCTGCGCGGCGCAGGCCGACTGCCCCGAGGGGTACGCGTGCTATTCGCTGGGCAACGGCCATGCCGGGTGCCTTCCCGGCCCGGGCCGCCCCGAGGTCCAGTGCGGCACGTCCGTCACCAGTCTCTTTTCCACGGTCAAGTCCACCGGCCCCGGATCGATCGCCGATTCGAAGGGCCTGTACGCGGTCAGCGCGCGCGTCGGGGAAGTCGCGATCTACTGCGTCGGCGGCCTCCGGCGTTTCGACGACGGCACGTTCGTACCGGTCGCCATGGGGATCCGGCGGCACGTCCCGGTGAACTCCGCCCGCGTCACCGACAGCATCGACCTGGACCTGTCGATCCCCCTGGACCGCGACGTGGACATCCGGCTGGTCAACGCCCCCGGCGGTCCCGACGGCCCCAATGACCACCAGGTGCTGGTCGCACTGGACCTGGGGTCCGACGGCGCGCTGCGCTTGTGGCCCGACATCAGCGCGGTGGACGGGGAACGCTTCGTGCTGAGCCACCTGCCCAGGGACTTCACGGGCGACCTGGCGGACGCGGTCCTGTTCGTGCACTCCGAGGCGAACTCGCGCACGTCGGACACGATCCCCTACTCGACGTCGGTGATCCCCGACTGGAAGCCCGGGCAGAACCTGGGTGTGGTCGAGGTGACGGCAAAGACGGCCCGGCTGCTGGATCCTGACGAGCGCCCGGATGCGACCGGCGGCTGCGGGCTCGCCGGTGGGGGCGGATTGATCCTGGGCCGCGGCGGCCGTGCATGGACGCTGACACCGGACGGAGCGGTCCAAGGCAGGCCCTCCCTCGGTCGAGCGACCTTCCGCGCCTGCTCGGCCCGGGGGGATGTCGCGCTGGCCGTCGGGGACGGCGGGGCCGTGGTGCGATCCGGCCTCGACGGGACCGTGATCGAGCCCGCTCCGGGGTCCGCGGACCTTCACGCTGTCGCGTGGCTCGACGACGGCTCCGCCTGGGCTGCGGGGGACGGCACGCTGCTGCACCGGAGCGCCCTGGGTGCGTGGTCGAAGGTCGGCTACGGCTCCCTGGCGCCTCTGTACGGCCTCGTCGTCCAGCCGGACGGAACGGGCTGGGCCGTCGGGGCGAAGGGCCTCGTCGTTCGCATCTCGGGCGGGACCGCGACCCCCGTTGCCCCCCTGCCCGCCCAGCGGGACCTGTTCGCGGCCGCCACGCTGGGAGGCCTGCCCCTGGTGGCGGGGGCGGGCGGCCTGGTGCTGCTGGGGGATGGATCCGGGGCGTTCACGGTGCTGCCGACCACCACCAGCGACGACCTGCGAACCATCCTGGCACTGCCGGACGGATCAGCCTTCGCGGCCGGATCCCGCGGGACGATCCTGCGGCTGGGAGCCGGGGCGTGGGAACCCGCCTCGCCGCCTTCATTCGCGGGCGAAGTGACCGCGCTGGTCCCGGGGGCCGACGGGGCCGTGCTGGCGGTGGCCGGCGACGAGGTCGTCGTGGGACCGTTCCTGCGGATCGCGACATTCACCCATCCGCTGACGGGCCTGCCCTGGCCCGACCTGGAATTCACGTTCACCCGCAACGGCCCTCCCGCCCCGTCCCTCACGTACACCAGCATCTACGGCCTGAAGGGCGGAGTGGGCGACTGGACCATCGCGGCGGCGGGCAGCCTGCAGTCGGTCCGACTCCCCGACCTCACGGAGGCCAGCGCACCGCCGCTGCCTGGCAACCCGCCCCTGCAGGGCCTTCCGACCGGGGACGTGGTCATCCGGACCGTGCAGATCCTCATCGACGGCTTCAACATGAACGCCTACGACGAGGACAGCCTGTACTCGACGACATGGCGTTCGTGGTCGGTGTCCACAGCGCGGGTCAAGCGATAGGGATGCAGGCGCAGTCCGGGACCGCGGCAGGCGGGTGAAGGATCCGGTCAGCGGTGGCGCTTCTTCCGCTTCTTCTTGCCGGCGTCGCCTTCGGCGCCATCCACCGCCACCATCGCGATCGTATCGTTGGTCGCAGGCTCCTCGGCCGACGGCTCGGGGGCCGCGGCCACCGCGGCGACCGCCGACGCCGCAACCGCCTCGAAGGAGATCGTCGGCATCGACGTCTCGACAGGCTCGGGCATCGCCTCGAGGATCCGCGTCGCCTCGGGCGCCGATTCGACCTCCCCGGAGATGTCCAGGATGCGCGTCGCCTCGGGCTCGGCAGGAGCCTCGAGCGCCTCGAACGCGATCGTGGGCGCGCCGGGCTCGACGGGGGCCGACGGTTCCTCGGCCGACACCGCGTCGTAGGCTGCGGTGGCATCGCCTTCGTACCCGACCGCCTCCAACAGCCGCGTGGCCTCCGGCGCGTCTTCGGGCACGGCCTCGGCCACGGGTGCTTCGAACAGCACCTTCGTTTCGGCCTCATCCGTGGACGCCGCCTCGACCGGGGCTTCGACAGGCGCCTCGTCGATGACGACCGGCGTCGCCTCGACCGACGGGGCCGCCGGCTCGGGCTCGGCCACCGGGACCGGCACTTCCTCGACACGGCCGGCCGGACGACCGGCGTACCGGGTCACGTAACGCTCCAGGATTTCGTCGGACGAGGGCACCTGGCTGTGCCTTTCCAGCAGATTGATCACCACCGCGCCTTCCAGGACCTTGCTCATCGGACCCTCCGAACATAGGGGGGAACGGGTCGCCGCTAGGATGACAGAGCGGCGGCGAGGGCGTCAAGTACCCTGGCAGCACCATCCGCATCAGGAATGCCCCCCTGGGCCAACGAAGGGTTGCCGCCCCCCCGCCCGCCGAGGGACGCCAGGATCGGCCCCAGCAGTTTGCCGGCCGGGAAGCGATCCACCAGGTCGGCCGTGACCGCCAGGATGACGCCCAGCTTGTCGCCGTCGGCGCGGGTCATCAGCACGAGGCCCGAGCCGACCTTGCCTCGCAGCACGTCGGCCAGGTCGCGCACACCCTTGGGATCGATGCCGTCCGCGGATGCCACAAGGATCTTCACGCCGCCCGCCTCGCGCACCTCGCCACCGCCCGAACCGCCGGCATTGCCGGCGGCGGACTTGACCTTCAGATCCGCGAATTCCTTCTTCAACGCCTTTTCGTCGGACAGCAGCCGGTTCACCCGGTCCACCAGGCCCGTCGGCTCGGTCTTCAGCAGCATCGACAGGGCGCCGGCGATGGACGCACGCTCCTTCAGCCAGGCCAGCGCCGCAGGCCCGGTCAAGGCCTCGATGCGCCGCACGCCGGCCGATACGCCCGTTTCAGCGATGATGACGACGGCGCCGATTTCGCCCGTCCGGGCGACGTGCGTGCCGCCGCAAAGTTCCTTCGACGGGCCCATGCCCACCATGCGCACCACGTCCCCGTACTTGTCGCCGAAGAAGTGCAGCGCGCCGCGGGCGACCGCCTCGTCGATGGGCAGCACGTCGGTGGAAACCGGCACGTCCTGCTCGATCATCGCCTGGGCGCGTTCCTCGACCTGGCGGACCTCGTCGTCCGTCAGCGGGCCCGTGTGGCTGAAGTCGAAGCGCAGGCGATCGGGCGACACCAGCGAGCCTCGCTGGCGCACGTGGGCGCCCAGCACTTCCCGCAGCGCATGGTGCAGCAGGTGGGTCGCCGAGTGGTTGCGCCGCGTCCACCGGCGGGCCCCGTCGGGAACCAGCGTGGCGGTTTCGCCCACCGAGATCCCGCCGAACTCGACGACGCCGACGTGCAGGATCAGTTCCTCAGACGGCCGCCGCGTGTCCTTGACCACGACGCGCCCCTTCGGGCCTTCGATGACGCCCCGATCGCCCGCCTGCCCGCCGGACTCGCCATAGAACGGCGACTCGCGGACCAGCACCACGACGTCGGCGCCCTCCGTCACGACGTTCACCGGCGTCCCGTCGGGCTGGAACAGGCCCAGCACCGGGGACTGCCGCCCCTCGCCCCGCGTTTCGTCGTACTCGTACCCGGTGAAGGACGACGCCAGGCCCGCCTCGCGGCACGCCGTCGCGATCTGGCCCAGGTCCTCGCCCGCCGCCTTCCAGGACGCCCGGCCGCGCACGCGCTGCTCGTTCATCCGCGCCGTGAAGCCGTCGTGATCGACGCTCAGCCCCTGCTCCGCCGCGATCACTTCCGTCAGGTCGACCGGGAAGCCGTGCGTATCATACAGTGCGAACGCCGTCGTCCCGTCCAGCCGCGTGCCGCCCGCCGCCTTCGTGGCCGCGATGGCCGCGTCCAGCAGGTCCAGCCCTGACGCCAGCGTCCGCAGGAAGCGCTCCTCCTCCTGCCCCGCCACGCGCTGGATCACGTCCCGGGACTTCGCCAGTTCCGGCCACGCCGGGCCCATCACGTCCTGGACGTGCAGCACGATGTCCGTGAAGAACGGGCCCTTGAGACCCAGCTTGTTGCCGAACCGCAGCGCGCGCCGCATCAGCCGCCGCAGCACGTAGCCGCGCCCCTCGTTTTCCGGGTACACGCCGTCGCTGATCAGGAACGCCGTGGCGCGGGCGTGGTCGGCCACCACGCGGAGGGCCGTATCCGTGTCCTCGTCGGTGCCATAGGTGACGCCCGCGATGGCCGCCGTCCGGTCGATCAGCGGCCGGAACAGGTCCGTTTCGTAGTTGGTGCGCACGCCCTGCAGCACGCTGCAGATCCGCTCCAGCCCCATGCCCGTGTCGATGGACGGCGCGGGCAGCGGCGTCAGCCTGCCTTCCGCATCCCGGTCGTACTGCATGAACACCAGGTTCCACAATTCCATGAACCGGTTGCCCTGGTCGTGCATGGACGTCCCGGTGTACGTCGGGCCCCGGTCGATGTGGATTTCGCTGCAGTGCCCGCAGGGCCCGGTGTCGCCCATCGACCAGAAGTTGGTCGGGTCGTCGATCAGCCGATCGGGGGACACGCCGACCTGCCGCACCCAGATGTCGCGAGCCTCGGCGTCGTCAGGATGGACCGTGATCCACAGGTCGTCGGCCTTCAAGCCGTACACGTTGACCAGCAGGTCCCACGCGAACCGGCACGCGTCGGCCTTGAAGTAGTCGCCGAAGCTGAAATTGCCCAGCATCTCGAAGAACGTGTGGTGGCGAGGCGTGCGGCCCACCTGCTCGAGGTCGTTGTGCTTGCCGCTGACCCGCAGGCACTTCTGGGTCGTGGTCGCCCGGCGATAGCCCGGGTCCCGGCGTCCCGTGAACACGTCCTTGAACTGGACCATGCCCGCGTTGACGAACAGCAGCGTCGGGTCGGCGGGCGGCAGCAGGGAGTGGCTGCCGACGATCTTGTGGCCCTGGCGCTCGAAATACTTCAGGAACTCGGCACGAATCGCTTGCGACGTCACGGTCATCCTCGATGCTTCAGAAGGAGAGGTCGTCCCCGCCGCCCCCGGACATGGAGTCGGCGTCGGTGCCGGTGCCGATGCCCTTGAGGCGCAGGGCGAAGTCGGCGGCGCTGCTGGCGTGGGCCATGGCTTCCTCGTACGAGATCCGCCCTTCGCGGAACAGCCCCGTCAGGGACTGGTCGAAGGTCTGCATCCCGTACTGCGCCTGGCCATTCGCGATGGTGTTCGGGATCTCGTCGGGCCCGTCCTGGGTCTTCAGCAGGTCCTTGATTCGCGGCGTCGCCAGCATCAATTCGATGGCCGGGATCCGGCCGGAGCCGTCCTTGCGGGACAGGAGCCGCTGGCTGACCACGGCCCGCAGCACGGACGCCAGCATCAGCCGGATCTGCTGGTGCTCGTGCTTTTCGAACACCGACAGGATGCGGTTCACCGTTTCGCGGGCGTCCACCGTGTGCATCGTGGACAGCACCAGGTGCCCCGTTTCGGCGGCCTGCAGCGCGGTTTCGATCGTTTCACGGTCGCGCATCTCGCCCAGCAGCACCACGTCCGGGTCCTGGCGCAGCGCCGACCGCAGGCCCGCCGCGAACGTGGGCACGTCGGTGAGGACCTCGCGCTGCGTCACCACGGCGCGCCGATCCTCGATCACGAACTCGATCGGATCCTCGATCGAAACGATGTGGCAGGCCCGGACGCGGTTGATCTGATCGACCAGCCCGGCCAGCGTGGTCGATTTCCCCTGCCCTGCCGCGCCCGTCACCAGGATCAGGCCGCGGCGTTCGTTGGCGAGGTTGGCCAGCACCTGCGGCAGGCAGAGTTCCTGCAGCGTCGGGATGTGGGAGGGCACCACGCGCAGAACCGCCTGCAGTCCCAGTCGGCTGCGGAACACGTTGATGCGGAAGCGCCCGACGCCCGTGACGCCCCAGCCGAGGTCCGCCCCCCCCTGCTCGCGCAGCAGGACGCGGTGGTGTTCCTCGAAGATGGGGTCCACCAGCGCCTGGATGTCCCTGGATTCCAGCAATGCGGTGTTCCGGGGGCTGACCAGGTCCATCGCGTTGCCGCGGCGGAAGATCGGCGGGCGCCCCGGCTTGAGATGAACGTCCGACAGGCCCTGCGCAATGGCGAACCGCAACAGGCTTTCGAGGTCCATGCTCAGCGTCGCATCAGGCATCGACCTTCGCTGCCTCCACCACGATCCCGCGACCCACAAGGCCGGCCTTCGCCAGCACCGCGTCGGTCACCTGGGACAGGATTTCGGGCCGTTCCTGCAGGAATCCCATGGACTGCTCGCGCCCCTGGCCCAGCCGCTCGCCGCCGAACGAATACCACGAGCCGCTCTTTTCCAGCACGCCCAGGTTGGCCGCCAGGTCCACGACCTCGCCCAGCCGGTTGACCCCCTCGCCGTACACGAGGTCGAATTCCGCCTCCTTGAAGGGCGGGGCCAGCTTGTTCTTGACCACCTTGATCTTGATGCGGTTGCCCGTGGCCGCGCCGCCCTCGCCGTCCTTGATGGTCTGGCCGCGGCGGACTTCCAGGCGGACGGACGCGTAGAACTTCAGCGCGTTGCCGCCCGTGGTCGTTTCCGGGTTGCCGTACATCACGCCGATCTTCATGCGGATCTGGTTGATGAAGATCAGGATGGTGTGGGACTTGCTGAGCACGCCGGCCAGCTTGCGCAGGGCCTGCGACATCAGGCGGGCCTGCAGGCCGACGTGGCTGTCGCCCATCTCGCCTTCCAGTTCCGCCTTGGGGACCAGGGCGGCCACGGAATCGATGACGACGACATCGACCGCGTTGGTGCGGACCAGCGTCTCGGCGATTTCCAGCGCCTGCTCGCCGGTGTCCGGCTGGGCCAGCAGGAGGTCGTCGATGTTGACGCCCAGCTTGCGGGCGTAGTTGACGTCCAGCGCGTGCTCGGCGTCGATGAAGACCGCCAGGCCGCCCTTCTTCTGGGCTTCCGCGATGGCCAGCAGGGACATCGTCGTCTTGCCCGACGATTCCTGGCCGTAGATTTCGACCACGCGGCCTTTCGGATAGCCGCCCGTGCCCAGCGCGACGTCCAGGCCCAGCGAGCCCGTGGGGATCGTCGCCACGGGAACGTGCGATTCGCCTTCCTTCAGGCGCATGATGCTGCCCTTGCCGAACTGACGTTCAATCGTCTGCACGGCGACGGCGATATTCCGTTCGCGGTCGTCGGTGAGAACCGGTGCCGGGGTCTTGCTTTCCTTCGCCATGAAGGCCTCCATCGGGACGAGGCGACTGTACCAGAGGGGTGCGACACAGGCAACGACGGGAGGCGATCGGCGGGCCTGCGGACGCGGGAAGGGACCGGGTCGAGGGCTACGGGCAGCAGGCGTACTTCATGTAGCGGAACAGGTTGTCGCCGCAGGGCTCGAACGGCGACACGTCCACGAGGGTCAGGCCCTGCTGCTGGCAATCGCCGATCGCGTAGTGCTTCCAGGTGTCCGGGTCCTTGCAGGACGAGTCGCAGCCTTCCATCGCGGAAACGCACGCCTTCGGATCGGGGGTCGGCTGGACCGGGTCCGTGTTCACGCAGCAGGTCACGATCAACGCGCCGACGGTCCCGTCCGCACACGTGTTGCGGACCTTCACGTCCTGCAGCACGGCGCCCATCGCCTGGCACGCCTGGACCGCCTGGCCCTTCAGGTCCAGCGTCGCGTCGCACGTGCCGTCACCCACCGGGACTTCCTTGCAGGACGTCGGCGGCGGGGTCGGATCGACCGGCGTGCCGGCGGTGCAGCAGGACGCCACCCACACCGACACTCCCGTGGTCGGATCCTGCTGGACCATCTTGAGGCCCTGCAGTCCCATGCCCATCGCGCTGCACTGGTGGGCAGCCTGCAGCTTCGGATCGATCGTGGAATCGGCCATCGCCAGCGGCAGCGTCACCTCGGTGCAGGTGCCGGTCACCGGGGGCTGCGGCTGCGTGGGCCCGCAGCAGGAGGCCCACCACAGGTACACGTTGCCCGCCGCGTCGGGGGCGTCGGGCTGGATGTCCTGCAGGGACAGTCCCATCGCGCGGCACTGCTGGTCGGCGGCCATCTTGGGATCCGAGTACATGGGATCGGGGTTCGCCGGGTCGGCCTTCACCGGGATCCGCGTGCAGGTCGTCGGGTCGGGCACGGGCGTCGGCACCGGGGCGCCGCAGCACACGGCGAACCACGTCCTCACGACGCCGGCCGAGTCCATGTCCCCGGCCTTGACGTCCGTCAACTGCAGGTTGGTGCCCGAGCACAACTTCGTCGCCATCTCCTTGGGATCCATGTTCGGGTCGCCCGGGAAGGGCAGTTCCTGGCAGGTGCCAGTCACCGGGGGCTGCGGCTGCGTGGGCCCGCAGCAGGAGGCCCACCACAGGTACACGTTGCCCGCCGCGTCGGGGGCGTCGGGCTGGATGTCCTGCAGGGACAGTCCCATCGCACGGCACTGCTGGTCGGCGGCCATCTTGGGATCCGAGTACATGGGATCGGGGTTCGCCGGGTCGGCCTTCACCGGGATCCGCGTGCATCCCGTCGGCGTCGGGGTCGGAACCGGCGGCGGGTCGGTCGGCTTGACGTCACCATAGTTGCAACAGGTGAACGCCACGCCACCGGGACGCCCGTCCGGGCAGGTCAGCAGGGCGTGCAGGTCGATCAACTCGGCGCCGCTGACCGCGCAGGTGTCCACGGCCTTGCGGCCCCAGTCCGCCGTGATGTCGCAGGCTACGGGATCACCCAGCCGTCCCGCGAAGCACACGGACGCCGCAGGAGCCGTCCCACCGGAGGCGACCGGCATGCACAGCCCGCCGGCGACATCCGGGCAGGCCACGCAGCGACCGCTGGCGTCCGGCACGCAGGCGGCGTCGCACTTTTCGGGAAGGCACGCGGCCCCCGTGCCGCAATCGGAGTCGGAAACGCACGTCACCAGTTGGAACCCGGCCGTCGAGTCCTTCGACGCGCCGTCGGCGACGGTGCCGCCGTTGCAGGCCACCCCGCCCAGCAGGCCGACGGCCAGGATCGACACGAACCCCGTTGTCTTCTTCATTGCGTTCCTCCCCTGCGGGCCATTCGGGAAATCAGTCGCAATAAGTATACGACAATGCCTGAAGAAATACCTCGGCTGCGGGCGTCACGCGCCGGGCCGCCGGGACCCGAGCCGTCGAAGCAGCGCATGTCCCAGTCGCACCGGCGCCCAGCCCCGGCCTTCCCGGGTGATCGGTCCGGCATGGATGCACAGGCCTCCCACGAGCCACCCGGCCAGGGGCGTTTCCCGGGGGGGCGGGAAGGCCGCCTGTACGGCCTGCAGCGCCGCCTCGCCTTCGACCAGGGCCAGCGTGAAGGCCACCGGCTCGGGCGTGCTCACCTCCAGGCCGATCTCCCGCAAACGGTCGCACACGAGCCGGACGGCCCCGGCAAGTTCCGCCCCCTTCGACGTGACCACCGCCACGATCCGCGCGCTGTCCGGCCCCTCGACCACGAGGCTCGGCGGCGCCAGTTGCACGGCGAACTCCTCCAGTTCCCGGGCGACCGCGCGCAGGACCTCCACCGGGGCGTCGTCGGCCGGCACGTCGGCAACGGGCGCCACCGCCAGAGGCGCCACGTACTGGTGCGGAGGCACCCAGGAAAGGCTCCCCGAAACGGGGCCCAGATCGATCGACAACCGCCGGACCACGTCCAGCAGGCCGTTCGCCACGGGAACGGTGGGTTCGATCACGGCCCCCACCAGGTCAACGGACGTCATGTGGTCTCCTCCTGCGCCGGGCCGCGCTTCAAGGGGCCCGGGATCGATTGCTACATGCACCGGCGACGGATGCCGTCCAGGGCCTCGAAGGCCGTGGCCCGCCGCACCCGTTCACGGTCGCCCTGGAACAGGAACGCCCGGGACTCCATCTTGCCGCCGTCGTCCCAGGCGATGAACACGGTGCCCACGGGCTTCTCCGCGGTCCCGCCCCCCGGCCCGGCGACCCCCGAAACCGCCACCGCGATGTCGGCGCCGATCAGCGCCCGCGCACCGCGAGCCATCGCCTCGACGGTCGGTCCGGACACGGCGCCGTGGCACCTCAGCACCTCGCCCGGGACCGACAGCACCCGTTCCTTCACGTCGTTCGCGTACGCGACCGCACCGCCCCGGAACACGGCGCTGCTGCCCGGGACACCGGTGACCAGGGCCGCGATCAGGCCGCCCGTGCACGATTCGGCGGTGGCCAGGGTCCGCCCGGCGGCTGCCAGGGACGCCACCACCACGGCCTCGAACGACCGGCCGTCGAAGTCGTACACGCGATCCCCGAAACGGGCCAGCACCGCGTCCAGGGCGGCCCGGTCCGGGCATTTCACGTGGACCTCGGGGTGAACCTCCCAGCCGATCAGCGGATTGGCGCCCCCGCTGCGCCCGCACGGGAAACCCGGGGCGCCGACGACGCCCGCATCGATGCGAACGGCGGCCGACACCTTCCGGCAGAACGCCACGACCTCGTCGATCGGCACGCCGACCAGCCGGGCCACCCTGGGAAAATCACGCGGCATGGGGGCTCCGGACAGGCGGGATGCGCTGGCGGGGGAAGACGTTCACCCCTTCTTCACGACGTCGTCGTCCTTGGCCAGCGAGAACTTCTTCCGGACATCGGCCGGCAGTTCCTTCGTCTTCCGGTAGCGCGGTTCCAGTTGTTGCGCCGGGAAGATCTCGGGCCCGATCTCGTCGTCCTTGACCAGGTCGCCCGCCATGAACCATTTCGTTTCGGAAAACTCGCCCTTCTTCGGCCGGGGCTCGGCCGGCACCTTGACGGCCGGGATCGCCGCGGTCTTCCGGGCCTTCATGCCCTGGGTGGCGCGGACGACAGGCCGGGCCTCGGCAGGCGCCTTCGCGTCCGCGGCAGGCTTCGGCGCCGGCACCGGGGCCACCTTGACCGCGGGAACCGACCTCGTGGCCTTCGCGACCGGGGTCGCCGGCGCCGTCGGGAGCACCACGGTGGCCTTGCCGGATTCGGACGGACGGGCCTTCACCTCCTCGAGAGGGGAGCCGTCCATCGGGCAGAACCGTCCGCCGGACGGCCACGTCCTCTGGCACTTCGGGCAGATCTTCATCGTCGGTTCTCCCGCGTGGGTCAGCGGAAATGTAACACGCCTGCCGAACCGGCTCCAAGGAAGGACCCGGGACGACTCCGTTTGCGTGGAGGGGCGCGATGGGCCCATCCCCCGGTCACGGGGTGAAATCGTGAAGGATCGAGGGCCCGGCGACCTCGACGACCGTGTTCGGGACCGTGATGCCGTTGACGACGACGCCGCACTCGAAGGTGCCCGCGTCCCACAGGTCGCCCGGTGCCAACGTGACCTCGTGATCCATCAGCACGGAACCGCTGGCGTAGATCTTCAGGGTCGCGATCGCGTTCCCGTAGGCCCCGCCCGCGGGATAGTGCACGCCGAACCGGAACGTCCGCCCGCCCACGCATTTCGTCAGGTCCAGCACCACGGCCTCCGGAAGCATGCCGTCCAGGCTCTGGGACACCAGCGACACGCCGCCGTTCATCTGCCAGACCCCCTCCTTGTCCGGGGTGGGATTCGCGTAGTAGCAGTCGTACAGGGTGCTGAACCAGCCTGCGTTGCCCACAGGCGCCGCGGGATGCAGGAAGTGGAGGTCCAGATCGGGGCCCGCACCGGACTGGATCGGCATCCCGCTGGCGCTGCGCCAGGTCAGGGCCAGCCCCGCCACCAGCCGCGGCGTGACCGTCACGGACCGCGTGTCCTCGCCGCAGGACGGGTGCCCCAGCGCGTCCTCCACCTGCAGCCGGAAGGTGTAGGTGCCCGGCAGCCCGGCGAACAGGGACACGTCCTGGCGCGCCCCGTCGGGGACCAGCATCCCGTCGTGGCCCGTCGGCTGGTCCACGGTCCAGGCGAACGTGTCCACCGGCGCAAAGTACGAGGTCGATGGGCTTCCGGAGGCCGAAAGCACCGCACACGTCGGGACCGTGGTGACGTCGAAGGGCCGGATCTGCGGCACCGCGCAACGCCCCGCCAGCAGGGTGCCCACGAGGGGCAGGAAGGTGGCCCCCGGGAACTGGGTGCCCACCAGGATCAGGTTGCCCGACACCGGCTGGCCGAGGCCCGTGGGAGGCGTCGTCGGCGCCCACACCAGGCGCAGCTTCAACGACCCGCCCACCGGGATCGTCACCGGGGCGGCCGCCGTCGGAGCCACCCCGCCCGGGAACGCGGCGAAGTCCAGCGACACGCCGACCGCCACCCAGGCGTCCTCCAGGGTCAGGTCGTGGAGTTCCAGGGGCAGGCCTCCGCAGGACTTGATCGTGACCACCTGGGACACGGATTCGCCGGCCACGACGGACCCGAAATCGACGTTGTCGGGCACCCACTCGGCGCAGGCCCGCTGGAGGTTCCCCCGCAGGAACGCCTTCGGTGGGCCGCTGGTCCGGCTCGTGTCGCTGGTCTGGACCTCGATTTCCGCCTGTCCGTCGGCATCGACGGTAGGAGCGAAGACGATCGACACGGGCCAGGTCTCGTCGGCAGCCAGGATGCGAGGCGGGTTGACGGCCCATTCCCGGCCGCCGCTCACCGTGGTCGGCGCGAAGCCCAGGTCGGGGGCGAAGTCCACGGACCCGGTCACGCGGAACTTGTCGATGCGCAGGGCGCCGGGACCCAGGTTCCGGACCTGCAGCGGACGCTTGGACGACCCGCCCGCCTGGACGTACCCGAACTCCATCGTGTAGGGCGCCAGGTCCACCTTGCCGGTCAACTCGGGACCCGTGTCGGCGCCCGGGTCCGCGCCCGGGTCCGACGGACCCGGATCGTCCACCAGTTCCGCACCCGGGTCATCGACGTCGGAGCCGCCGGGGTCCTCGGGGCTTCCGGGGTCCGGCAGCGTGTCACCGGGACCGGGGTCGCGCGGGCCCTGATCCCCCATCACGACGTCGAGCGGGTTCCCGGGGTCCGACCCCGCGTCCACCGGGCCGGCCGACTTCGCGCAGCCCGGCAGCGCCAGCGCCGCCACGACCCCCGCCAGGAACAGCCGCCTTGCCGTCATGCCCGTCCTCCGTGCACCGAATGGTTCCGCCCCCGAGCGCTCAGGCTCATCCAGGGCAATGATAGCAGTGCGGCGCCGCCGATGCCGCAGCGAACGGCCGCGAGGGGGCAGCCCCGGGGGGACAGCCCCGGGAGGGGGCAGCCCCGGGGGGACCGCCGTCACGCAGTCCCGGAAGCGAGCGCCCCAGCGACCGCGTCCAGCACGGCCTCGAGGTCCGGCCGCGGCGACACGAGGCCCGGCGCCAGGTTCCGCCCCTCGATGGCCTTCGCGGTCGTGGGACCGATGGCCACGGACAGGGCGCCCCGCAGGGCCTCCCGGGCGCCCGCCTCGCCCAGGATCCGGAACAGCCCGTCGAACGCGGAGGGGCTGAGGAACAGGGCCGCATCTACCGGCAGCGCGGCCCGCAACGCAGCGACCTCCGCGGGCGTCGGGTCGGCCGTCACGGTCCGGTAGGCGACCACCGCGTCCACCGCGCCGCCCGCCGCGCGAAGCCCTTCGATCACCACGTCACGACCGGCTTCCGCATGCAGGACCAGCGTGCGCCCCGCAGCCGCCCCGTCGGCCAGCAGGGCCGCCAGCAGCCCGTCGCCGTCCTCCCGGCCCGGGACCAGGACCCCCGCGGCGCCGGCCCGTTCCAGCGCGGACGCCGTGGACCGCCCCACCGCGGCAAGGCGGGTCGCACCCAGCACCTCGGGCCGCAATCCCCCCGCACCCGCCCCGGCGACCAGCGCTCCCGCCCCCGTCAAGGACGACACGACGACATACCCGTAGGACGTCAGCGAGGCCAGTGCGTGGCGAAGCGGGCCGGGATCGGCCGGCGGCGCGAAGGTGATGGTGGGAAAGACGACGGCGCTCCCGCCGCGGCGCTCGATGGCCGCGGCCGTGCCGCGCGCCTTGTCGGCGTCGCGGGTGACCAGGATGCGGCGACCGGAAAGCGACGAGGCGATGGGTTCCCGGGGTTCGTCCACGTTCCCGTCCACGTCGAAGTCAACGGACCCTGCGGCCGGCAGGCTGGGCGAGCTACCGGACCGCCTGGCCTTCCAGCTCCTCGAGGATCGCCCGCCCGCCATCGGCCAGCAGCGCTTCGGCCACCCGCCGGCCCGCGTCCTCGGGCGCGTCCAGCGTCCCTTCCACGCTGACCCGGCGCATGTCGGTGCCGTCGGGCCGGGCCAGCACGCCGATCATCGGGATCGCCTCGCCCTCGATCCGGGCGAAGGCCCCCAGCGGCACCTGGCACCCGCCGCCCATCGCGGCCAGGAAGGCCCGCTCGGCGCGCATCACGATCCGCGTCGGCGCGTGCTCCAGCGCCCGGCGCAGCAGGTCGCCGACCTCGGTGTCGGATTCGCGGTTTTCGACCACCACGATGCCCTGCCCCGCCGCGGGCACGAACTCCGGCGGCGTCAGGAACGCGGCGATCCGATTCGACAGGCCCAGCCGCCGCAGGCCCGCTGCCGCCAGCACGATGGCGTCCAGCCCCTCGTCCAGCTTGCGCAGGCGCGTTTCCACGTTGCCGCGGAGGCTGACGACAACCACGTCCGGCCGCATCGCCTTCAGCAGCGCCTGGCGCCGGAGGCTGGACGTGCCCACCCGGGCGCCCTGCGGCAGGTTCCGCGGGCAGTTCCACGAGCGGGACACGAAGGCGTCGTAAGCCACCTCGCGAGCCAGCGACGCGCCCAGCACCAGCCCCTCGGGCAGCTCGGCGGGGACGTCCTTCAGGCTGTGGACCGCCAGGTCGCACCGGCCGTCCAGCAGCGCCTCCTCGATTTCCTTGACGAACAGGCCCTTGCCGCCGACCAGGGCCAGCGGAACGTCCAGGATCTTGTCGCCCTTTGTGTGGATGATCTCGATCCCGATTTCCAGGCCCGGGACCGCCGCCTTCAGCCCCGCGGCAACCATTTCCGTCTGGGTGATCGCCAGCCGACTGCCCCGGGTCCCGATGACCAGCCTACGCATCCTCGCCTCCCCGCCCCTTCCCCGCGCCCGGCGTCCCCGGCCGCGCCTCACCGTCCAGTCGGAACAGCCGCCGGGTCGCATCCGCGAGCCCGTCGCCCGACCCTGCGTGCGCGGCTTCCCGCAGCGCGCAGATCGGATCGTGGAGCAGCTTGCCCGTCAGCGACGCCGCCAGGGCCTCGACCACCTTGCGGACTTCCGGCGGCGCCTCGCCCAGTTCCTTCAGCGCCCGCGCCACCTCGCGCTCGCGCAGGTCCTGGGCGCGCTGGCCCAGCGCGACGATCAGCGGCTGCACCTCCAGGGCGCGCAGGTACCGCTCGACCCCCTCGACCTCGCGCCCGATGATGTCGTCGGCCAGCCGGACGTCGCCCTTGCGGCGGCGCAGGTGCTCTTCCACGATCTGGTTGAAGTCGTCGATGTTGTACAGGTACGCGCCTTCCAGCCCGCCGACCTCCGGCTCGACCACGCGCGGAACCGCGATGTCCACCAGGAACACCGCGCGGTGCCTGCGTCGGGCCAGGGCGGCCTTCACCAGCGACCGGTCCACCACGTAGCCGGGCGAGGCCAGCGACGCGATGATCACGTCCGCCTCGACCATCAACTCGGGCAGGTCCGTCAGCGGCGCGCCCGACCATCCGTAGGTTTCCGCGACCCGCATGGCCTTTTCGACCGTGCGGTTCGCCACCACGACCTTCCGGGCACCGGCCGCCGCCAGCGTCTTTCCCACGGCCTCGGCCATCTTGCCCGCACCCAGCAGCAGCACCGTCGATTTCGTCAGGTCGCCGAAGACCTGCCGGGCCAGGTCCACCGCGATGGACCCCACCGACACCTGGCCGGTGCCCACACCCGTAGTGGTCCGGACCTCCTTCGCGACCTTGAACGCCTTTTCGAAGAACCGCGCCAGCACCGCGCCGACGGTCCCCGCCTCGATCGCGATGCGGTAGGCCTCCTTCGCCTGCCCCAGGATCTGGGGTTCCCCGATGACCAGGGAGTCCAGCGACGACGCCACCCGGAACAGGTGTCGCACCGCGTCCAGGCCGTCCATCCGGTAGACGTGGGGTTCGATCTCCTCGTAGTTTGAGCCGCCATCTTCGGCGAGGATCCGGGCGGCCGCGCGGTGGATCGAATCGACCGCGATCCCCTCCTCGCCGACGCCGTACAGTTCGGTCCGGTTGCACGTCGACAGGACCACGGCCTCGCGGATCCCGCCGCCACGCAGCAGGCCCAGGACCCGCCGACACGCGTCCTCGTCCAGCGAGAAGCGCTCGCGAACCGCGATCGGGGCAGTCCGATGCGACAGGCCGATCAGCACGATGGGCGCAGCCGCCATCAGCCGAGCCTCCGCAACGCGTACATCAGCACGATCGGGATCGTGGACAGGAAGCCGACGACCGACAGCACGGCCGCCCGGCGCCCGCGCCACCCCGTGGTGGCCGCCAGCAGCACGATGATCGCGTACAGCACCCACACCCCGACGCCCAGCAGGTACTCGGGCAGCAGCACGGCACCGCCGTCCCCGCCCCAGTACGCCCAAACGGCGCCCAGGAGGATGCCCACGGTGTAGAACGGGAACCCGATGCGCACCGCCGCCGCCGACCATTCCTCCAGCCGCGACACCGGAGGCAGCGGCGGCCACCCCTGGCCCCGCCGCACCCGCAGGCGCTGATCCGCCACGATGGCCAGCAGCGACGCGACGAACGACACGGCGAAGCACAGGAACCCGACCGCCGACGTGGCGATGTGGACCGGGGTCACGAACTTCATGAATTCCAGGTGGGCCGCCGTGCGCTCGACGCCCGCGTTGTTGAACAGCGTGCCCACCACGACGGTGGCGACGGTCGCGATGAAGGAACCCAGCAACTGCGTGTGCACGAACAGGTCGATGACGACGAACAGCGTCACGCCGACGAACACCGCCAGGTTCATCAGGGACGCGGGCGCGAGGATGGGCGGCGGGAAGGCGCCCAGGTGCTGGTGCCCGATGGCCAGCAGGTGCGCCATCGCGGCCACGGCCAGCAGGGGTTTCGCGACCCTCAGCGCGTGCGGCCAGGTCCGGGAAACGGCCAGCAGGTGGAAGACCGTGCTGATCCCGTAAAGCGTCAATGCAAGGAGCATCGGTATCGAATGCACGCCCTCTCCCCCCCCGGCGACGCGGCTCCCGGATGCGGGAGTCTACCACAAACCGCCCCACCCTCGGGGGAGCCTGCGCTTGCAAGACGCCGGGATCCAACGCTTTCCGGGAAGTCACGCGGTGCGGTTCGATGTGTCGCTGAGCATGGTATAGGCGGCGACGAGGGCGCCGATCGAATACAGCACCGCGATCAGCCAGGGGATCTGGACGATCGCCAGGATCAGGAAGATGAACAGGTACGCGTCCCGCTTGACCAGCGGGGCCAGGTACGACGTGACGAACCTGCGCCAGCCTGCCGCTTCCGCGCCGCCGCTCCAGTCCAGGGAGCCCGAGTCCGACGTGCCGGCGCGGACCAGCCGCCGGTAGGTGGTCGCGACGGTCGGGATCGTCACCGCGAACCCCGTCGCCGCCATCGCCAGCAGGGCCATCCCGAACGGGCTGTCGTACTGGAGGTACAGCCCGATGCCCGTGCACAGCGCGAACGTGTTGTTCGAGATGTCGTCGAACACGGTGTCCAGCCACCCGCCCAGCTTCGACGACTGGTACTTCAGGCGGGCCACTTCGCCGTCGCACCCGTCCAGCACCGACGACACGTGCATCAGCAGCGCGCCCCATACGAACTGCTGGCCCACCATCAATCCCGCCGCACCCAGGGCCAGAACGAAGCAGATGACGGACATCTGGTTCGGCGTCAGGGGCGTTTCGACGACCAGGGACGAAATCGCGATCGACACCGGCCGGTTCAGCGTGCGCGACACCAGGCCGTCGATGGGCTTGCGCAGCGCCCGCAGCAGCATCGCCTTCGCGCGCGCCTTCGACGCGCGGTCCGTCACGCTGTCGGTCAGGGACTTCAGCGCCCGGGGCGCGCCGGCGACCGCCGACGCACGCAGGTACGCGTCCTCGGCCGTCGTCACGTCGCCGAACAGCGCCCGCCGCAGGTCGCCGCCCACCAGGAGGACCGGCCTGCCCGAGGGCCCTTCCGGCCCGCCCGACAGGGCGACGACCTCGCCATCGGTGGGCACGATCGCCGCGATTTCCTTGCCCAGCGCCCCGGGCCCGACGCGCTCCCCGGGGTACAGGGCCAGGGCGCCCTCCCCCGCGGGACCTCCGGCCGGCCGCAACCCGGCCGCCGCCAGCATCTTCGTGCCGCGCTCCTCCAGCCCCAGGCCCAGCAATCGTTGAACCTCCCCCTCTGCGGGGGTCACCAGGAATTCCATGAAACCTCCAGGCGAGATCGATGGAGCCGGCGTGGACCCGTCCCGGCCCCGGGGCCGTCGTCACCGGTCCTCGAAGTAGTCGTAGTATTCCACGCCCAGGTGGGTGATGAGCGTTTCGCCCATCAGGTACCGCAGCGTGTTCTTCATCTTGATCTGCTGGATGAACAGGTCGTGCTCGGGGTACAGGCCCTCGAGGTGCATCGGGCTCTTGAAGAAGAACGACAGCCATTCCTGGATGCCGCCCATGCCCGCCCGCTGGGCCAGGTCGTTGAACAGGACCAGGTCCAGCGCCACCGGCGCGGCCAGGATGCTGTCGCGGCACAGGAAGTTGACCTTGATCTGCATCGGGTAGCCCAGCCACCCGAAGATGTCGATGTTGTCCCAGCCTTCCTTGTTGTCGCCGCGCGGCGGGTAGTAGTTGATGCGGACCAGGTGCGTGTAGTCGCCGTACAGGTCCGGGAACTGGTCGGGCCGCAGGATGGTGTCCAGCACCGACAGCTTGGATTCTTCCTTGGTCTTGAAGGAACCCGGATCGTCCAGCACCTCGCCGTCGCGGTTGCCGAGGATGTTGGTGGAAAACCAGCCCGACAGGCCCAGCATGCGCGCCTTCAGGCCGGGGGCCAGGATCGTCTTCATCAGGGTCTGGCCCGTCTTGAAGTCCTTGCCGCACACCGGGATCTTGCGTTCCTTGGCCAGCTGGTACAGGCACGGCACGTCGGCGGACAGGTTCGGTGCGCCGTTGATGAACGGCACCCCCGCCTGCAGCGCGGCCCAGCAGTACAGCATCGACGGCGCGACATCGGCGTGGTTGGACTTCATCGCGGCCTCGAAGGTCTTCAGGTCGCGGTGGATGTCGCCGACACGGATGAAGGTTTCGGTGGAGGCGGCCCACAGAACGACGATCCGGCTGCAGCCGTTCTTCTCCTTGAACGTCTTGATGTCATCGACCAACTGCATCGCCAGGTCGTACTTGGTGGCCCCGGACTTCACGTTCGGGCCGTTCAGGCGGCGCACGTAGTTCTGGTCGAACACGGCCTTCATCGGGCGCAGCGCCTGCAACTCCGTCTTGACCGCGTCGATGTGCTCGTTGCTGAGCACCGCGGCATGCTTCGCCGCCTCGTAGGCGGTGTCCTCGAAGATGTCCCAGCCGCCGAACACCAGGTCGTCCAGCTTCGCCAGGGGCACGAAATCCTTGATCTGGGGCGTGCGGTTGTCGGTCCGCTTGCCCAGCCGGATGGTCCCCATCTGCGTGACCGAGCCGATGGGCTTCGCGATGCCCTTCCGGATGAGGTGGACGCCCCCGATCAGGGTGGTGCCGACGGCTCCCAGGCCGACGACCAGGACGCCCAGCTTCCCCTCGGCGGGGGCGATTTCGTGACGATGCTCCATGGTCCCTCCTTTCCCTTGAAAGCGCCCGAACCCCGTCCGGACGTCCGATTCAGCCATTCAGCAAGAACCTTGCCAAGACCTGTCTACAACTCAAATCCGCCTCCGGTTCCTACGGAGGCGCGGGTTCGCGCAGGTCCCGGGCCCCGTGGACGAGCGTCGCGCCCGGCCCCGGTGAACCGACCTGGGGTGCCGGTGGCCACAGGGTGGATGAAAGGCACTCCACACGCCCGCGGGTTCGGTGGCGCAAGGCCCAGCAACCATGGCACATGCCATCGCGGCACGAGTCATGCTATTGAAGAGGCGCGGGACGTTCGCGGAGCACAACGATGGCTCGGGCCCGGGCGGTGATCTTCGATTTCGACGGGACGCTCGTCGATACGATGAGCGGGTTCGCCGATATCGCCGCCGACGTGATGCACCGCCGGCACGGCCTGGACCGCGCCCACGCACGAAACGAGTACCTGCGCACTTCCGGCCTGCCCTTCCGGCAGCAACTGGAACTGATCGCGCCCGGCGACCTCCGCAACGACGAGGCGGCGGAGGAATTCGAGGCGACCAAGCAGGAGGGCTTCTTTTCGGAGCGCTTCGACGAGGACGTGAAGGCCGCGCTGCGAGGCCTGCGCCACAAGGGCCTGCGCGTGGTCGTATCCTCGAACAACTTCCAGGAACTGGTGGACCGCTTCGTCGCCCGCGAGGAAGACGTCCAGTTCGACCTGGTCCTGGGCGCCCGGCCGGATTTCTTCAAGGGCACCGACCACTTCAAACATGTTCGCGACGTCCTCGGGCTGCGCGACGAGGAAATGATCTTCGTGGGCGACTCGCTGAAGGACGGGGAGAAGGCCCTGGACAGCCACATCCGCTTCGTGGCCCGGACCGGCACCTTCACCGCGGCGGATTTCCAGCGCCGGTTCCCCGGCGTACCGACCGTCGATCGACTCACCTCATTGCTGGACATCGTCGAATGAAGCCGAACACCGTCGTGCTGTTGGCGGCAGGGCTGGGCGCCCGCCTGCGTCCCCTGACCGCGACCCTGCCGAAGGCCCTCGTCAGTTGCGCAGGCTGGCCGCTGCTGTCCTACGACCTGGCGTTCGCCCGCCGGGCCCTGGCCCCCGGCGGCCGCATCGTGGTGGTGGCGGGGTACCACGAGGATCTCGTGGCCGAGTTCCTGGAACTGGAGGCGCCCGACGTCCGGATGGTGATCAACCCCGACTTCGAGAAGGCCAACATCCTCAGCGTCGCCGCGGGCGTGCGGGCGCTGGCGCCGCAGGACGACTTCCTGCTGATGAACGTCGACCATATCTACCCGCTGGCCTTCGCGGACCGGTTCACCGCGGCGACGGGGGACGTGGTCTGCGCCACCGATTTCGATCGCACGCTGGTGGCGGACGACATGAAGGTCGCCCTGGATGGGGCCCGGCGGGTGATCCGCATCAGCAAGAAGTTGACGGAGTTCGACTGCGGCTACATCGGCATGACGCTCGTCCGACCCGCAGGCGTTGCGGCCTGGCGGGAATCGTTTACAGCCGTCCTCGCGGCGCGGCCCGACAACGGCGTCGCAGAGGACGTCGTCCAGGCCCTGGCCGATTCGGGGCGGCCCGCCTCCATCTGCGACCTGTCGGGCCTGGGCTGGCTGGAGGTCGATACCCTCGCGGACCTCGAAATCGCCGAGGAACAGTTGATGGCCGACCAGGACTTCCTGCACCGGACCTGGGATCCCGACCCGGGAAGGTGACGGCTCGCCCTTTCGACGCCGCCCCCGTGCCCCGAAAGACCCCGTTGCCGTACCCGTCGAAGATCAGTATCTTTCGTCGCGAACTTGGCACCGGCGCTCGGGGAACGCTAGCATGCCGACTGGTATGCCCGATGCCGTCTGCACCACCGGGGAGGCGCCGATGCCCGCCCTGAAGGGGACCGCCGTGGATCGCCGCCTCGACCCCCACGATCTCCTCGAACTGCACGCCTGGCTGGCGGGGCTGGGCCCCCAGGCGTTCCAGCCCGGGGAGGCGCGCTTCCGCCTGGCATCCGACGATCAGCGCGACATCCTGCTGGACTGGCTCATGGACCCGGCGAACCGCGCCGAGTCGTCCGCGATCCTCGGCACGCAGCTGGCCTCGACGATGGCCACGCGGGGGCGGGCCGTCGTGGCCGGGCTGGGCGGGATCCTCCCGGGACTGGCGGCCGTCGACGCGGTGGCCGGATTCGACGTGCTCCATCGCACCGCGGCGGCGATCCCGCCTTCGGCGGCGCGGGATTTCGCGGAAGCCGTGCTGACCCTGGCCCTGGCCGAGGGCGACGACGCGGTGCCGCAGGCCGGTGACGACACCAACGCCCTGCGGGGCCGGGACCGCCTGGGCTGCCTGCTGGACGCCCTCGCCACGGTGGACCTCCCCGCGGAGGCACGCGCGCGGATGTTCCTGGCCCTGTCCCAGACCCTGGCACCTTCGCTGGTTCGCGACCTGGTCGTGCCGTCCACGCTGTTCCCGTCCTCGGCCGCCGAGGGAGGCGCCGTGCTGTCCGAGGGGACCGACGAGGCCCTGGCGGCCGTGATCCACGGCGCTCTGACGCGCCCGCGGGGCCGGGCCGAGTTCTTCGAGGCCTGCCGACAGGTGCTGGACGCCGGGCTCGAAACGGGCCTGCCGGTGCTGGGACGCGTCGCCCGGGTCCTGGATGGCGCCGACGCCGCGACCCGCACCCTGGAATCCCTGGTCCGTGCCGCCCTGCTGCCCGCGCTGGAACGCAGCACGCTGAAGGGCCCCGGTCCGGCGAAGCGCGTTCCCGCGAACGCCGACGTGTTCACGCTGCGGCTGCTGTCCGTGGTCGCCCCGGGCCTGCACGAGCCGCATCGGACGGCGGTGTGCGACACGATCCTCCAGCGGGCGGGCGAACGCCTGCGGGCGGCCCAGGTCGGTACGCTGGACGCCGACGCGTTCGTCGAGGCGGTGGTCAGCGCGTCGGTTCTCCACTCCGATCCGGAAGTCCCGGCGGTCGAGGTGCGACGCATGCTGCTGGACGTCGCGGGTTCCCTGCGCATCCAACTGTTCGCGGCCGAGCGGCCGCCCGAGGCCTTGTTCGACGTGTCGATGGCCTTCGAGCGCGTGGCCACGTCGCTGGGAAACGAGTTCCGCCGGCGCCGCTCCCTCGCGTCGGCGCTGTCCTCCGTGCTGCCTATCGTCTGCGACCTGTCCGCTCCACGGGAGGCGGCCTTGTCCTCCTGGGTCGATTGACGCAGTCCAGCCCACACCACGTCTCGCGCTGAAAGTCGTTTTGGGATCGGTCCCTTGACATTTTGACGCAACGCGTTATAGTGCATTCGTCTGGCCCACAAAACGTTTGAAGGAGGTAGCCCCATGAACACGACGCAAATCGGGAACCAGGTCAAGGGCATCATCGACGGCTCGGCCGCCCGGCTGAAGGATCTTCAGGGCAAGGGCAAGAAGGTCGCTGGCGAAGTGGCCGCGAAGGCCAAGAAGCAGGCGACGTTCGGACAGGACGCGCTGGTCAAGGGCCAGGAGGCCTTCCACAAGGGCCAGAAGGCGCTGCACGAGCTGCTGGGCGAGATCCGGCCGCACGACCTGCTGGACCGCTACGGCAAGATGACGGTGCCCGAACTGGTCGAAAAGCTGAAGGGTTCGGAAATGGCTCGCCACACCGAGGCCCTGCGGACGGAAATCCTCGGCTTCCTGAAGGTACCCCCGGCCGACAAGGTCGCCCGCCTGGAAGTCGCCGTCGAGAAGCTGAACAAGGAGATCGTGGCCCTGAAGGCCCTGCGCGCCGACGTGCGCAAACTGTCGGACCAGGTCAAGGCCGCCGCCGCGAAGCCCGCCGCCGCGAAGCCCGCCGCCGCGAAGCCCGCCGCCGCGAAGCCCGCCGCCGCGAAGCGGGCGTGAACCGACGCGCAGCGCGGTTCAAGCCCGCTCGCATGATGCCGGCGGGCTGAATTCGCGGCATATGCTCGCCCGCCTTGAGGCCCAGGCCGTCTAGAGGCCCAGGCCGTTCAGAGGCCCAGAAGATCCTTGCGTTTCTGGGCAGAGGCCTCCAGCACCTCGCGGTGCAGGCTGCCTCCCATGCTGTCCATCGTGACCACCACCGGGAAGTCCTCGACCTCCAGGACCCAGAAGGCTTCCGGGACGCCGAACTCCTCCAGCATGCGCACCTCGCGGACCTTCTTGACGCGTTTCGCCAGCAGGGTGCCCGCGCCGCCGACGGCGTGGAAGTACACAGCGCCACACTTCTTCAGCGCCGCGCTGGTCTTTTCGCCCATGCCGCCCTTGCCGATGACGCCGCCCAGCCGGTAGTTTTCCAGCACGTCGGCCTGGTAGGGTTCCTCGCGACTGGACGTGGTGGGCCCGGCGGACACGATGCGCCAGCCCTCCCCGTCCCGCACCATGATCGGCCCGCAGTGGTAGATCAACGCGCCCTCCAGGATGTCCCGGAGGGACTCGGGCCGCTGTTCCACCATGTACTTGTGGGCCATGTCGCGAGCGGTGACCACGGTCCCGCTGATCAGCACCTCGTCGCCGATCCGCAGGGCGCGCAAGGCGTCCTCGGAGGCCGGCAGGCGCAGCTTGGTCGCTTCCTTTCCCATCACGTCCTCCCTCACAGCACCTGGGCGACACCGTCGCGCACCACGAGGCGGCGGCGGCGATCGGCCCAGCAGCAGTAGGCGATCGACACGAAGAACGAGGCCGGGTGCCGGTGCATCCAGCCGACCTTCACGCCCAGCAGGGTCGTGACGCCCCCGAAGCCCATGGGGCCGATGCCCATGCTGTTGCACCTCTCCAGCAGGCGGGCCTCCATGTCGCGCAGCAGCGGGTCGGGGTTCACGTCGTCCAGGTGGCGCAGCAGCTGCTTCTTGGCGCCCATGTAGCTGCCCGCCCGGTCACCGCCGATGCACACGCCCAGGATCCCCGGCGCGCAGCCCTGGCCCTGGGCCTTGTGCACCGCGTCGATGACGCTGCGCTCGACCCCGTCCAGGTCGCGCCCCGCCTTGATCGACGCGTCGGGCAGGCGGTACTGGGCCCCGCAGTTCTCGCTGCCGCCTCCCTTCAGCAGGAGGTCGATCGTCACCGCGTCGTCAGTGGCGGGCTCGAACTCCACGTGCGGCAGGTCCACGCCCACGTTGTCCCCGGTGTTCTTGCCGGTGATAGGGTGAACGGAGTTCGGCCGCAGGATCCCTTCCTTCGTCGCCAGCCGGATGGCCTCCTGGAGGTCGGCGCGGACGCTTTCGGCGTCGTACCCGGCGGGCAGGTGGACGAAGAAGGTGGTCAGCCCGGTGTCCTGGCAGATGGGCGTCGCATCCGCCCGCGACATCTCGACGTTCTGCAGGATGCTGTCCAGCACGTTGCGGGCGGTCGTGCCCTCCGGCTCGGCGTCGCGGCCCCTTCGGACCACGGCCTCGACGTCGGGCGACAGGTCCGACGAAGCCCGCCGGATCAGTTCCAGGCCCCATTCCACGAATCCCGGCATCTTGAACCTCCAGAAAGGCGACGAAGGGAGGGTGGCACGAACCGCCATCGCCGGTCAATCGGTCGATGGGCGTCGATGGGACCGGGGTCGGCCTCGTCGCGCCTTGACGCCCCCCCGCCGCCGCCCCACGTTGGAGGACGTACCTGCAACGGAGACGGTCATGGCGACCCGGACCGAACGCGATGCACTGGGCACTGTCGAGGTGCCTTCCGACGTGTACTGGGGCGCGCAGACCCAGCGCGCCATCGACAACTTCCCGATCAGCGGGCTGCGCAGCCATGCCGCGCTGATCCACGCGATGGTGCGGGTCAAGCGCGCGGCCGCCACGGTGAACGCCGACCTGGGCGGCATCCCGGGCGAGGCCGGGGCCGCGATCGTCCAGGCCTGCGACGAGATCCTGGCCGGGCGGTTCGCCGACCAGTTCCCGGTGGACGTGTTCCAGATGGGCGCTGGCACCGCCTTGCACATGAACGTCAACGAGGTGCTGGCGAACCGCGCCAACCAGATCCTCGGCGGCCGCCTGGGAACCTACGACCGCGTGCACCCGAACGACCACGTGAACCGGGGCCAATCGACCAACGACGTGTTCCCGACGTCCATGCGCATCGCAGCAGCCGTGCTGGCCAACGGCCTGGCCGACGAACTGGGCCGTCTGTCCGCGACGCTCCAGGCGAAGTCGCGCGAGTTCGCCGGCGTGGTCAAGAGCGGCCGTACGCACCTGATGGACGCGGCGCCCGTGACGCTGGGCCAGGAGGTGGCGGCCTGGGCCCACACGGTCGCGGCACAGAGGGACGAGGTGCTGCGGGGGCGCGACGCGGTCTGCGAACTGGGCCTGGGCGGGTCGGCGGTCGGCACCGGCATCAACACGATGAAGGGCTACCGCGCCGCCGTCGTGGCCGAACTGGCGCGCCTGACCGGGCTGCCCCTGCGCGGCAACCCGGACCTCCGGGAGGCGATGCAGAGCCAGCGCCCCGTCGGCGTGCTGTCTGCCGCGATGCGCTCCACCGCGCTGGAACTGGTGCGCATCCTCAACGACGTGCGGCTGATGGGTTCGGGGCCGTCCACCGGCCTGGCCGAAATCGAGCTGCCCGAGGTGGCCCCCGGCTCGTCGATCATGCCGGGCAAGGTGAACCCGTCGATGCCCGAGATGGCCACGATGGCGATGTTCTTCGCGGTGGGCCTGGATACCGCCAACGCGTTCGCGCTGCAGGCGGGCCAACTGGAACTGAACGTGATGATGCCCCTGATGGCGCTGGACCTGACGCTGGGGCTGACCGTGATGACCAACGCGGTGCGACAGGTCCGCACCCGGACGTTCGAAGGGCTCGCGGCGCATGCGGACACGTGTTTCGGGTACTACCAGGGTTCCGGCGCCATGGCGACCGCGCTGACGCCGATCATCGGCTACGCGAAGGCGGCCGAGGTGACCCACGAGTCCGTCCACTCGGGCGTGCCCATCCGGCAGTTGCTGCTGGACAAGGGGCTGGTGGAACCCGGGGACCTGGACCGGATCCTGGACCCGGCCCGGCTGGTGGATCCGCACGGGGAAGGGTGATCGGCGAGGGCCCCTGGGGGTTCAGCGGGCGCCGACGACTGCCAGGCGGTCGATCTTCATGCAGTTCCGGCCGCGACGGCACAGGCGGCTGCACTCGAACCCGCGGATGACGTACTCCTCGCGGTACAGCAGGGACGCCACGACCTCCATCAGCGCCAGGGCGTCCTTGTAGTAGATGGCCCGCCGCAACTGGTCGTCCGGCAGGTCCAGCGACGCGAACGTGGTGCGGAAGTAGTTCAGTTCGCTTTCGGTCTGGGCCAGGTACTCGGCGTCCTCGTGGTGCAGCCGGTTGTCGTACTTCTTGACGATGCCGTGGTACAGGCTCCAGACCGGCGCGCCGGGTTCCAGCGCCACGTCCTGCACCCGCCACAGCCCCTGGATTTCCAGCATGAACTTGCGCAGCGCGATGGCCAGGTACGTCACCAGCGGGAACAGCGAGTCCTCGATGTCGGACGAGTGGGCGATCCGCAGCATCGCCTGGAACGTCGCCTTCCCGTTCTTCTTGAACAGCTTTTCCAGCGTCGCGATCATGCGGGGATCGACCCGGCGGGCCCGGGTTTCCACCACCAACTGCTTCGCGTTGTTCAGGATGAACAGGTTCTTGAAGCACTGGTAGAGCTTCTCCTCGTCCTGGTAGTTTTCGATGGTCTGGATGTTGTGCATGCGGTCGGCCAGCTTGACCAGCGCCGAGGCGACGCGCACGTCGGGATCCGTGTGGGTGAAGACCCCCGAGATCGACTTGTAGTACAGGTCCGCCTTGTGGCGGGTCAGCGTCCAGGTCACCTCGACCACGCGCTCGGCGATGTGGCGCGGGAACATGGCCCGTTCGGTGATGCGGATCACGTCCTCGGCGAACCGGGCGCGACAGGCGGCTTCCGCGTCGGGGCCCGCGTGGCCACGCCTTTCCTTTTCGCGATCCAGCATGTCCTCGAGCAGGTCGTGCAGCAGGCCGGCCGCGATGACGTGCGGCTGGGCCGCGGCCAGTTTGAGGATCAACGCGACGTTGGTCGGATGCGTGAAGGCGGGTTCGCCGTTGTTCCGGGGCTTCTGCTCGTTGTAGAAGGATTCGGCCAGGCGGAAGGCCAGCGCGATGAAGCGTTCGTCTTCCCCGCTGCACCCTTCGGTCAGCCGTTCCAGGGGAACCGGGCAGCGCAGCGGGTCCCAGATCGCGACCTCGTCGAAAACCAGTCTTGCCGGGTCGAGGCTCGGGTCCTGCATGCTGCACCGTTACGACAGCGAGCAATCATTGCAAAACCCGCTGCAGGATACAACCTCGCGACACCTCCACTGGAGGCCCCGCCCTGACGGGACTCGTTTGACACCCCGGGGCCCGATACAGACAATACGTCGCCAAGCCGGGGAATCCGATGGACGAAACGGCACTCAGACAACTGCTCGAATCGGTCAGGGACGGGCGCACGGGGACCGACGAGGCCCTGGCCGACCTGCGCGATTTCGGCATCCGGCGCGTGGGCGACGTGGCGTTCGACTCGCACCGCCCCTTGCGGCGCGGCATGGCGGAAGCGGTCTTCGCCGAGCGCAAGTCCGACACCCAGTTGTGCGACGCCGTGTCTGCCGCCATCCTGGCCGGTGGCGACGTGCTGGTCACGCGCCTGGCGCCTGAGCGGGTGCAGGTGCTGCGCGACCGCCATCCGGACCAGCCGTTCGAACACTCGCCCAACGCCCGCACCGTCCTGATCCGGCAACGGCCGTGGGAGGACAAGGGGCGAGGCGAGGTGCTGGTGCTGTGTGCCGGGACCGCCGACGTGCCGGTGGCCGAGGAAGCCGCCGTGACCGCCGAGTTCCTGGGCAACCGGGTGGTGCGCGGGTTCGACGTGGGCGTCGCGGGACTGCATCGCCTGGTGCCGTACCTCGACGCGCTGCGGCGGGCGACGGTGGCGATCGTCGTGGCCGGCATGGAGGGCGCGCTGCCCAGCGTGGTGGCGGGGCTGGCCCCGTGCCCGGTCATCGCGGTGCCGACCTCGGTGGGGTACGGGGCGTCCTTCGGGGGCGTCGCCGCGCTGCTGGCCATGCTGAATTCGTGCGCGGGCGGCGTGACCGTCGTGAACATCGACAACGGGTACGGGGCGGGCATGGCCGCGGCCCTGATGAACCGGAAGCGCGAGGAACATTGAGCGTGCCCGAGGCGGCTTCGGCTCCGGCGAGAGTTTCCTGCGGAAACCCATCGCCTGTGCCTACGCGCTCGGGCGGAAGGAGAACAACGCTGATGGCGCGTATCGCGTATTTCGACTGCCCGGCGGGAGTGGC
>CAIOFV010000169.1 GCA_903857665.1 uncultured Myxococcales bacterium
ACATCCCGCGCGCGCCGTCGGGCACGCACCCCTCGCGGTCGATGCCGCCGATGCCGCCGGCGGCGCCGGTACCGCGCACCCTCCCGACGCCACCGCCCGAACCGCCGCCTCCCCCGGAACCGGCGCCGCGTGCCATCCCGTCCCCGGCGCCGATGCCCGCGGTGGCGATGTTCGCTGCCGCGCCGCCCGAATCCGGGGGGGAGCCGGTGCCCGGGGACCGGCCCGGCCGGCTGGAGTCGCCGGCGGTCGCGGAGCTTCGCGCCTCGGCGGAAGACCTGGCGCAGGCCAATCTCTACGAGGTCCTCGAGATCAGCGTGGATGCCCGGGTCTCCGAGGTGGAATCCGCGCTGACCCGGGCGCGCAAGCGTTTCGCCCGGGCGCGGTACGAGGACGAGCCGGAGCCCGACGTTCCGAGGATCCTCGACCGGATTCACCGGAGGCTCGACGAGGCCCGCGCGACCCTGGTCGATCAGGAGTTGCGGACCCGATACAACCGCCAGATTGGCGCCGCGACGCCGGGGCTCGACGCCCGTGTCGTGTCGATTTTCGATGCCCAGGCGCTCTACCTGACCGGGGTGGACCTCCTGCGGGCGAAGAAGTACGATGAAGCGTACGAACGATTCGAAGGTGCGGCCCAGGGTGACCCGGGCGAGCCCGCCTACCGGGCGGCGATGGGCCGGGCGTTGCTGGGCAGGAGCCAGCAGCCGGACACGCTGGCCAAGGCGCGGGCGCTGTTCCAGGACGTCCTGAAGCAGGATCCGAACGTGATCGACGCGCATGTCGGGCTCGCGGTGGTTGCACGGATGGAGGGCAACAACGCGCTGGGGCTCGAGTCCGTGCGCGCGGCGCTTCGCATCGACCCGGACAACCGCGAGGCCGCGATGGTTCGTGATCTCCTCCAGGCCAGCACGAAAAGCGCCGAGACGTTTTCGAAGAAGTCGGAGTCGAAGTTGTCGAGGTTGACCAAGCTGTTCAAGAAGGGCTGAGAAGGAGGTTGTCATGGCTGCATCGGCATACGTCCTGATCGAAGGGGCCGCGGGCCGGATCCACCGGATTATCGAGGAACTGCGCCAGATTCCCGAGGTGCGCGCCTGTGACGCCGTTACCGGCCAGTACGACATCATCGCGCGCATCGACGCCGCCGACATCAACGCCCTCGGTCGTGTCAGCTACGCCAAGATCCAGATGATCGAGGGCGTGCTTCGCACCATCACCTGCAACGTGATCAATCTCGGCTAGCCGGCCCGTGGCCGCGCCGGATCGAAAGGGGGGAACCATGCCGCTGAACCTGGCCTGCGTCGGCCGTACGTCCGCCCCGTACCTTTTCGCCTACGAGGCGAAGGACCTCATCCTGTACGCGCTGGGCGTCGGTGCAACCGAGCGGGACCTGTCGTCGGTGTTCGAGGGGGACCCGAAGTTCGCCGCGGTCCCGTCGTTCGCGGTCATTCCGGCGACCCGTGCGCTGTTCGACGCCGTCCGCGAACTGGACGCGGACCTGACGAAACTGCTGCACGGCGAGCAGGGGATCCGGTGGTTCGCGCCGATCCCGACGTCGGGCGTGCTGTCGACCACCTGGGAGGTCACGAACGTCTTCGACAAGGGCAAGGGCGCGCTGGCCGTGGTGGTCGCGCGGACGGCCGATGCCGACGGGAGGCCGCTGTTCGACAACACGTTCAGCCTGTTCGTCCGCGGTGCGGGGGGCTTCGGCGGCGATCGCGGGCCGGAGCAGGCGCGGATCGACCCCCCGGCGGACCGTGCGCCGGACTTCCGGGTCGAGCAGGCGACGCTGCCGTGGCAGGCGCTGCTGTACCGGCTGTCGGGCGACCGGAACTTCCTGCACGTGTCGCCGACCTTCGCGACCGCGGCGGGGTTCGAGAGGCCCATCCTGCACGGGCTGTGTTCGTTCGGGTTCGCCATCCGCGCGCTGGTCCAGGAGGGGCTCGGCGGCGACGCGGGCCGCCTGGGCTCGGTATCGGCGCGTTTCACCGGCATCGTCTATCCGGGTGATCGCATCGTCACCGAGGGTTGGAAGACCGGCGAGGGCCTCCACGTGCTGCGCGTCACCACCGACCGCGGCACCGCCGCCATCAGCGGCTTCCAGGCCTGTTCGTCCTGACCTGCTGCCTGTTGGGCGGGGCTTCAGCCCGGCCCCGCAATCACGTTTCGCGCTACAATGCGCCCGAAGCTCTCGGGGCAGGGTTCCTGCAATGTCTGGATTCGACCTGGTCGTTCGGGGTGGACTGGTCGCCACGCCGGACGGGATGCGCGCGGTGGACGTCGGGATCCTGGACGGGCGGTTCGCGGCCGTTCGGGAGCGGCTGGACGTGGCCGGCGCGCCGGTGCTGGACGTCAGCGGCTGCCACGTGCTGCCCGGGGCCGTCGACGCGCACGTCCACCTGGGCCTGGTCATCGGCGGGGAACCGTCCCGCGACGACGTGGCCCACGGGACGCTGTCCGCCATCTGCGGGGGCGTGACCACCGTCGGCGACTTCACCGTCCAGGCGCCGGGCGAAGGCCTGCTGGCGTCCGTCCGGCGCCGGGTCGTAGCCGCCGTGGACGCCCGCTGCGACTGGTTCCTGCACGCCAACCTGACGACCGTGACCCCGGACACGCTGGCCGAGATTGGCGACGTCGTCGCGGCGGGCGTCGGTTCCTTGAAGACGTTCCTGGCGTACCCGGGGATGCGGATTGACGCCGATCTGCTCGGGCAGGTGGTCGCGAGGGCGGCCGAGCACGGAGCCCTGGTGATGGTCCACGCCGAGGACCAGGCCGTCGTGGACCGCGCGACCTCGCACCTGGTGGGGCGGGGCGACACCGCCGCGCGGTACTTCTTCGCGTCGCGTCCCGATGCCGCCGAAGCGGTCGCCGTCGAGGCCGTCGGGGCCGTGTCCGCACGACTGGGCCTGCCGATCTACGTCGTGCACCTCTCGTCGGCCGCCGGGCTGGCCGCGGCCGTCCGGGCGCGCGCGGCGGGGGCGCGGCTGTACCTCGAGACCTGCCCGCAGTACCTGTTCCTGGCGTGTGGTCCGGCCACGCCGTTGCACGCCGAACGCCTGGTCTGCGCGCCGCCGCTGCGAAGCCCCGAGGACGGCGAAGCGCTGGTCCGCGCGCTTTCCGACGGCACCGTCGAGGTGCTCGCGACCGACCACTGCCCGTTCACGACGGCCCAGAAGGAGGCCCACGCCGAGGACTTCCGAAAGGTTCCGGGCGGACTTCCGGGCGTCGAGACGATGTTGCCGCTGGTCTACGACGCCGCGCTTTCGGGGGGCCTGTCGCTGGAACGGCTGGCGGCGGCGACCGCCGGCGAGCCCGCACGCCTGCTGGGAATCGCGCATCGCAAGGGCGCCATCCGCGTGGGGCTGGACGCCGACTTCGTCGTCCTGGACCCGGCCGTGATGACGCCGATCAGCGTGTCCCGCCTGCACTCTCGCGCCGACTACACGCCCTACCAGGGCCGCCGGCTGCGCGGCGCGGTCCGGGAGGTCTTCCTGCGCGGCGAGCTGGCGGCGCGTCGTTCCGCCGCGGGGTGCGTCGAGCCGATGGGCGATCCCCGGGGCGGTTTCGTCCGCGCGAAGCCCCCGCTGTGCCATTGACACTCCGTCCCCTTCCATGGGATCTTCCCGCCGGGGATTGCCGAGGGCACCCATGTTCATGGCTCGGGTGGTCGGTGTGGTCTGGTCGTCGGTGAAGTGGGAGGGGCTCCAGGGCCTGCGCCTGCTGCTGGTGCGCCCGTACCACCTGGACGACCTGGTCGCCGCGGGCGGTCGCACGGGCGACGACGGCGTGCCCCCGGAAGGACTGAACGACGGCGTGGTCGCGGCGGACGTGCTGGGCGCGGGCCCGGGCGAGGACGTCGTGATCGCGTACGGGCACGCGGCGCGCGTCGGCATCGAGCCGGCGCTGGCCGAAGGCGAGGCGCCCCACGCGCCGATCGATGCGGCCGTCGTGGCCATTGTGGATCGTTACCAGGTCGAGGCCTGACGCAGATGAGCAGGAAGATTGTCACCGAGGCGGACATCGAGGCGATGGCCCGGGACGGGGTCGTCGAGGTGGTCCGCGGCATGATCGTGACGC
>CAIOFV010000170.1 GCA_903857665.1 uncultured Myxococcales bacterium
CTCGCCGCGTGCCCCACCGGCGCGCTGCGCACCCCCTTCCAACTGGACGTCCACCGCTGCCTGGCGCACCTGACCGTGACCGCGAAGACGCCACTGCCGGACGGCCTGCCGCTGGCGGGGAACCTGTACGGCTGCGACATCTGCCAGGACGTTTGTCCGTTCAACCGCGCCGCCGAGCACCCGGCTCGTCCCGCCTTGCAGACGCTTCAGCCTTCGGCTTTCGCGTTGCAGACGCTTCAGCCTTCGGCTTTCGCGTTGCAGACGCTTCAGCCTTCGGCTTTCGCGTTCAGCCCCCTGCCCGGCCTGCCGTTCGTGCCTGCGGAGGACGTGCTGGCGATGGACCCGGCGGCGTTCACGGCGCGGTTCGGCGCCACGCCGGCCCGCCGACGAGGGCTGCCGGGCGTGGCTGCGATCGCGCAACGATTGATCGAGGAAGGCGCCTGAACGAGGCGGGCACGCACGCGGCAGAATCCCGGAAACCGCACCCCGGAAACAAGAACGGCGGATCACAGACCCGGGAGCATCGTGCCCCCGGATTCGCATCCGCCGTCGTTGTGGACCTGGAAACAGGGTTCAAACAGCCGTGTCCCTCACCAGAGCGTATCGGTCATCCGAGATGACGGCGCCGTGTCGCCACGACCCGTCCTCCTCTCGTGCGGTTGGATTGTCCCTCGAAGAATCCCCGACGTCCTATCGCCCTATCGGTTTGGCGATCCCACCTCGTGGTTCGTCCACCTCGTGGTCTTCAGGCGCCGGGCGCAAACCGTATACCGGTTTGTGAGTCCTTCCTCGGACTCTGTCCCCGCTTCAGAGTGTTTCCCGGCTGGCCGCGACACCGTCCTCCAGTGTCGGCCGCTCTCTCGAGGTTTGGTTCCCCTTCAGCGCAACCCAATCGTGACGAGCCACCGCTCCCGGAGTTGCCTCCTCCGGGTCCTGTTTCGTCCCTGCCGTTCCTGCCGGCTTCGACGCCTTGCTCCCATCGCGATCTCCCCGGCCTTTTTCATCCGGGCGCGCTCGTGGGGTTCTCCCTTCAGAGCTTGACACGACAAGGATCGCTGCCGCCTTCCGGCGCAACTTCCCCTCCTGCGATTGGCGATGCGGTGTCATCTTCCAAACGGCATGGCCGCCTGGCGGTTTCCGTCTCCCCGGCCCCCGCTTGCCTCCTTGACCTTTCGGCTTCAGTGCATTGCGGGTTGTCGTCGGTTCTCCTTGCGGAGGTCCCGACGAACCGGATCGTGGACGGCCCGATGGTGCTCACCGCCGCGTTCCGGACAGTGGGTCCGGCGCGGCCTCGCTGCAGGGATTTGATCCCCCTGTCGCGTTGGGAGGACGACTCTGCATTTCTGCAGGCCTTCGCCCTCCTGGCTCTCCTGGGCTTTTCCCTCCCTGGGGCTTTCCCCTTCCCGGTCTTGGCCTGCTCGGTTGCCGCCCTCACCGAGCGCCCTTCGGCGTCGGCCTCGCGGCATCCCCGGGATCGTTGCATCGACGGCGTGTTTGCGCACGCACCCGAAACTCCCCCGTTCGGCCTCCTCCCCGGTACTTCAGGCAAGTCCCCTTCCGGGTCTGTTACCCTGTACTCCAGAGTTTCAAAGAGCCGGGAAATCGGCTGGCCTCTTTCGAGGATGCCGGCCCCTTCGAGGTCTTCGTCCTCGTCCCATCGACCATCCCGGTTTCCCGGCATGTCGAAGGGTGTCGGACCGGCTGTCCGAATCCCTAGTTTCCAAGTCCAATTCCCATGCTACGACCGCGATTTTTCGCGGTCAATGGACCCCGCGCGGGCCTTTTTGTTCCACCTGTGTTTTCGGCTGGTTACGCGGTTCTCGCCGCGGGGCCGAAAACTCTTTCCACAACTTTTCAACAGGCCCGGAAACGAGGCCCCGCATGGCCGTGCGGCCACGCACCCACGCCGGACAGCCTGCAATGCTGGACTTCCGATATCCGACAAGCGTGGAACGCAGTCGCAGTGCGGGTCAGCGGGTCGCGAGGCCCCATCGACGGCCCATGGCCAGCAATCCCAGCCCCAGGAGCACCGCCGCGACCAGCGCAAAAGGGTTCCCGGGGGCGTGCCGCGACCGCAGCATCACCACCGGCGACGACCGGATCTCGGCCAGTTGGAAGGACGCGCCGTTTTCCGACAGCACCCGCCGTCCGCCCGGCCACAGGAAGAACGGTTCCGGGGCACCGGCGCCCTCGATCTGCAGGAACGCCACCGGCGTGTTGCCCCAGTGACCGCCTTCCTGGACCCGCACCAGCCGGATCACCCGACCGGCCAGCGTGCAGGCATCCCCGGGCCCCGCCAGCAGGCATTCCGCCGGGCCGGCCGTCAGCAGGGCCCCGGTCGGCTCGCCGGCCGCGCGCAACAGCAGCAGCAGGTCCGCGCCCCATCCCGAGGAAATCGGCTCGTTGTAGCCCACGCTTTCGGTCGACACCTCGCCGCCGACGTCCCGGATTTCCACCTGGGCCCGCACCTGCAGTGGCGACCCGTCGGGATAGGCGTCCGTCGCCAGCGAAATGGCCCGGATGTCCCGACCGTCCGGCAGCCGCGTCCAGTCCGAACCCACGGTGACGACGCCGTCCTCCTGCCCCCGGAACCCGCCCACCACGTGGGCGCACAGCGTCACCAGGAACGCCACGTGGATCACCGCCGGGGCGTAGGCGGACAGGGTCCGGCGACCCGCACGCCACGCGTCCGCCACCGACTCGATCGTGGACAGCAGCGTCGACAGCCCGAACAGCCCCAGCACCGGCATCAGCAGGTACAGCCACAGGTGCCACCCGGACACGGGAAGGAAGAAGGCCGTCAAGTCGTCCATCGCGACACCGGACGAGGCGCCGTCGGCCGTGAACGCCATCACCAGGGTGCCGACGGCCAGCAGCAGCGTGGTCAGGAGCCCGCAGGCGATCCCGAAACCCTGGGACCGCACAAGGTCGTACGACCGGCGGAACAGGCCCGCCTCGGGGGTAGCCGCCGTGCTAGAAGGCATGGCTGGACCTCCCGAACAGGAACGACGTGCCGACGTAGGCCACCAGCACCCACACGAACCCCAGCCCGGCCAGCAACGGCCCGACCCAGGGACGCGACTGCAGCGATGGCGCCAGCCGCACGTGCACGAACGTGGCGTAGTGGAACCACAAGATCACCGACCAGACGACCTTCGGGTCCCACAGGAAGTAGGCGCCCCAGGCCAGCACGCCCCAGACGCCGCCGCACACCATCGCCACCGACCACAGCCCGAAGCCCTGCAGCGCCAGGCGATGGATCCTGGGCAGCCACGCGGGATCGCGGTCGAACGCCCACGCCAGCGCGCCGGCGGCCGCAGCCGTCCACAGGCCGTAGGCCAGGAACGACAGGGGCACGTGCGCCGGGTACCAGGGGGTGCGCATCAGCGGCGGGGGATACGCGAGGTCCGCGGGGAATGCCAGGGCCGCCCCCAGCGCGGCCATCGCCACCAGCACCAGGAACGTGACGTAGATGCGTGACGGCCGCCATGCAATCACCGCCGCGATGGCCACCGCCAGCGACGCCGCCGCGAAGGACTCGAACTTGTTGGTCAGGGGCAGGTACCCGATGAGGACGCCGCGGGTCGCCAGCGCCCCGAAGTGCGCCAGCACACCCGCCGCCATCACCCGGCGCCCCGCCCCGGGCCGGAAAGCCTCGGTGGCCGCCGTCGCGGCATACAGCGCCAGCGCCACGACGAACCCGGCCATCAGCACGGGCTGGCCGCCGTCGGGCAGGGTCGGGGACATCGGGCCTCCTGGAGGTTGCCACCCGAGCGCGCAGGCGCAGGCGACGTGTTTCCGAAGGAAACTCTCGCCGCAGACGGAGCCGCCTCGGGTCTACTCCGTCCCACCCGAGCGCGCAGGCGCAGGCGACGGGTTTCCGAAGGAAACTCTCGCCGCAGACGGAGCCGCCTCGGGTCTACTTCAATGATCAGGGTGCCAGGAAGGTGTTGTAGGCGCTGGTTTCGCAGAAGCTGCGGTGCTGATCCACGGTCATGCCCGTGTAGATCCACTTGGTGACCGAGCGGCCTTCCTCCTTGGTGGTGCGGCAGCCGCCCATCGAGGTTTCGCGCAGGCACGGGCAGGTCGCCGACCACAGGCCCTTCTGCGTCGTTTCGCAGGCATCGCGGTCCCGGATCTGCTCCTCGCCGGCGAAGCACACGCCGTTGTCGTTCAGCGACTTGCAGTACAGTTCCCAGCAGGTGCCGTCGGGCAGGTGGCACGCCGCGGTCACCCCTTCGTTCGCCGGGCCGCACAGGGCCGGGTCGATGCTCTTCTTCGAACAGGCCGACAGGGCGATCGCCCCCAGGGACACCGTCAGCACCATCGCGCGCAGGGTCACGGGCTACCTCCAGGCATGCCGGTCAAGGCGGGACGGGGCGCAGGCTACCGCGAGCGGCTCGCGGACGCAAGGCCGAGCCGCTGCGGACAGGCCGAGCCGTTGCGGACAGGCCGACCGCACACCGACCCGCAAGGCCGACTGGCAGGCCCGACCCGCGGGACAACGCGTCAGGAACCGGCGTTGCAGGGACGGCGACGCGGGATGCGCCCGTCGCCGCGCGCGCGGAACGGCACGTAGGCCCGCTGCGTCGCGCCTGTATAGACCTGGCGGGGTCGCGCGATGCGGGTCTGAGGGTCCGCGTTCATTTCCAGCCACTGCGCCAGCCAGCCGGGCATGCGCCCGATGGCGAAGATCGCCGTGAACATGTTGGTCGGGATGCCGATCGCATGCAGGATGATGCCCGAGTAGAAGTCGACGTTCGGGTACAGTTTGCGCTCGAGGAAATACTCGTCGTGCAGCGCCACGTCCTCCAGTGCCAGCGCCGTTTCCAGCAACTCGCTGTGGACGCCCAGCTTCTGCAGCACGTCGCCCGCCGCCTTCTTCAGCACCTTGGCCCGCGGGTCGTAGTTCTTGTACACGCGATGCCCGAAGCCCATCAGGCGGACGCCCGACTCCTTGTTCTTGATCTTCTCGACGAACTGCGCGGGCGTCAGGCCGGCCCGCTGGATGTAGATCAGCATCTCGATGAGGGCCTGGTTCGCGCCGCCGTGCAGCGGCCCCCACAGGGCCGACACGCCCGCCGAGATCGACGCGAACAGGTTCGCCTGGGAGGAACCGACCATGCGCACCGTCGAGGTCGAGCAGTTCTGCTCGTGGTCGGCGTGCAGCAGGAAGATCAGATCCA
>CAIOFV010000171.1 GCA_903857665.1 uncultured Myxococcales bacterium
ACGCCGTGGGTCTGCACGGAATGCAGCAGCAACTGTTCGTACGCCGGCGACGTCTCGGAGTGCCAGGAAGCGAACCTCTGCGAAGGCTGCCCGCTGAGCGACTGCAGACACCATCCGCAGGACGACGAAAAGAACGATGACGACGTGCCCGAGGCCGAGGCCCCGGCGGCGCAGGAGGCACCATGAAGTATTCCAGCCCGATCACCCAGGTCTGGATCGACCTGGCGGCCCACGAGAAGCTGTGGGCGTGGACGCGGATGGCCAAGGGCGAGGTCAGCATGCTGGGCCTCGTCGAGGACGGCGATGGCGGCCCTGTCATCACCGACGTGTTCCTGATGCGGCAGACCTGCACGGCGGCCAGCACCGACATGGATCAGGCGGACATCGCCCGGCTGTTGTTCGACCTGGGGGCCGCCGGTATCGAGGGCCAGTTGCGGGCCTGGGTCCACAGCCATGCCGAGATGGCCGTGTTCTGGTCCGGTACCGACGACAAGTGCATCGAGGGCCTGGGCGGCGATCCCTACATCGTGTCGCTGGTCGTGAACCACAAGGGCGACGTCAAGGCCCGCATCGACGTGTTCAAGCCCATCCGGTTCGTCATCGACGACGTGCCGGTGAAACTCCGGGTCCCCGAGATGGGCCTGGAGGAACCGTGCCGGGCGGAGTTCATGGCGAAGGTCACCGAGGTCCATTCCTTCCCGTCGCTGGGGATTGGCCTGCCAGGCAGCATGCTGACGGGAGCCCCGGACAACGACCTGTTCGGTAGCCGCGTGCACCGGCGGTCATTCGCGATGATGGACATCGACGAGATGGAAGCCGCCGTGTACCGGGGCGAGATGTCGGTGGACGAGTACATGCGGGCTGTTGATGGCGATGCCTTCATCGACCCGTTCGTGGACACCGGCAGCGAGCCGGGGGAGGTGGCCGATGCCCGGCGTGCGTGAAGCGGTGCTGAAGTGCCCTGACCTCACCGGCGTCCGCGAGGTCGTCGCTGTGCCCGAGGCCGGATTCGTACGCCAGCGGGACATCCTGCCCTGGGAGAAGTTGCAGGCGGCGCGTGTCACGGTCATCGGCGCGGGCGCCGTGGGATCGTTCACGGCGTTGTCCCTGGTCAAGATGGGCGTGGGCGTCGTCGAGGTCTATGACTTCGACACAGTATCCGTGGAAAACCTGGGACCCCAGTGGTTCCGGGTGTGCGACCTGGGACGGCCCAAGGTCGAGGCGCTGGCCGAGCAGCTGGCGGCGTTCGGCGGCAACGTGATCGCCCACGCCGAACGCTTCGTGGCCCAGCCGGTGTCGGGCATCGTGATCTGCACGGTGGACTCGATGGACGCCCGGATCGCGATCTGGAGGCACATCCGCAGGTGCAGGCGCGTCGAGTTATACCTGGACGCCCGGATGGGCGCCGAGGTCGGCAAGGTGTTCGCGATCCGGCCGAACGACCCGGAGGACTGCCGTCTGTACGAGTCCGAACTGTACCCGTCCACCGAAGCCCTGCGCGCCCCGTGCACGGCACGCAGCACGATCTACTGCGCGTCCGGGCTTTCGGCCTTCCTGGCCGCCACCGTCGGCAACCACCTGGCGGAACGCCGCTACCGTCGTGAGATGGTCGTGGACTTCCGGCAGGGCCTCATCGTCTGACCCCTTCGGGCTTCCTCGTCGCGACGGCACCTCAATCTTCCCCACGGGTGGCAAGCGGGTGGAGGGGAAGGAGGTGGTGTTCATGACCGCGTTCTGGCGCACCTTGACCAGGAATCCGAACCTGCCCGGGGTCCTGTTGGCCCTGGCGGTGCTGGTCATCGAGGTGCTCGTCACCGACGAGTAGCCGTTCCGGGGATGGGGCGCTCGGTCTTCCCCCCTTTGGCCGGGCGTCCCGTCCCCCATTCCAGCAACCCCTGCAAGGAGTAGCAATGCATCGAATCCATGCCGAGGACGAGAAATCGTCCCGTCCGCCGTCCACGATCGTGCTGGCCCTGGCCGAGCGTGTGACCGCCTTCGGGACGTCCTCCCTTTCGGACGCCGAACTCGTGTCGCTGGTGCTGGGGACCACCGGCACGGTCAGCCGGGGCCTGCTCGATTCCATCGGCACCGTTTCCAGCCTGCCCACCCGGCGCATCGGCGAACTGTCCCTGGTGTCCGGCGTCAGCCGGACCAGAGCCCTGCGCCTGCTGGCCGCCACGGAATTGGGACGCCGGGCAATCCATCGTCCCGATGCCGGGGCACCGTTGACCACGCCCGGTGACGTCCGTGCACGTTGCGCGCATCTGGCTTCGGAACCCGTCGAGGTGTTCGTGGCGATCGCCGTGAACAGCAGGAACCGCGTCACGGGCGAATGGGTGATAGCGCGGGGCTGGGAGTCCGGCGTGAACCTGACGCCCCGCCAGGTCTTCAC
>CAIOFV010000172.1 GCA_903857665.1 uncultured Myxococcales bacterium
AACCAGGAGGAACTGAAGGTCTACATGGGCGAACTGCGCCGGAAGGCGCGCCCGCTGGTCGCCAAGGCGGTGGCCGCCTACGAGCGCAACCTGTCGCTGGCCAAGATGTACGGGGCCCGGGACGAATGGCTGGGCGACATGGCCAACCGGCTGTCCCGCCTGCGCCAGATCCTCGCGGAATCGCCCGGCGAGGAGTGACCCGCCACGCTTCGCGGGCCCGCACGCTACAAGGAGATCGCCGGACCCGGCTCGAACGCCGGCGCCGTGTGCAGCGGCACGCGCGTTCCCACCGGGCCCGACTCGGCCTGCACCGTGGCGGTGGCAAGGTCGGGCCGGTTGTGATCCCGGGACAGGTGCGCCAGCAGGACGGTCCGGGGGAGCGTGCGGGAGGCGTCGGCCACCTCCTTCAGGAACCGGCCGCTCTGGACGTTCGACAGGTGCCCCCGGTCCGACGAGACGCGCGCCTTGTCCAGGTAATGACGCGGGCTGCGCCGCAGCATGTCCTCGTCGTAGTTCGCCTCCAGCACCAGCGCGTCGGCATCCGTGAACCAGGGCAGCAGTTCCGGCCGGGCGCACCCCAGGTCCGTCGCCACCACCAGCGTGCGTCGGTTCCCTCCCCGTCCGGCTCGCAGCACGTACCCGAACGTCGGTACGTCGTGGGGCACGTCGAAGGGGGTGACCTCGATGTCCTCGACGAGGTAGGTCGCCCCCGCACGGATCTCCTGCAGCAGCCCCGCCGGGACCTCCGTGCCGGCCCTCGCCCGGTGCAGCTTCGCGGCGAACTGCAGCGTGGAGCGGCCCGCCAGCACGGGGATCCGCCCCTCGATGCACCAGCGCAGCCCCCACCATCCCAGGTGGTCCGAATGCTCGTGGCTGACCAGCGCGGCCTTGACGGTCCCGGGGCCGACACCCGCGTCGGCCAGTCGCTGCACCAGCGTCTTCTTCACGGGGATGCCGAGGTCCAGCACGAGGGTGGCGCGGCGTGACGTGACAAGGGCGAGGTTTCCCGAGGAGCCGCTCACCAGCGACTGGAATCCCAGGATCGCCTCGTCCACCGCCCCCTCTCCACGTCGTGAAAGCCCCGCATCCGGGGCGAAGCCGATTCTACCCCGGGCCCGCCGACTCGTCGGAACGCACGACGCAAGCCTTCGGAACATCCAGCCTTGTCGCGGGAAGGCGAGGCGCCGTGGCGCGGCGCTCCAGGTGCCACAGCGGCGTCGCCTGTTCCACCCGGAAGGGGCCGACCACCGTGCGCCGCAACGCCACCAGGTGCCCGCAGCACCCCAGCACGCGGCCCAGGTCCCGCGCCAGGGAGCGCATGTAGGCGCCCTTGCCGCAGGCGACCCGCACCACCGCGTCCGGCGCCAGCCACTCGATCAGTTCGGCGGAATCGATTCGGACGGCCCGCGGAGGCTTGATCACGGGTTCCCCACGCCGGGCATACCAGTACAGCGGCTTGCCCTGGTGCTTCAGCGCGGAATAGGCCGGCGCCTCCTGCTGGAGGACACCCACGAAGGCCTCCAGGGCCGACCGGATCGTCGCCGCGTCGGGGAGCGGCGAGGCCCCCCGGGCCACCACCGCCCCGGTCAGGTCGCAGGTGTCCGTTTCCGATCCGAAGCGGATCGTCAGCAGGTATTCCTTGTCGCCGGCCAGCAGGTCGTCGGCCTCCCGGGTGAACTCCCGCCCCACCAGCACCGGCAGGAGGCCCGTCGCGAAGGGATCCAGCGTCCCCCCGTGGCCCGTCCTCTTGATCCCCGTCACCCGGCGAACGACGTCCACGACTCGCGCCGACGAGATGCCGGCAGGCTTGTCCACCAGGAGGATGCCCGGGCCCAGCGGCTGCCCGAGCACGGAGGCAGAGGCGACGGGTTTGTGCAGGAAACTCTCGCCGGAGCCGGAGTCGCCTCGGGCACAATCCAGTTCCTGCCCGCACTCCGTATCATCACTCATCCAAGGTTCTCCGGGAGTGTCCGACATGGTCGGACGGGCGGGGCAGGCCCGAAGGCCGGTCCCCAGCCGCGGCAGCCGTCACTCGGGCTCGGGTTTTCCGACGGGCTTCGGGGTCCGGGCCCTGGGTTCCTTCAGCGTCGTCGGGCGCATCGTCCTGGGTTCCTTCGCCGGCCGGGGACGCGGGGCCTCGGGCCCCTTCACCGGTTTCGGGCCACGGATCCCAGGCACCTTGACCGGCTTCGGGGGCTCGCCCTCCGTTTCCAGGGCCGGCTTGGGCAGCCGGAACAGCAACTCCTCGACGCGGGCGGCCTGGTCGGGGACGTCGTCGTAATAGAACTCCAGCTTCGGCATCCTCAGCATCGTGACCCGGTGGGCCAGTTCGCGGCGGAGGAACGCCGAGCTCTTCTGAAGGCCGGCCAGCAGCTCGGCCCTCCCCTGCGGGTCGCCCTGGATGGACCGCACGTAGACGCGGCACAGGGACATGTCGGCCGTGACCGTCACGCCGGTCACCACACCCATGCGCACCCGCGGATCCTCGATCTCGCTGACGATCAGCATCCCGAGCGCGCCGCGGATTTCGCTGGCGATCCGGTCGGTACGCTTGAACGGCTTCATGGTCCCCTCGCACTCACAGGACGTGAAGGATCTCGATCGCGTGGTCCTCGATCTCGGCAAGGTACAATTCGTCCACGAACGCGATCACCTTGTCGACCACCGAGTTCACGAAACGGTGATCGTTGCCCACCACGCAGAACCCCAGCACCGCGCTTTCCCACAGGTCCTGGTCCTCGACCTCCGCCATCGCGATGTTGAACTGCTGGCGCGTGCGGGCGATGACCCGCTTGACCACGCTGCGCTTCCCTTTCAGGTCGGCGTTTTCGGGAATGGAAAGCGTGAGGCGGCAGACTCCGACGACCATGGCAAACCCTCTGGCCCGGGCACTGGCCCAGGCACGAAGGCGGATCACATCGACCCGAACCGTCATCCGCTCGTCACGCCCGTCCCGCGGACCGTCTCGTACTCGTAGAACTCGATCACGTCGCCGACCTCGACGCCTTCCCAGCCGTCGATGCCGATGCCGCATTCCATGCCCTGCTTGACCTCGCGGACGTCGTCCTTGAAGCGCTTGAGGCTGGACAGCTTGCCCGTGAACAGGGTGTCCTTGCCGCGAACCACGCGCGCCTCGAGGGTGCGCTGGATGTGGCCCATCGTGCACAGCGAGCCGGCGATCTTGCCGACCTTCGACACGCTGAACACCTGCCGCACGTCCGCCTTGCCGACCAGCTTCGCGACCAGCTTGGGCGTCAGCAGGCCTTCCATGGCCAGTTTCAGGTCGTCGATGACGTCGTAGATGACCGAGTACCGCCGGATGTCGATCTTTTCCTGCTCGGCCAGGTGCTGCGCCTTCGGGTCGATCGCAACGTTGAATCCCACCACGACCGCGTTGGACGCGATCGCCAGGTTCACGTCGCTCTCGGCCACGGCGCCGACCGCGCTGTGGACCACGCGCAGCGAGATTTCGGGGTGCTTCAGCTTGGTGACCGAATCGACCAGCGGGCCCAGCGAGCCCTGCACGTCGGCGCGCAGGATGACCTTCAGTTCCTTGGCCTCGCCGGACTGGACCATGCTGAAGAAGTCTTCCAGCGACACGCGGTTCGACGCGCCGGCCAGGCTGGCCCGCTTCATCTGCGCCATCTGGAACTCGGCGACCTCGCGGGCCTTCTTCTCGTCGGCCAGCGCCACGAAGGCGTCGCCGGCGTTCGGGACCATGTTGAGGCCCGCAATCCTCACGGGGGTCGCCGGGGAGGCATTCGTGACCGGCTTGCCCTTGTCGTCGGTCATCACGCGGATGCGGCCGTGGGCCAGCCCCGCGACAATGGCGTCGCCGATCTTCAGCGTGCCGCCCGACACCAGCACCGTGGCCACCGGGCCCAGGCGCGGATCCAGGCGCGATTCCAGCACCACGCCGCGGCCGGCCTTCTCTGCATTCGCCGTCAGTTCCAGCACCTGCGCCTGCAGCAGGACC
>CAIOFV010000173.1 GCA_903857665.1 uncultured Myxococcales bacterium
GACCTGAGCGCCAACGAGAAGGCACAGTCCATGGACCTTGCCTCGCCCCAGGTCAAACGCGCGCTGGAGACGATCCGGGATCGGGCAGCCCGCGTGACGAACCACCACCCGGTCGTCGAGCAGGTGCAGGCCCGGCTGAAGGCGCTGCTGGATCACTGGGACCACCAGGCGAAGCACCAGGTGGGAGGGGCGCTGCTCGGCTACCGGGACAAGAAGGACGGCAAGACGCGCGGCCTACTGACCGCCCCCGGGCTGGGGGACTGGCGTGACTTCACGTGCCTGACGTCGCTGCGGGACGTGGAGCCCGGCGTCGGTCTCATCCTGGACGACCGCGGCATGGACGAGCAGCAGGGAGAGGCGGAATGAACGAGCCGAACCATGGGAACCGCGTGGGCGAGCTGCGACCCAGCCAGCTCGTGTTCACGTTCGGGATCGGGGCCATCGTGGATCTGCCGCACCTGTCCGTGCTGGTTTGCGGCCTGGACGACTGGGACATCGGCCGCATGAAGGAGATCACCGAGGAGCGACTGCTGCGGGCAGTGCGGGACCAGCTCGGGCAGCAGGTGCAGGCACTGCGCCTGCCTCCCATCCCCGAGGGGGACTTCTACGACCGCCTGGCAGGGGAGGACGCACATGTCGGTGCGCCCGTCGTCACCTTCCCGCGCTGGATGCGTTGCACTCGGTGCGACCTGCTGGTGCCGGCGGGATCGGATCTGGTCGAGTTGAAGACCCACCCCACCCGCTCGGATCGTGCCCAGTGGGTGCACAAGAACTGCAACAAGGGCATCAAGCCGCCCCTCGTGCCGGCACGTTTCCTCGTGGCCTGCGATCGGGGGCATCTGGACGACTTTCCGTGGAAGGAGTTCGTGCACCGGGGCCCCAGTTCATGTACGGGCACGCTGCGCCTGAAGCGCTACGGCGTGACCGGCGAGCCCACCGACCTGCACGTCCTGTGCGACGAGTGCGGTGCCGACCGGACCCTGGTCGAGGCCATGCAGGCCCGGCATGGCACCGGCGAGGAGGGGAAGGAGAAGGCCGGCTTCCCGTGCTCCGGCCGACGCCCCCACCTGCGCGACTACGATCCTAACGGCTGCGATCGACGGGCCACCCCGATCCTGGCCGGCGCCTCGAACGTCTGGTTCCCCATCGTGCTCTCGTCGCTGTACCTGCCGAAGGCTGAAGACGAACTGCTCCGGCTGGTGGCAGAGCACTGGGAGAAACTGGAGCCGGTGACCTCGATGGAGGTCCTAAAGGCGTTTCGCAAGTTTTTCCAGGCGCAGGGCCAACTCCCCCGCCTGTGGACCCACCACGACGACGCGATCCTGGCGGCCATTGAGTCCCAACGAAACCCGGCAGCCACGGCGGACGAAGCGCGTCCCGACGACCTGAAGTGGCCGGAGTGGCGGGTCCTCAGCGACCCTAAGCCTGAGGGGAACTCCGACGAACTTCACCTGGAGGCAGTCCCACCGCCCCCTCGGTATGCCGATGTTCTGCAGTCTGTCGTGCTGGTGGACCGGATTCGGGAGGTCCGGGCCCTGGTGGGCTTCACGCGGATCGAGTCCCCGGGCGACTACCTGGACGACGGGGTGGTGCCCATGGAGATGCGCAGCCCCGTGTCGCGGGGGGCACCCCACTGGGTGCTGGCGTCGGAAGTACGCGGCGAGGGCGTCTTCCTGCGGTTCCGGGAGGAGCGGATCCAAGCATGGCTGGCCCGGCCGGAGGTGGGCGAGCGGGAGCACCTGCTGAGGAAGGCCCACTTCGCATGGCGGGCGGCCCGGGGCATCCAGCCCGTGGACGCCGGCTTCCCGGGGATGCGGTTCGTGCTGCTCCACACGCTGAGCCATGCCCTGATCCACCGCTTTGCGATCGAGTGCGGATATAGCGCGGCCGGGATCCGGGAACGGATCTACGCCCGGGACACAGGGCAACCAGGCGGGCCGATGGCGGGCATCCTGCTGTACACGGCGGCGCCGGATAGCGAGGGGACCCTGGGGGGCTTGGTCAGCCTGGGCTGGCCGGAAGTCCTGGGGCGGCACCTCGATCAGGCGCTGGAACGGATCCGGTTGTGCGCGTCCGACCCGCTGTGCGCGGAGCACGAGCCGACGTCGTCCCCGGTGACCCTGCATGGGGCGGCTTGCCATGCCTGCCTGTTCGCACCCGAGACGTCCTGCGAACGGGGCAACAAGTACCTGGACCGCACGGTCCTGGTACCCACGGTCTCGACGGCCACCTGCGCGTTCTTTGGCGGGGAGGTGCGGTAGTGACGGAGCCCGAGAGGAAGGTGCTGGAGGAAGTCTCCCGCCTGGCCGGGGAATTGTCCGAGGCGGCCGTCCGTGACTTGGCCGCGCGGGTCGCTTCCCTGACCAC